>NZ_VIFN01000004.1:0-308266 GCF_013183775.1 Halomonas hibernica
TTACGGCACTGATTACTCAATAACTTTTGCGTAACCACTTAGTTTCACGTGATTTCAAGGGTATAGATCGTGAATGAAATGCGGTATAACCCAAATGAACGTGCCAGCGGGTCAACTCAATAAATGAGTTGGCAGTCTTATACCTGTTAAGCATACGACACTATGAATCTTGAGAGGGCGTTGAAAAGTCAGCTGGCATTGTTCACACCTTGCACAGTCATTGCATTTCGTTCAACAAGCTGCACCAGATCGCAGTGCGGCTATTTATCGACGTGGGCGGCGGTTAATTTGCGTTAGCCGATGATCTTCTCAAACTTGGCTATCAGAATTTTAGTGTTCTAGGTATTTCAAACGAAGCAATCCAAGCAACCAAGCAACGTTTCGAGACAGTCTCAAACACTGTGGAATAATTGTTCGTGGATATTACCACTCATACAACTCTGCCCAAACAGCGCTACGTTGTTTGGCATGATTGCGCAGTATTCCACTTTCTAGTTGTGCCAGGAACAGCTGTTTTAGCACGTAAACATAAACCTTGAGCAGGGTAAGTACATTACTCAGCGGACTGAAAGACACTGGGGGGAGGTGTAGCGTGCAGAAATAAGCTCTACTCTCTTAATAAAGGAGAGCAGAGCGGTGATTTGGCATGTACATTTTGGTCCTGCCGCTAAGGGTCGGACTTGCTTGGCCTGACGAGCATTCGCTTGGATAAGCGGGAGCGCTCTTAACGTTCTACTCTGTCCAGCACTTCATGCATGCGGTCATGCGGGCTTGCCGGCGAAACGCTTTCTAATTGGGAAAAATCTCCACGTAAGGCTTTAAGCGCATAGCGTTCTTGGTCAATTTCTTTTGAAGTGCGTACGTCACGTTTACGGAAGATAACAATGGGTGGACACCATCCTTGCAATGCGTGTTGCAGCAGAAAGCCGGTTACCGCCGCAGGCAACAGGAGCCATCGCTTATCGACTAACGCCCCAAGGGCCACTCCAGCCAAGCTCAGGGTAGCCGCGTTCGCTTCCAGAGTGCGTTCAATATCCCACTCATGGTCGAGCTCATGCAGACGGTGCTCAATTTCATGAGGATATTGGGCGAAGTACGCAATGTTGTCTTCGGTGCGCCGCCGGATATGCTGGTTGATGCTTTCGGCAGTATTCTGCTCAACGCGTGAAGTCGTTGAAGGCAGCATGTGACCTCCTTATCCTTAAGTTAATATGTCCAAAGATATCTTTAACCAAGAGCTAGCAATCTTAACGCTAATCTAGATCTACACTTTTAGTTCTATAATTCACTCTTAGCAAGCGGTGGTTTAAGCTCAAGCGCTGGTCAGCGGCTGCCTGAGAACCGCTTTGCTAACCACCACCCGCCAATCATTGCCACAAGCATCGCGACGAGAGGCGTGCTCAGTCCGACGACCGAGGCGATGGCAGGACCTGGACAGTAGCCCGAAAGCCCCCAACCAATGCCAAAGAGCGCCGCCCCACCGAGCAAACGGCTATCGAGTTCACGCTTGGTTGGTAGTTGAAATTTATCACCAAAAAAAGGGCTGCTCCGACGCAACACCAACCGGTAGCCGATGAAGGTAGTGATGACGGCCCCGCCCAGTACAAAGGCCAAGGTAGGATCCCATTCGTCGGCGATATCCAGAAAGCTGAGAACACGCGCCGGATCGGTCATGCCTGAAATGGCGAGGCCGAGTCCGAACAAGAGCCCTGCGGCGTAAGCCATTAAGGTTCTCATGCCCCACCTCCTATCACATGTCGGGTGATATAGACGGTTGCCATGGCACTCAGCAAAAACGTGACGGTAGCCGCCATCGAACGCGGCGATAGACGTGACAGGCCACATACCCCATGACCACTGGTACAGCCGCTGCCGAGCCCTGTCCCGACACCCACCAACAGCCCCGCAATCAACATCAGCATCACGCCACCGGCGGGATCACCAATAACCTCATTGGGCTGTCCCACCACGTTTCCCAGACCACCTCCCGCCAGAACGAGCACAACAGGCCCGGTGACCAGGCCAACCAAGAACGCGGCCCGCCAAGCGCTGTGGCCCTTTGGAGGCGTCGTCACCAGCGTGCCGGCGATGCCGCTGATACCGGTGATACGTCCTAGCGTGGCCATCAACCAGGTAGCGGAAATGCCGATGAGTATACCGCCGGCCAATCCTTGCAGATTTGAAGTCCAATCCACTTCGTTTACTCCTTAGTTTGGTGAACCTGTTGGGTGTTGGTTGCCTGAGCCAACGACGTTTTCTCTTGATGCAGGCTGCGCCAAGCATCGTAGGTACTGAGGAAGACCTCGCCGCCGAGCGCTTTCATGAAATCGGAGCCACGAAGCTTGTCCATAACCGGCCCCTTGACCTCGGCCAGATGCAGCGCCACGTCGGCATCCTTCAACCGAGCGTTGATCTCCTCTAGGCTCTCCAAGGCCGAGGCGTCGATGGTATTAACTGCCTGACACGCCAGCACGATATGCTGCAATTCGAAGTCACGGGAAATCAAGGCCATCACGGTATCCTCAAGGTAACGGGCATTGGCGAAATAAAGGCTTTCGTCGATGCGGAGTATGACCAGACGCTTATCGGTCTCAACGTCGTGACGCAGGACATTTCGGAAATGCTCGCTGCCCGGCACTCGGCCGACCACGGCGCTATGGGGACGGCTGGTACGGTAGAGATGCAAGGCGAGCGATAGCCCTACGCCGGCCAGGATGCCGCTTTCCACCCCATGGCCCAGGGTGGCGATGATGGTTACCAACATGGCTACGCCATCACTGCGGGAGTAGACCCAGTTTTTTTGCACCGCGCCCAAATCCACCAATGACAGGACGGCGACGATAATGGTTGCGGCGAGCGTGACGATGGGGAGATAGGCGATCAACGGTGTCAGCAGCAACGCGGCCAGTGTGATGCCTATGGCCGTGAACGCACCTGCCGCCGGAGTCTGAGCGCCGGCATCGAAATTGACCACCGAACGGGCAAAGCCACCCGTCACCGGCATGCCGCCAGAGAAGGAAGCCGCGATATTCGAAGTGCCAAGACCGATCAGTTCCTGGCTTGGCTCGATGCGTTGCCGACGCTTGGCGGCCAAGGACTGACCTACCGATACTGACTCTACGAAACCGACCACGCTTATCAGCAAGGCAGCTACTAACAGTTCACGCCATAGCCCAAGGTCCAAACCTGGTAAGGTAAGCGGAGGTAGGCCGGCCGGTACTTCTCCCACGACGGCTACGCCGTGCTGGTCGAGCTGCCAGGCCCAGCTCGCTAGGGTGGTCAGCGCCACGGCAAGAATCGGTGCTGCCTTGGACAGCATATCCGCTGAGCGTGACGGCAGGCCTAGCGACAGGAGCCCTGGCTTCAACCAACGCCGGGCAGCATAAAGAAAGACCAGCACACCTAAACCGATGGCAAGAGTAATCCCATGGAGGCTGCCCACGTTTACCCACAGGTCGCCCAGTAATTCGATCATGTTGTGACCCGAGGCTTCCACCCCCAGCAGGTGTCGGGCCTGACCGATCGCGATGAGCAGCCCCGAGGCGGTGATGAATCCGGAGATCACGGGATGACTGAGGAAATTGGCCAAGAAGCCCAGTCGCGCCACCCCCATGAGGATGAGAAGCAAACCAGACATCAGTGCCAGTACCAGTGCAGCGCCCAAGTATTCCGGCGACCCTTGCGGGGCGACGCGACCGATGGCCACCGCTGTCATCAGCGAGACCACTGCCACTGGCCCTACCGCAAGGGTGCGGCTGGTCCCGAAAATCGCATAAACGAACAGCGGAGCGATGCTTGCATAAAGCCCCACCTCGGGGGGAAGGCCCGCCAGCATGGCGTATGCCAGCGACTGCGGGATCAGCATGACGGTCACGATTACCGCTGCCAACAGGTCGCTGGCCAACGTATCGCGTCCATAGCCGGGCAGCCACTGGAGTATAGGTAGATAATGCTTCAGGCTGGCCATAGCACGCTCACGACCCAGAATCACCCTTTGCCTGATGGGCTTGTTGTTCAAGCCTGTCGCGCAAGGGCTCCAAGTCATAGCCAGCCGCATTGGCTGATTCGATCAGCTCGGATACCGGACGCTGCGGGGCGAGTGATAATGCCCACAAATGGGCCACGCGTTTTCCCGTTCGGCAGAAGCCGAGCACGGGGGCCTTTGCAGAATGCAGCACATCTGAATAGGCATCGATGTCCGCCTTTGCGTATTCCCCAGGCTTTACGGGAACTTCATGCCAGGCCATGCCCAGTGATTTGGCCTTAGCCTTGAGGGCATCGGGATCCGGCTGGTCATCACTTTCCCCGCGCGGGCGATTGGAGATAATGGTGCGGAACCCTTGTTCGGCAAGCTGTTCAAGTTCGTCGAGGCGAGGTTGTGCTGCCACGTAAAGGCGATCATCGAGTGGTTTGATATCCATAGGTTACCTCCTTGGTCGCTTTAGGAACGCGCCTCATCATCCCAGGCGGCCCCCGGTAGAGCATCGAGGGGAATCTTCAGGTAACGACGACCATTATCCTCTGGCTCTGGCAGGTCGCCGCCCCGGATATTGACTTGCAAAGCGTGCAGGATCAGTTTCGGCATGGGCAGCTTGGCGTCACGTTCGTTACGCAAAGCGATGAAGCTTTCCGCTGTCGGGCTGTCTTGGAGATGAATATTGGTTTCGCGCTGGACACTCACCGTGCTTTCCCACTCTGGCTCGCGATCGCCGGGCATGTAGTCGTGACCGGTAAAGAGCCGAGTGTCGTCCGGCAGTGCCAGGATGGCCTGAATGGAATCCCACAGTTTGTGAGCATTGCCCCCAGGGAAATCGGCACGGGCCGTACCACCATCCGGCTGAAACAGCGTGTCGTGCACGAACGCCGCATCGCCGATGACGTAGGTGATCGACGCCTTGGTATGGCCGGGCGAGAACATAATCCGGCCTTCTATCTCGCCCACGTGGAAAGTATCGCCCTCTACAAAAAGGTGGTCCCACTGTCGGCCGTCATCCGGAAAGTCGGGCCAGTTGTATATATCCTTCCATAGCGCTTGCACTTGCGTAACGTAAGCTCCTATAGCCGTTGGTGCCCCTGTCTTTTCCTTAAGATACTGTGCTGCCGAAAAATGGTCGGCGTGTGGATGCGTATCGAGTATCCAGTCAACGATGAGCCCCTCCCGTGCGACGTAATCTAGTAACTCATCAGCATGGTGGGTTGCAGTGGTCCCTGACTTCTCATCAAAGTCCAGGACAGGGTCAAGGATGGCACAGCGCCGTGTCGCAGGGTCACTGATAATATATTGAACGCTTGAGGTTCTTTGATCGTAAAAGCCGGCCACGTCCGGCCTGCCTGGTGAGTGTCGGAAATTACGCATATTCTTCCTCATTCTCCATTTTAGTTACAAGCCTAGACCATATTGGAATAACAAGAAAACAATGAAACATGTTTATACAAACATCAAGTAAAAGTGACATCTCCCCCTCTGATTGGGTTGCGCTACACTTTAGATTTCGATCCTACTAGCAAGGAGCACGGACATGCATGAGCGTTAGCACACAACAGTTCATAGGTCTCTTGGGTGAAGCAGATGCGGGGCTGCCTATTAATGAGCCATACCGTCGGCATGGTTTCTCGGAAGCAAGTTATTACTTATGGTGCAGCGAATTGGGTGGAATGAGCTAGCCAGATTCCAAGCGACTCAACGAACTCGAAGTCGCGAAGACAAGATTAAAGAAGCTTTTCACTGAGTCGCTACTGGAGATGATTGCCGCTAGCCACCGGGCTATTTAACTTCTGCCCAGCTTATAAATTAATAGGCATTAATACATGTAAAATTTAATAGTGCCTATTAAGCAAACAAAACCATAGAAAAAGCGCTTGCCATGTTTATTGGGGCAAGCGCTTTTTTACATATGCGCGCTAAAAAATTCCCATGTAACAAGCTAATTACTTAATGCTAGATGAAATTCCATATACAGAACAGCTACTTAGTCATTTAACATTAAGAGAGCATTAAGCGATATATCATAACACATTGACACGTATCAACTTTCTACCTTGAGCAAAGGCGTAATCTAAGGGTATTCCGACATTCGCCCTGCGAATGCCGTTTAATTCGCCAAGGAGGCGCTATGGACGCAATACGTCGCTCGCTCTTGGGTCAAATGGCACGCTTAAGTGCAGGCGCTGCGCTGATGCCGTTTTCAAGCCTTGCCCAAGCTGGCATTAATCAGCAACCTGCCCGCCGCGAAGGCGACCCAACTAAACGCTACGGTATGCTTATCGACTTACGCCAGTGCATCGGCTGCCAAGCCTGTACGGTGTCGTGTCATATCGAAAACGCTGCACCGCTGGGACAGTTTCGCACCACGGTCTCCCAGTATGAAGTACAGCATCAGGAAAGCGGCGAATTAGCCACCTTTATGCTGCCCCGGCTGTGTAACCACTGTGAAAACCCACCCTGCGTCCCGGTCTGCCCTGTAGAAGCCACTTACCAGCAGCAGGATGGCATTGTGGTGGTCGATAGCGACCGCTGCGTAGGGTGTGCCTATTGCGTCAATGCTTGCCCCTACGATGCTCGCTTTATTAACCAACGCACTCAAACCGCCGACAAGTGCACCTTCTGTGCCCATCGTCTAGAAGCCGGACTATTGCCCGCTTGCGTTGAGAGCTGCGTAGGCGGTGCCCGCGTGATTGGAGATATGCGCGATCCTCAAAGCCAAATCAGCCGCATGATTCATGAACATCGCGATGCATTGATGGTGCTACAACCAGAAAAAAACACCCTTCCTCAGGTGTTCTACCTAGGCATGGATGAGCGCTTCACCACGCGTCCTAAGGCCGAGCCCGTTGCGCTCGAAGTACTCGACCCCCACGGTCAGGAGATGGGCTATGAATTCCACCATTGAGCTACTGGCACCGCGCTATGACATCGCCTGGTACCCGTGGGCGGTTCAGTACTTTTTTATGATTGCGGTTTCCTACGCCAGCCTATGGCTAGCCGCCCCAGCACTGGTATTCGGTAAAAAAACCTGGCTGCCTACCGCACGTCTGGCGCTAATCGCTTGCGTTAGCACTACGCTAGTGGCGCCCGTTGCGTTACTCGCGGATTTGCACCAGCCACTGCGGTTCTGGCACTTCTACGCTTACGCCAATAGCCACTCGTGGATGTCGATTGGCAGCGTTGTTCTGCCGCTTTATTTGGTTAGCGTGCTTGGCCTTGCTTGGTTGGCATGGCGGCCCGCGCTGCAGGCACAGTGCGGCACTCCAGGACTCGGTGGCATGCTAGCCACCTGGCTTTCACTGGGCAGAGGCACAACGCCACGAGCAATGGTCGCGGTGGTAGGTCTGGCTGCGCTGGGACTTTCCAGCGGCATTATGCTTTACACCGGTGCGGAACTAGCAATCGTAAAGGCCCGTCCGCTTTGGAACACCGTGTGGCTACCGCCCATGCTGGCGACCACCGGATTTATCGCCGCCTCCGGTCTGGTGTTAGTGCTGAACAGGGTTAGTGGGCTTTGTTCGCAAACCGCTATACGACAGATGCTGTATGTGCTGCTAGTGGCCTGTGCGCTAGCAGGATTGATCGCGCTTAGCTGGTTTTTAGATGGCGTAAATGCCCACGTAGGCTCAGTCGCCACCGCGCTGGAATCCGTGCGCCATAGCGCCTCGTGGCGCAACACTGCCCTCTGGGGAGGCATTACCGGCATCGCGCTGTTTGCCGCCGTGTTGTTTTTATTGACTCGCCCTACCCTGCGCCAGCCCGGGCCGAGCGGCGCTCCAACCTCTAGCCAGCCAGCACTGTTTGCCTGGGCATGGTTGCTAGGCCTCGTCGCCATACACATGGGCTGGATGTTTCGCTGGGTGGTACTGATGGATGTTCAGCATGTGGCGCGCAATAGTGCCGGATTTCACCACTATGGTATTCCCGCCGGCTCTTCCGGCATTTTAGGCATTGTTGGCACCTTCGGTCTCTGGCTCGCCGTTATTCTCCTGATTGAACTGTTTATTCCCTGGCGACAGGCCCAACAAGGCGGCCTTATAGCAATGCCAACCCACGCTGCCCAAGATGCTTCTACTCATCCTCTCACCGCTAAAAAAGGAGCGTCTAGTCATGTCTAAGTCTGCTCAAGACCCGTCACGCCGCCGTTTTCTAAAAGGCGCTGCCGCCGCTGGTGGTGCAGCCACCTTTGCCGTGGGCTATGCCGACCCACTGGCAAAAATGGCCAAGGGCATTACCGGTAGCGCGGGTGAAAAACCCAGGCACAATATTCATGGCAACTCGCTGACCCCAGAATACCGCGTCGATTTAGACACTGGCGAACTCACCTTAACCCCCGGCCAGCGAGTCGCCTTCACTATTTGTTACGGCTGTACTACCCGATGCGGCGTGAGAGTGAGGGTCGATGACACCCTTGGCGAAGTACTGCGGGTATCAGGCAATCCCTACCACCCGCTGTCCGCCGACGACCATTTACCTATGCGTACACCGGTGGCGGATGCACTGCGTAGTGTTAGCGCCTATGGTGAACAGGGTCAGATAAACCGCTCCACCGCCTGCGCCCGTGGCAACGCCATGATGAGCCAAATTACCAACCCTTTCCGAGTCGACAACTGCCTGAAACGAGTAGGTGAACGTGGTAGCCGTCAATGGCAGAAAATCTCCTTTGAGCAGCTAATTGAAGAAATCTGCGAAGGCGGCGACCTGTTTAACGAAGGCCACGTTGATGGACTGCGCGATATTCGCGATCACGACACCCTGATTGACCCTGACAACCCTGAATATGGCCCCAAGGCCAACCAATTAATGGTGATGGAAGCCACTGACTACGGGCGTTCAGACCTACTCAAGCGCTTTACCCTCAATGCCTTTGCTACCCGCAATTATGGTCACCATGGCGCTTACTGTGGTTTGGCTTTCCGCATGGGATCTGGCGCGGTGATGAACAATATTGTCACCAACGCCCACGTTAAGCCAGATATCCAAAACGCACGCTTCATCATGTATATCGGCTGTGCGCCCAGCCAAGCGGGCAACCCGTTTAAACGCCAAGGCCGCTTGATTGCCCAAGCCCGTGCAGCCGGTACGTTGGAGTACGTGGTGGTCGACCCAGCGCTCAATGCCGCCACCTCCCACGCAGCCGACAACAACCGCTGGGTGCCTATTCGTCCTGGGACAGACAGCGCTTTTGCCATGGCAATCATCCAGTGGCTACTCGACAACCAAGGCTATGCTAGTGACTTCCTAGCTCTGCCCGGCCAAGCCGCCGCCAATGCAGCGGGCGAAACCACCCACTCCAACGCCACTCATTTGGTGATTGACACCTATGAACACCCCCGCAGAGGTTATTTTCTTCGCGCCAGCGACCTGGGCCTAGCGGAAGCGGATAACGATGCTGACTCGCCGATGGTAGTCGCCAATGGCGAACTCGCGCTAAGCGAAGAGGTGATGACCGCCGAGCTCTTTGCCGAACGTCCGGTTGAGCTTGCCGATGGCACCACCGTGACCGTCAAAAGCAGCCTGACGTTGCTAAGCGAATCTGCCCACGAGTACGACCTAGACACCTATGCCGAGCATTGTGGCATTCCCAAGGCGACGATTATTGAATTGGCCAGCCGCTATGCCAGCCATGGCAGAAAAGCCGCTGTTAACTGTCACGGCGGCATGATGTCGGGTAACGGTTTCTACGCCGCGTTCAGCGTGCAAATGCTGAACTTACTGGCGGGCAACTACAACATGAAGGGTGGCAGCGCCGTGGGCGGCGGCACTTACAGCGGTACCGGCGAGGGCCCACGCTACGACTTAGCCAACTTTCCTGGTAAGCGCGCACCTCAGGGGGTATTTCTATCCCGCTCGCGCTTCCCCTACGAAAAGTCTTCCGAGTATCAGCGCAAAGTCGCCGCAGGCGAAAATCCTTACCCGGCTAGAGCGCCGTGGCGCTCGTTGGCACCGCCGACACTCACAGAGCACCTACCCTCTGCACTAGATAGCTATCCTTACCCCATCAAAGCGGTGATTGGCTGTATGGCCAACCCGATTTATGGTCAGGCCGGTCTGAAAAGCGTCATTGTCGACAAGCTGAAGGACCCTAAGCGTCTAGGGCTCTTTGTCGCCGTGGATGGCTTTATCAATGAAACCAACCGCTACGCCGACTACATCGTGCCTGATTCCGTGATGTACGAGGTGTGGGGGTTTACTGGCGCGTGGAAAGGCACCCTCGGCAAACTAACCACCGCCTGCTGGCCCGTAGTTGAGCCACGCCAGCAAAAAACCGCCGAGGGAGAACCGGTGTCAATGGACAGCTTCTTTATTGCCGTGGCCAAGCGCCTGGGTCTGCCCGGCTTTGGCGACAACGCAATTCCCGATGCCCAAGGAAATCTGCACCCGCTCAATCGCGCTGAGGATTACTACCTGCGAGCCGCGGCCAATATCGCTTTTCAAGAAGAGCCACTGCCAGAAGCAGATGACGCTGATATTGCTCATGGAGGCATTGCCCCACTGCTGCCTAAAATCGCAAGAACGCTAAAATCTGATGAACGCGCTAGAGTTGCCTATCTCTATGCCCGGGGTGGACGCTTTGAAGATGCCAGCGAGCACTTCATCGGTGAAAAATTGAAATACCAGTGGAAGCAAACGCTGTGTGTTTACAACGAATCGGTAGGCACCAGTATTGATACCACTAATGGCCTGCCCAATAGCGGCGTCCCCTGCCATAAGCTGCCTCAGATGGCGAACAAGCAACCTATGCGCGAGATATTTTCTGAGCAGGAGTGGCCGCTGCTAGCCTTCTCGTTCAAATCCAATCTGATGAACTCTTACGCCATTGGGAGTGAGCGGCTACGTATGATCAAGCCTTATAACCCGATACAAATGCACCGCCAAGACGCCGAGCGCTTTGGTATCCAGCACGGTGATACCATTCGCATAGAAAGCCCTGGCGGAAGCGTTGTGGGATTGGCACTAGTCAGTGAAAGCGTAATACCTGGCGCCCTGGGCATTGAGCACGGCTATGGCCACAAGGATTTAGGTGCCACGCCACATGTCATCGACGGGGTATCCCAGCCGGATATGCCCTGGATGCGTGCAGGTATCAATATTAATGACCTAGGCTTTCAAGACCCCACACGGAAAGTAGATGGCACTTGGCTAGAGCCAATCAGTGGGGCCAGCGTGCGCCAAGGCTTACCAGTAAAAGTTAGACGAGTCTAACCAATGCAGAGCAATAGAATATATACAGCTAGCTTTGCAAATTTGGAATGAAAAAAACAAGGACGCCCTCATGAGCTTCTAAGGGTGTCCGCTAAGGCTGTAGTGGTCAATTAAAACTGGCCAACGGTTTATAGTTAACTCAGTATTTTTTCTCTGCCTGGTTCGGACACTTATCAACTTGACTAGAAACGCAACATTTTAACTGTCACTTATCTGCTAATTGCTGGCGATATGGTCGTTATATTCATTCATGAGTGGGTGCTCGGAGGAATTGTTGGCCTATTAGGCCGTAGCCACAGGCATGATCTTGTGTCATCAGATGACGAGGTTCAAAGGTCCAAAAGTGGTGGAGCCTAAATGCCCTAGATAGGGAACCATCTTTAAGTACACGGCTCATCCAGCCCAGACTCCCATAAGCAGCCAGCACGAATAGTCAGCGAGCTGGTTACAGTGCTGGGCTGGTACTGTGACTTCTCTAGGACTTTGGAGCGTTCGGCTCGTCCAAGGTGTCGTTCAAAAATTGACTAGCCATAGCCTAGAGCTTGCCGATCCTTTCAAACATCCTAAATCAAACAATGAGAGTGTACCTTGTGAGGCCTCCGTGCTTAATGCATTTAGCAAAGTTGAAATTACACGCGATGATCTGTCTTAAAGCCTAATTTTAACTAACACTCTGCAAAGAGTTTCTCGCTGCTTACCACCATACTTTATTCCCTTTGAATGCCCCATTTATTCCTGAAGAACGCTGTAAATGATGCCTTGTATGGATGGCAGGGGAATCCCAGGATACAGTAAACCCTGCGACGGACGTGACGGCATCACTTATGAAAGCACTTGGCCACATTGAACCCATAACAACCGCTAAAATTTACTAAAAAGTGGGTTAAATTAGCGGCTCTATACGTCCACTACCTCTTTTAAGCGCTTTCTGCATCACTTCATAATCAATGTTTGAGCGCTTTTGTTCCGGCAGTTCGTCAGCTTTGTTAACGATATTCAGCAAGTCGCTTATGCTCGTTTCTTGTTCATTACGCGAAGTAAATGCCTGCAAGTACAGCAAGTGGTCGGCGTCCCAGCCAAGCTTGATCGGCTCATCGATAATATTGACCTGGGTACCGTTGGGTATTTGCTCAAATACGGCTTTAATATCGTCGGGGTGCATACGGATACAACCTCGACTGGCGCGCATGCCAATGCCATCTGGTTGGTTCGTGCCATGAATTAAATAACCAGGAATATCCAATAAGATGGCGTGCTGACCGAGGGGATTGTCGGGCCCTGGCGGAACAACGTCAGGCGGTGGGTCGCCGCGTTCAGCCGCTTCCTGACGAACGGATTCGGGAGGATACCAAGCGGGGTCCTCAAGGCGCATGGTGGTTTTGGTAATCCCCAATGGTGTATCGAATCCATCGCGGCCGATGCCAATGGGGTAGGTTTCGACGCGAGGTGTTTCTCCATCTTGCACCTCGGGATAGTAGTAAAGCCGCAGCTCCGCGATATTGATAACCACTCCTTTACGCTCTACATCCGGCAGTATGTGTTGCCCCGGAATCTGAACCTGCGTTCCTTTCCCAGGAACCCAAAGACTAGTGTCGGGATTGGCCCGTCGAATTTCTTCGTAGCCAACACCATGTGCGTGAGCAATATCGAGCAGGGTATCCTCTTCGTTCTCTACTTGAACGGTATAAGCTTCACCCACGATATTGCCGGTTTCAGGCAATAGATAATGTCCTGGCGGCCGTGAGGTCTCGCCAAAAGCCGAAAATGAAGCAAGCCACAATGCCACCATGAATACGCAGCGAAGCAGTCGACCACTGACTGCAGGTTTTACAAAGCAAGAGTTCATAAGAAACGTTACTCACTATACGACCAAAAGCTCATTAGGCATGATGAACATTAACTGTAAATGAAGCGTGGATGTGGATAATGGCGGCTTTTGGCATTACATAATGCTGTTTAGTTGTTGGTTTGGATGGTTTCGATCTATCGGCTGCAAAATGGGGCTGCCTCATATTAACTTCATCCCCTAATGGCATACTGCTGATAGAAACCATTTTCTATGACCTTGAGGAGTAAGTATGCGGGTATTACTGGTCGAGGATGATGCCCCGGTAGCGGCTGGCGTCGAAGCAGGATTGGCACTGAGCGGCTTTGTGGTTGATACCGTCACCACCTTGGATACTGCGAAAGGCGCGCTAGCCACCATTAACTACGATGCTGTTATTCTCGACCGTCGATTGCCCGATGGAGATGGTTTGACGTTATTGAAGCATTGGCGTCATGCGAGCGTGGCGACGCCAGTGCTGATGCTAACGGCTCGAGATGCGGTAGCGAGCCGCGTCGAGGGCCTTCAGGGAGGCGCAGACGACTATTTGGTCAAGCCGTTTGATCTTGACGAGTTAACAGCCCGGCTCCAATCGTTATTACGCCGTACGGCAGGGCAAGTGGATCACGCCATTCGTCACGGCAGCCTGGCATTAGACCCCGTCACACGTAGCGTCACGTTGGATGGAGAACCCGTCGTCCTGTTGCGACGCGAGTTAATGCTGCTGGAAGCATTAATTCGAGCTCGCGGGCGAATTCTGAGCGCCGATCAATTGAAGGACTGCCTTTACGGTATTGATGATGAGATCGAAAGCAATGCGCTTAATGTGCACATCTACCAACTGCGTCGCAAGTTGGGACGCAACGTGATCGAAACCGTGCGAGGTTTGGGTTATCGACTTGGCAAATACAACAGTGATGCGACCTCATGAATCTGCGCTTACGTCTGGTTGCTACACTTGGAATTACTCTCGTGCTGCTATGGAGTATCACTGCCATATGGTCAATGCGCGACCTGTCGGCGCAGTTGGAAGAGTCTCTGGATCAGCGTCTGGCTCAATCGGCGCGAATGGTGGCTGGTTTGTTGGATCGCGTGCCAGCAACGTCTTGGAACGGTACAGAAGATGAAACGCCAACGATTCCTTCGCTGGATGGTATCGCTTGTCGAGTATCATCGCTTCGTGGTCAAGTGGTGGCGGGTACGCATCCGGAAATGAACGACGTGCTTGCCGTTGAGGCTGAGGGGTATCGTTATCGCGAGCACAACGGGCAGCGCTGGCGAGTTTACACGTTAGTTGATAACGACAAGCGTATTACGGTGGCTGATCGTCTGAAAGAGAGAGAAGCACTGCTGCTGCAGGTTCGCCGGGCCGCGCTTTACCCATTTCTACTGGCGCTGGTGGGCAGTCTTGTTGCGCTATGGTGGGGGGTAACACGAGGACTTGCGCCGCTTGCCAAGTTACAACAACGACTTATTCTGCGCGAACACAATGACCTTTCGGCACTACCTCTTCATGGATTGCCTGGTGAAATTCGCCCGCTGATCGATAGTTTCAATACGCTACTGGCACGAACGCGACGTATGCTTGAATTGGAGCAGCGCTTTACCGACGATGCTGCCCACGAACTTCGTACACCGTTAACTGCCGTTCGCACACATCTGCAAATCGCGAGGCGTGTTGACGGTCACCAGCAGTACGAAGCGATGCAGCAAGCTGAAGCTGGGGTAGATCGACTAACGAAAACGCTTGGTCAGCTTTTGCTATTGGCGCGAATGGAAAGTGAGGACATCACACGTGCCCGTCGTCCTGATCCTACTCCTCTTGGGGGGGCATTGGTGGCTGCGATGACAGAAACCGGTAGCCGTGATCATTGTCATTATCCCCAAGGCGTTAACCAAGTACATGTCGCCCTATCTGAGCCGCTTCTCGTGACGGTTCTACGCAACCTGCTCGAAAATGCGATGCGTCACGGCGCACCCGGTGCGCCGATAGAGATTTCCGTACAAGAATCAAAGGGAATGACAGTCATCGATATCACTAGTCAAGGTGAAACCATTGCTGCCGAACACCTCTCCCGACTGACGGAGCGCTTTCATCGGGGAGATCATCCTAAAGGTAGTGGCTTGGGTCTTTCGATCGTCGAGGCGATTGTCACCCGGGCAGGAGGCCGAGTGACGTTCGCATCTGGCAATGGTGTTGGGCTACGAGTGACGCTTCAATTGACTTCGGGTTGAACCCGTTTAGATTAAGGTGAATCACTCCCCATAATGGCTCGAAGCTTATCGGGCGAGGGAGCACCCATCACACTGTGCACGTCACCGTTGTCATCCTGATAAAAGGTCGCTGGCGTTGCGAAGAGTTGGCCATCGCGCATTAGCTGGGTGTTTTCGCTAACCCACTGCTCGCTTTGGTCATCCCCTTGATTTTCGGGCATGGCATCGTTGCGGTAATGCTCAGCCAGCGCTTCGCCAGGATTATCCGCATTGAGTATCGCAGCTGCCTTTTCAGGGCTGTCTGCTTTGAGAATACCTACCATCAAATGACGAACCTGAACGTCGCCACTTTCAACCCAGGGTTGGGCGTCTTCCCACAGTTGGCGGCAGTAAGGACAGTTGGGGTCACTAAAGGTATATACGATACGGGGTGCCTCTTTATCGCCATCGCGCACCCAGTGTTGGCTATCCATTTCTTGCCATAACTCGGCGTTTCTTTGACCGTTGACGAGTTGCTCTAGCCGCTCAGCTGAAACGTCCTGGCCCTCGGCATTGATCAGTGTACCAACTAGCGCATGCTCGCCTCCCGAGGTAAGGTATGCCGCAATCGTCTGGCCACGAGCACTACCTGCATATCCAGTCAGCCCGTCCGGCGCATCGAATTCTCCATGAATCGTGAGACCTTGCTGTTCGAGCTCTTGAATAGGGGCGGGCCACTCAGCGGCAGTTGCAGGCAGACTTGTTGCCAGCGCAATGCTAGTCCCAAGCGTTAGTGTGAGGCGTAGTGGTGTCATACAGGCGTTGAAAGCGGCCATGTGTGTTGTCTCCAAAGTGAGGTGAGTTAGAGGTTGAAACGCGCTAGACTGCGATCGAGCGTGGCGCGAGACAGCTCTCCAAAGTGGGTGTCGATAAGCGTGCCATCGGCGTTGTAATAAAGCGTGGTGGGCATGGCCATGGCACCCACGTCATGGCCGAGCGCATTGTTCCGGTCGAGGTAGACATTATCGAGGGTGAGTGACTCTTGCTGTAAAAAGGCACTAACGGTGCTGAGGCTCTCGCCCTGATTGACGAACACGAACGTCACGTCGTCTCGCTCTTGTTGAGCCTGCTCAAATACAGGCATTTCGCGTCGACACGGCGGGCACCAACTGGCCCAAAGATTGACCACCATGGGGCGATCAGCTTCGCTTAGCATAGTGGGAAGAGTCACTTCGTCATGCTTAAGCGTGGTTAACGCCGTCGAAGGAATGCTAGCACCTTGAGATACCATGAGTGTCAGTGCCCCCGCCGTCAGCGACCAGGTCAGAGCCCCTGATATTACGGCTGTCCCGAGAGGGCCGCGCTCGTGAGGTTGGCGCCATAGCCGCCAAGCAAGGTAAACCAAGGCGACGACAAGGCCCGCTAGCGGCTCGAAGCCGCGATCGCGTATGTCAAACCACGACCAGAACGTATCGTAGCTTTCGCCATATTGAACGATGAAAACAAGTCGCGCCCCGATCACACCCAAGAGCATGGCATTGAAGATGCTATCGCCAACGTTGACCTTTCGACGGCGGCCTAGCCAGCCTCCGATGATCAGTGCGATAACTATCGAAAGCATCAGCAAAAGCTGCCCTACGCTCAGAGCTAACGGGCCGATAACGAGGCTGCGATCCAGGGGACTCATGAACCACCTCCAGTGGTACTGCTGCCGGTTTGTTTGGCCTGATCGAAGCGCTTCAGAAATGTGTCAGCGTCTAGTTCGCCGATAATGCGCGCACTGCGCCGCTCGTGCCCGTCAGAGCCGAACCACATTAGCGTTGGCGGCCCAACGATGCCGAAGTGCTCCATGATCTCCTTGTCAGATGCGTCGTAGTTAGTTACGTCGATGCTCAACCGTTGCACATTCTCCAGTTCGGCTTGAACAGTGGGGTCAGCGAAAACTTCCTGTTCGATCACCTTACAAGAGATGCACCAGTCGGCCGTAAATTCGACGAGCGTCATCTGGCCGCTAACCCCGGTTTGGTCAATACGGGCATCAAGCGTGGCTAGATCTTCAACCTCATCAAAGGTAAGCGGTTGCTCATTGTTTGACATCGAATCTGCTGTGTTTGAGCCTCCATTAGTTGATGTAAAAATCGCTAGCGGACGCCAAGGATCAGAGGCACCGCCGGCAGCGCCGATTAACATTAGCGCGCTCCATATGGCTATGCTTGCTGCACTGGCCATCAAGACTTGAGACGTGATGCCACTAAGGCCTTCGTTCCGAGCAAGCGACATGAGGGCTATCGCAAAGCTAAGTGTTAGAGCGCCCCAAAGGCCGAGAACGATGGCATCAGGTATTACGCGAGCCACAAACCAAATCGCCATCCCCAGTAATACAAAGCCGAAAAGCGCTCTGATGCGAATCATCCAGGCACCCGGCTTAGGTAGAAGCTGGCTACCCACGGTGCCGATCAGGATGAGTGGTAGGCCCATTCCGAGTCCAAGCGATAACAGGGCTGCGCCGCCCAACCAGGGGTTGCCACTATCAGCAATGAACAGTAGCGCTCCCGCTAACGGCGCGGTCATGCAGGGACCCACCAGCAGTGCAGAGAGTACGCCCATGATGGCAACCCCTTTCAAGCGACCACCACGTTGACGCGACATGCCTGAATCAAGCCGCTGGCGAAGCGCTCTCGGCAGCTCTAATTCGAATAAGCCGAACATGGCCAAGGCGAGAACGATAAACAGTAGCGAGAACAGGCCGATAAACCAGACGTTCTGAAACAGCATCTGTAGATTGGCGCCTGCCATGGCAGCGGCCACGCCGAGTAACGCATAGGTGGCCGCCATGGGAAGGACGAAGGCAGTAGACATCACTAAGCCTGCCGCTCGGTGGCTCTCGCCCACCTCTCGTCGCCCCGCGATCAAGCTCGAAAGGATCGGTATCATCGGCAACACACAAGGCGTGAACGTCAGTAACAGCCCCATGCCGAAGAATGCCGCCAGCGTCCAGAACCAATTACCTCCGGCCAGTTGCGCCGCCAGTTGCTGGTCTTCTGCCATCGTAATTTCTGGGTCAGAAGTAGGGTTTTCTTCAAATGAGGATTCGTTCGTGGCATCCGATGGTTCGTCGGTTTTGGATATGTCCTGGCCAGCAGACGCTAAGTCAAAGGTCTGTTCCTGAGGTGGATAGCAAAGGCCCGCATCGGCGCAGCCCTGCCAGCGAAGAGTAATTGTTTCAGCATTGCCAGGCTGGGTGATCATACTCAACGAATGACGATAAACCTCAGAGCGTCCAAAATACTCGTCCTCAATGGTTTCCCCGTCAGGGATATTCAGCGATAGCTCACGCCCATCGGCTTCAGCAGAAAAACGGTGGCGGTAAAGGTAGTAGTCGGGCTCGATTTGCCAATCAATCTCCAGAGATTCGCCATCATGGCTAAGTGTTGGCTTGAAGACTTGCTCTGGAGGAAGAACGCTCTCCTGCTGGCCAAAAAAAGATTGTGCAGTGGCTACTGTGGTAACGCTTAGCAACCCCAGTAATAGTACCCACTGCACCAGCCTAAAGCACATGGCCTCTTGTATCGGCCTGTTCATAGCTCGCATTTCCAGCACTCCTGATTCGATGCTGGATAGGATGGCTTATGGGGATTAACTGAAAATGAAGGTTTTCCTGCCTAGTGGCTTGGCTGGCGTACAGACGGCCCTACCTGATACTCGGGCAGTGACCGACGCACTGCTTTCAGCGGCCCGGAGCAGGGTCCCATGACGCCCTTCCCCGCCGTCAACGATGTTAGTTCAACACGAGAAGCGAGGTTACAGGATGGGTGCGAGTACAATTTTTGTGGTGCTGGCGGCGCTTTTCTGGGGGTTATCTGGCGGGATCGGCGGAATCCTTATAGCCGACGGTTGGGACGCGTTCGTGGTTTCCTTCTACCGGGTGCGATCGGACTACTGTGCGTCCTCATCTGGCTAATACTGCGTCCACACAGTAGTGGCCTGACAAAACGCCGGTTATGGTTCTGGTCAGTCATCGCCGGTGTCGGCGTAGGGGGTAACTTCTCGTTCTATTTCTTAAGCATTGCGCACGGTAGCGTTGCTGTTGCGGCTACATTGATGTACAGCGCCCCAGTCTTCGTATATCTCGTATCCTTCGCTCTAAGGCTCGAAAGTCCCACGCCGCTGAAGTGGGCCGCGATCGCAGTAGTGATTCTTGGTGTCGTATTGCTTACACTGATTTATGACGTCGGTGCGAGTGGCGTTACGGCGATGGGTGTAGGTGCTGGTCTGCTTGCCGGACTGTCCTACGCAATATTCATTTTCGGCTTCAAGTATGCGGCGCCACACGGTAGCCCGCAGGCTATTCTCTCTATCGCGCTTATGGTACTTGCCAGTATTCTTATCTGGCCGAGTGATGTTGGCCAGACGGTTGCTGTCCTGAGCACGCCGGATTGGCCGCTATTCGCAGTACTCGGTGTACTCGGCGCAGGTTTGTCTTTTGTTCTTTATATCATTGGTTTGAAACATACTGCCCCGGCCGTGGCCTCCGTTGTCGCAATGGTCGAACCGGTCACCGCGACGCTGTTCGGCGTCGTGGTGTTAAGCGAAACCCTGGTAGGGCCGCAAATTCTGGGTATGGGACTGATATTAGTCACAGTGACCGCGCTGAGCGTCTTTTCAAGCTCTGGACGGCCACCCTCCGGATAGAATCACTAGCTGGTTATCGTTCTGATCTAGGATCCAACGCTGTGATTACAGCTATCTGTAGGTATTGACGACTTGCGACTTGCGAAGGGTGAACAGAGAAAGGTAACGAGTTTTTTCTTGGCTTATTTGATATTTGCCTAACTAAATATTACAGAAGGCGCGGAGTAGCCAAACCGCTCAAACTACCCATTATATCAAAACTTACTAAATTTCCGCTATTGGCCGAAAGCTGCCATGGAGAAACCGTACTTGGGGCGCGACGTCGACCCACGTTTCTAAAATAATAAGTATGTAAGACAACACTTTCATTCCATTGGAGGTTCCCCACGACGTCGTGGAATATCCGACATCGACGGTGCATTACCGCCTGCTTTAGCAATACGGCGCGCTGCTGTTACTCGCACATAGGTTTGCAACGCAGCTTGAACAATGTCTGATGGTTTATCTAAGCCTGGTTCGGAAAGTTCCAGCGCCTGAGTATATAGGTCATCATCAACAGTGACAGTAATTTTCACAGTTAAGTCCCAGATTAATATAGTTATATGAGGCTATAAACCTGTCCGCTAGTGATAGCGGACAAGTTGTTGCATGTCAGCTAGTTTAGGAAGCTAAATTTATATATGTCATCCTTGTCGAGGTCTTTGCCTTTTAAAATATCGTTTAAGGCTTCTTCAAATAAATTGATGGTGTTCCAGTTCTTAGGCATAAAAGCGTAGGGATTGTTTCGATAGTGCTCTTCTACAACACCGTTTATTCCATGGGATTGAAGAATGTCAGAGTCTAGATTGGTTATTCCTTTTATTTGCATTAGCTGTGAACATGTCCTTCTTAAATCTCGCGGTGTAAATTTTTCAAATTCTTTGCCATCCATTTCTGATATAGGTGAGGAAAGCCATTTATTTACTGCACCTCGTAAAGTGTTAATATCAATGGGTATTTTGCCACTTGTTGACCAGGGATATTTTGAATGAGGGTTGACAGAATGTACGTCTTGCAATAATTTAATTGCCCTTTCAGTGAGCGGCACTAAATGTATGCGAGGCGGGGTGTTCCCCTTGCGGTGCTCTGTCTTCAATATCCCTTTACGTAAATCATAGCTTGTCCAAGGTTCCCTAGCTACCTGCATAACCCTTTGCCCACCAGTAGCAATAAGAAAAAGTAAAAATCGCGTGACTACAGGGCCAACTGATTCGTACTGTAAAAATGAATGCCAAAAATAATTAAGCTCTTTTGCACTTAAAGCCCTTTTTATTGCCTTTGTCTTATGGTCCTTGGGAATTGATGAGACCGGGTTTCTCTCCAAGCAATATATTGATTTAGTTTTTCGTTTAAGTGAGTTCTCATTTTTTAACCCGTACTCAAACGACGAATGAAGATAAGCACGAACTTTCCCGGACATATTTTCCGATCCTCGGTCCCAAATGGGTTGCAAGATCTCAAGTATGTCTTTAGGGATGATGTCTTTTGCCTTTTTATCCATGATAAATTGGTGATTAGGTTTCAGTACATTGTTTAATACTCGCTTCAATTCTTTTATATACGAGGGCCCTGTGGTTCCTTCCAGGCTCTCAATATAGTCTGTAAATAATTCCTCAAAACTTGCTGTTGTTTTTTCTGTTTTAACTGCCATCAGTGCTTCAGAAAAAGCGAGTTCACGTTCACTAATTTCACGCTCTTTCGCATCTTTTTGCTCTTGAAAAAAATTCTTAACGTCTCCGTGCTCAAGAGCGATAAGCGAATAAGTACGAGCTATCTCTCGAATTTCTGCCAAGGAGAGTCCAGTACTTCGTGCGGACGATTTGAACATACCAACCTTTATCTTTTGTGACTTGTTATTAATCCGTACTCGGAAATAAGACTCAATATTGCCCGATGGACGAGCCTCGAACAGGATTGCACCTGTTCCTCGCCCTGGTAATGATTCTGTCGCGGTTTTGCCCACCGCTAGCGAGCGTATAGCGGCGTCTGTGAGGATTCGCCTCTGGGAGTGATTCGTGCGTGTTTTCGTTTTCACATTGCGTACCGTTTTGCGTGCCGTTTCTCACGACACTATATGAGATCCAATGAGAGTAAGCGGCACGGCAAAATGCGAAATAAACGAAATTTGGCACGTAGTATCAGTGGGTTATAGTGTGTTAGACAGCTTTTTCTAATACAGCTTTAGACTACATGATTCATTAAAATGGTTGACTTGTAATCAGTAGGTCCCGGGTTCGACTCCTGGTGTCGGCACCATCAAAAAGATGGTTAAAAGCAACACATTAGAGAATTAGATCAAGCCGTCCGAAAGGGCGGCTTTTTTGTGCGTGCTATAAAAATAAACATAAAGAAGTAACGATAAAGGCAGGCATAACGTCTATTAGCTTGCGCGATGAGTGCTGGCAAAAAGATGAGTAAGGTTGGTGCTGAAAATGGCGGGCTAATAATGTAGCAGAGGTTATCTAACATGGATGATAAGGCCGTCCGTGGCCTGTCGCGCGTCCTTGATCCTTTCGCATATTGCTTTCCGAAACCCTTCCATGGGCTGGCGCGACTCAAGTGAGCTACTGCGATCCGTAGCAGGTACGATTCTAACGGCTTTAGCAGGAAATAATGTAGTCTATCGCTGATATTTTTGTAAGCATTCTCTTACACAGATTCCACATTGTGTTTATTTTCAATGGCTTATGATCGTCATGTTGGGTTTTCGATAAATAAAAAAATAGGCTTTCTGGTAGCTGCTTGACCATCATTTCCGGCTTGGGCAGCGCTGGTATTCATTTTTCCGACCTTGGCACCCCGCAGCTGCAAAACAGGAGCAGGAAGCACCATGGCTCAACTAATTCTTGTGAGTATGCAAGAAGGTTGTTTTAACCATCGCTTTCACTCTATTACTTCCAGCTTTATCTAAAAATAGTTATACGAAAAAGTTACGTAAGTTAAATAGTAAGAGGGTACGTTCTCTTTATGTCTTTGCTTACGGTAGAAGCAAGCGTTGTTAGTTCTGTGTTGTTTTATCTTAGGGCTGTATTTTAATAACAACAAAACAACGTGGCGACAAAGATTAAATATTTCCATTATCTGTCGTATCTCTTGAAATGGCTTTGGGGTTAGCTACGCTCAAATTACTCGATTGGTTAATCGAGTTAATGATTGATATGTTTTTGCCGAAAGCATGAAAAGGAGATGAATCATGGCTAATGATCGCAAAGATAATGGAATGAGTCGCGAACAGGCAGGACAGAAAGGTGGTGAAGCCACCTCAAAAACGCATGGTAAAGAATTTTATGAAGATATCGGCCATAAAGGTGGCCAAAAGAGCGGAGGTAACTTCGCTAATGATCCGGAGCGAGCTTCCGAAGCCGGTAAGAAAGGTGGAGAGAACAGCCACGGTGGTAATTCCTGATGGCGGCCGGTCAGGTCGATTAGGTTTTACATAACCACTTAGCTTAAACGTTGCCCCCTTGTAAATATGCCAGTAATAGCATCTAAGCGAGTTACTGCTTAAAGGGGAGTGTACAGAGGTCTTCAATACTTAACTAAACGCGATCAGATATTTCATTTGATGGGTTCGCAAGGAAGCGCTTTATTTAGAAGGAGCTGTTAGTAATGAGGCTGGTACTGCGTAACGTTTAAGTCTGCTGCCAGGAAGTTTTCTTCCTGGCAGTTAATCTAGGAGGCTGTACTATGTTCCACCACTCAGCAAAGCTGCAATATCCAGTTAAAGTCGATAAACCTAATCCTGAATTTGCCATGTTGCTCCAACAGGCTATCGGCGGTGTAGAAGGGGAAATCCGGGTAGCAATGCAATATTTCTTCCAGGCAATGGGGGCGCGGGGCGATGATCGCATTCGCGATCTTCTTATGTCGACGGCTACAGAAGAGCTTGCGCATGTCGAAATGCTTGGTCATGCGGTTGCGCTTAACTTGGAAGGTGCGCCCGTCTCCTACCAGGAGGCTACCGCAGAAGACCCCGTCATGAATGCCATACTAGGCGGAGCGAACCCACGCCACCTGTTGTCATCTGGGCTTTCTGCCATGCCGGTCAATGCTAATGGCGTGCCGTTCGATATGAGCCACATCTATGCCACGGGTAATGTGGCGGCAGATATGCTCGCTAACGTAACCGCTGAGGCAAGTGGTCGAGTATTGGCATCGCGTCTTTATAATTGGACGGACGACCATGGCATGAAAGACTTCCTCTCTTTTCTGATTGCGCGTGATACCTACCATCAGCAGCAGTGGTTAGCCGTCATTGAAGAGTTAGGCGGACTTGGAGCACACCTTCCGATACCGAACGCTACCCCTGAAGATCACGAAGCCATGCAGCATTCGTACTACTACCTCAATACCTTGCTGGATAAAGAGGCGCCGAAAGGCCGCTGGGCGGAAGGCCCCTCATTTGACGGACGTAGCGAGTTCTCGGCCCGCCAACAGCCAGAGCCGGAAGGCCAGGCGCCTACGCTCGGCATGGCAAAGGAGAAATCGGGCGCTCAGAAAGAGCAGATTGATCCGTCAAAATAAGTCGTTATACATAACTCAGTTATTTAAAAGGAGTCAGCACGATGGAAACCAAGTATTTGGAAAACTGGTTACGTGATGCGCATGCTATGGAAAAGCAAGCTGAGGAAATGCTGGAAAAGCAGGCAGAACGATTAGTTGATTACCCTGAGCTTAAGGCGCGTATTGAGCAGCACTTAAATGAGACCCGCCATCAGTCGGATCGCTTGGAGCAGGCCATGGCTGGTTTGGATATTGATACCTCAGCCCTCAAGGATCTGGGTGGTAAGATAACCGCCTTTGGCCAAGCGCTTGGCGGCATGATGATGGGCGATGAAGTCATGAAAGGAAGTATCGCCTGTTACGCTTTTGAGCACTTTGAAATCGCCAACTATAAAGCTTTGATTCAGGCTGCGGAAAGCGCGGGCCATACGGGCGTCGCTCAAGTATGCAAAGAGATCCTTCAGGAAGAGATTGCCATGGCGGATTGGCTGGCGGATCATCTGGAGTCTACGACCACACAATTTTTGCATCGTGCTGATGACGATGACCAGCGCGCTAAACGTTAAGCGCTACCTATCGAAATTCGTTTAACCTGCTACTTTTTAATGCACAAAAAAAGCCGCCTAATGCATGTAGGCGGCTTTGCTCGGTTGGGGAAGGTGGTTTGTTAATCCCCGCCTTTTTTCCATGCCAACTTTTCTACAGCAGGTCGCGTGGAATTGTAGACTCCCAGTTTTTGGAAAATACCCGATACTGCCCTTCATAAGCATCCATCTGGGCATGAATAATAAAGTTCGTTTCAGTGCAGCTCAGCACGGTCCGGGTATACACTTCTGTATGCCAGTCATCCCGCTGAAACGAGCTTTCCGTCATCGTCTCGCCACGTGCTGACGCAAAATCATTCCCTACCGTGGTGTAATATTCGCGGGCGCACCGATGAATCTCTGTACCGGTATCGTTAATGCGAAAGCACCCTTGGTCATTGATGACTTCCAGCGTTGAACCCTTGGCCGCCAGATCTTGATGCAGCAACCAATTATGCTTGCTGGGTGCCAAGTGAGTGATCTCAAGAGGCGGTGCCGACTGGGGCGCTCCAAAATGCGTTAAGCCATCCCCATGATGGTCTGCGGTACGCACCGGTAGTTTAAGTACGCACTGGTTAAAAGTCATATCCACTTGGGCAGGCTTGGGAGGGAGCCAGGCAAGGGGCCAGTAAGAGGTTGAAATAGAAAGCCGTAATTGGTGTCCTGCGGGAAATTTCTGGGCAATACCGTTCATCTCTATCGTCACCCGGTAGGTGCGATGCGGTTCAAGCGGCGTTGGCTCTGCATTGCTATCACGGTGGGTAAGGTTTAACAGGCCATAGGTGACGCGAGTTGCTTTCCCATCCGGCGCCACATCAGAAAGCCTGACGGCCAACATGGCCTGTGGTTGATTACTGGAAACTTCCAACTCTAAAGAAGGCGTGCCAAAGATATTTAACGACTCTGTTAATGCATCTGTACTAAAAATAAGGGAGCCGCCGTCTTCTTCGCGCTGGTCGCCGGGTAAGTCAGGTGTTGCGGCGTAGGAGCACCATTTTCCGGCTGACAAGCCAACGCTTAACGGCGACTGTAGCCCCATCGTGACGGGCTCAACGTTAGGTTCAGACGTACCAACTGAGCAGGTTTGGGGAGTAAGTCGGTAAGGCGACAAGACAAAACACTGCTCTTGCAAATTACTCGATGGCCACTCGGACTCTGTTAACCAGCGGCCGGGTCTTTCTTCATAAGCGTTGTCAGGTGGTACGCTATCCTGCTCCCAGGCGCGCAGCATGGGTTCATCCATAATGCCGTTGTCATCACCTTTCAGCCAATAATCCCACCAGCGCAGTGCTTCTTGTAAAAAACCAATGGCGGGCCCGGGTATTCCCTGGTGAGGGTACTTATGACCCCAGGGGCCAATTAAACCTTTACGCGGAACATCTAGATGCTCCATTAATCTGAAGACGGTATTGGTAAAACCATCGGCCCACCCACCAATCGCATAAACCGGACACCGAATAGCATCATAATTTTCACACACTGAGCTGGTGGTCCAGTACGCATCCCTGCGCTGGTGGCGAAGCCACTTGTCAATCCAAAGGCCGCTGTCTTCCATGCGTTCATGCCACATGTCCCGCCAGCGGTCGCCCACTATCAAAGGATCCGGGGGCAGGGCGTTAAACGCCAGCATTACGGTCGCTTCCGACAAATTGTCTCCCAGTAGGCAGCCTCCCATGTAGTGCATATTGTCGGCATACAGGTCGTCGCTTGAACAGAGGCTGATAATGGCTTTAAGAGCAGGCGGCTGTTTAGCAGCGACTTGCAGGCTATTAAAGCCGCCCCAGGAAATACCCATCATGCCGACATTGCCATCGCACCAGGCCTGGCGGGCAATCCACTCGATCGCATCCACCGCATCAAGCTGCTCTTGCTGGGTGTACTCATCCGTTAATACGCCATCAGAGTCACCGCTACCGCGCATATCCACACGAACACACACATAGCCATGACCAGCAAGGTAAGGGTGATTGGATGCATCGCGGCCTCGCGTAATATCGCGCTTGCGGTAAGGGATGTACTCCATAATCGCGGGAAGAGGCGACGCCAGGCTTGCCTCGGGGAGCCAGATGCGCGCGGCCAACTGCTTGCCATCACGCATAGGAATAAAGACGTTTTCTATCTCGCGGACGTTATAAGGAAAGTCATTGATAACTTCCATGCTACCTCCTTTTAAAGATCCACTTTTTCGATCTCAAAATCTAAAAAATCCAAACAAAATTTATAGTTCTCTTCGATCTCCTCGTGGTTATTGCCGGTGATGTAAAGCGTGCCTAGTCGATAACAAAAGCTGTCCTGATGCAGTAAATCGCCAAGGCGTTGGCCTGGAGCAACATCAAGGCAGACATCGGTGTGCGGTAAGCGTTGTTGAAGCGCCTGTATATTTTCCTGACTAGGCACCCGCGTCACGATGCCATCCTCATGGGCGTAGGGAATAAAGCATTTTGCCGCCACAGGCGCCACGCCTTGGCGGTTTAATAGTGAAGGACGTTGTCCCAAGGCAATATCGATAGCCACTTCATGGTTGGACATGCCGTCAACCAGGACAAATATCTCGCTATGTGACTGAGAAATACGTGTATTAACTTCAATCAGCCAAAGATTGTCAGTCGCCTCGTCCCACATAAATTCAGCGTTAAAACAGCCATTATCGTAGCCAATATGGGTAAGAAACATTTTGGCCGTTTCTACCATTTTGTGGTGAACATGTTCAGGCAGGTTGCTTGGATACTCCAAGCGGTCAAAAAGTGTTTGTGACCCATCCGATTTAGGTTGGGAGATAATACCGTGCACGTTGAACTCGCCCTTAAAAACCGTACCTTCAGGCGCGGCTTGTACACCCTTGACGATCTCTTCAACAATGCAGGAGTTACCATCCAGCGCTTGAATCTCCTCGGGCAGGTCAGCATACGCAAGCGCTTCGTTAAAAGGGTCGCCCAATTGACGAATGCCCATGCGTATTTCTTCAATCGCATGGTCAAACTGCGCCTGATTCTCCACCCTAAATCCCAAGTGAGAAGAGAAGGCCTTTACCGGTTTTATCCAAAAGGGAAAGTCGAGGGCTACCTGGTCAATCGGATTATCTTTGAAAGGATCGACACCACAGAAGGCAGGCACCACATCAGGAATCACCTTTTGCTGCTCCAGGCGGCTCCAGAGCTTATGTTCACACGTTAAAACGCTCTTAATAGAAGGAGAAGGAAGGTCATAATGCTGGCAGAGGAGAGGAACGAGTACGCTGGTGGGAAAATCCCACTGCGCGATAATGCCATCTATTGACCCTGAGAAGCTGTCTAGTTTCGCCTTGATCTCTTCAAAAAGCTGATTAAACGATAGCTCTTCAGCCTCAACCGCGGTATCCACGCTCAGCAGCTCATGAATATTTAATGCTTTTGCCTCACGCAAGGTCTCCATCGCATGACGCTGCTTATCTTCTAGAGCAATTACAAAAATATTACGTTTCATCATTATTCTCTCCGTGAATAAGGTTGTTCTCCTAATGCCGCATCATTAGCGTAAGACAGCTGGTAGCGTTTATCCTTGATATATGTAATTTATTAAAGATCAATCTATGACTTTATTAGTTAACTTGCTTATAAGTTGTCTTGTTGTTAGCTGACCTTTGTTTATGACCCGGTAAGTTTCATTTTGTTTGTAAACGTAACGCTTTTTTTCAAACCTGTGTTACCTGAAAAACGTAAATCGATGATTGATGATACAAATTAATATAAAAATGTTAACAATTGTTAATTTTTATCGCTTAATAGTTTAGTAACATCCTTTATCCAAGTGGGGAAAATAAATAATCCTTGTTTATCTTTTTTTCGTTGACTATATTTTTTTTGCCTCTTACCTATTTTAGTTATATAAACTTTTTACCTTTTGGCTATCATGTATAGCTTACGTCTAACTACAAAGGAGTGTAGAAATGGATAAGGTAATGGCAGGAAATTACGATATTATGGACAAAAAAAGCTTTAGCTTTAATGGTGGCACTGATGATTTCGATGCCTTGAGTTTTGATATAACACTAGAGAGTGTTCTGGGGTTGTATGGAGATTTGGGCAGCGACTCTTTAGAAAGCTTGCGGTCAACGCGCAAAAAACCGGTCGAATTAAAGAGAAATCAAAAGATGCTCTCATTATGTGATGGCCGGGCCGATATGTTTCTAGTAAAAGAAGGATGGGCGAGCCTTTGCCATGCCACCGATAAGCGAGGCCAGGATATATGTAATGTATTTATGCCTGGCGATATCATCGGTGTTCGAGAAAGCTTTTTTGACAACCACGATATTACTATACTAGCGCTTACTAACTGTAAGTTTGAAAAAATATCGGTCGAAGATATACATAAACTTTTTAAAACCGATATGGACGTTAGAAAAGCGGTAATGTCCTATATCATGGTCAATGACAATATTACGATTGAACGATTAAGAAGCTGTACGCACCACCGCTCTGAAGAGCGTGTTGCCCACTTTTTATTAGAAATTTATACACGGTTCTGCTTTAAAGGGTTGTTGAAGACCAATATTTACGCATTTCCTATTACCCAGGACGTGGTAGGCGAGCTATTAGGCATTACTAGTGTCCATGTTAGCCGCTGCATGACCGCGCTGGAGCAAAAGAAGTTTATACGTAAAACACGGAGTAGTATTAAGCTCCTTAAGGCGGAGGAAATGGCGGCAGCAACAGGTTTTGATAGTGAGTTTATTTATGGTCATGTCCTTATAGAGTAACGCTATATCCGTTTTTGAGTAGCCGTATGTTATGGTTTTTTAATGAAAGAGTTACGATAATTGATCAGTGAATCGTATTTTCTTTTGGTTGGTTTTGTTAAGCTGTTGTCGTAGTTGTTTTTTGGTTTAAATGTTGGTCGTCTAGAATGAAATTGCCACTTTCTAAAGCCCTCTCCACTGGAGAGGGCTGTTGGCATGACTTGGATAGCATGAAACCGCATGGCTGATTTGAGTTGGTAAAGTGTGTTAAAGTTAGTGCTGATAATCCCTTAAAGCGTCAATGTGGTGGCAAGGATGTTTTCCATCGCTACGGTCCAAGTATGAAAACTGGTCAGACATTTAAATAGCGAAAGGTGGCTTTGATAGAGCAGTAAGAAATCTTTTTTATAATTCGTGAAAACTCAATGTTTGTTATCTTTAGGGTTGGCGTTTTCAGTCAATTTTGATTGGGTGTTGTAAGTGATTGACGGGTTTGGTTAAGCTTTACTTTATTAAAACGTTAAAAATCGCTTAAGCGATGTTGGTTTAATCCACGTTATAAAGGCTGTGTTATGCCTTGCAGAGACGTATAAGTTAGCTACCTTGTTATGGCAATGACATTGGTCTGAAATTTAATCATACAAGGAGTGGATTAGATGACAGTCAGCAATCTATCTTTTCATAATGTGACCGCCCATAAGCATTACAGCGAGTTAGCGGATTCGCCCTCTTCGCAACATGCAAAATTTTATGACCCCTATCCATCGCGCTTGGCACAGCCTCCTCAAGCGCTTTGGCAGGCGCGTCAGGACGCCGTTGTGAAAGGGCGCCACTTGGCAGGACCTTTAAGCGAACCTCAACTGGATGAATTTGAACGTAAAGGCTTTTTGTTTATCCCGAATCTGATTAGCGGTAGTGAGCTTGATGAGCTGCGTGCTGAGATGCAGGCACTTATGAGTACGGATGCTTACCGCGATAAAGACTTCAGTATTACTGAGCCTGAAAGTAATGAAATTCGTTCACTGTTTGCGGTACACCACCTTTCAGAACGCTTGGGCGCGCTGGCCAGAGATGAGCGCGTGGCAGGTGCTGCTCGGCAGGTGATTGGTGATGATCCTTATGTGCATCAGTCACGGATTAACTACAAGCCAGGGTTCGCCGGTAAGGGCTTTAACTGGCACTCGGATTTTGAGACCTGGCACGCTGAGGATGGTATGCCCGGCATGCATGCAGTGAGTGCGTCCTTGATCCTGACCGATAATCACGAATTTAATGGCCCGCTGATGCTGATTCCTGGCTCGCACAAGAAGTTTGTGCCCTGCATGGGGGAGACGCCAATGGATAACCATAAGCGTTCGTTGAAAGCGCAGGAAGTGGGCGTGCCAAGCCCAGAGGCTCTCACTGAACTGGTTGCCGAGCACGGTATTGAAGCGCCGAAAGGTAAGGCCGGTGGGCTATTGCTGTTTGATTGCAATACACTGCATGCCTCAAACGCTAACTTGTCGCCGGACCCGCGCAGTAACGTGTTCTTCGTCTTTAACCGCCCCGATAATCGCTGCCGCGAGCCGTATGCGGCCCCGCAGCAGCGTCCGGACTTTCTGGCCCATGACCCAGGCCAAGAGTGGCGAGTCGATAAGTGATTGGGAGGATGAACGATAACCTCGTATTAGGTTGTGGAACATGCACATAGGTAGGGTAAACTGTTGCGTCTGTTGTTAAGAACGCGGCACGTATAATGAGAAGGAGAGTACCCGCCATGCGTCTTGTTCCACAATTTACTGACGGTCAGGCATTTCCCCATGCATTGGGCAAAGTCGTATGTGTTGGCCGCAACTATGCTGATCACGCGAAAGAGCTGGATAATCCCGTTCCCAGCGAGCCGCTGTTATTTATTAAGCCTGCGACGAGTGTCGTGGATATAGAGCAGCCGCTGAGCCCGCCTTTTTCTCAAGGCGATGTACACTACGAAACCGAACTGGCCCTGTTAGTTGGGGAAACCCTCACCCACGCGACGCCGGATGAAGCGGAACGTGCGATTGTGGGTATTGGTTTAGCGCTCGATTTAACACTACGCGATGTACAAACGAAGCTGAAAGAGAAGGGCCACCCGTGGGAGATTGCCAAGGGTTTTGATGGGTCTTGCCCGCTATCCAGATTCCTGCCGCTAAGCCGAGTACCCAACTGGAATGCGCTGGCCTTTACGCTGGAGGTTGATGGTGAAGCGCGCCAGCATGGGGAAGGTTCGGATATGATCTTTGCGATTCCCTCGCTGGTCGCGGAAATGAGCCGTCATTTCACGCTTGAGCCGGGCGATGTCATTTTAACTGGCACCCCCGCCGGTGTCGGTGAGTTAACTCGAGGCACATCACTGCGCTTAACGCTGACCGGTGGTCTGGAAGTGACAACCACTGTTACTGAATAAGCCAGCGTTGCATAGTGAAAGCGCCCCTTGGTCGTCCAGGGGGGACGCTTTCTATTGGTGCTGAAAAGTAAGGCAAAAAAGTAAGGCGATAGCGTTACTCTAAATACGTATAGCCTTCCAGTCCTTCGTGCAGGCTTGCCGCAAAGCTTTCCTGCTCTTGCTCTGAGAAATCGCTATTGACGATCTGCTCAGTCAGCTTTTGCATAAGTTCCTTGGCGTCAAAGTTGACGTAGGCCAGTACATCGGCAACGGTATCACCCGCCAGCGGATTGGAAAGCACCCACTCGCCGTGCTCGTTTAATGCGGCGTCAACCGAGTCGGTATCGCCGAACAGGTTATGCAAGTCACCCAGAATTTCTTGATACGCCCCCACCAGGAAAAAGCCTAGCCAGCGCTCATCTTCCGAGGGCCATTCGGGAAGGGGCAGGGTGCTTTCTACACCTTGTCCATCAACGTAGCTGTCGATACGTCCGTCTGAATCGCAGGTAATATCCTGAATGACAGCACGGCGTGTTGGGGGTTGATTCAACCCGCTTAATGGCAGCACCGGGAAAATCTGCTCAATGCCCCACACATCAGGCACCGACTGGAACAGCGAAAAGTTAACAAACAGCTTGTCAGCCAGCTTCTCGGCCAGCTCGTCCATAATTTCGCGGTGTGCCCGATTACGAGTATCCAATTGACTGCGCAAACGCGCACAGGCGGCCAAATACAGGCGCTCGCCTTCGGCACGGGCATTGATATCGCTCAGGCCCAGCACAAATCTGTCCTGTAACTCGCTTACTGCCTGCAAGAGGTCATGCCAGGCCTCGACCAGCATGCGCGGCTCCTGAGGCGTGGCAAGCTGGTCGAACACGCGCCACAGGGCATCAACCTGTATATCGTCCTGAGGCGCCTTCTCGGGCGGCGTATCATCAATGCGCTCTTCGCCAATCACGTTGGTAATAAGCACCGCGTGGTGGGCCGTCAATGCTCGGCCCGATTCGCTGATTAAATGGGGCTGAGGTAAATGGGACTCTTCGCACAGCTGAGCAAAGGCGCTCACTACGTTACGGGCATATTCGCGCATCGAGTAGTTGGCAGAGCAGTAACTGCGCGAGCGAGTGCCTTCATAGTCAATGCCCAGGCCGCCGCCCACATCGACCGTATCAATGGGCGCACCCAGAGTGATGAGGTTTTCATAAAAACGGGCGCACTCACGCAGACCGCGCTGAATGTCGCGAATATTGGCGATCTGCGAGCCCAAGTGGAAATGCACCAGTTGCAGGCTTGCCAAGGCGTCCTGGGCGCGCAGCGTTTCCACCACTTCCAGAATTTGGCTGGCAGTTAGGCCGAACTTGGACTTTTCGCCGCCGGTATTTTGCCACTTGCCTTTCCCCACTGAGGCCAGGCGCGCACGCAGGCCAATACGCGGTGTAACACCCAGCTCCCGGGCCTCTTCCATGATCATCGCAAGCTCGGAGAGCTTTTCCACGACCAGGTAAACACGGTGGCCAAGCTTCTCACCCAGCAGGGCAAGGCGCACGTACTCACGGTCCTTGTAGCCGTTACACACGATTAGCGATGACCCGCCGCCCGAGAGAGCAAGCACGGCAAGAAGCTCGGGCTTGCTGCCTGCTTCCAGGCCTACTCGGCCATTACCGCGCTCGGAAGTCGCCAGAATTTCCTCGACCACGCGGCGCTGTTGGTTGACCTTGATGGGGTAAACCGCCGTGTAGCCGCCCTGGTAGTCAATATCACTCATGGCAGCATCAAAGGCGCCGCACAGCTGTTCAACCCGGTCGTGCAGAATATCGCTAAAGCGCACCAGAACAGGCAAGCGTAGGCCCGCCTCCTGCAACTGAGTAACCAGCTCACGCAGGGGCAGGGTAGGGCCTTCGGCGTCGCTGCCCAAGGGGCGCACCAGCGCTTGGCCGTGGTCGTCTACATCAAAGTAGCCGCTGCCCCATTGGTCGATATTCCATGTGCGGCGAGCACTTAGTGCTGACCCACTTTGCGTTGCACTCATAAGTCAGCCTCAGGAAGAGGTAAGGCGCCATACGCAATGCGCGCGTTTAAGATGGTATGAAAACGCTCGGGGTCGTGAGGTGTTAAATCGTGAGCCGGTGGGTCAACGTAGACGACCAGCAGGCGCGATAACCAATAGCGTAGCGCCGTCATGCGCAGCATTATCGGCCATACGTCACGCTCCTCGTGGGTGAGTGGTCGGCGTGCCAGGTAAGCCCCCAGCAAGGCATTATAGCGCTCTGCATTGAGCGTGCCGTCTTCATTTGATGCCCAGTCGTTAATCACGATGGCGAGATCAAACAGTAGGTCACCAGTACAGCCATTATAAAAATCAATGATGCCGCCAAGCTGATCGCCATCGAACAGCGTGTTGTCGCGAAACAGGTCACCATGGATAGCCCCTTGGGGCAGCTTGGCGTACTGACTGAAGGCGCTTTCAAAATCCTCGACTTCGTTTTTCATTAATGCCTGATCATCAGGGCTTAAGTACGCCAATACTTTATGGTGCATGGCCTGTAGCCAGTGCAAGTCGCGGGGGTTCGGACGATGGCCGGAGAAGTGCTGTGAGATCACATGCAAACGCCCCAGCGTGTCCCCAAGCGCCCGGCACTGCGCCAGGTTAGGGGCGACGGGATGACGGCCCGGCATACGCGGAAATAGCAGGGCCGGTTTATCCGCCAGGCTGTGCAGTGCAATGCCATCGCGGTCATGAACCGGGCCTGGCACTGGCAAACGGTGTTCATCCAGGTAGTCCAGCAGGTCGACGAAGAACGGCAGCTCTTCATGTTCACCTTGTTCAAACAGGGTGAGCACCAGTTCTCGGCGCTGCGTGGTAACAAAAAACGTTGAATTTTCGGTGCCGCCCGCGACTCCTTGCAGAGATACAAAGCCACCAACATCAAAGTTGTCTAAAAACGTAGCGACCTGTGCGTCGCTAAGCGGGGTGAATACAGCCATGAAAGTCTCGCCCAGGTTGCTAAGCTGATTATTGTAGCGGCTTGCTGGCTGAGTTGGCAGCGTTGTTAAGCGCTTAAGCGTATTTGTATCCGCCAGTTTATTTCAGCCGCTGGCGCTTAGCGCGTATCATGACCCTATACTTTTTTTGCAATGGATATTGGTTATGGCCCGTGCCCCGATCGTGCTCGTCGATGGTTCCTCGTACTTGTATCGTGCCTTCCACGCGCTGCCGCCGTTAACAACCTCTAATGGCCAACCGACGGGAGCCGTTAAGGGCGTGCTGAACATGCTCAAACGGCTCATAAAGGATTATCCGCAAAGCCCAATGGCGGTGGTGTTTGATGCGCCGGGCAAAACCTTCCGTGATGAGCTCTTTGAAGACTACAAGGCGCATCGCCCACCGATGCCGGATGATTTACGCAGCCAGGTCGCCCTACTGCATGCCTGCGTAAAGGCGCTTGGCTTGCCACTTTTATGCATTGACGGCGTGGAGGCGGATGACGTGATAGGTACGTTAGCGCACCGTGCCACGCAGGCGGGTCGGGATGCAGTGATCTCCACCGGCGATAAAGATATGGCGCAGCTGGTGAATGCGCATATCACGCTGGTCAATACCATGAAAGATGAAACCTTGGATGAGGCCGGTGTGGAAGGCAAGTTTGGTTTGCCGCCTGCTCTGATTATCGATTACCTCGCCTTGATGGGCGATAAGGTCGATAACATCCCGGGCGTGCCGGGTGTGGGCGAGAAAACCGCCTTGGGGCTGCTGCAGGGAATGGGCGGCGGGCTGGATACCATTTACGGGGATTTAGAGCGGGTTAAAACGCTCTCGTTTCGTGGGGCCAAAACGTTATCCAAAAAGCTTGAAGAGCACCGTGAGCAGGCCTATCTCTCCTATCAGCTCGCCACCATCAAAGTCGACTGCGATCTGCCGGTTGGGCTGGATAATTTAGATATTGCGCACCCGGATCGCGAACAGCTGGTTGCGCTTTATAAAGAGCTTGAATTCAGGCAGTGGCTGGCTGAACTGCTGGAGGGAAAAGATGAAGGCGTGGATGACGTAAAAGGCGGCGAACCGGTATCTGACGATGCTGAGGAAACCAGTGATGCGCAGTCAGCCAGCCCTCAAGAGCGCCAGGACCATGTCATCGTTGAGCAAAGCGAACTGGACGCTTGGCTCAAGCGCTTAAAAAGCGCCAAGCGGTTCTGTTTTGACCTGGAAACGACCAGCCTGAATTACATGGAAGCCGAAATTGTGGGAATTGGCCTGGCGCTCGACGCCGGTGAAGCGGCCTATATTCCGCTGGCCCACGACTATTTGGATGCTCCCGCTCAGTTGGATAGAGCCAAGGTTTTAGCTGCGCTTAAACCGCTGTTCGAAGATCAAAAGACCATCAAGATTGGCCAGAACCTCAAGTACGATATTTCCGTATTGGCCAACTACGACATTATCGTTGCTGGAACGCTGGCCGATACCATGCTGGCCTCTTATGTATTGAATTCCACAGCGACGCGCCACGACATGGATTCGCTGGCACTTAAGTACCTGGGCGAGAAAACCACCTCGTTTGAAGAGATCGCTGGTAAAGGCGCCAAGCAGCTGACCTTCAACCAGATAGCGTTAGAGCAGGCAGCGCCCTACGCCTGTGAAGACGTCGATATTACCCTGCGCTTGTACGATGTGTTGCGCCCGCAGGTAGACAAAGAGGGGCGCCTGGCCCAGGTGCTGGATCACCTGGAACTGCCGCTGATCAAGGTAATTTCCCGCATTGAGCGTAACGGCGTGGCGATAGATGCTGAGCGCCTACACGCGCAGAGCCAGCAGCTGGATAAGCGCATTCGTGAACTGGAAATTGAAGCGTTTGACCTGGCCGGGCGTGAGTTTAATCTTGGCTCGCCCAAGCAGTTAGGCGAAATTCTGTTTAACGAGCTGAAGATCCCTGTTCTCAAGAAAACACCCAAAGGCGCGCCATCAACGGCCGAAGCGGTGCTTGAGGAGCTGGCGCTGGATTACCCGCTGCCCAAGGTCATCATGGAGCATCGCGGGCTTTCCAAGTTGAAGTCCACCTACACCGATAAGCTGCCGCGCTTGATCAACAAGGCAAATAACCGGGTACACACCAGTTATCACCAGGCGGTCACCGCCACCGGTCGTCTCTCTTCATCGGACCCGAACCTGCAGAACATCCCCATTCGCACCGAAGAGGGGCGCAAGATTCGTCAGGCGTTCATTGCCCGGCCCGGCTATCGCATTGTTGCCGCTGACTACTCGCAGATCGAGCTGCGCATCATGGCGCACCTTTCAGAAGACAAGGGCCTGCTGGAAGCGTTTGCCGAGAATCGCGATATCCACACGGCCACTGCCGCGGAAGTCTTCGGCACCGCGCTGGACAAAGTGTCCAGTGATCAGCGGCGTAGTGCTAAAGCGATTAACTTCGGGCTGATTTACGGTATGAGCGCGTGGGGCCTTGCGCGCCAGCTGCATATCGAGCGCAATCAGGCGCAAACCTATATCGACCGCTACTTTGACCGCTACCCAGGCGTGGCTCGCTATATGGACCGGATTCGCACCCAGGCCGCGGAAGATGGGTTTGTGGAAACCGTGCTGGGGCGCCGCCTGTACCTGCCGGAAATCCACTCGCAAAACCGCAACCGCCGTCAGGGCGCCGAGCGTACCGCGATCAACGCGCCCATGCAGGGCACCGCCGCGGATATCATCAAACAAGCCATGATCGACGTGGACGCTTGGCTTGCAGAGGGCGAGTTCGATGCGCTGATGGTCATGCAAGTACATGATGAACTGGTGTTTGAGGTGAAAGAAGAGCAGGTGGAAGCGTTTATTGGTGAAGTGCAAACGCGTATGCAAGCCGCCGCCGAGCTTAAAGTGCCGCTGATTGTCGAAGCCGAAAGCGGGGTTAATTGGGATGAAGCGCATTAAAAAGTAAATAGTGCGCACATGAAAACGGCCCGCCAAGTGGCGGGCCGTTTTGTATGCGTGGGGAGGGCTTAGCGCCAGCCGACGCGGTCAAAAATACGAATGGCTTCGGGGTTATTCTCACCCAGCACATTAATATTCAGCTCATCCTTTTTGAAGTCACCCCATGACTCTAATACCGGGTCTTTCTTGACACCGTCGACGACCGGGAACTCATAGTTACGCTCGGCGAAGATTTCCTGGGCGCCATCAGATGATAAGAACTCCAGGAATTTAATGCCGTTTTCCGGGTTTTGCGCATTGGCTACCAGGCCTGCACCGCCAACGTTAACGTGGGTGCCACGGTCGTTCTGGTTGGGGAAAATTACCCCCACCTTGCGCGCTGCTTCACGGTCAGACTCGTTGTCGGAATGGAGCATACGAACATAGTAGTAGTGGTTGGCAACGGCCAAGTCACACTCGCCACTAGCGACCCCAAGAATCTGGTCAGTATCACCACCTTCCGGGTTACGTGCCAGGTTGTTAACCACGCCCTGGGCCCACTCTTCTGCACCCTCTTCACCGTGATGCTCAATCATGGAGGCAAGCAGCGACTGGTTATAGATGTTGTTGGAGGAGCGAATGCACAACTGGCCTTCAAACCGAGGATCGGCTAAATCTTCGTAGCTTTCGATCTGGCTGGGGTCGAAGTTATCGCGGTTATAGAAAATTACCCGTGCACGCTGGCTAAAGCCAAACCATAAATTGTCAGGCTGGCGCATTGACTCCGGCAGACGCTCGCTCAGTACCTCAGAATCCACGCTTTGGAACAGACCGTCCTGCTCGGCGCGCCATAAACGGCCCGCATCGACCGTCAGCATGACGTCGGCGGGGCTGGCAATGCCCTCACGCTGCATGCGCTCCATCAGTTGGTCGGAGTCGCCTTCCAGAACGTTCACTTCGATGCCCGTCTCGTCGGTGAACGCTTTATAGAGGATTTCATCCGAATCGTAGTGGCGGGCAGAGTAAATGTTAACCGCATCGGCAAGTGCTGTACTTGATACAGCAGCGCCCGCAAGAATGGCGGCGATAGAGACTGAAAGACGTGTTGTTTTCATATAGTTAGCGTCCTAAATGATTATGAGAATAAGTTGCATTAAGTTTTAGTATTGAATACTTTCGCAGTACCCGCGTCAAGGGAAAAAAGAACAAGGTGTTCGTGGTTGTGCAACCCTGCGTGCATATCAAGCGAATGAAAAATACAATGGTGTTGATATTCAACGCAGCCTGCCTAGCAGCACGCCAAAAGTGCTGGCTAAGTGAGACGCTGGTTCAACGAGAACATGGTGACATTATGGCAGTAACCGTATCAGCACCCGATAACGCCACACTACAGGCGCTTTCGCTACACGATGTTCACCATACGTATGCGGCAAACCAGGTGGTGAAAGGTGTCTCGTTAGAGATTTCCCCTGGAGAAGTCGTGTGCCTGCTGGGGCCATCGGGATGCGGTAAAACCACGCTATTACGTATTGCCGCAGGGCTGGAAGCCCTTCAACAAGGTAGCGTTAGCCTGGAAGGGCAGGCTGTCGCATCACCCGGCCAACGCCACCTTCCGCCGGAAAAGCGTAATGTCGGCTTGGCATTTCAGGACTCGGCGCTTTTCCCGCACTTAAGTGTGCTGGAAAACGTCACCTTTGGGCTCAAACAGATGCCCGCGCGTCAGCGCCGTGAACGCGCGGTCGAGCTGTTGACTCAGTTGGGGATGGCGGATTACATCGATACTTACCCGCACATGCTGTCTGGCGGGCAACAGCAGCGCGTCGCCTTGGCCCGGGCGCTTGCGCCAACACCCAAGCTGATGCTACTCGACGAGCCCTTTTCAAGCCTGGATGCACGCCTGCGTGACCGCATTCGCGACGACACGCTGCACGTGCTGAAAAAACTGGGGTCAGCCACGTTACTGGTGACCCACGACCCGGAAGAAGCCATGTTTATGGCTGACCGAATTGCCCTCATGCGCGATGGCCGAATTATTCAAACGGGCACGCCGCGCGAGCTTTACTGCACACCGGTCGACCCGTTTGTGGTGACCTTTTTTGGTGAAGTAAATGAGCTCAGCGGCACGGTTAAGCAGGGCAGTGTGCAGACCCCGGTAGGCGAGATAGATGCCAGTTGGCTGCCCGAAGGCAGTAAGGCGCGGATTATGATTCGCCCTGAGGCGCTGCGGCTTCAGGAACGCGACTTGCCCGCAGCCGTCCACCGCCATAGCCACGTGGTCATGGCAAAGCTACTCGGGCGTTCTAGCCTCATTCATTTGTGCGCCCACGGGGCTGATGGCCAGGAGGCGCATCTACATGCCCGCGTGCCCGGCGTCTTTCTACCCCAGGAGGGCCAGCCGATTGATATCGACCTGGACCACTCTCAGGTGTTTGTTTTTCAGGATGAAGCCTAGGTAGATTTACTGAGCATGGCTGCCGGGCCGCGCCCGGCGCATGGCCAGGCTAAGCAGAATCACCGGTAAGATGCCGACCACCACAATAGCCAGCGACGCGGTGGAGGCCTCAGCCAAGCGCTCATCAGACGCCAGGCTATAAGCACGTACCGCCAGAGTATCGAAGTTAAACGGCCGGAGGATAATCGTCGCGGGCAGCTCTTTCATCACATCCACAAACACGAGAATTCCGGCGGCCAGCAGGCTGCTACGCATCAGCGGCGTATGAATACGGCGCAGCGTGCCGCCCGCAGTTTGGCCTAAAGTGCGCGAGGCGGCGTCCATATTGGGCGTCACTTTGCCCAGGCTTGCCTCAACCGCATTAAATGACACGGCCAAAAAGCGCACGACATAGGCATAAATTAAAATAAACGCCGAGCCGCTAAACACCAGGCCGATAATTTTTCCGTAGTGGGCGTGTAGCCACGTATTCAGCGTGTTATCCAGCCAGGCAAAGGGAATCAAGATACCTACTGCAACCACCGAGCCGGGAATGGCATAGCCCATCGCGGCGATTCGGGTAAATAGCCGGGCCCCGGGCGAGTTATGTAGCCGGACGCCATAGCTCAACAGCACCGCTAGGCCCACGGCAATCAGCGCCGCGACCATGGCAAGGCTTAAGCTGTTGGTAGCGAAGCGGATAAAGCGCGTGCCCAGCAGGGCGTCGCCCTGCTGAATGGCAAGGTTCAGCAAGATGCCGCTCGGCAATAAAAAACCAATCACAATAGGCAACAAGCAGGCGAGTGTTGCGCCGAGGGCGCGCCAACCATGCAGGCGGTACTCGGGCAACTGCTGGTAGCGGTTGGTGGTATGAAAATAGCGCCGCTTCCCGCGCGAGAAGCGCTCCAGCAGCACCAGTACAATCACGAATGTCAGCAAACAGGCCGCCAGTTGAGCGGCTGCCACGGGCTCGCCCAGCCCAAACCAGGTGCGGTAAATGCCGGTGGTAAAGGTATCCACGCCAAAAAACTGCACCGCGCCAAACTCGTTGAGAGTTTCCATCAGCACCAGCGAAACGCCACCCACCAGGGCGGGGCGCGCCAGCGGCAGGGCAACGCTTGCAAACAGATGCCAGGGGCCGCGACCCAGCGTGCGCCCTACATCGAGTACGCATACCGATTGCTCAAGAAAGGAGGCGCGGGCGAGCAAATAAACGTAGGGATACAGCACAAACGTGATCAGCGTCGCGGCGCCGCCTAACGAGCGCACGTTGGGGAAATAGTAGTCGCCGTATTGCCAGTCAAACCACCCGCGAAGCGCACTCTGTAGCGGCCCCGCCACCTGCAAAAAATCCGTGTAAGAGTAGGCGATGACATAGGTCGGCACCGCCAGCGGTAATAAAAGTGCCCACTCAAAGATTCGTTTGCCTGGGAAGCGACACATCACCACCAGCCAAGCGCTACCGGCGCCCAGGATTAACGTGCCCAGCCCCACCCAGAGCACAAGCCAAAAGGTATTCGATAGATAGCGGCTCAACACGGTGCTCGCCAAGTGCTGCCAGACGCCTTCCGTCGGCACAAAGATATAGCTCAAGACAACCAGAATCGGCAATGCCACCGTCAGCGCAATCAAGAACAACGCACATGACCAGGGTGTGAGTGATAGCCTAAAGCGGGATATACCGTCAGCGAGTAGCGCCAATCGTGAACGGCGAGCGGGAATGGGCACGTCGTTGTCTCCTAAGACGAGGCTGGCAGGCTGACTCGTCAATGCGAAAAAATAACAGCTGTAAATGGTATCACTTGGGTAGTGTGGCTGCAGCTATCTCCACGCCCAACCGCTCGTTAAGGTAATCAGCACTCCGTTTAGCCAATGAGTGTTGTACAAAGGGGAAAAACGGCGAAAATAGACCTACTTTCCGAGCTGTATTTTAAGCAATAACGCGTGTCAGGAGTCTTGATGCTAGGGTTATCACCACCAAGCGGGCTGGCGGAAACGTTAAGCATGATTAGTGAGCGGTCAGTTCAAGCGCTAGTTGCTCATTCCAGGCGGCTGGAGAGGAGGCGTTGGCGTCAACTGGTATGGCTAGCCGGTAGGCCTTGCGAATGCCGTGCCCACGCGCATCGTCTATGGCAGGCGGCTAACTGGACAGCACCTTTATGGGTCGCTCATCAGGCCGATGATGTGCCCGTTGCGCCCTGGATAACGCCCCGTAAGGCGCGCACGCGTTTAGGTGCAGAGCATCAGCTCATCGTGCTGGATGCCAGTGGTGAGGCGGGCCTTGATCCTGACGCGCTAGGCGCGCTGGCAGGCACGTTGATAGCGGGAGGCTTGCTGGTGCTTATTACACCCAGGCCTTGGGGTAACCATCCGGACCCGGATTACGCGCGTTTTGCTGACCACCCTTGGCACTGGGAGCAGTTAACGTCGCACTATCTGGCGCGATTGGCTCGCCTGCTTTATGAGCGTACAGATGTCATCCCTTGGCATGCCCCAGGAGTGCCAAAGCTTCCCCGTTTACCCGCCAGCACGAATTGTCCACAGAGCGTTAGCGATAGCGCGTGTCTCACGGCGGATCAATCGGCTATCGTTGCCCAGCTTGTACGTTTGAAGCGCCGCCGCCCGGTGGTGATTACCGCTGATCGTGGGCGGGGTAAAAGTGCCGCGCTTGGGATCGCTTGCGCACGCCTTTTAGAAAACGGGACCTCGAATATCATTGTGACGGCTCCCAGGTTAAGCGCCGTGGAGAGTCTGTTCGCTCGGCTTGAAGCCCTGTGCCCTGACGGAGCGCGCATCGCTCCTGGGCGCTTTCAACTCGCAGATAACCGCGAGCTGAGCTTTTTGCCCCCGGATGTATTGACCGAGCACGTTGCGGCCAAACAGTTGGGAGGCGATGGCAGCTATTTAATGGTGGATGAAGCCGCGGCGATTCCTGCTGCCTTGTTGGGTCAGTGGCTGGCGGCGTTTCCACGTATTGCGTTTGCGACCACCGTTGATGGCTACGAAGGTTCGGGGCGAGGGTTTGCCTTGCGCTTTAAAGACGTATTGACCCGGCTGACGCCGCAATGGAAAGCCTTGACGCTGGACACCCCCATTCGCTGGAGTGCCGGTGATCCTCTTGAAGCCGCGATTAACCGGTTGCTGCTACTCAAGGCGCCTTTGCCAGCGTTAGGGCAACGTGACGATGACGCGGATGGCTCATATACACTCGAACGTGCCTGCCTTGCCCAGGAGGAAGCTGCTCTTGAAGCGCTGTTTGGCTTGTTGGTGCAGTCTCACTACCGGACCTCTCCAGGTGACGTGCGTCAGCTGTTAGACGGACCCGGAACCACGCTGCGTCTACTGGGGCACAAACATGCCCCTCAAGCGGTTCTAGTGGCACGAGAAGAGGGCGGTTTTGATGCCTCGCTTGCCGAGCAAGTCGCACGGGGCGAGCGCCGCCCGCAAGGGCATTTGATGGCGCAGTCGCTGGCCGCCCACATGGGCAGCCGTACAGCACTGACCGCCCGCTGGCGACGTGTCGTGCGTATCGCCACTCATCCAGACCGCCGCCGGGAAGGCCTGGGGCAACAGCTTATTGCCGAGGATGTTCAGGAGGCCACGCAGCAAGGCATTGCGCTTTATGGCGCCACCTTCGGTGCCGAAGCGTCGCTACTACGCTTCTGGCTTGCCCAAGGGTTTCAGCCGGTGCGGCTGGGCATCACCCGTGAAGCCGCCACGGGTGAATTTTCGGTGATGGTTGCCAAAGCGCTGAACGTTGAGGGACACGCGGTATTGCATGCGTTAACGGCAGGGTTCAGCGCTGCGTTACCTGGCTTGCTGGCGTTTGAATTAACCACGCTGCCCGCCGAGGTAGTCACACTGTTACTACGCGGACTGCCTTCTACGCCGCTAACCGCAAAGGAGCGCCAAGCCATCAACGATGTCGCCTATGCGCATCGTGACCCGGCGCTGGCGCGGCCTGCGCTACAAGCGCTAGCGCGAGAAGCCAGCCACGTGCCCTCATCAGGCATGGCAACCGCGCATCACCAGCTGGCGGCGTGGGCCTTTCAAAATCAGCCTTTAGCCGCCGCGCATAATGCGTCCGTTCGTGCACTACGCCAAGCGGTGGGGCAGGTGGCATCAATGCATGCTTTTCCCTCGTCGCCTTGAGGAGTAAAGTGGGTCGGTTACCGATAATGAAGAGCTTTTATGAACGCACATTTAGACGCGTTAACGCCGCCTATCGTTTGGCGCCATTTTCGTACGCTGTGTAATACGCCGCGCCCTTCTGGCCAGGAAGCTGCGTTGGTCGCGATACTAGAAGCCTGGGCCGATGCTCAAGGGCTTGCTCACGACCGCGATAGTTTTGGCAATTTACGCATTTGTAAGCCGGCATCACCTGGTTGTGAACACGCCCCAGGGGTTATTTTGCAGGGCCATCTGGATATGGTGGCCCAGGCCAATGCTGACAGCGCCCATGATTTTTCGCGTGATCCAATAAGCACCTACGTCGCCGATGGTTGGCTGCATGCTGAGGGTACGACGCTCGGGGCTGACAACGGAATGGGCGTAGCGGCTATTCTTGCCGTACTTGAGGATGCAGAGCTCACCCATGGTCCGCTTGAAGCGCTGTTTACTCTGGAAGAAGAGACCTCAATGGGAGGCGCGCTGAACCTGGCAGAGAACTGGCTGAAAGGTTCATTGCTGCTTAACTTGGACAGTGAAGATCGCGGTGAAGTGTATATCGGCTGCGCGGGCGGTGGCGATGTGGTGGTGGATGCCCAGCTACCCGTTGCCAAGCTACGCGACGATGAGCAACTGGTCGAGATTGCACTGACAGGCCTTAAAGGCGGCCATTCAGGCATGGATATCCACAAGCCGCTGGGCAATGCCAATCGCCTGCTGGTGCGTGCGCTGCGTACCCTTGAGGGGTTTGATGGGCGGCTGGTTAGCTACCACGGCGGCACGCTGCGTAATGCGATTCCTCGTGAAGCATTTGCTCAGCTGGCCTTGCCCGCTGACGAAGTGGATGCCGCCTTCGACGCGCTAAAAGCGCTGGAAAGTACCCTGCGTGCCGAGCTTGGCAGTGGCGATAGCGGTCTGGTGCTGACGGCAACGCGTGCGGTGAATAATGCGTCAGTAGACCCGCTAACCCTGGACGCCAGTGCCATGTTGGTGGCCGCGCTTCACGCAGCGCCCTGCGGCGTCGAGCGCATGAGCGCTGATGTGCCCGGTGTTGTTGAAACGTCCAATAATCTGGGTGTACTCAGCCTGAAAGAGGGGCGTTTGCATCTGTGTGCGCTGGTACGCTCCTTGCACGATACCGCAATGATCGCTTTGGCCGACCGTTTTGAGGCACTGTTTGGGTTGATTGGCGCACGTGTCCGTGTCGAGAATAGCTACCCCGGTTGGGCGCCGAATCCTGGCAGTGCGCTGTTAGCGATTTTTAACAAACGCCATGCCGCGCTGTTTGAGAAAGAGCCCGCTGTTAAGGTTATTCACGCGGGGCTTGAGTGCGGTATTCTGGGCAGTAAATATCCCCACCTGGATATGATCTCGTTTGGCCCGCTGATTCGTGGGGCTCACTCCCCGGATGAGCGGGTGGAGCTTGCATCGGTCGATGAGTTCTGGCGTATGCTGCGTGCGTTGATGGAAGATTTGGCCCAGAAAGGCTAGCCAACCTCGGGCTAAACAAAACGGCACCGCGAGGGTGCCGTTTTTGCATCTATCGCTAAGAAGAGCGCTTATCACTTACCGAGATAAGCGTTCAGCATCCAGATGGTTTTTTCCTGCTCGCGAATGTAGTCGCTGGCTAGTGAGGCTGTCCCTTCATCATCAGCGTCAGAGGCGAGTGAGAGCACTTCGCGCTGAAGCTCAATCAGGACCTGGTATCCTTTGATAATGCCGTTAACGCAGGCTTTGCCGTCGTGTACGTCTTTATCTTCCTGAATATGCGAAAGCGTGGCGTAGTCACTGTAGGCATGCACCGGCTTGTGGCTCAGGGTGAGGATACGCTCGGCGACTTCATCTACCTTGGTAAGCAGGTCCGTGTAAAACTCTTCAAACTTGGCGTGCAGTTCAAAAAAGTCGCTACCCTTCACGTTCCAGTGGTAGCCGCGCACGTTCATGTAAAAAATCTGATAGTTCGCCAGCAGGTGGTTGAGTTTCTCGGCAAGCTGGCTGGCACTGCCTTCATGAAGGCCGATGCTATTGGTATCGGTCATGCTGTCTCTCCTTGTTGGAGCCGTGTAGCACGGCTATCAAATCGTTTGATTAGCATAAAACGCTGCTGGAACATTGCAAAACAGGTTTTTTGCATCGTACTCATAGCGTTATGACATTACCGTGACGGCAACACCGTCCGGTTTTAATAACTGGATCTTAAAACGGACCATGTATCGACGTGGCTTTCACGAACGCTGCCTAACAACAGTAATGCTGCCGTTCGAGATGTTTTTCAAGGGGCCGCCGGGGTTAACCATAAACGAATAATTGTTTCACAGCGTGCCGCCAGCAGCTCGGCTGTTCTGGGTAAAGCCTGTTCCAGCGTCATGGGGCCATCGGCCAAGGCAAAGGCCGCGGTTACACCTTCATCAAGACAGGCTTGCCAGCCATCGCCCAGGCTGCCCGCTAAAATAATCACTGGTTTACCCAAGCGCTTGGCCGCACGGGAAACGCCAATGGGTGTTTTGCCCGACATGCTTTGCCCATCCAGGCGTCCCTCACCGGTAATGATCAGGTCAGCGTTATCGAGCAGAGTGGGCATATTCGCGTGCTGCATAATCAATTCGATGCCCGGTTTTAGCGTCGCGTTAAGAAACGCGCTGGCTGCAAACCCCATTCCGCCTGCGGCACCTGCGCCGGGCAGGTCTCGGTAGTCCTGCGCCAACGTGCTGGCGCAAATGTCGGCAAAGCGGGCAAGCGCCAAGTCAAGCTGAGCTACCTCTTCAGGGGAGGCGCCTTTTTGAGGGCCAAATACCGCACTGGCGCCCCGTTCACCCAGCAGTGGGTTATCCACATCCACCGCTGCTTCCACGTTGAGTGAGGCCAAGCGTGGGTCCAGCCCAGAAATATCCAGCGATTCAAGGCCTGCAAGCGCAGCACCGCCTGGCGCAAGTGGCTTGCCATGCGCATCCTGAAACCTGGCGCCCAGGGCTTGTAGCATGCCAGCGCCGCCATCGTTGGTGGCGCTTCCTCCCAGCAGTAGCAGTACGTTTTCGGCGCCCTGGTTAAGCGCTGCGAGAAATAACTCGCCTACCCCAAAGGTGGAGGTTTGTAGCGCGTTGCGCTCTTGAGGGCTTAAGTGTTGTAATCCGCTGGCTTCTGCCAGTTCGATAAACGCGGTACGCTGTTCGCTAAGCCAACCCCAGGCGGCATCGCGGGGTCGTCCAAGTGCATCGTGAACCGTTTGATAGCACCGCTTGGCAACGGTTGCGGCAATTAATGCATCCAGACTTCCTTCGCCACCATCAGCCAACGGGCAGCAGTGTGTTTGCGCGCCGGGGACCGCACTACGTACGCCTTTAGCCATCGCCTTGGCTGCTAATTCAGCGCTTAGGGCGTCTTTAAAACTATCGGGGCAAAGCAGGATATTCATCGCACAATCTCCGCAAATGACGGTCTCTAATCTATTGTAATGATGAGAGGAGCTTAACGCGCTGCTTGCTGATAGACCAGTTGCTGATAGACCCGTTGTGATCATCGCTCGAGGATCTAACATGAAGTCGATACCGATTAGCTTAACCTGCCTGCTGGCGCTGGCTGGCTGCCAGGTGACGCCAGATCGTCTGCCCCAGGCCGAGCCTGCCCCCTCAGCGGCCTGCTATTTTTCTAACAGTGCTGAAAGAGACTCCCAGGAAGTGCTTCGCCAAAGCGTTGCGCTGCTCACCGAATCGGGATTTGAACTGAATTCGACGGATGCGACGTTAGGCCTGGTCACTGCTAGCCGCACCCAAGCGCTGCGTGGCTATTACGATCCTTATGATAACGCCTACGGTTATGGTCGCGGCATACGTGCCTTCGGCGGGTTTGGAGTGGGAGGCGGCGGCGGTATCGGCATCGGAATGGGCTTTGGGGGCGGGCTGCAACAGCAGCCAGTCGAGGTCGAACGGGTCTCACTCCTGATCCACGACGACCATATTCGTATCTCGCGCGATATCCGCCGCTTCGACCATCTGGGCGATATGCGGGAGTCGTACAGTGCGAGCAACGATGATTTTTGTCAGCGCTTTCAAACGGCGCTTGAGCAATACAGGATGCCAACCGGGAGAGGGTTATGAGGCGAGGCCGTTGGGATATCAGGTGGGTAGGCGTGATGCTTTTGAGTACATGGCTTACCGGCTGCGCAACGACGTCGCCGTCTGTCCCGCGTGAGCTTGTCTATCCAGCCTCGGTCGATACGACGTTTCGAAGTGCTGTTGAGCTGATGATGAAGCAAGGGTACGTGATACGCCATGCCGATTTGACCCTGGGGCGTGCAGAAGCCTCGCTAGCCCGCTGGCCTGAATACCGTTTGCAACTGCAGGTGAGTGAAGCCGGGAGTGGTAGCCAGGTGAGTGTCATGGCTTGGCGTGGCAATCAACCATTGGCGCCTTATTTATTGGATCCGTGGCTAGTGGATTTACAAGCAACGTTGGGATTAGCACCGTGAAGCAGTGTGGTGATCAAAGAGTAAGTACTTTTTATAGCGGCAAATGTTGGGCGCTGGGCGCTGGATTGATCGGCTTGCTGATGAGCCCGCTTGCAACCGCACATCCGCATGGCTGGATTGATTTCAGTATCCGAGTCATGACCGACGAGGAGGGCGTTGTGCGCGGGTTGCATCACGCATGGCGGATGGACCCTTTTTATAGCCTGGTGGTGTTTGAAGAGCTCCAGCATGTGGATGGCGTTAGCCTGGAGGTTGGGCTTGACCGGTTAGGCACTGAAATACGCGATAATCTTGCGGGTCAGCACTACTTTACAGACGTTCGTCTGGATGGCGAGCCGTTGGCATTGGGCGAGGTAACCGAATACACGGCCAGGGAGCATGACGGGCGGCTTAGCTTTACGTTTATCCTCCCGCTACAAACGCCCCAACCCTTGGCGGGCCACGTGCTTGATTATCAAATATACGATCCAACGTATTATATCGAGATGGTTCATGAGTCAGAAAATAACCAGCCTAAAGACGACGCCTTGGTGCTGCACGGGGAACCTGCCTGCGAGCTAAGCATCTTAATCGCCGAACCTGACCCTGAGCTGGTCCTGCAAGCTGCTCTGCTGGACCAGGATGAGGAAGCCGAACCAGGGCTTGGACGGTTTTTTGCCGAAACAGGGCGTGTTGATTGCCGCTAATCACAAGCTGCAGACCCGACGAATTCTATGAATGTATGAAATAAGGTAGTGCTTTATGCGATCACTCGTTATGCGCAGGCCCATTATGCTGATTGCGCTATTAGCACTTGCTGCTGGGGCAGTGATATTTTTATGGGAAGGGGGATTACAGGGCACAAGCTACCAGATGCTGGCTTGGCAGCGGAGCTTTAACCGCTCGCTCACGCTGGCGATTACCGAGCTTGCCCGCGAACCTTCTCAAGCCACCTGGTGGGTATTATTGAGCGTCAGTTTTGGTTACGGCGTTTTTCACGCGGCAGGGCCTGGGCACGGGAAGGCGGTGCTGGCAACGTATCTGGCCTCTCATGGGGGCGCCGTGCGGCGAGCATTAGGGCTTTCGTTTGCCGCGTCGCTGTTGCAAGGCGTGACTGCCATCGTCATGGTAGCCATTCTGGTGCACGGCCTGGGGTGGCTAACGCGTCAGGCCATGGGCAGTGTTGTTTGGGTTGAGCAGGCCAGTTTTTTACTCATAACGCTATTGGGTGTTTGGCTATGCGTTCGGGCTTACAAGCAGCTGCGCCGCGCTTATCAGCCTATTGCGTTTTATCCGGTTCAGCACGACCACGGCAATGGCCATCATCTCAATCACGATCACAGCCATGGCCACCACCACTGCTGTGGCGGCGCGCATCATATTGAACCCGAGCAAGCGTTGGATTGGCGTACCGCCATCATGACGGTCGGTGCGATTGGTATGCGTCCTTGCAGTGGCGCGGTACTTTTACTCGGCGCCGCCAGCCTATTGGGGCAGTTTTATATTGGCGTTTTATCGGTACTGGCCATGTCGTTGGGTACAGGAATGACGGTGTCGGCGTTGGCGCTTGCCAGCGTGTTTGCACGCCGCTGGGCAACGCGGCGTTTAGCCAGGCAGCAGCACGCTTCTCAGTCGGCGCATAAAGTGGTGGGCTGGGCGGCGCTTGCCGGCGGCATATTGATTGTTCTATTGGGCGTTATGCTTGTCACGACGAGTGTTTCTCAACCTGCCGGGGCGCCCTTGCTTGGCGAGCCGCCCGCAAGGCAAAGCAGCCCGCTTTTAAGGCCCTGACAGCAGCTAAGCGTTTAAGCGGTCAATATGCGCAATAAGTTGATCGCGCAGGTCGGCAAGTGACTCCAACTCATACGGTTCGGCGCTGCCATTGCCCCATACCGGCGCAGGCCAAGTGGCATCAGCTTGGTGGCGCACGACCACGTGGATATGCAGCTGTTTGACGACGTTGCCCAAGGTGGCGATATTCAATTTATCGCCCTCGAAGAGGGTTTTCATCACGTTGCCCAGTTGGGTGGCTTCCCGCCATAACTGGGCCTGGTCAGGCTCGGAAAGCTCAAATACTTCGCTGATATTATTCAGCCGAGGCACCAGAATCACCCAAGGATAGCGCGCATCATTCATTAACAGCACACGGCAAAGTGGCAGGTCGGCGATGGGGAAGGTGTCAGCATCCAGACGTTGGTCGAGAGTGAAATCGTTCAAAGAGCGCGCTCCAGGTAGTCTTCAATGGTGTATATGATAGCCGATGCTTTGGGTAGATGACGCGGTGTAGGGAGCAACCTTCGGGAAAACAGGCGAAATTAACCAAACACTGTTACGCTGAAAGTACCCCTTGGAAAGGGTAGACGCTACTAAAGGGCTGTTGCTAGACACGTTAAGGAGAACTCAAATGAAAAAACTTTTAGCGACTGGTTTTATTCTACTTATGACAGCAGGCGCGTTGGCCGGTTGTAACACGGTGGCTGGCGCAGGCCAGGATGTGGAAAGAGGCGGCCAGGCCGTTCAGGACGCCGCAAGCTAAGGTCCATGAACCCTTGACGATGTTGAGTGGGCCAGGCAATTGCTTGGCCCACTGTGTGTTTGGCCTGCATGTTAATAATCATTCGGGGTAGGTTTATGAATACGTGGCGATTCACTTATGGGTTTCAGTACGTGAAATTATTAGCCGCCAGCGGCGGCATTGTTCTGCTTTCTGCATGCGCTGCCGGTTCTGACGCGGCTAGAACGTCGGGTTCGGGTGATCAAAATGGCCAACCGATACCCATGGACAGCTGCGATACCGCCTCAATTCGCTACGCCATAGGCGAGGCCTTCGATGAAGCGAACGTTTCGCAGTTGCAAAGCGAAAGTCAGTCGCGCCAGGTGCGCGTGCTACGTCCAGGCGATGTGGCCACTATGGACCACCGACCGGACCGCTTGAATATCCATGTTGATAGTAATGAAACGGTCGAAGCTTTACGCTGCGGTTAGCGCAATATCAGCACTACACAAGCGGCGGTGAGCACTCCCATGGTGACGTTAAATATTCGCCAGGCACCGTCGCTTTTAATCCAATGACCGATCGCCATGCCAAACCCCGCCCATAGCGCCAAACAGGGGAAGGCAACCAGCTCTACAAAACCCACCAGGATTAACGCGTTTGCAACGGTTGAACCCTGATCAGGAATAAACCCCGCGATTAACGCAAGCCCCATGACCCACGCCTTGGGATTGGCGAATTGAAACGCAGCGGCCTGCCAGAAGGTAAGGGGTACGCTGTGTGCCTTGCTCTTTAAATCAGGCGGTGGTGCGCTGGCAATTTTCCATGCGAGGTAGAGCAAGTAAGCACTGCCTAACCAGCGCAGGGCGAATTGTAGGGAAGGATAGCGCTCAAACAGCACGCCTAACCCCAAAGCAATACTGAAAAACAGCAAAAAGCAGCCGCCGACAATACCCACCATATGCGGCAGCGTGCGCTTAAAGCCAAAGTTGGCGCCTGACGCGGTTAACATAATGTTATTAGGGCCGGGCGTTAGGGTCATCGACATCATGTAAAGGGCGGCTGGCCCAAGAATAACCCACTGACTATTCATAACGATCCTTCCAACGCTGGCGATTCACCTGCTCTTTAAGCATTTCAAGCATATCGTAAAGCACCAATTCTGTGATTCGTTGGCTGCCTTCATCGACGGTCAGCCAGCTGTTAAAGCCGCTCTCTGCGGTGCGTTCAACCACTTGCCTAAACTCGGGAGAATGGATACCCAGCGCAAGCTCATCCACTAACCGTTGGGCAACGCCGCTAATAGACGCCTGCATGGCATTCGTGGCGGTTTGGCCCATCGGCAGGCGGTGCAAGCGCTGGATCTCAGGGCTTTCACGTAGCGTGCGGCTTACAAGTTCATCAATGGCTTGCATAGCGTGCGTGCGATTTTGTTGGTACGCCTCGCCCACGGTACTTTCCAGACGCTGCACAATTTCACTAATCAACTGCTTTTTGCGCGGCATGATGACTCGGTCGACCACACGCTCAGTTAGCGAGTCGCTGGCCAGAATTTGCTGCTGTACATTGCCCAAAAGCCGTAGCGCGATACGATCAGAAAGCTCTTCAAGCAGGATATCGTAATATTTAAAGAAAAATTGATATATCGACCAGTGAGTAATGTTAATAAGCCGCAGACGATGTAAGCGATGAAGTAATGACACCACACGCAGTATTCTGAGTAGGCGAAAACCGCTTAATGGAATACAGCCCAGAACGTCATACCAGTGCACAAAGGGGTAGAAAAACCAGCGATGATAGCGCCTTTCGGCTACGGCGACGGTCCAACCCAGCAGAACATCGGCAACAAAAAAAGCGACAAAGAATAGATCAATCGTAAAAAAGCGGCTATGGACTTGGGTGTCATAAAATGTATAAAAGGCGGGTGCCAAGCCTGCAATAGCCTGGTTAACAGGCTCGATTAAAAACAGTGAATCAAACAGCAAAAGCCCTAAATTAAGCACCACCGCGATGAGAATCAGTAAATCCCAGCCAATATGAGCGTACTCAACGGGCTTGGGCAATTGTGGGTAGCGCCGTCTGGTGGGCATGTAACCTCCTTGTGAATGGGTATTAAAGCAGCATCAAGCGCTTAGCCCACCTGATTCGGCCGCTGCCTGCGACGCCTCGTAATATCCGGGCTAGCCTATTAAGCCTGCGCCTGGCAGTTAAGCCTGCGCCTGACAGTTAAGCCTGCGCCTGATAGTGCTGCTGGGTAAGTTTTTCTTCCTGCTCTGCCTGTTTACGATGCTTTTTTCGCAGTGCTGCTTTTTCAAAACGGAGCTGTTGAATAGGGGTGGTAAGCGTCAAAGGGGGAACGCTGGCGGGTTTTCCGTCAGGGTCCACCGCGACCATGGTGAGGTAGCAACTGTTGGTATGGCGGATGAGCTTATTACGGATATCTTCGGCGACCACCTTAATGCCGATCTCCATTGAGGAGCGACCAACATGGTTAACGCAGGCCAAAAAAGTGACGAGTTCGCCCACGTGAATGGGCTGTTTAAATAGCACCTGGTCGACGGAAAGGGTGACGACATAGTGGCCCGAATAGCGGCTGGCACAAGCGTAAGCGACTTCATCCAGTTTTTTAAGAATAGCGCCCCCGTGTACTTTACCGCTGAAGTTCGCCATATCGGGCGTCATTAGTACGGTCATTGACAGCTCATGCTGTCCTGGTAAGGCCGTGTGTGCGGCATCTGACATAACGTGTCCTTGGTTAACGCTGCCCGCCCTGTGGGGCGGGCAGATAAAAGCTTAGAACCAGACCAAGCCTATGGAAATAATCACCCCGGTGACAAACAGCTGAATCAGGCAGAAGCCCATAATATCTTTGGCTTTTAGGCCAGCGATGGCAAGCACCGGCAGCGCCCAGAAAGGTTGCAGCAAGTTAGTCCAGGCATCGCCCCAGGCAACGGCCATGGCCACCCGTGAGATATCGGCACCCAGCGCCTGGGCCGCTGGCAGCATCACGGGCGCTTGCACTGCCCACTGGCCGCCGCCGGAAGGCACAAACAGGTTAACAATGCCCGCGCTAATAAACGACCAAAAGGGCAGCGAGGTTGCTGTCGCAAACGAGATTAGCCACTCTGACATGCTTTGGGCCAAGCCTGACTGCACCATAATGGCCATAATGCCGGCATAAAACGGAAACTGAATAACGATGCCAGCGCCACCCTTAATGGCTTCGTTAAGGCTAATCAGTAAACTGCGTGGCGTGCGATGAAGTACGATAGCTAAAAACAGAAACAGGAAGTTCACGATATTCAGGTTTAAGCCGCCGCCCCGAAGAATAAAGTGATCAAGCAGATACAAAAGCCCCGGCACGCCCACCAGTAGCGAAAGTACCAGGCTATTTTCGAGTTTTTCCGCCGGGCGGGTAATACGCTCCTTCGGCGCGGGGGCATCTTCAAGCAGCTTGCTATCGACATACACACTGTCTTTTTCGTCGGGCAGCATTAACCGATTAACCAGTGGTACCGCGATAAACAGACACACAACAATCGCCAGGTTAAAAAAGGCGAAGATCGTTGAGCCGGTGCCAATCACGCCAATCGCATCGGCAGTGAAGTGTCCTTCGGTGGCGATAGTCAGCGGCACGGAACCCGCAAGGCCACCGTGCCACACGATGAAGCCCGAGTAGGCACTCGCCACGAGCAAGCGGTAATCCACGCGTACCAACCGAGCTAACTCCTTGGCAAACAGTGCCCCCACCACCAGGCCAAATCCCCAGTTAATCCAGCTGGCCACAAGCGAGACCAGCGTCACCAGGATAATCGCGCCACCGGCACTTTTTGCCGTTCCGGCAAGCTTTTGCAGGATACGCTTCACGGGTGGTGAGCTTGCCAGCATAAAGCCGGTTACCAGGACCAGCAGCATTTGCATCGAGAAGGTTAACAAGCCCCAAAAGCCGTCTCCCCACATGCGCATCACCGCAAGGGGCGTTTGGCGCTCCACGGCAATGGCGGCAGCGGCCGCCACGATCGTCAGTAGCAAAACAAAAATATACGGGTCGGGTAGATAACGCTCAACCAGCTTAACCGCTGGTTTCGATATCATTTTTAGCATGGCGGGCTCTCTTGTTTGTTATAGGAAGTACATGGCTAATATACGGTGATGCGCCATGGCTTTCACATTTAAAGACGTACTTTAGAACGATAGCGCAGCTAGCCAATAACGGGAGGACGGGTTTAAACGCTTATTGCCAACGCGAGTGACGGTAGCGTCGATAGTAACCAATCAATACACCTGAACGCACCGTAATAAACAGGGTAAAAGCGAACCATAAGCCATGATTGCCAAGACCTTGGGTCAGCCACCAGGCCGGCAGGTAAACCAGCATGGCGATAAAGATACTATTGCGCATTTCACGCACGGCGGTAGCACCAATAAACACGCCATCCAGAAGATAGCTCCAAACGGCAATCAGCGGCATCACCACCATCCACGGAAGGTATAACGCGGCGGCAGTGCGTACTTCGTCAAGCCCGGTTAAAAGTGCCACCAACTGATTGCCGCCAAGGGCAAACCCCAGAGAGGCACCGGCCGCTGTCCAAAAGGAGAACTGCGCTGCCCTGCGAACAATGAGTGAAAGCTCCTGCCAGTCACGGCGACCAAAGGCGCGACCCACCAGCGATTCTGCCGCGTGGGCAAAGCCATCCAGGGCGTAGCTGGTGAGCATAATAAATTGCAGTAGCACCGCATTGGCGGCCAGCACCGTATCGCCTTGACGCGCCCCTTGAGCCGTAAAGAAGGCCATGACGAACAGCAAGCCAAGCGTGCGTACAAACAGGTTGGCGTTGATATTGAAAAGGGCCGTATAGGCCGACAGTGCCAGCAAGCGTACACGCGATAAATGCCCAGAAAGCGTTTTAAGTTGGCGCGTCACCAAATAGCCGCCAAACGCTAGTGCACTGTAGTCGGCAATAACGCTTGCCCAGGCAACACCATTGCTGGTCATGCCCAGGCCCACCACAAACCACAGGTCGAGAACGATATTGACGCTGTTGGTCAGCAACAAAATCATCAGCGTAACGCGAGAGTTTTGTTGGCCTAAAAACCATCCCAATATTGCATAGTTGGCCAACACGGCAGGCGCCGACCATAGGCGTATTTCGGCATATTCACGGGCCAGCGGCGTAGCTACCTCGCTACCGTCCAGCAACCAAAGCCCTAAGGAAATAAGCGGTGACGAGAAAAGAATCAGCAGTGCACCAATCGCCCCAGCAATGATCAGCGATTGGCCCAGTAACAGGCGCACATCGCTATCACTTTCACGGCCGATAGCCTGAGCTACCAGCCCGGTGGTGCCCATGCGCAAGAAACCAAAGCCCCAGTAAAGAAAGCTGAAAAGAGTGGCGCCCAGCGTCACCGCCGCCAGATAGCGTGAATCGGGCAGGTGCCCAACCACCGCGGTATCGACCAGGCCCAGCAGTGGGACGGTAATATTGGAAAGGATAATTGGCCATGCGATGGCCCATATACGCACGCGAATCGTCGCTTAGGCAGCGGTAATAATGCGGTACTTCTCTAACAGCTGCTGCTGCGTTTCCTTGCGTGCCGGGTCAAGCGGAATACAGTCTACCGGGCAAACCTGCTGGCACTGTGGCTCATCGAAATGGCCAACGCACTCGGTGCACAGGTTTGGATTGATGATGTAAATCTCTTCGCCGGGCGAGATAGCATCGTTCGGACATTCGGGCTCGCAGACGTCGCAATTAATGCATTCATCGGTGATCATCAGTGCCATGGGCATACCTCGCAAATGGCTGGCACACCCGGGAATAACGGCAAGAAATACCCGAGTGTTTTACTCAACAATGTTAGTGGTTACGTAGTGTAGTGCTTACGCAAGGCTTCTGCGACCTGGGAAGGTACCAGTGGTGAAATATCGCCGCCCAATTTGGCAATTTCACGCACAATCGTGGAGGAAATATACGAGTTTTCTACGCCAGGCGTTAGAAAAACGCTTTCCAGCTCCGGGTTTTGAGCGCGATTCATGTTGGCAAGCTGAAGTTCGTACTCAAAATCGGAGGCGCCACGCAGACCACGTAAAATGATGGTGGCGCCTTGCTCGTGCATAAAGGTCGTCAGCAGATTGGAAAAACCCACTACTTCAACGTTGGAAAGCGACGCACAAACGTCTTTAGCCAAGGACATGCGGGCTTCTAAATCAAGGCTTGGCCGCTTGCCGGGGCTGGCTGCTACGGCAATGATGACCTTCTCGAACATCCTCGCGCCACGCGCTATAAGGTCCATGTGACCGTTGGTGATCGGATCAAAAGTGCCAGGGTACACGGCAATATTGACGCGTGGCATGTTCATTCCGAGGGCTCCTCGTTGATGCTACCAAAGGGGTTATCACTGGTAAGCGATACCGCCTGGGCATAGCCTGGAATATGAATGCGGTCAGCGTGAATATCCAGCTCCGGCCCTTCCAGCACCTCTTCGCCAAACTGATAGCGCGGCGCATAGTGGCCTCTATCCGCTTGAGCCAGATAGGCATCTGCTTGGGCGCGTACGGTTTCACGACGCGTTTTCCAAGCATTGATGGCATCGGCGCCATGGCGCTGGAGCAACAGGCGTTCGGTAACATCGGGTGAAAGCACCACGCCGGTGGCGTTATTGCCGCCAAAGCCCTTGGCATTAATAAAGGCAGCATCTGCTTTAAAGGCGATAGGGGTTTGGAAAAAACGCAGCCGGTCGGCGTAGACATCGTCAGCCACTTCATTAAGCGTGGGGATGCCGGGCAATATGTCATGGGCAAAACTGCCGAGCGCGCTTACGAGCTGGTCGCCCGCTGCCGAGCCTTGGGAGTGGCCAATAAATGACTTGATGGCGACGACTGGCCAGTCGGTAATGCCATTCGCACGGGCAATTTCATCCAGCACATGGGACTCAGTCGTGCGATTTTTCGGCGTGCTGGTGCCGTGAGCATGCAGAAAACTGCGCTCTCTTAGTGCTTTTTCGCCTAACAGGTCGCGCACCAGCGATGCGGCCTTGCCCAGGGTAATGTAATTGCCAATACCCGGCGCGGAAATCGAGCGTTTAAAGCCGTCAGCGTTAACAAAGACATCCGGTACCGAGCCCAGAATGTCTGCGCCCAGTTCAAGCGCCAGCGAGTCATCCATTAGCAGGATAAACTGGCTGGCTTCTGCCATGGTAAAACCACAGTTAAGCGCAAACGGTCGGCTGGCGCGCTGGTAATCCGCATCTGTTAATAGCTCCAGGGCATCCAGCGCTTTTAAGCTAGCGTCGTCTGCCAGGGCGCCCATCGCGCGAAAGCCTTCAATAATTTCCGGGGTGATCGGCGCATCAGCGGTGCCTACCATGACCACTCTGCGTCGCCCCGAACGAATATCTTCAGTACCCAAGCGCAAGTTATAGAGAAAACTGGCGCAGGCGCCTAATACCGCCCCGGTACTGCCAACGCTACCCAGCACATAGGCATTTAAAAAGTCGGCGGGCATTTGCCCGTACCCTAACGGCATCTGTTTTGAGGTGGCGCGTTGACCGCTCACCAAACTCTTCATCAAACCGCCCCAGCCAGCATCATCCAACTGACCAATGGAGTTGCCTGCATAAACAGCGATGTGGTCAGGATTAAGCGTTTGGCGCAGCGTCTCCCAGGATAAACCGCTGGCACCCAGGCAGTCGCTGGCGCCAAAAATCGCCATCGAGAGTCCGCGAGGGTGATGCACGCTGCGGTACAGGCTTGCCGGTTCAAAACCGTGAGGAAGCTGCGCTGCTGCACATACCTTGGGGCGCTGAGCGTCGGGCAGCAGCGTCTCAAAAACGCCTGCCGGTACGGTGACCTCTACCTCACGGGCGCCCAGTTCGCGGACCTGCCAGTTTTCCGGTAAATTTTCCGGAAGCTGGCGGCGGCGCAGCGTAAAGCGCAGCGGCTCGCTCAACTGAAGGCTGGCCTGACGATTGGCAGGCAGCCCCGGCTCCAGGAACCTGGGGTCCTCGTTGCGGCGAACCAATGTGTGGTTAAGCACCTGATCACGTAACGACTGAGCAGGCGAATCTACGGGCAGGCCTGCGCGATCGTGCCACCCTTTTTCGGAGTGCTCGACAAGCTGCATAAGGGCCGCCAGGCCCTCCAGGGTCTGGCGCTGCTGGTCAGCGGGAAGGGCATCAAGCACGGTACGACGGAAGGCCTGATGGCCTGAGGTCCTGCCGGCGGGATTGATGCCGCCCATGCCGACAATCACCGGTAAGTGTGACAAGCCGGGTTCCTCGTGGTGCGGTGGTTTTTAATAACAGTTATCGTCAATGGCAGGGTAAAAAGTACGCGGCCATTGAGCTTAATAAATATCTCGGGCGTGATCATAGCACCGGGCACCTTATGACGTCATGCTGCAAGCGCAGGAGACTGATAGAATCACCTCTTTTTAAGTCTGAGGGATGGCATGCAGAACACTTCTCGCCCCGTTATATCCAATCAGCCAGGCCCTCACCATGATCTAGCGCGCCGGATCGATCGAGCGTTGGCAACGCCACTACGTAAACCCATTGCGGCTCATACTCAGGAAGCATTTGAGCAGGCTAACCGCTGGTATCAAGCGCGTCATGCGCCGCTGATCATCGATGCCGGGTGCGGTGTTGGAATTTCGACCCGCCAATTGGCTGCACAGTTCCCTGACCATGCCGTGATCGGGGTCGATCGCAGTGAAGATAGGCTAGGGCGTGATCATGGCGCGCTACCGGATAATGCGTTGCTGGTCCGGGCGGACCTGGTTGACTTTTGGCGCCTGGCGGATCAGGCGCGGTGGCAACCTGAACGCCACTATTTGTTATACCCCAATCCGTACCCCAAGGCCGCTCATTTAAAGATGCGCTGGCATGGGCACCCGGTTTTACCCACACTGTTGGCACTTGGTGGCCAGCTTGAGGTGCGCTCCAACTGGCCGCTTTATATTGAGGAGTTTGCCTTGGCAGTCGCGCAAGTAACGGGAAGGCAAGCAGACATCGGCGTATGGACGCCCGATAGTGAGTACTTAACCCCCTTTGAAGCTAAATACGATAAAAGCGGCCAAACGCTTTGGCGCTTACAGGTTCAACTCGAGCGCTTATAACGTTTGTGTTAGGCGAAAAACCTGGCCTGTCCGCGCGGATGGATATCGCCCTGATAGTGGTAGGTGTGGTGGTGATGCACGTGTTTTCAAAATGAATAGACATTGAGGCCGATAACAGTGACGTACTTCTTTAAAGCAACGGTGCGCAAGTGGCGTGTGACGATGACCGCCGGGGTAGCCGCCGCTTCACTACTGGTGAGCCCTGCGCTATTTGCCGATTTTAGCCGTTTGGGGCAGTTGCAGGATAAGGGGTTTGCGATAAGCGCGGAGGCGCGCCTGCTTGATACTGATGCGCCTGAGTTGCTGGGAAGCATTAACCCGGCGAGCCAGATGGCGCCCGCCTCTGTTACCAAAGCCTATATGGCGGCCGCCCTATTAAATCGCTTTGGCCCTCAGCATCGCTTTACCAGCCAGCTGGTAAGCAGTGGCGCTATCGATAACGGCATTTTGCGTGGGGACCTGGTGTTTGAAGGCGGCGGCGACCCAGGGCTTACGACAGAAAATCTGTGGCGCCTGGTGCAGCGCTTACAAATGGCCGGTGTTAATGAAGTTGATGGTGCGCTCGTCGTAAGCCAGTGGCGTTTTGGCCCTGTCGACTGTATTACCAACGACCGCTGCAACGCCCGCACCCGTGTGACCAATGCTTATAGCGCGCCGCTTACCTCCGCGGGGGTTAATTTCGGCAGCTGGTGTGTCAACGTAGCCCCTTCTCAAGTGGCGGGTGAACCCGCTCGTACCACGCTTTGCGATAGCCAGTTACCATTAATTGATATCGATAACCAGGTCATCACACGCTTGGCCAATAGCGGAACCGAAATTAGCGCCGAGCGCGTAACCGATGAGCGTGGCGATGTAATGCGCCTGAGTGGGCAAATTTCGACCAACGCCATGGCTCGGGATATTTATCGAGGAGCCGGCGACGCCGCTGAAGAGACCGCGCAGATACTGCTTGGCATGCTAAACCAGGCGGGCATTGCTGTCAGAGACCCATGGCGTGTCACTTCAACTCAGCCTCTTGCCAGTGCGAAGCGCTTGGCGGCGGTGGATAGCCAGCCGCTACAAGAACTCCTGCTGCGCACCATGAACTACTCCAATAACTATATGGCTGATGTGCTGGCCTTAAACCTGGTGGAAACGCCGCAAGCCCAACTGCGTCAGGCGGGTTCAGCGCTGGAAGTTTATGCCGAGAGCTTATCAGGCCACGGCCCTGTCACCTTATATAGCGGTAGTGGACTGACGACAGAAAACCGTACCTCGGCTCATGGCGTTAATGTAATGCTGGAGGACATGTATCTGAAGAGTTCGCTGTTTCCAAGCTTCGTGGCCGCCTTTCAGTCGCCTGCCAACGGCGTCATGCGATTTATTCGACGCGGCTCATCCACGTTTCAAAATAACGTCATGCTCAAAACAGGTACGCTGAATCAGCCTTTTGCCGTACGCGCTGTGGCAGGTTACTTTCGTACGGCCTCCGGGCGTTGGGGTGTTTTTAGTGTATTGGTGAACGGAAGTGGTAACACTCCTTATATAAGCTGGTCTGAGGTGCTTGATCCGTTGTCGCTCGATTTGGACGCAATGATTCTGGCTAATTAATTTCCTCGACGCTTAAAGTGAGACGACTTGCATGAAACCAGAGCATACCGGTCTAACCCATTTGGTGTACTCAACGCGCTACTCCTGGAAAGGATTAAAGGCTGCCTTTCGTAACGAAACGGCCTTCCGACAGGAAGTGTGTATTACCGCCGTGTTGTTGCCTTTTGCCTGGTGGATCAGTAATGACTCGCTAAGCTGGTTACTGCTGGTGGGCAGCTTGTTTTTCGTGCTCATTGTTGAGCTGTTAAACAGTGCGATTGAAAACGTGGTCGACCGCATTGGTACAGAGCATCACGAACTTTCCGGGCGGGCCAAGGATATTGGGTCCGCCGCCGTCATGCTGTCGTTAATAATGGCCGGGCTTACCTGGGGGCTCTTGGGTTGGCAAAAAATCTTTGGCTAGCGTGTAAGCGCTTGGCGGTGAGGTAGCTATGCAACAGGATAATTCGTTTATATCTTTAAACGCGCTGCCTGAGGTGCTTCAGCAAGAGGGCCAGAAGGTGGGCCAGCGACTGAACGATGCGCTTGGTCAAGCGGATAATACTGCCTCATTGACCCAGCAACCGCTGCCCTCGGAAGGTTGGCAAGCGCTTACTCAACCACGTCGCGAGGCGCTGGCCAAGGTGCTAAGCGTATCCACCTTTGTGCTGGATACGTTCACCCGCTACCCGGGCTGGCTTACAGCGCTTGAAGCCAACGGCGAATTGGATATGGCACCGGCCCGCCATGATCAACAACAGTGGCTGCACGACGCACTGGAACGCGCAGAAGATGAAGCGACCATGCAGCGTGTGTTGCGGCGTTTTCGGCGTGCACGAATGGTGGGCATCATCTGGCGGGATCTAAATCGGCCTGATGGTTATACCATGTGGGATACCGCTCACGCGGTTTCTCAACTGGCTGAGCTGTGTCTTGAGGCCGCGTTACGTTGGCTTGAAGGTTTTTATGCGCCTCGTTGGGGTATGCCAGCGCCCCGTGCCGATGGCGCTGCCCAGCGCTTGGTCGTTCTTGGAATGGGGAAGCTGGGCGCAGGCGAACTGAATCTCTCCTCTGATATCGACCTGATTTTTGCCTTCCCTGAAAAAGGAGAGACGCAGGGCGGGCGCAAGCCGCTGGAGCATCAGGAATACTTTACCAAGCTGGGCCAAAAGCTGATTGCCGCGCTGGATGCCATGACCGCAGATGGCTTTGTCTTTCGGGTGGATATGCGCTTGCGGCCGCTAGGCGATGGCGGACCGCTGGTAGGCAGTTTTGCCATGCTCTCAAGCTACTATCAGGACCAAGGACGCGAGTGGGAGCGTTACGCTCTGCTCAAGGCGCGCCCGGTGGCGGGAGATATAGAGGCGGGGGTTGAGTTATTGGCTGGCCTGCGCCCGTTTGTATATCGCCGTTACCTGGATTTTGGCGCCATTGAGTCGCTGCGCGAGCTAAAAGCCATGATTAACCGTGAAGTAAAGCGCAAAGGGATGCAGAGCAATATCAAGCTCGGCCCTGGCGGCATTCGCGAAGTGGAATTTGTGGTGCAGGCGTTCCAACTGATTCGTGGCGGGCGGGATACGGAGCTGCAGGTAACGTCGTTGAAAACGGCCTTGAATCGCTTGCCCGAGCTGGGGCTACTGCCCCAAGCGGTGGTCGATGAACTCATGCCTGATTATGCGTTTCTGCGCGACCTGGAGCACGTCATCCAAGCGCTTGAAGACCGCCAGACGCAAATGCTGCCGACAGATGAGACCGACCAGGCCCGGATTGCTTTTGCCATGGGCTATCAAGATTGGGCACTACTGATGGCGGCGCTTGATGATGTTCGAGAGCGTGTTCGGCGTCATTTTGATGCCGTGATTGCTGACCCCGAGGAGGATGCGGAAGAAACCAACGACGCAAGCCGCTTGGCGCCTGCGCAGTGGCGTTTGATCTGGCGCAACGAGCTGGAAGCGGACGAAGCAACCGCTTACTTACACAGTGCAGGATTTGCCGAGCCCGATCAGGTATTGAAGCGTCTGCAGAGTTTCTATCAATCGCGCCAAGTGCAAAGCATGCAGCGAATCGGTTTTGAGCGTCTTGATGCGCTAATGCCGCTACTGCTGGCTGCCGTGGCTGAAAATGAGACACCGGATATTGCGCTTGCCCGCGTGCAGCCTTTGATTGAGGCGGTACTAAGGCGAACCGCTTATTTAGCGCTGCTGCGTGAAAATCCTCAGGCGCTTGAGCATCTCATGCGCTTATGCGTTGCCAGCCCATGGATTGCCGAGCGCCTTTCTCGTTATCCGATTCTGTTGGATGAGCTGTTAACGCCAGAAACTCTCTACACCCCAGCGGATAAAGCACGCTTGGCCGATGAGTTGCGTCAAACGTTAAACCGGCTGCCTGAAGATGATGAAGAAGCCCAGCTTGAAGCATTGCGGGTATTTAAACATGCCAAAATGCTTCATGTTGCCGCCTCTGATATCGCTGGTACACGGCATTTAATGAAAGTAAGTGATTACTTAACCTATATCGCTGAAGTGATTCTGGATGCCGTTTTGGCGATGGCCTGGAAACATGTGACCCGTAAGCACGGAGTGCCCAAGGGGCTTAACGACCATGAACCGGCTTTTCTGATTATTGGCTATGGAAAGTTGGGCGGTATCGAGCTGGGTTATGGCTCTGATCTTGACCTGGTTTTTCTGCATGATAGCGACGGTAAAGGGGCAACCGACGGTCCTCGACCCATTGATACGCCGCTGTTTTTTACCCGTTTGGGCCAACGCATTATCCACCTGCTAACCGCGGTGACGCCCGCAGGCAGCTTGTACGACGTCGATATGCGCTTGCGCCCCTCAGGCAATGCGGGGCTATTGGTGACCTCGCTTGATGCCTTTGCCGACTATCAACAGCAAAATGCCTGGACTTGGGAGCATCAGGCGCTAGTGCGCGCACGGGTCATCGCCGGAAGCAGTGCGCTTGCCGAACGGTTTAACCAGATTCGTGGAGACATCCTGGGCAGGCAACGTGATAAACACGCCCTGCGTGATGATGTAGTCAACATGCGCCACAAAATGCGAGACCACTTGGGCAGTAAAACCCAGGAACCGCGCTTTAATTTAAAGCACGATGCTGGTGGCATGGTGGACATTGAATTTCTCTGCCAGTACGCAGTGTTAGCGCTGGCTAACCAAACACCCTCGCTGGCTACCTACAGCGATAATATGCGTATTTTAGAGATGCTTGCCGAGAGTGGGCACTTACCTTCAGAGGAGGCTGAGCAGTTAAAAGAAGCTTATCTGGCCTACCGCAGTAGAACACACCGCGCAGCACTGACTGGCGAGAAACTCATTGGTGAGGTCGATGACTTTAAGGAGCATCGCGCTGCCGTCGAAGCCCTTTGGCAACGCTTTTTAGAGCCCTAAACCAGGGCTTGAAAGTTGGGCTCGAGTAGTTTGTTCTGGAGAATTAGCTTTGCGTCTTTCAGTCAAACGCCGCTATTCAGAACAGAGGAGCCGTCATAAAGGCTTCCTTATTGCTTTGGGAAGCCTCATGCCGATGATTAGCGCCGTTAATCACGCGGCGTTGCCTTGTTATCTTCGTGTGTTTTTACCTCGTAACTTCCTTCCAGAACATCCTGCTGATGTGACCGCGTATGAGGCTCTGCGTAGCCGCCGCCAATATCCTGAGCTTGCTCAGCGCGCATCTGCTCCATTCGCTTTTTCATTTTATGGCGCACAAAAGGCATCATGGCCCAGCCAATTAAAAGAAAGAACAGGCCTAATATGACGCCAACCACCATTAGCACGCCAAACGCCAGCCACGTTAGCAGCAATTTTAAGCTGCCCATTAGCCCGCCGGGCTGCGACTGCGCTGCGCGTGTACGCCATTGTTGAGCAGCTTGCCAAGCGGCGTTACGTTGATCGCGATTCATCTGTGGCATAAAAGCCTCCATCGTCGTGTGCCTTATTGGAACATAGTTTGTTAGCCAAGTTCACTGAAGGCTGGCCTATATCTTGCTTTACTAGCGTTAGGGAAACGGTTTGCCTTGAAATACCTCCTATAAGGAACGCTCATGCAAGATAATAGTATTCTTGAACTTGCTTACGGCATTACAACGATTACGCGAGAAAAAATCGGCATGATTGAAAAAATCATGCAGCAAACTGAAATTTTGGCTTTGAATGCACGTATAGAAGCGGCAAGAGCAGGTCCCAGCGGTGCGGCCTTCTCTGTCGTTGCTCAGGAGATGGGACGTGTATCCGGTGCGATCAATGAAATCGCCCGTGATTTTCGACACCAGGTGGAGGCGCACACTGAAAGTATTGAAACGGCCGGTACGTCAATGGCCAATGAGTTTCGCGGGCAGCGCTTTACCGATATTGCTTTGAATGCAGTTGAAATCATTGACCGTAATTTGTTTGAGCGCTCCTGCGATGTGCGCTGGTGGGCGACGGATAGCGCTGTGGTCGAGGCCATACAGCATCCCAATCAGCAGCGCTGTGATTATGCGAGCCATCGGCTGGCCACTATTCTGCGCTCGTATACCGTTTATCTGGATTTATGGGTGGCAGATGCAGAAGGCAATGTGATTGCCAGCGGTCGTCCTGACCACTATCCTGGCGTAAAAGGTGTAAACGTAGCCGACACTGAATGGTTCAAGCGTGCCATGAAAACACCTGATGGAGACGCGTTCGTGGTTAACGATATTGAGCACAATGCCCTGTTGGACGACGCAGCGGTGGCAACGTATGCCACGGCTATTCGCAAAGGCGGAGAGAGTGATGGTGTTGCCATTGGCGTTTTAGGCATATTTTTTGACTGGGCCCCTCAGGCAAAGGCGGTTGTTGAAGGGGTCGGGTTAACCGAAGAGGAGCAGGCTTGTAGCCGCGTTTTATTACTCGACTCCAAGAATCACATCATTGCAGATACTCAGCAAAATACCGTTGGCAACCGGTATCCGTTAGCACGCGACAGCGAACAACGCGGGTATTATCAGGAGAAGGGGAGCTTGATAAGTTTTGCTGAAACGCCCGGCTATGAAACGTATCGAGGATTAGGCTGGTTGGGTGTTGTTGAATATCAGGTAATAGAAAATCCGACTGGATAGGATTGCTAGCACCAAAATAATGCGACTTGGCTAAAAAAGAGCATTTAATGTTCTGTTTTGGTGCAGTGAGCGCGCTAAAGAAGGTGACGGAAAACAATTGTTTGCCCATTTAGATAACGGCGTTAAATACGCATGCCCTTCATGAATAAACGAAGACTGTACATAAACATCGTTAACCCGCTAGGGTTACAGCGTCTATGTATAGTTTCTTTCATTCAATTACTTATCTAACAAGGTGGTTGTATGGCAAATCATGGAGGAAAGTCGGTGTTTATTGCATCGGCTGTCATCATTTTCAGCCTGGTCGTAGTGGGCGCAGCCTTTCCCGAAGGGTTCGGAAGTGCAGCCGAGTCGGCTCTCGCATCGGTAACACGGCTTTTTGGTTGGTTTTATCTATTTTCTGTATTTGGGTTCGTTGTGTTCCTGTTTTCACTCGCCTTTAGCAAATATGGCAAGGTGCGTTTGGGGCCTCAGGACAGTACGCCCAACTACACTTTTTTCTCATGGATTAGCATGCTGCTGGCAGCCGGGTTTGGTGTAGGGCTCGTGTTTTATGGTATGGCCGAACCCATGACGCACTATATTGAGCCGCCCTATGGCGATGTGCCGGCCGAAACGGAAGCCGCTGCCCGCTACGCTATTCAATACAGTTACTTCAACTGGGGCGTTCACCAATGGGCGGCCTTTTCGGTGGTGGGCCTGATCATTGCCTATTTCCAGTTTCGCAAAGGCCAAGCGGGGCTTGTTTCATCGGTGCTTTCGTCCGTTACCGCTAAAAGGCCGCGGCTTCGTCCTTATGCCTCGTGGTTGGATGTATTTGCGGTTGTCGCAACCGTAATGGGGGTGGCAACCTCGCTAGGGCTTGGGGTATTACAGATGAACGGCGGCTTGAACGCTGTTTTTGGCTTGCCGGAAAATGGATTTTGGCAGTTTATTATTTTGCTGGTGATGTTCTGCGCCTATATGGCGTCAACATGGTCAGGGCTTGATAAAGGTATTAAGCGCCTTTCAAACCTGAACATGGTGCTGTGCATCGGGCTAATGGTGTACGTATTGGTGACCGGCCCGACCATTGCGATCCTTGAAACGATTACGCTAGGCATTGGTGACTACCTTCAGAACTTTATTGGGATGAGTCTACGTATCTCCCCGTATAGTGATAATGAGTGGGCCAGTAGCTGGACGATTTTCTATTGGGCCTGGGTCATTGCATGGTCACCGTTTGTAGGTACGTTTATTGCGCGCGTGTCCCGTGGCCGTACAATTAAAGAGTATGTGTTTGGTGTATTGCTGGTTCCGCCGCTGTTGGCTTGTCTCTGGATTGGCGTATTTGGGGGAGCAGCGCTAAACATGGAGCTTAACGGCACAAATGTAGGCTTAGCGGCTGCCACTCAGGAAAATATCACCGTGGCGCTGTTTAAAATGTTCGAGTTGATGCCGTTCTCTAACGTACTTTCTGTTGTTGCCATGATGCTCATCTTTATCTTTTTGGTAACATCGGCTGACTCTGCTTCTTATATCGTGGCGCAGATGACCGACAACGGCTCTATTAATCCCCCGCTTTATAAACGTATCATCTGGGGTGTGCTGATTGCGGCAATTTGTTTAACGTTGATTGTGGCGGGAGGCCTTTCCGGGCTTCAGTCGGCAGCGGTGCTGTCGGCACTACCGTTTACCTTTATTCTGTATATGATGGTCATTGTGCTGGTACGTGAGCTACGCGCAGACCGTAAGGCTATGTTGACCCAGCTTTATCGTCGCCACGGTGAAACGCCTGTTGGCGCCGATGCCTTTGAAGCTGAGCAGATGGGCGAAGAGGAGCGCTTACGCCGTGCACCGAATGTTATCAATCGGCGTATTAATAGCTAGGTGAACTTAATCAGGTCTTCAGGAGCAAACACATGGAGCGAGGATGCTGATGGCTCGGCGAGGACGCCACGGTGCAACACGACGCCAGCCCAAGGGGCAGGCGCTTGAGCGTTGGCTGGACCGCTGGCTGGACCGCGTCGTTACGGTCGCCGTTGTAACGGCACTGGTGATTGGTCTGTCGGCTGTCTTGGCACATTGGCTTTTGTAGGCCAACCTGGTGTAACGCAGTCCTGATTGAAATGCAGTCAAAGCGCCCGGCGATAAGCCGGGCGTTTTCTTATACAGTAAGCTTTAAGCGTTTTGTCATACTTTACAGGCGCTAATGTGCAGGCTTGCCACTGCCCCTAAAGAGAGACTCCCGATGTTGCTAAATGCTGCCAAGGCTGCTTCTTCCTACGCTTCACGCCGCGAAATATTCGGCTGGGCCATGTTTGATTTCGCTAATCAGGCGTACACCTTGCTGATCATTACGGTGGTGTTTGGTGAGTTGTTTACCACCGTGATTGTAGGGGATCGAGGCGATGGTTTTCGGTTGGCCAACTTTCTATGGAGCTTGGCGCTAGCGGTCAGCTATTTAATGGTGGTCGTAACGGCCCCACTTTGCGGTGCGATTATGGATTATCGGGCCGAGAAAAAACGCTTTCTGTTTTTTAGCTATCTGGCCACGGTCGTCACCACCGCGATGCTTTACTTTGTATCTCCCGGCTATGTCGTGCTGGGGCTTGTCCTGATTGTGCTGTCCAATTACGCCTACTCCATGGGGGAATCCTTTATTGCGGCCTTTCTACCGGAGCTTGGGCCGCCTGAAAAGCTTGGCAAGATTTCCGGGTTTGGCTGGTCGCTTGGGTATATTGGCGGACTGTTTGCTGCGGGCTTTACCCTCGTCGTACTGGGGGAGGCAACCGTTGAAAACTATGAGCGTATCCGCTGGGTGGGGCCCTTCGCGGCCGGTTTTTTCTTGATTACCGCTATTCCCACCTTCCTGTGGCTTAAAGAGCGCGGCACGCCCAAACCTTCTGGGGTGGCGTACTGGGACATTGCTCAACAGCGCGTACGTTCAACCCTGCATGAGTTGCGCTATTTCAAAGACTTGAGTGTGTTCCTGGTCTCGCTGCTGTTTTCCATGGCGGGGGTCTACATCATTATTGCGTTTGCGTTTATCTATGGCGCCCAAGTGATTGGCTGGGATGAAAGCGTACGTAATATCATGTTTATTATCGTTCAGATAACCGCGGCGGCCGGAGCGCTCGGGTTTGGCTGGCTTCAGGATCGGTTAGGCGCGAAACACACCTATCAAATAACGCTTGGCCTGTGGGTGGTTGCGATCATTGCCATTTGGGCAACGCCCGAAATAACCGCTTGGGCCAATGTGCGTTTTGGTTGGCAGTGGCAGGCACAGCATGTCTTTCTAGCGGTTGGCTGCCTAGCGGGGCTCAGTTTAGGATCTAGTCAGTCGGCAAGCCGCGCCTTGGTGGGGGTGTTTTCACCGCTTGAAAAATCGGCTGAGTTTTTTGGCTTTTGGGGCCTGGCGAATAAATTGGCAGGCGTGATGGGCATCGTGATGCTGGGTGTACTGCAAACGATGGTTGGCCTACAAGCGTCTATCCTTTTATGTGCAGGCCTGTTTGTTATCGCAATGCTGATTTGTGCAAACGTTAATGAGCGACGAGGGCGTGATGCCGCCATCGCGTGGCAGAGCGCTTAATATACCGCAAACGGGGAGCACATAATGCAGACAGCACAGCGTGGCAGCATCGTGATGATGCTGCTTTTCTGGGTACTGTTAATCGGCTTGGGTACCTGGTGGCTGGATGGGGGGATGGAAAAAATACTGAACCCTAATGCCCATATCGTGCAGACTGCGACTGACGGCGGCCCTGTTACTTTACAGCGTAACCGTTCGGGGCACTTTGAAGCACCGGGCGAAATTAATGGTGAGCCGGTGACGTTTTTACTGGATACCGGCGCTACCTATGTGGCCGTTTCAGATGAGCTGGCCAATCGGCTGGGGCTCGAACGTGGGCGCAGCGCCTGGTTTAATACGGCCAACGGTCGCGTACAAGGAAACCTTACTCAGCTTGATGAAGTAACGCTGGGGGGGATCAATATCCGCAATGTACAAGGCTCCATCAGCCCCGGCATGGAGAATCATGTCGTGCTGCTGGGGATGAGTTTTTTGCATCTGCTGAATATTGAAATACGCAGCGGCGAAATGGTTCTGAGTCTACCCGATGCATAAGCGATACTTGTGAATAGTGTATTGGTGTGCTTAGCTAAAAGCCCACGGAAACAAATAGGCAAGGAGTGGCTATGGGTATTGAAGTCGGTGGATTACTAGGTCTGATTTGGCTCATTATCATTATTTGGGCCATTGTCAAAGTTGCTAAAAGTTCAGCAGGCGGTCTGGCTAAAGTGCTGTGGATATTAGCGCTGCTGATCTTCCCACTGGTAGGCCTGATTGCATGGCTACTATTAGGGCCCAAAGGATAGCCAAGCGGGCTAAAGGCTGCGCTGCCGGTTAGCGGTGGCGCTGCAAATATCGGCTTTAAAAAAGGCAGGCATCGCGCCTGCCTTTTCTATAAGTATGTACCATTACGCACTGTTTCCATTACTGGGCGGCGCTTTATAGTGGCCAGGGATGGTTACTCTTTCCCCATTGGGTAAATCGCGCACTTGAGTAGGAACATAAACACGCTTGATAACACTTTTAGCTTTACCATCTTTCATGGCTTACTCCTCCAGCCAGATTGTCGACAGTCCGCTGTCTACATTAGTCCTCTGTTTTGGAAGAATCAAGCGGTGTGCGACGGCGAGTAGAGAAAAGCGGCTACTGCTCAGAAGAAGTGTTTGCTGGGTTTTGAGGTATCCTGTGAACAGGTAACCGGCTACCTTTTGAGAACGACTGACGACATGAATGACTAACTGCCTAAGCGGAGTGAAGGATAAGATGGATAATCACTTGGAACAGAAATTTCAGGCGCTTGGGTCACAAGAAACCGTTATGCCTGACTATCCCGTTCAGGATCATATTCTGATCATAGAGGATGATCAGCGCTTGGCTGAGCTGACTCGCGACTATCTGGAAGCCAACGGTTTCCAGGTCACGCTAGAGGCCGATGGGGTGAAAGGGATGGACCGCATTCTTACGCTACAGCCTGACTTGGTCATTTTGGATTTGATGTTGCCCGGCGAGGATGGTTTGTCGATTTGTCGCCGAGTGCGGCCCAATTTTGCGGGCCCCATCATGATGTTGACGGCACGTACTGACGACGTGGACCAAATCCTTGGGTTGGAAATGGGGGCAGATGACTATGTGCCCAAACCGGTGCAGCCTCGTGTGTTGCTCGCCCGTATGCGTGCCTTGTTACGGCGTGCAGATGGCCCTGCGCCCAATGGCGAAATGCGCCTACGGTTTGAAAATTTGGAAATTGATAATGCGACCCGAGAAGCGTGGCTTGCCGGTGAACGTATTGATTTAACCAGCGCCGAGTTCGACCTGTTGTGGTTACTTGCCCGCAATGCGGGCCGGGTATTGACCCGTGAAGAGATCTTCAATGAGTTACGTGGCATTAAGTACGATGGTCAGGATCGTTCTATCGATGTACGCGTATCGCGTATTCGCCCCAAGGTGGGCGATGACCCCAACCAGCCTCATCGAATCAAGACAGTGCGCAGCAAAGGCTACCTTTTCGTGAAGGACAGCTGATCAACACAGGAAAGGAAAAGGATTTATGCAGCGGCTGCTTAGCCATAGCGCGTTTTTAAAATTCTATCTACTGCTAGGCTTGGCGCTTTGTGTCGTACTGCTCATCGCGCTCGGCGGCCGCTCTTTTATTGAACAAGTACGACGTGAGGATTACCACGAGCAGTTGGCAGCACTGCCCATGTCATTAATGACCCAGCAACTGGCCGATGCCTCCGAAGAAGAAAGAAATTCGCTGGTTAATTACTTTGCCGAGCGGCTGGGTATGCAGCTTACTTTGCGGCGTATGAGTGAGGTAGAGCTTGGCTACTTCGCTGATAAACGTATTGAGCGTGGTAGCGTATTGGTGACTGAAGATCCTTGGCGTCTTCGTCAGCGAGTGCCTGAAAGCCAATGGTTTTTGGAAGCGACCCTGCCTGCCTGGAGCGAACGCCAATGGGAGGGCAGCCTGCTGCTGCTGGGCGAGTGGCTAAAAGCCTTGCCACGTGACGAGCGAGAAGCCAACCTGACGTCGCTGCGTTCCGGCAACTGGCCGCTCACTCTGCTTAATACGCTGCCCGATAACATAACGTCTCAGCAGCAAAGCCAACTGGTGTTAGGCAACGTATTAACGCTGCTCGTATCCGAAAAACTGGCCGTTAGCCTGCTTTATCAACTGCCCGATGAAGACGTCTGGTTAATGGCTGGTCCTGTCTCGCGCGGTGATACGCTGCCCATGAATTTACAATTGCCGCTGTTGATTGGTGTCATGGCTGTGCTGGGTTTAATTATCTATCTGATTATGCGCAGCATCGAAGCACGTATGGCGCGCCTTGAACTGGCGGCTACCCGGATTGCCAGCGGCCGTCTTGAAACGCGCGTAAAAATAGAAAGTGACGACTTTCTGGGCCGGTTAGGCATGGCGTTTAACGGCATGGCCAGCCAAGTGCAAACGCTGCTGCGTGGCCAGCAAGAGATGATTCGTGCGGTCTCCCATGAGCTTCGCACGCCGGTGGCGCGTATTCGCTTTGCCGTACAGATGGTCGAGGACATGACTGATCAGCCCGCTATTCGGCGCCAGTTGCAGGGAATTGATGCCGATATTTCGGAGCTTGACGAGTTGGTGGATGAAATCCTTACCTATGCTCGCTTGGGCGGTGAAACGGTGAACGGGGCCGAGCTTGAAATGGCGCTGGTGGACTGCCGGGCAATGGCCGAGCGTGTGATTGATACGCTGGCGCCACTCAATGAAGGGCTTACTATTGAACTGGCGGATGGGCCGGATATTGAGCTTTTAGCCGAGCCTCGCTATTTACAGCGGGCGCTGCAAAACCTGGTGGGTAACGCCTGCCGCTATGGCAAAAAACACCTTATTATCCGGCTTTGGAGCGAAGATCAGCTAGTGCGTATTGATGTTGAGGATGACGGTCCAGGCATTCCGGCAGATGCCCGTGTGGATATTTTTAAGCCGTTTACTCGGCTGGACGATAGTCGGGCCCGCAGCCTGGGAGGCTACGGTTTAGGCCTCTCTATCGTGCAAAAGATTATGGCGGGCCACGGCGGCAGCGTCACCGTGGATACCAGCCCTGCGTTGGGTGGCGCACGCTTTACGTTGCTGATTCCTCGTCGTGAGTCGCTGGTTTAATGCCTGTGAGTACCGCAAACGAGGTTTCACGTGCGGTACGTAGAAAATCCTTCATCCAAGGCGCTTCCAGCGTCTCTTCTCGAACGGCCGCGTACAGCGTGCTCCAAATGCCGTTTTCACCCAGCTTAACGGCGCTGACGTAATCGCGCTCCAGATACTCCGTTAGCGCCCAGTTGGGCAGGGCACATACGCCTCGGCCGCTGGCGACCAACTGCATCATCATGATGGTAAGTTCGGCGGTGCGAATCTCCTGAGGACGTACGTTTGCCGGGTCTAAAAACTGCGTAAACACATCCAGGCGTGCCTGCTCTACGGGGTAGGTGATCAGCGTTTGGTCTGCCAAGGCTTGAGGCTCAATAAAGAGCTTCCCTGCATAAGCGTGCTGACGCGCTACGGCTAAAAGCCCTTCATAGCGAAACAGCGGCGCATAGTGAACACCCTCCAGTGCCTGAGGGTCGGCAGTAATGACCAGATCCAACTGCTCGCGTGCCAGCGCTGGTAGCGGGTCAAAGTGATGGCCGCTGGGAATATCAATTTCCACTTCCGGCCAGTGGTCGCGAAAGTAATCGACGGTAGGCATTAGCCATTGAAAGCAGCTGTGGCACTCAATGGCCATGTGCAGCCGCCCCTGCTCGCTCCCCGCCAGCCGGGCCACGTCGCGTTCGGCTTTACGCACTTCCGGAAGTATCTGGTCGGCCAGGGCTAATAGCCGTAAACCTGCCCGAGTAAACTCGACGGGCCGTGTTTTACGCACAAAAAGCGGGCTGTTAACCCGACCTTCCAGGTCTTTGAGCTGGTGCGAAAGGGCCGACTGGGTAAGGTGAACGCGTTCGGCAGCCTCCACCAGTGAACCCGTTTCACGTAGGGCAAGCAGTGTGCGTAGGTGGCGTAACTCAATCATGGATAATATCTTTCAATTTGAAAGGATTTATCATGACAGTCTCTCATGTACTTGGCTATTGGCGTAGGCGCCTTTGCATGAGTTTAAAAGTGTGAGAAGCGTGCCTGCCAGCAGTAAAGCCGCTTATTAACGGCAATACTGCGCTTACTGGATTTTTCCGGTCATGCACATTGTGCTAGCTTTTGGATGCGAACGCGTAAAGCAGGGTCTCCTGAGCGCTGATCGCATCGCTATCACCTGGGTCCTGTAAGCGATAGGAGCCATCGCTTTGCAGCAGCCAGCTCTGGCAATTATCGACCAGGTAGGTTTCCAGGTCTTTACGCACTCGGGTGGCGAGCTTTTTGTCCAATAGCGGAAAGCAGGTTTCGACCCGGTGGAACATGTTGCGCGACATAAAGTCAGCGCTTGAACACCAGGTTTCCGATTTACCGTCGTTATGGAAGTGAAATACCCGGGTGTGCTCCAGAAAACGGCCAATAATCGAGCGCACACGAATGTTTTCAGAAATGCCCGGAAGGTTGGGTTTTAGGCAGCACATGCCACGGATAATCAAATCGCACTCAACGCCCGCCTGGGAGGCACGGTAAAGCGCTTTAATCAGCCTGGGCTCGGTGAGTGAATTACACTTGATAATGATATGCCCGCGCTTACCCTTTTGTGCCAGCTGTGCTTCACGGTCAATCATCTCCACCAAACGCTCATGCAGCGTAAACGGTGCGTGCAGCAGCGTATCAATTTTGCGCGCCCGGCCCATCCCTGAAAGCTGCTGGAAGACCTTGTGCACATCGGCACATAGCGCTTTGTTGGCGGTTAACAGGCTGTAGTCGGTGTAAAGCTTGGCGGTTTTAGAGTGATAGTTGCCCGTGCCCATGTGCGCGTAGTGGCGCAGCTCGCCCTTTTCACGCCGGACAATATGCAGCATCTTGGCGTGGGTTTTATACGCCATAATGCCGTAAATAACGATGGCCCCGGCTTCCTGTAGGCGAGAGGCAAGCTGAAGGTTATCCGCTTCGTCAAAGCGTGCGCGTAGCTCGATAACGACGGTGACTTCCTTACCTTGACTCGCGGCATCCACTAGCGCGCTCACAATAGGCGATTCGGCGCCGGTGCGGTAAAGCGTCTGTTTAATGGCCAGAACGTTTGGGTCGCGAGCCGCCTCACGCAGTAGTTCCTCAATAGGTGAGAACGACTGGAAGGGGTGGTGAAGCAAAACATCGTTTCTGGCAATCGAGTCAAACATGGAGCCGATTTTAAGCGTCTTGGGCACACTCGGCGTATACGGGCGATACACCAGTTCGGGGCGATCAACGTCTCCCAGCACCGACATCATGCGGGTCAGGTTAACGGGCCCTTCAACGCGATAGAGATCCTCGGCATCAAGCTCAAACTGGCGCATTAAAAAGTTGGTCAAGTCGTCGGGGCAATTATCGGCGACTTCCAGGCGTACACCTCTGCCATAACGGCGGGCCAGCAGCTCGCCTCGCAGCGCCGAGGCCAGGTCAGAAACCTCTTCCGGGTCGACGGTCATGTCGGCGTTGCGCGTCAATCGGAATTGATAGCAGCCGCGTACGCGCATACCGGGAAATAGCTCCTCAGCATGGGCGTGAATCATGGAGGAGAGGAAGATATATTCAGAGTAGCCTTCGGCGCAGAGCGCTTTGGGAAGTGCCATTAAACGCGGGAGCGAGCGAGGGGCAGGAAGAATGGCCATGCCGCCTGCGCGGCCAAAGGCATCTTTACCTTCCAGCTCAACAATAAAGTTAAGGCTCTTATTGACCAGCCGTGGGAACGGGTGCGAAGGATCAAGGCCTATCGGGCTGATGACGGGCATGATCTCGTTATTAAACATCTCATGTACCCACTGCTTTTGCGCTTCGGTCCACTGTGCGCGGCGCCGAAAACGCAGGCCCTGTTGCTCCAGGGCGGGTAGCAGCGTGTCGTTAAGAATTTTGTACTGACGAGAGATCTGCTGGTGGGCAACTTCGGAAATTTCAGCAAGCACCGCCTTGGGCAAACGGCCATCGGCCGCTGTTGTATCATCGCCCATGGCCATCTGGTGTTTTAAACCCGCCACGCGAATTTCAAAAAATTCATCCATGTTGGATGAGAAAATAAGCAGGAACATCAGTCGATTAAGCAGTGGATGCGCATCGTCCAGTGCCTGTTCCAGAACGCGAATATTAAATTGAAGGTGGGAAAGCTCGCGGTTTAAATAGAGTTGGGGATCGTCCAGATCGGTTTCACTAAGGGTATCCTTGGCGTGCACACCGTTGGGCGTACGATTAATGCGTAACGGTAAACCATCCATTTCAACGTTGGGTAGTTCGCTAAGTGATAGCGCTGTAGATGGTGTAACGTGATCGTCCATATAAGGCTCCCCCGCATTAATGGCTTCAAACTAGCATAGCGTGATACCTGCCGTGCAAAGCAGTATGCGGGAGAAAGATGACAGAAAAATGTCATATATCTGTCATCTTGAGGGCGGGCTTCTAGCGTTGGTTCTGCAATAGTCGAGCGGCTTCCAGGGCAAAATACGTCAAGATGCCGTCGGCTCCGGCACGTTTAAAGCACATTAGTGATTCCAGGATCACCGGCTCGGCTTCCAGCCAGCCGTTATCGAACGCGGCGCGGTGCATGGCGTACTCACCACTTACCTGATAGGCAAAGGTGGGCACTTTAAGCTCGGTTTTAACCCGATGCACCACGTCCAGATAGGGCATGCCGGGTTTCACCATGACCATGTCAGCGCCTTCACTGATATCCATGGCCACTTCGTGCAGCGCTTCATCGCTATTGGCCGGGTCCATCTGGTAGGTACGCTTGTCGGCCTTGCCTAGATTGGCCGCCGAGCCGACCGCGTCACGAAACGGGCCGTAGTATTTGGAAGCGTACTTGGCGCTGTAGGCCATGATCCGCACATTGTGCAGAAGCTCTTGCTCCAGTACTTGGCGGATAGCGCCAATGCGACCATCCATCATGTCTGAAGGCGCGACAACATCCGCCCCGGCTTCAGCATGGGAAAGTGCCTGCTTAAGCAGCGTTTCTACCGTGCGGTCGTTCTGAACGTAGCCTTGCTCATCTAAAATACCGTCCTGGCCGTGACTGGTGTAAGGGTCCAGGGCGACATCGGTAATAATGCCCAGCTCAGGCAAGGCCTCTTTAAGCGCGCGCACGCTGCGCTGAACCAGCCCGTTGGCATTATAAGCCTCTTCGGCAAGCTCGCTTTTCTGTTCGGTACCTACCACTGGGAAGAGCGCCAGCGCGGGAATACCTAACGCAAACGCTTCCCTGGCTTGTTCAATCAATAAATCAATCGACAGGCGCTCAACGCCGGGCATGGAAGCAATGGCTTCACGCTGATTTTCACCCTCTAAAACAAACACCGGCAAGATTAAGTCAGACGGTGTCAGGGTCACTTCCTGCATCAACCTACGGGAAAAATCATCGCGGCGCATGCGGCGCAGCCGAGTGTTGGGAAACTGGCGGGGAGTGAGTGTGCTCAAGAGATCTCTCCGTAATAAAGGGTCATAAATAAAGATGCCCATAGGCTTGGATTGAGTATATCAGGCATGTCTTACGGCGAAAGCCGTCTTGTGGCAAACCGCCACACTGACTAAAGTGAGCGATTGCTTTGCTGTATTGCATTCGGCAGACACTGCGATAAGGGAGATAGGCATGACCAAACAGGTGGCAGTGGTATTAGCGGGTTGTGGCGTTTTTGATGGTTCTGAAATTTATGAAACCACGTTAACGCTGTTGCGTTTGGACCAGTTGGGCATCGGTTATCGCTGCTTTGCGCCCGATATTGAGCAACATCATGTTGTTAACCACCTCACTCAGGAAGCCGTAGAAGGTGAGTCACGCAACGTGCTTCAGGAGTCAGCGCGCCTTGCGCGTGGTGACATCCAGCCGATGACTGAGCTAGAGGCTGATGAGTTTGACGCGGTCATTGTGCCGGGTGGGTTTGGCGTGGCGAAGAATTTGTCTGACTTTGCAAGCGCAGGGGACGGCATGCAGGTGTTGGAGGCACTAAAAGACGCGCTTTCCGGCTTTCGGGAAGAGGAAAAACCGATTGGGTTAATGTGTATTGCGCCGGTATTGGTGCCACGGCTTTTGGGTGAGGGTGTTGCGGTTACCGTGGGCCATGACCCAAGTGTGTCGGGGGCTATCAGCGCCATGGGTGGCCTGCATCGCAGCTGCGCAGTGGATGACATCGTGGTCGACCTTGAGCACCGAGTGGTCACCACGCCCGCCTATATGCTGGCAACGCGTATCAGTGAAGCCGCCACCGGTATTTTTAAGCTGGTAGACCGCATTGACGAAATGATGGACTAATAAGCGGTAGGCGCTGCGCTATAAAAAAGCCTCTGTCATGAATAATGACAGAGGCTTTTTAACGTGGTGATAACGTCAATAGCGATGCGGCGGTTTCCAGGTGATAGAAGCGCCGTTTACGGCTCCTGCTCCTTGGTGGCTTGCTCATCACGCCGCTTGCGCACCAGGCGACCAAACAGCAAGCCTACCTCGTAAAGCAGGTACATGGGCAGTGCCAACAGGCTTTGTGATACCACATCTGGCGGCGTTAGCAGCATCCCTATGACAAAGCAGCCCAGAAAAACATAGGGCCGCTTTTTGGAAAGGCTCTCTACGCTGGTGGCGCCCGACAGGATTAGCAAAAAGGTCGCAATGGGGATTTCAAACGCCACGCCAAAGGCGAAAAAGAGCTTCAGTACAAAGTTCAGGTACTGGTTAATATCGGTCATGACCGTGACGTTTTCAGGCCCGGCCTGGGTGAAAAAGGCAAACAGTAGCGGAAATACCACATAGTAGGCAAAAGCCGCACCCGCATAAAAAAGCCCAATACTTGAGACCAGAATAGGGATGGCCAGGGCTTTTTCATTATCGTATAGCCCTGGCGCGATAAACGCCCATGCCTGATGCAGTACAAAGGGTATAGCGATAAAAACGGCGACCACCAGGGTTAGCTTAAAAGGCGCCAGAAAGGGCGAGGCTACTTCGGTCGCAATCATCTGCGAACCCGGCGGTAGCAGAGCCATCAGCGGCTCGGCCACAAAGCCATAGATATCATTGGCAAAAGCATAAAGGCCCAGAAAAACCACTAAAATGACCACCACCGCACGGACCAGGCGCATGCGAAGCTCAATCAAATGCTCAATCAATGGGGCTTGCTGCTGATCGTTCTGGGGTTCCCGAGCGTCGCCAGAGGTACTCATGGGTTCTGACTATCCTTTTTAGAGGTCGCCTTTAAGGGCTCGTTGGAAGTATGGGGCGCCGCTTCGTTGACTTCCCGCTGCGCTTCATCCAACTGGGCACTTGCCTGGGCTACACGTTGCTCCGTTTCACTCTGGCTTGTCGATGAAGAAGTACTGCGCGAGGAGGGAGTGTCGAGAATACTCTCAACGTCTTTTTTAGCACTCTTCAGACTATCGTTAATGCTCTTTTGCTGTTCGTTCAGCGTTTGGCGCAGCTCTTCTGCTTCAAGCTGCGCGCTAATTTCGCGCTGCATGCCGGATATCGTGCGCTTGATTTTACCAACCCAAAGGCCTGCCGTACGCGCCGCCCGAGGGAGGCGCTCAGGGCCAAGTACCAGTAGTCCCACGACACCGACAAGCATCAGTTCAAGAAAGCCGATATCCAACATAAATTATTTGGGCTCTTCGTTACGGGCCTTGCGATTTTCTTCGGCCTGAGCGTCATAAGTGTTGCCAGGTTCTTCGTGGCTAACCTTGGCATGCGGAGGCTCGGCGTCTTTCTTTTCGTCGTCTTTCTCGTCTTCATGCACCGCTTTTTTAAAGCCTTTAACCGCGCCGCCCAGGTCGGTGCCCACATTACGTAGCTTTTTGGTGCCGAAGATTAAAATAATGATGCCTAAGACAATTAGCAGCTGCCAAATACTGATGCCACCTAACATATGCGTATCCTCATTAATTCAAATGCGTGTTATTTATTATGGCGTACGTGCGGCTTTTTCGTCATGGCCGGAAATGCCAAAGCGCCGCGCCAACTCGTTTAACACATCCTGATGATCCAGCTCCAGGTGAGAGAGCATAACCAGCGTATGGAACCAGAGGTCGGCGGTTTCCGAGACCAGTGCCTGGCGCTGCTCGGGGCTGCCGTGTTCTGCATCCTTTGCGGCAAGCAGCGTCTCGGTGGCTTCTTCACCCACTTTTTCGAGTATCTTGTTCAAACCCTTATGATGCAAGGAGGCAACGTAAGAATCTTCAGAAGAAGCGCTGCGCCGCTGCTTTAGTACCTCGGCGAGGATGTCCAGCACGGGGGCGTGATTAGACGTTAAAGAGGTATTCATGAGTCTCCTTTACAACAGTGAGCATCATCATTCGTAAGTGAAAGTCCCACCACGTGCGAACGTCCAACCACGTTTATAACAACGCTATTGCCATAACAGTAGCAGCAAGCCAATGGCGGCTGCGCCTAAAATCGGCCAATCCTGAGTAGCGGCCCAACTGACAAGCGGCTGCCAGGCCAGTGTAATTGCTACCAGGAGCAGACCAATCCGTAAGCGGTGATGGCGTTTTCCTTGATCCGCCATTTGGCGCTGCATGTGATGAATCGAGTCGACCTGTTGGTGACGCTGGCGATGTTCAACTTCCATCCGGGTCAGCGCCTGGTGGGCAAGAACGGGCAGTTCAGGCAACTGATGAGAAAGCTCAGGCGCTTGGCGCTTTAACGACTCCCACAGCCCGCTAATGCCCGCGCGGTCTTTCATCCACTGCTCAAGATAGGGCTTGGCAGTGCTCCACAGATCAAGTTCCGGATAGAGCTGGCGGCCAAGGCCTTCAATATTGAGCAGGGTCTTTTGCAGCAGTACCAACTGAGGCTGGACTTCCATATTAAAGCGCCGAGCCGTTTGAAAAAGCCCTAACAGTACTTGGCCAAAGGAAATGTCTTTTAAAGGCTTTTCAAGGATCGGCTCGCAAACGGTGCGGATGGCCGCGGCAAACTCATTCGCGCGAGTATTCTCGCCCACCCAGCCAGACTCGATGTGCAGCGCGGCAACTTCATAATAGTCTTGATGGAAAAACGCCAAAAGGTTACGCGCGAGATAGTCCTGATCCTCGCGGGTCAAACTGCCCACAATCCCACAGTCGATCGCAATGTATTGAGGATCTTCGGGATTATCGCAATTAACAAAAATATTACCCGGGTGCATATCCGCGTGGAAGAAGTTGTCGCGAAATACCTGGGTAAAAAAGAGTTCTACGCCGCGCTCAGCGAGTTTCTTTAAGTTGACCCCACGGGCGGTCAGCGTCTCCATATCCGCGACGGGTACACCGCGAATACGCTCCTGAACCATCACGTGTCGACGTGTGAAAGGCCAATAAATAGTCGGTACAAACAGCAGCGGTGAATCCTTGAAGTTACGCTTGAGCTGTGAGGTGTTGGCCGCTTCTTTATAAAGGTCCAGTTCGTCGAATAGCGTGGCCTCATAGTCGCGAATCACTTCGACCGGGCGCAGTCGGCGGGCTTCGGGCACCTTGGCAAACAGTTTGGCAACCTGATACATCAGCGCCATGTCCTGGCGCATGATACGGTCGATACCGGGGCGGATAATTTTAACCACCACCTCTTCGCCGGTATGTAGCTTGGCCGCATGTACCTGGGCGATGGATGCCGAGGCAAGTGGCGCCTGCTCGAATTCAGCGAACGCTACATCAAGTGACATCTCCAGCTCTTTTTCGACCCGGGCGGCGGCAAGTTCGCCCGGGAAGGGCGGCACCTGATCCTGTAGGCGCCTAAGTTCGTTGGCGACATCATCCGGTAAGAGGTCTCGACGCGTGGAGAGCATCTGGCCAAATTTGATAAAAATAGGCCCCAGCGCTTCCAGCGCCAGGCGCAATCGCTCGCCACGGCTGCGATGACCAACCGAAAAAAGTCGCAGCGGTGAAAACCATAAAAGCGCTCGCAGCCAAAACGGCAGCCGCTCCATGGGGATCAGAGTGTCTAGCCGATGGCGCGCAATAATCCAAAGAATTTTGAACAGACGCAGGCTCATGCCGACGGCTCCTGTGAGGCAAGCGATGAGTCACGCACCAGACGGCGATGGAGTCGGTTAAAGCGGGCTTCCAAACGGTCAGTTGCCACTTCAAGTTCGGTTAAGTGGTCACGCAGCACATCACGCTGCTGGCGGCCTGGCAGTAAACGCGCTTCTTCAAATACATACTCTGAGACATCCTGAAGAAGCTCATTTTTGGTACGCAGCCCCCAGCGCGTCAGGCGGCGCACGCCTTCGGCCAACGAGTGAGCGGGGATATCGCCCAACCAATTGGCAAGCTCGGCTTCCCAGTCGATATCCAGGTCAAACAGCAGGTCGCGGGTAGCCTCCAGCAGATGAAGGCGTCCGCGCACCGCGAGCTTGCCGTCAAACATGAGCCGCTCAATGGAGGCGCCGCTGATCCATTCAGAGAAGGTTTCAGGCGTGAGTTCTACCACTGCGTCGACATCGGCTTCGTCTACGTCGTCGCCACGGAGTAGGTCAATACCTGCCAAATGGTAATGCAGTACCAGCTGCAGATGTGGCTTTTCCAAACGCACCAAAAGCCGACTGCCCGCCAGGGCCGCTAAGCGAGCCGGTGCGGCAGGGTCGCGAGCGAGCAGGGCATTAAGCGTACGTTCACAACCGGCCAACACAAGTGTCGGGGTTAACAGCATGCTGACCTCGTGATCGTTGATACCACTATCGACGATAACGTCATAACTTGATGCCACGGTGCAGGGCCACAATGCCGCCTGTCAGGTTGGTGTACTCCACCCGCTCAAGGCCTGCTGCTTCCATCATCGCTTTAAGTGTTTCCTGGTTCGGGTGCATGCGAATGGACTCAGCTAAATAGCGGTAGCTTTCGCCGTCTCCAGCGACAAGCTCGCCCATTTTAGGCAGCAGGCGGAAAGAGTACTCATCGTAGGCTTTAGAAAGCAGCGGGTTATTGGGCTTGGAGAACTCCAGCACCAGCAAGCGGCCGCCCGGTTTTAGCACGCGGGCCATGGAGCGTAGCGCGGCGTCTTTGTTGGTCACATTACGCAAGCCGAACGCAATCGTAATACAGTCAAAGCTATTATCAGGGAAGGGCAAGCACTCAGCGTTGGCCTGAACGTATTCAACATTGCCACCGACGCCATTATCCATCAGCTTGTCGCGGCCAACCTTCAGCATGGAGGCGTTGATGTCGGCAAGCACGACTTTGCCGCGCGGGCCAACAATACGTGAGAACTTAAGGGTTAAATCTCCGGTGCCCCCCGCGATATCTAAAACGTGGTGGCCGGGGCGAACGCCCGCACGCTCAATGGTAAAGCGTTTCCATACACGGTGGATGCCCATCGACATTAAGTCGTTCATAACGTCGTAACGGGCGGCGACAGAGTGGAATACATCCGCTACACGTGATGCTTTCTCGTCGACCGGGACTTCTTGATAACCAAAATCGGTGGTGCGCTTTTCCGTGGGGCTCATGGGGCTTTAGCTCCCGAGTTCGAGGCGGTAACAATCGACCAGATGGTCGTCGTATAAAAAGGTTGGCGATATTGTAGCCTTGTCTGCCCCAATTTGTCTGCGCCTGGTCGGATGCGCTGGGTCATGGTTTTTGAGTTTGGTTCTTGGATTATGGTTCTTGAAGCATGCTTCTCGATTCTCGAATCACAGCTGCTTGAATTGGATACCTGCCGGCTCGCGCGATGCACCGGCTTCTTTTAGCCGCTGCAGGTAGTTCTCCCAATAGGCTTTTTGATGCGTGGCGAGTTCAAACAGGTATTCCCAGCTATAAATGCCGCTGCTATGCCCGTCATCAAAGTAAAGCTGTAGCGCATAGTTGCCTGTCTGGACGATGTTTTGTAGCCCAACATCCTTTTTACCGACTTGAAGCACAGCGGTATCACCGCCATGACCACGTACCTCCGCAGAGGGCGAGTAAACCCGCAAAAACTCTATCGGCAACCGGAAGCTCTCACCGCTGGCATAGCCAAGCTCAAGTTCGCGGGCCTTTTTATGATAGTGAACCCGGTTGGGGGCGGGAGCGTTCATGCACAAACCTCTTGGCTCATTGCCGAGATAGCTTGCCCACCTTCTGCGTCCCATTGAAACAGGCATCAGTGGGCAAGCGATTTAAGCGATCATTACAGGATATAGCGCGACAGGTCTTCGTCGACAGCCAGTTCACCTAGTTGGGCATTCACATAATTGGCATCAATGACCAGCGGGCTGTCCATATCGCCGCCCTTGAACGAGGCTTCTTCCAGCAAGCGCTCCATCACGGTGTGCAAGCGGCGAGCGCCGATATTCTCGGTGCCTTCGTTAACCTGCCAGGAGATCTCGGCGATACGCTCAATCCCGTCAGGGGTGAACTCAATACCCAGCCCTTCGGTTGCCAGCAGCGCCTGGTACTGTTTGGTCAATGATGCGGATGGCTCGGTCAGAATGCGCTTGAAGTCGCCCGGCGTTAGCGCATCAAGCTCCACGCGGATCGGCAGACGGCCCTGTAACTCGGGGATCAAGTCAGACGGACGCGCCAAGTGGAAAGCGCCGGATGCGATGAACAGGATATGGTCAGTTTTCACCATGCCGTACTTGGTGGAAACCGTAGAGCCTTCGATCAACGGCAGCAGGTCACGCTGAACGCCTTCGCGAGACACTTCACCACCGCTGGACTGTCCGCTGCCCTTGGCAACTTTGTCGATCTCATCCAGGAACACGATGCCGTGCTGCTCTACGGCCTCAACGGCACGCGCTTTGATTTCATCTTCATTCACCAGCTTGCCGGCTTCTTCATCGCGCAGCAGTACCAGCGCTTCTTTGACCGTTACGCGGCGCTGCTCGCGTTTCTGCTGGCCCATGTTAGAAAACAGGCTCTGCAGTTGATTGGTCATCTCTTCCATGCCGGGCGGCGTCATGATGTCGACACCCGCGCTCTGGGAAGATACCTCTATATCGATCTCTTTATCATCCAGCTGGCCTTCGCGCAGTTTTTTGCGAAAGCTTTGACGCGTGCTGGAGTCTTCACGAGGCTTGTCTTCCTGGCCGCGGGGCGGTGGTAGAAGCGCATCAAGCACGCGATCTTCAGCGGCATCGTCGGCACGATGGCCGACTTCCTCTTTGGCATGCTCGCGCACCATTTTCATGGCCGACTCCATCAAATCACGAATGATGGACTCCACATCGCGGCCAACGTAGCCTACCTCGGTAAATTTAGTGGCTTCTACTTTGATAAACGGCGCACGGGCGAGTTTTGCTAAACGACGCGCAATCTCGGTTTTACCCACACCGGTTGGCCCGATCATCAAAATATTTTTCGGGGTTACTTCAGGACGCAGGTCGTCGTCAAGCTGCATGCGGCGCCAGCGATTGCGCAGCGCAATGGCAACGGCGCGCTTGGCGTCTTGCTGGCCGATGATGTATTGATCAAGCGCGTGGACGATTTCGCGGGGTGTCATCTGAGTCATTAAGTCAGCCTCAACGTTCGTTGGTATTCAGCTCTTCGAGCGTCACGTGATGGTTGGTGAATACACAGATGTCACCGGCAATTTGGAGCGATTTCTCGGTGATTTCACGCGCGGAAAGCTCGGTATTCTCAAGCAGCGCTCGGGCACTTGCCTGGGCAAAGTTGCCGCCTGAGCCAATCGCGATAATGCCGCGTTCAGGCTCAACCACATCGCCGTTGCCGGTAATGATCAGCGAGGCGCTGTGGTCAGCGACGGCAAGCAGCGCTTCCAACCGGCGCAGGGCACGGTCGGTGCGCCAGTCTTTGGCTAGCTCAACGGCCGCCTTGGTCAAGTGACCCTGGTACTTTTCAAGCTGGGCTTCAAAGCGCTCAAACAGCGTAAATGCGTCAGCGGTGCCGCCTGCAAAACCGGCGAGCACCTTGCCACGGTAGAGGCGACGCACCTTGCTGGCGTTGCCTTTCATCACGGTGTTGCCAAGTGATACCTGGCCGTCGCCTGCCAGGGCAACCTGATTACCGCGACGTACGGATACGATAGTGGTCATGGAGATAACTCCTTGGGGGAGGCGTGCTCCCGATAACTGAACGGCCGCTTAAACGATGATAGAGCGACCGCCTATAAAAGACGATGAACAATAAAATGCGGGCGGCTGATAAAAAATCAACCGCCCGCTGGGTAACGCCTACCGCTTTATTCGTTGGAGGTCCGGTTCTTAAAATCAGTTTTGCAGCTGTATCAACAAGGGTTCAATGCCTTGCGTGGTCATTAAATCCTGGGCGCGGTTCAACTCGCGAGTGTCTTCGTAAGGGCCTACTTGGACACGGTGCCACGTATCGCCGCCCGCTTGCACTTCGCTGATTTGCGCCAGTAGGCTTAAGTTGCGTAACCGGCTGCGTAGTTGCTCGGCATCGCTTAGCTCACGAAACGAAGCGGCCTGCAATACGTAGCGATTAGGCGCGCTGGTGCTGGCAGGGGCTGTCGGCTGCGCGGTACTTGCCTGCTCTTCCGGACGCGTGTTGGCCGCAATCACTTGAGCGATAGGGTCGTCAGTTGATGACGTTTGGGTTGAGGCGCTCTCGGCGGCTTGCACATCAACCTGCTCGGCAACTTCTGGGCGGGTAACGCTTGAGGGAAGCGTGACACCTGGGGCAATGACCTCGGTTTCAGGCAGCAAGGTATAGAACTCGAACGTGGGCATCGAGGGTTCGCTTGCGGTTTCGTTTTCCCTGGCGGCGGCACGCTCGGCACTTTCGGGTTTGGAGAGTACCGTTGCCTGCGGCTGGTCACTTGGCGTGTCCTGCCAGGGCGCCGTGCCGTGCTGGTGCTGAGCAAGGAAAAAACCTGCGGCCATACCGGCAAGACCCCATACCCAGCCCGGTAGGCGAAACCCTCTGCCTTTGGAGGAGCGAGGGGCTTTACGCTGCGAGGTAGCGCCCTGGCGAGGGCGAGCAGGCTTTTTGCGCGGGCTGGCCATGGCTTACATCTCCTCGGGGGCGCTAACGCCCATCAAGTCCAAGCCATTACGCAGTACCTGACGGGTTGCCAGACCCAGCGAGAGACGCACGTTACGAAGCGTATCGTCTTCGACCATAACTTTGACCGCGTTGTAGCAGGTATGGAAATCCCCCGCTAGGTCCAGTAGATACTGCGCCACTTGCTGCGGTTCGCGGTTTTTCGCCGCGTTTTGAACCACTTCTGGATAGCGCGCCAGGCGGTTAAGCACGGCTTTTTCCTGGTCGCTTCCCAGTAGCGCGAGGTTGGCAAGCGCCAGGGCGTGATCAAAAGGCTGGCCCGCTGCCTCTGTTTTACGCAGCATGCTGCTTACGCGCGCGTGGGCGTACTGAATGTAGTACACCGGGTTGTCGTTGGACTGTGAACGCGCCAGGTCAATATCGAAAGTTAGCTGGGAGTCGGCGCGGCGTGCCGCGAGGAAGAAGCGCGTGGCATCACGGCCCACTTCATCAATCAGGTCGCGCACCGTAACGTAGCTGCCTGCCCGCTTGGAGAGTTTTACTTCAACGCCAGAGCGCGTGACCATCACCATCTGGTGCAGTACGTAGTCAGGCCAGCCTTTGGGAATGCCCACTTCCAGTGCTTGAAGGCCCGCACGCACACGGGTAACGGTCGAGTGGTGGTCGGCCCCCTGCTCGTTAATCACGGTGGTAAAGCCGCGCTGCCATTTATCCAGGTGGTAAGCAACGTCGGGCAGGAAGTAGGTATAGCCGCCTTCACGCTTGCGCATGACGCGGTCTTTGTCATCGCCAAAGTCAGTGGTACGCAGCCACATGGCGCCATCTTCTTCATAGGTGTGGCCGTTGGCGACGAGTTTTTCAACCGCTTCGTTGACCTTGCCGTCCTGATAAAGCGATGACTCCAGGAAGTACACATCAAATTCAACGCCGAAAGCCTTGAGGTCCAGATCCTGTTCGCGGCGCAGCCAGGCAACGGCAAACTCTTGAATGGCCTCCAGGTCATCAGCGTCTGCCTTGGCGGTTACTTCACGGTCATCGGCAGTGACCGTTTTGCCCGCCAGGTAGTCGTTAGCGACATCGGTAATGTATTCGCCGCGATAGCCGTCTTCCGGCCAGCTTTCATCATCAGGGCCCAGATTTTTGGCGCGCGCCTGTACCGAACGGGCCAGGTTGGCAATTTGCGCGCCGGCATCGTTGTAGTAAAACTCACGCGTGACATCGTAACCGGTTGCTTCCAGCAGGCGGCACAGGCAGTCGCCAATCGCGGCACCGCGGCCGTGGCCTACGTGTAACGGGCCTGTTGGGTTGGCCGATACAAATTCGACCTGCACTTTTTCCGCCTTGCCCATCATGCTGCGGCCAAAGGCGTCGCCGCTATCCAGCACTTGCGCCACAATTTGGGCGGCGGCATCTGCGGCGGCAAAAAAGTTGATGAACCCTGGTCCAGCAATTTCGGTTTTTTGAAGTGCATCGCTTTCTGGCAGCGCGGCAATCAGCGCCTCGGCCAGCTCACGAGGGTTTTTACCAGCAGGCTTGGCCAGCATGAGTGCCAGGTTCGTGGCGTAATCGCCGTGCGCTTTGTCTTTGGTGGGGTCAACTTTGATGTTGGGCTGAAGGTCATCAGGCAGCACGCCTTGGTGCTTAAGCGCATCAATGGCGCCGTTGAGCAGGGAAACAATCGTGTCTTTCATTTAGGTATCCGGGTAACGTCGGTGGCGGCGTGTGCAAGTGCGCACTTACGAAGTGCATCAGCAAAGCGGCCATTATCAGCATTTGGCGCGCAGTTTCAAAGGTGTTGATGCGATCCTTGCATAAGTGTCCTTGGTAATCCTGGCTATTTTCAACGGCGGCGCCGCAGGCTAGGCAAGCGTTTGAGGGTCGATATCAATCGACCAGCGCACCTTACGCGCCTCGCGGTTGGCCTCAAGCCATTGCACCAGCCAACTGGCCGCCACGTGCAATTGACTGCGCTTATTGGCGGTCAGCATCAAGTGCATGTGGTAGCGATTTTGGCGTCGCTCCATAGGCGCAGGCACGGGGCCCAGGCAGTAAGTGGTAAGGCCTGAGGTTTTCAGCCACTCGCGCAGCGTTTGGCCCGCCTGTTGCGCTAAGGCAAGGGCCGCCGGTTCCTGGGGGCTTTCGATCCGTAGTAGTGCCATAAACGTGAACGGCGGCAGGTGTGCCTGGCGGCGCTCTTCCAGCAAGTTTCTCGCCAATGCTCCGTAGCCCTGTTCGGCCAGCAGCCCTAAGTGAGGGTCATCCGGATGCAGTGTTTGCACCAGTACCCGCCCTTGGTCGGCTGCACGTCCTGCGCGCCCGGCCACCTGTTCCAGCAGCTGCGCGCTATGCTCCAGGGCACGGAAGTCGGCGGCGTAAAGGCCGCCGTCAGCATTCACCACAACCACCAGCGTGACGTGAGGCAGATGGTGCCCCTTGGCAAGCATCTGCGTCCCCACCAGCAGGCAAGGCTCACCCCGCTGAATCTCCTTTAGGATCTGCTCAAAGCTGTCTTTCTTGCGGGTGCTGTCGCGATCAATACGGTGCACGGTGACCTTGGGGAAAAGGCCCTGGAGCGTCTCTTCGGTACGCTCGGTGCCGCTTCCCAGCGCGCGTAAGTCACCGCTGCCGCACTCGGGGCAGGCATCCGGCAGGGCACGACGGCTATCGCAGTGGTGGCAGGCAAGTAGCGGCGGCTGGCGGTGCAGCGTCATGCGTGAATCGCACTGGCCGCATTCCGCCATCCAGCCGCAGGCGTGGCAGGCAAGCGACGGCGCAAAGCCGCGCCGGTTGATGAAAATCAGCACCTGCTTGCCCGCACTCAAGGTGCTTTTGATCGCTTTGATAGCACCCGGTAGCAGGCCCCCCTGGCGGCGCTGGTGGCGTAAATCAAGAAGCTCCAGCTTGGCAGGCTGATGGCGGCTGGGCCGCTGAGTAAGGCGCAGGTGGCGATAACTACCGGAAAGCGCCTGCTGTAGGCTCTCAAGCGAAGGCGTGGCGCTGCCCAGCAGTAGTGGAATGCCGTGGTAATGAGCGCGTGCAACGGCCAAGTCGCGGGCGTGGTAACGCAGCCCGTCGTGCTGCTTGTAAGAGCCGTCGTGCTCTTCATCGACAATGATCGCGCCTGGGTTGGCAAGCGGGGTAAAGATCGCCGAGCGTGTTCCGATGATAATCAGCGCCCGCCCGTTTGCCGCGGCTTCCCAAACGTCCAGCCGTTCGGGGTCGGTTAAGCCGGAGTGGAGTGCCACCACGGGCACCCGAAAGCGGCTTCTAAAGCTCGCCAGGGTTTGCGGCGTCAGGCCGATTTCCGGCACCAGCACCAGCGACTGCTTGCCTTTGGCGGCAATCGCTTCAATAAGCTGAAGATACACTTCTGTCTTGCCGCTGCCGGTAACGCCTTCCAGCAGGCAAGGGTGGTAGCTTTCAAGCTTTTCGTGTAGCACCGCAAGGGCGGTGGCCTGCTCACGATTGAGCGGCAGTGCCGGTGTGGCAAGCAAACTGCCACTCGGCGTCTCGGGGGCGGTCAGGGTGATTTCCTGGTGGGTGACCAGCCCCTTCTTGCCCAGTGCTAGCAGCTGGTCGCGGCTAAAGCCGTGGGCGCTGACAGCCCGCGAAGGCAGGCCGTGCGGATGCTGACATAAAAGCGCATACAGCTCGGCTTGTTTGGGCGCTCGGCTTAAATCCGGCTGGGTATGCGTTACGGCAAACCACAGCGTTTGCGTGCGCCCAGCCATTGGGTGGCCCTGGCGCAGCCGTGCAGGCAGCGCATGATGGAGCGTATCGCCCAGGCTGTGTTGGTAGTAGCGTGCGGCAAACCGGCATAGCCACAGCCAGTCATTGGGAAGTGGTGCATCATCCAGCGCTTCGCTGACAGCACGTAACTGGCTGCGTGGTAGTTCACTGGTGGCAGCCAGTTCAACTACCACGCCCACCACTTCGCGCCGCCCAAAGGGTACGCGTACACGAAGCCCAGGCTGCCAGCCGCAAGGGGGAGTGCGGCTGGCGGGCAGGTAATCAAACAGGCGTCGGAGTGGGGACGGCAAGGCGACTTTTAGCACCTGCAAAGAAACAGTGTCAGGCAATTGGCCTCCGGCGATAAGTTTTGCTAAAATATGCGGCCGCTCTGAATCTAAACGATCAGACGGTTAACCGGTTAGTAGTTTTTCCAAACCCGTATGCGGTGCCTGGCAACGGATCAGGTGGCGGCATACCGCTTGAGAGATCATCACGATGAGACAAGGTATTCACCCGAATTACAATACGGTCACCGCTAACTGCTCTTGCGGTGCTAGCTTCCAGGTAGGCTCTACTTCTGGCCAGGATTTCTCCCTAGACGTATGCTCCAACTGCCACCCGTTCTACACGGGCAAGCAGAAGCAAGCGACCACCGGTGGCCGTGTAGAGCGCTTCAACAAGCGTTTCGGCGCTGCTGTTAAGCGCGGCTAATCCTGACGGATCAGCCACACTGCAAGTGCGGGTAAAATACCAGGTACTTGTAAGAAAAACCCACGCTACGGCGTGGGTTTTTTTATGGGCGAATTTCTATAAATGCCTGTTTGGACGAACAAATGGCGAGATGGAAGGGGTTTTCATAAATGCTGCGATACAGCAATAAGTAATGCGTTATAGCTGAAATGCTTCTGCATAAGATTCAGCAAATGGTTGGGAAAAGTAATTAACGTGAAGGAAAAATCGCTAAAAAAAGCGTTTTCTTTTTGAGTTGGCGACGCGCTTGAGACGCCTTGGGTTTTTCTATATTCTGAAAGCACTTATATCTATTTTAGGCTAATTGGACCCTCATTATGACGGATGCAAATAAGCAGGCAGCGCTGGACTATCATGCGAAACCGATTCCTGGCAAGCTATCGGTGGAGTTAACCAAGCCCACCGCTACAGCCCGGGACTTGGCACTGGCATATAGCCCAGGCGTTGCTGAGCCGGTTCGCGAAATTGCCCGCGATCCTGAAAATGCTTACCGTTATACGGGCAAGGGTAATTTGGTCGCCGTTATTACCGATGGCAGTGCCATTTTAGGCTTGGGGAATCTTGGCCCGCTGGCCAGCAAGCCGGTGATGGAAGGCAAGGGCGTATTGTTCAAGTGCTTTGCCGGGATCAACTCGGTAGATGTTGAAGTAGACGCAGAAAGCCCGCAGGCGTTTATCGACACCGTTGCCCGCATTGCCGATACCTGGGGCGGCATTAACCTTGAAGATATCAAAGCGCCCGAGTGCTTTGAGATTGAAAAAGCGCTGGTTGAGCGCTGCAATATCCCCGTCTTCCACGATGACCAGCACGGCACGGCTATTGTAACGGCTGCGGGTATGCTGAACGCGTTGGAAATTGCTGGTAAAACGATAGATAGCGTGAAGATCGTTTGCATGGGGGCCGGTGCGGCAGCTATTGCCTGCATGCGCCTACTGGTTTCGTGTGGCGCCAAAAAAGAGAACCTGGTGATGCTGGATCGCCGTGGCGTTATCCATACCGGCCGTGAGGGTATCAATGAGTACAAGGCAGAGTTTGCGCTGGATACTGACATGCGCACGCTGGATGACGCTATCGACGGCGCCGATGTGTTTATTGGACTTTCTGGCCCGGGCTTGCTGTCGGCTGAGCAGGTTAAAAAGATGGCCGCTGACCCGGTGATTTTCGCCTGCACCAACCCGGACCCGGAAATTCATCCTGACGTTGCCCGTGAAGCGCGCCCGGATGTGATTATGGCGACCGGCCGTTCAGACTTCCCAAACCAGGTAAACAACGTGTTGGGCTTCCCGTTTATTTTCCGTGGGGCGTTGGATGTGCGCGCTACACGGATTAACGAAGCCATGAAGCTTGCCGCTGTGCATGCGCTTAAGGATCTGGCCCGCGAGCCGGTTCCCGAGGAAGTGTTGAATGCCTATGAGCGTACGGAAATGAGCTTTGGTCGTGAGTACATTATCCCCACGCCAGTCGATATTCGCTTGCTGGAGCGCGTTTCTTCCGCGGTGGCTCAGGCGGCAGTAGATTCAGGCGTAGCGCGCAAACCGTACCCGGCTCACTACCCGCTCAAAACGATCGATGAGGCTTATGGCCAGTGATGTTTCGGGTGTTGTTTAATACGCCGGTTTAATCGCTTCTTTCAACGCCCGCACTTGCTGCGGGCGTTGTGCTTTTGAGGAGCGACGTCTAAAGGCTTTTGTACGAAGCTTAGCGAATCGGCGCGTCATGCATGCGTGTCAGCCCTTCCTGTGCGGTAGAGGCAATCAAGCGGCCATCACGGCGATAGATATGACCGCGTGCCAAGCCTCGCGAGTTGCCTGCCCAGGGGGAATCTATGACGTATAAAAGCCACTCATCCAGCCGTGCGTCCTCATGAAGCCATAGCGCGTGGTCAAGGCTTGCGATACGCAGCTTCGGGTCAGTGAACTGAATGCCATGGGGCAGTAAGCTGGTGGTCAGCAGATTGAAATCAGAGGCGTAGGAGAGCAAGTGCCGGTGCAGGGCGGGGGCATCGGGCAGCGTGCCTGCAAAGCGGAACCATAAACACTGCCCGGCCGGGTCGCCGCCATCCGGATTGCCTTTAATATGCAAAAACTCGATAGGGTGGCCCGGAAAGCGTGAGTGCTTGGCGGCGCCGCTCTCAATCAAGGCTTCCGGCGACTCGACTTGAGGCATGGCGCGCTGGTGATGAAAACCTTCTTCAGGGCTGTGAAACGACGCGCTACAGAAGAAGATCGGTCGGCCTTTTTGAATCGCCGTAACGCGGCGCGTGGTAAAGCTCCCGCCATCGCGTACGTTATCCACCTGATAGACCACTGGGCGGTGCGGGTCGCCAGGGCGAAGAAAGTAACCGTGTTGAGAGTGTGGGTGACGCTCAGCGGGTACTGTACGTGAGGCCGCCGCGAGCGCTTGACCAAGCACCTGTCCACCATAAAGCTGAGGAAAGCCCAGGTCCTGGCTTTGCCCTCGAAAGAGCGTCTCTTCGAGGACTTCAAGCTCAAGCAGGTTTACTAACGTATTCAGCGCGTCGGTCATTCCAGGTATCCTTGGTGCTATCTATTGTTGCCCATAGTGGCGGACATCACATACGGCGAGGCCGCCGTTGCTACCATCATTTTGCTACCTTAGCGGAGTTTGCCTTGATACGCAGCGATGAATTTTACATGCACCGTGCCCTTGAACAGGCACATTTGGCGGCTGAGGCGGGTGAAGTGCCGGTAGGGGCCGTCGTGGTGAATAGCGAAGGAGAGATTCTTGCCGCTGCCCACAATGCGCCGGTGCTGAGCTGTGACCCTAGCGGCCATGCGGAAATTCGTGCCCTGCGTGAAGCCGGGCAGCAGAGTGCCAATTACCGGCTGGAAGGGTGTACGCTGTATGTCACGCTGGAGCCGTGCATGATGTGCGCGGGCGCCATTGTGCATGCACGCCTAAAGCGTTTGGTTTATGGCGCTGCTGAGCCTCGTACCGGTATGGTGGAATCCAAGGCTAACCTGCTGGCCCAGCCGTGGTTTAATCACCATGTGGAGGTGACGGCGGGCGTGCTGGCGCCATCGGCCAGCAAGTTGTTAAAAGCGTTTTTTGCGGCAAGGCGCTAGCGTGTTTTATAGCTCTCTGGCGTGTCAAGAAACCGCGGGATAAACGTCACCTGGTGGCCACGCACAATGACTTGCAGAGCAAAGGCTTGGAGTGCGTTAACGTGGCTATATAACGGTGGTGATATGACCGCGTAGTGGCTCATGCCCCCGCCTCAACCTGCGTAAGCGTCGCGTGCTTTAACGCCACCAGGTCCGCGCTGCCGGTACAAAAACAGGCAACGCGCAGCTGCTCAATGAGCGTTTGAAAGTGCTCGATAACGGCATCGCTTGAGGTGGTGGCACTGCCCAGCACCGCCGCTGCCTGACCTACCAGATGAGCGCCTAAACAGAGTGCTTTAGCCGCATCAATACCGCTGGCCACCCCGCCTGAAGCGATCAGCGGCATACCGGGCAGTGCCTGGCGCAAATCGTGCAGTGCTTGTGAGGTGGGGATTCCCCAGTCGGCGAAGGCCATGGCGATGGCACGCGCTTGTGGCGTGCTGGCGCGCTCACCCTCAACGGCCGCCCAACTGGTGCCACCCGCGCCCGCAACGTCCAGCATCGCCACGCCCGCTTCGGCAAGTTGACGACCCACAGAAACAGACAGCCCAGCCCCCACTTCCTTGACCACCACCGGCACGTCCAGTGCGGCAACGGTGCGCTCAATGGCGGTGAGTATGCCACGCCAGTCGCGATCTCCACCGGTTTGCAGCGCTTCCTGTAGCGGGTTGATATGAATAATTAGTGCGTTAGCTTCGATCATATCGACCGCGCGGCGGGCATAATCAAGCCCGCGTTCGCCTTTAATTTGGGCGGCTCCCAGGTTGGCCAGCAGTGGGATGTCCGGGGCAATTTGGCGCAGTTCGCTCGTGAGGCCCCAGTTGGCTTCGCCTTCAATGGCTACGCGTTGTGAACCCACGCCCATGGCAAGGCCCAGCGTTTGAGCGGCCTCTGCCAAGTGCCGGTTGATATCCTTGGCCCGACTCGCCCCGCCGGTCATTGAGCTGATGAGGATGGGCGCTTTTAGAGGTTGTCCGAATAGGTAGGTCCCCAGATCAATATCATCCAGGTTTAATTCCGGCAGCGCACAATGCTCAAAGCGCCAGTGTTCAAAGCCTGGACGAAGGGTACTAGCGGCCTGGTTTGGGTGTAGCACGATATCCAGATGGTCGTTCTTACGCTGCGTCAGTTCGGTGTCTTTCATCGTCACTCCCTTCAACCTGAACCTGGCGGAAGCCGCCTGCCAAGTAGGAAACAGTACGTGGTCGGTTAGCTGATGGCTGTGCATGCCTTCCGGCGAAGTCATTAATGGTTTTCGATGTAACCAACTCTTATCTATCTAACCCGTTTCTATTGGTCTAAGGTCTAACCAAACATGGCCAACTGCTTATCCAACCAGGTTGGCATAAAGTGCTGAGGTGCAATGCCCTGGTCGCAGACGCAGGATAAACGCTTGTAATCGCCAGTACGTTTTTACCTGCTATTTGAAAAGCGTAATCCAAACGCCAGAAATTTTCTTTAACCACGAAGGGCAACGTGGAATCGAGCGGGAGGGCTCTGTAGCGAGGCTATTGATTCAACGGCGGAATTAACTCAAATGGCAGTAGGAGAGAATCGCTGGTTGCGGTTTGACCTAACTGGAAAAATTGCTGACGGCTGTGCTCAACGTACTCCAGCATCTCGTAGTAGCGCCGGATATTGCGCACATAAATGACCGGCTCACCGCCACGCGCATAGCCGTGGCGCGTTTGGCTATGCCACTCCTGTTGCTGTAACAGGGGAAGCGCCTCGCGAACATCTTGCCAGCGGTTGGGGTCCCCACCGAGCTCTTGGGTAATTTTACGTGCATCGTAAAGGTGGCCAAGGCCAACATTGTAGGCCGCCATGGCCATATAAAGACGATCATCTCCGGTAATGCTTTCAGGCAGGCGGTCTTTCAGGCTGCGCAGGTAGCGGGCGCCCCCATCAATGCTTTGCGCCGCGTCTCGGCGGTTATCCACACCCATTTCGCTGGCGGTAGGGTGGGTGAGCATCATAACGCCTCGCACGCCGGTGGGGGACACCGCTTCCGCGTCCCAGTGGGATTCCTGATAACCCACTGCCGCCAGCAGTTTCCAGTCAAATCCTGTGTCACGTGCTGCCTGCTTAAACAGGTCGGTAAACTGGGGTAGGCGCGCATCCAGATGCGTCAAAAAGGTGCGCGTACCCACGTACTCCAAATAGTCGTCATGGCCAAAGTAGCGGTTAACCAGGTGGTCGAGCGTGCCATTTTCTTGAAGGGTTTGCAGGAAGTCATTGGCGGCTTCAAGCAGCCCTAAACCGCGGCCGCGAGGAAGCGCCCATACCATGGAAAGCGGGTCGCCCATTAAAAAGCCGCGCTCTACATTGGGGAAAAAGAGTCGGTTAAGCCGGAACTGATGATCAAAAATAACCGCTGCGTCGAGTACGCCGCTCTCGACCTGGACAAGCAGTTCATCGACATCCAATGCGTGAGACTCTTTCCAGCTTAAGTCAGCGTAGTCGCGCTGCAACTCGCGCAGCGCTTCGCTGGTACCTGCCTGGCTTAGCGTGCCAATCTCAAGGCCTACCAGGTCGCTGGGTGCCTTTATGCCGTGTAAACCGCGCCGGTACACCAGCAGTGGTTGCATTTGAATGATGGGGCGGGTGTAGTGCACATCGGATGCGTCAGGGAGTAGCGGCAGGGCGGCAGCGCCAAAATCGCCTTGTTCACGCACGGCCGACAATACGCTTTCAGGGTGATGTTTGGCGTTGAGGTTGAGGCTTACTCCCAAATACTCGGCAAACTGATGCATCAGCTCGTACTCAAACCCAGTGGGTCCCTGGCGGCCCTCGTAGTAAGTCGTGGGCGTGTTGCGCGTCTGAGCCGTGATAAAATCTTTTGCCTGGATATGCGTTAAATGCTCGCCAGGTGGTACCTTGGGCAAGGTGGGCGCAAGTATCAATAAGATAATGATAATAAAGGTTAAATAGAGGCGAATGTGCGCTAAAAAATGGGCATGGATCAATGTCGGCATAAGGTCTTGTCGGGATGAAACAAGCAGCCACAATACCCAGCCATCGTCATGCTGTCACCTTGTTGATTTCGTGTGGCCGCCGCTTTCCAGTATCATAGGGCCCAATGAGTGTCATTTAAGGGGCCGCTTGGCGGCCTGCTATTTCCCTGCACGAATTCTCCCTGCTCTAGAGGCTTCAGGATATGCTCGAATTGCGAGGCGCGCCCGCCCTTTCTACCTTCCGTCATACACGGTTGCTAACGGTGCTGCGTGAACGTGTTCCCGAGGTGGAGGCGCTGTCTGCCCACTATGTTCATTTGATTGACCACCGTGAAGAACTCAGTGATGCCTCTCACGAGCGTTTGGCGCAACTGTTGGATTACGGCACCCCCACCCATGCCGAGATACCTGCCGACGCTCAACGTTTTCTGGTCGTACCGCGGTTAGGCACCCAGTCGCCCTGGTCATCCAAAGCGACGGATATTGCGCATAACTGTGGGCTGTCGGGCATTCGCCGGATAGAGCGTGGTGTTGATTATCGGGTAGGGTTTAGCCGTGCGCCCAGCGAAGAGAGCCTGGCTGCGCTGATGGCGCTGTTGCACGACCGAATGACCGAAACCGTGCTTAATGATGCGGCTGAAGCGGCGGCGCTATTTGCTCACCACGACCCGGCACCGCTGGGTAGCGTGGACATTTTAAACAGCGGGCGCGAGGCGCTGGTAACCGCTAACCGTGAATTGGGCCTGGCGCTTGCCGATGACGAAGTCGACTACCTGGTCGATGCCTTTAACGAGCTTCAGCGCAACCCCACCGACATTGAGCTAATGATGTTCGCCCAGGCGAACTCTGAGCACTGCCGGCATAAAATCTTCAACGCGGATTGGGTCATTGACGGCGAGCCGCAGACCCATTCGCTGTTCAAGATGATCAAGAACACCTTTGCAACCTCCCCTGAAAATGTCTTGTCGGCCTATAGCGATAACGCTGCGGTTATCAAAGGCAGCCAGGCGGGGCGTTTTTATCCCACGCCGCTGACCGGTGCTGAGGGAGAGCGTGCGCTGTACGGAACGCATCAGGAGCCGATTCATATTCTGATGAAGGTGGAAACCCATAACCATCCGACAGCGATTGCGCCGTTCCCTGGTGCGGCGACAGGCTCGGGTGGTGAGATTCGCGATGAAGGCGCCACCGGTATCGGCGGCAAGCCGAAAGCGGGCCTTTCCGGTTTTACCGTTTCCAACCTGCGTATCCCCGAGTTTGTACAGCCTTGGGAAGCGTTTGATTATGGCAAGCCCGAGCGCATGCAGTCCGCCCTTGCCATCATGCTGGAAGGCCCGATTGGTGGCGCGGCGTTTAATAACGAGTTTGGCCGCCCGAACCTTACCGGTTACTTCCGTACCTATGAGCAGGACACCCTCAACGAGGGCGGTATTGAGCGTCGCGGTTTCCACAAGCCGATCATGCTGGCGGGTGGTTACGGTAATATTCGCGCACAGCATATTCAAAAGGGCGATATTCCTGTCGGCGGTAAGCTGATTGTGATGGGTGGCCCTGCGATGTTGATCGGCTTGGGCGGCGGCGCGGCCTCAAGCATGTCTTCTGGCACCTCAAGCGCTGACCTGGACTTTGCTTCGGTACAGCGTGAAAACCCGGAAATCGAGCGACGCGCTCAGGAAGTGATTGACCGCTGCTGGGCAATGGGAGACAAAAACCCGATCTGCTTTATCCACGATGTGGGGGCGGGTGGTCTTTCCAACGCGCTGCCGGAGCTTGTTAAAGATGGCAACCGGGGTGGGCTGTTCGATTTACGGGCGGTGCCTAATGCTGAGCCGGGTATGAGCCCGCTTGAAATCTGGTGTAACGAAGCGCAGGAACGCTACGTGCTGGCCGTTGCGGCTGAAGACCTGGCAACGTTTGATGCGCTGTGTAAGCGCGAGCGTTGCCCCTATGCGGTGGTGGGGGAAGCGCAGGCTGACCACCATCTTGAAGTGCGCGATGGCCACTTCAACAGCAAGCCGATTGACCTGCCCATGAGCGTGCTGTTCGGTAAAGCGCCGAAAATGCAGCGCAGCTTTGAGCGCCATGCGCCAGAGCTTTCCGGTGTAATGCTGGATAATCTCGACCTGCGTGAGGCGCTTGATCGCGTCCTACGCCTGCCCGCCGTGGCCTCCAAAAGCTTCTTGATTACCATTGGCGACCGCTCTATTACAGGCCAGGTGGCGCGTGACCAAATGGTCGGCCCTTGGCAGGTGCCGGTTGCGGATGTAGCGGTCACAACGGCCAGCTATGACACCCATGCCGGTGAAGCGATGGCGATGGGGGAGCGTCCGCCGGTTGCCTTGATTGACCCCGCCGCCAGCGCACGCCTGGCGGTTGCCGAGGCGATTACGAATCTCGCGGCAGCGCCCATTGCCAAGCTAAGCGATATCAAGCTTTCTGCTAACTGGATGAGCGCCGCTGATCACCCTGGCGAAAACCAGGCGCTTTATGATGCGGTTCATGCGGTGGGGATGGAGCTTTGCCCGGCGTTAGGTATTGCGGTGCCGGTCGGCAAAGACTCCATGTCGATGCGTACCTCCTGGCAGGATGTGAGTGACCAAGGGGATAGCGAAGAGAAAAGCGTTACATCACCGCTGTCGGTAGTGATTACCGGCTTCGCGCCTGTTACTGATGCGATGGCAACCCTGACGCCACAGATCAACCTGGATCAAGACGAGTCGGATCTTATTCTGATCGACCTGGGGAGCGGTCAAAATCGCTTGGGCGGCTCTGCGCTGGCGCAGGTATATGGTCAGGTAGGCGATACCTGCCCGGATGTCGACGACCCAGAAGATATCAAAGCCTTCTTTGAGGTGATTCAGGGGCTTAATCGTGACGGTAAGCTGCTGGCGTACCATGACCGTAGCGATGGCGGCTTGTTGGTCACGCTGTTGGAAATGGCCTTTGCGGCGCACACCGGCCTTGAGATCAAACTCGACTGGATGATTGACGAGCCCGTTGAAGCGCTTAATGCGCTGTTCTCGGAAGAGCTTGGCGCGGTGATTCAGGTCAACCGCGAGCACACCGAAGAGGTGTTGGCGCAGTTTGCAGTCGCGGGTATTGAAACCTGTGGCGTCATCGCCCGGCCGCGTTACGACGACCAGGTGCGCGTAACCCTGTTTGAAGAGCCGCTGCTGGAAACCACGCGCCAACTGACACAGCGTACCTGGTCTGAAACCAGCTATCGCCTGCAGGCACTGCGTGATAATCCCGAGTGCGCTAAAAACGAGTTCGACAACCTGCTCGATACGCGTGACCCTGGCCTCTCGGCGACGCCCACGTTTGATATTAATGAGGATGTCAGCGCGCCGTTTATCAATATGGCCAAGCCCGCTGTTGCGGTACTGCGTGAGCAGGGCGTTAATGGCCAGGTCGAGATGGGCTGGGCATTTGATAAAGCCGGCTTTGAAGCGATTGATGTTCACATGAGTGACATTCTGGAAGGCCGTGTTGCGCTTGATGAGTTCAAAGGGCTCGTTGCCTGTGGCGGTTTCTCTTACGGCGATGTGTTAGGCGCGGGTGGTGGCTGGGCGAAATCCGTGCTGTTTAACGAGCGCGCACGCGATCAGTTTGTCGCCTTCTTTACCCGCGAAGACAGCTTCTCGCTGGGCGTGTGTAACGGATGCCAGATGCTTTCGCAGTTGAAGTCGTTGATCCCGGGGGCTGAAAACTGGCCAGGCTTTGTGCGTAACGAGTCCGAGCAGTTTGAGGCGCGGGTAGCCATGCTGCGCGTTGAAAAAACGCCCTCGGTTCTACTGGCCGGCATGGAAGGCTCCCTGCTGCCTATTGCGGTGGCCCATGGGGAAGGGCGTGCTGAGTTCCGCGATGCCGCGCACCTGCGTAGCATGCAATCCAGCAATCAGATTGCGCTTCGCTACATTGATAACTATGGGCAGGTGACCACGCGCTATCCGGCTAACCCTAACGGTTCGCCGTCAGGTATTACCGGGTTAACCACCTCTGATGGCCGCGTCACGATCATGATGCCTCATCCGGAGCGCGTTACCCGCGCGGTCACCAACTCCTGGCGTCCGGCAGAGTGGACAGAAGATGGTGCCTGGCTGCGCATGTTCCGCAACGCGCGTGTTTGGGTCGGTTAATACCGCACACCGTTAAGCCATACGTAACACATAACGGCGGCCCTTGGGCCGCCGTTATGGCTAACGCTGTTCCTGGTTTCTCTTGTCCGCTTGAGCCAGCAAAGTAATTTTCTGGCTGTTGGAGTTATATGCCGCCACCTGCTTTACGCCCTTACCAAACGGACGCGGTGAAACGTGTTGTTACGCATTTTCGTGCGTCCAGCGAACCCGCGGTGGTGGTATTACCTACGGGAAGCGGGAAGTCGTTGGTGATTGCCGAACTGGCCCGCTTGGCGAGAGGTCGCGTATTGGTATTGGCGCATGTACGCGAGCTGGTGGAGCAGAATCACGCCAAGTATCAGGCCTATGGGCTTAAAGCCGATATCTTCAGCGCGGGTTTAAAGCGCAAGGAGGCGTCGCGCCAGGTCGTGTTTGGCTCGGTGCAGTCGGTAGTGCGTAATCTGGAGGCGTTCAATGACGAAGGCTTCACTCTGCTGGTCATTGATGAGTGCCACCGGGTGTCGCTTGATAAAGACGCAAGCTACCGCCAGGTGATTGATCACCTGCGGGCACAAAACGCGCATTTGAAAGTGTTAGGGCTGACCGCGACGCCTTACCGGCTAGGCCAAGGGTTTATCTACCATCGTCATTACTACGGCATGGTGCGCGGCAGTGACGCAAGCTTTTTTCGTGACTGTGTGTTCGAACAGCCGCTGCGCTTGATGGTAAAACAAGGCTATCTTGCCGAACCCAAACGCCTGGATATGGCGATTGAAGGGTATGATTTTTCCATGCTGGCGCCTGCAGAAAACGGCCATTACCGTGAAGTCGAGCTAAATCGCGTCGTGGCAGGCAACCGCGCCACCCCCATGATTATCAGCCAGATTGTTGAGCGCGCCACTGAGCGGCATGGAGTGATGATATTTGCGGCAACTGTCGCCCACGCTGAAGAGATCATGGGGTATTTGCCTGCCGACCAGGCAGCGCTGATTACCGGAGCGACCCCGTCGGCAGAGCGTACTGAGCTGATTAATGCGTTTAAGGCGCGTGAGCTTAAATACCTGGTGAATGTCTCGGTACTGACGACCGGCTTTGATGCGCCCCATGTGGATTTGATTGCGATGCTTCGGCCTACGGAGTCAGTCAGCCTTTACCAGCAGATTGCGGGCCGAGGGCTTCGGCTCTCACCGGGTAAGCAGGATTGCCTTATTTTGGATTACGCGGGCAACCCCTGGGACCTTTACGCACCAGAAGTGGGCGAGCCAAAACCGCCGGGCGACAATGAGCCGGTGCAGGTTGAATGCCCGGCCTGCGGCCACGCTAATCTGTTTTGGGGCAAGCGCGACGGCGAACTGGTCATTGAGCATTTTGGGCGTCGCTGCCAAGGGCTGCTTGACGATGATAAAGGCAAGCGCCACCAGTGTGATTTTCGCTTTCGCTTCAAGGTGTGCGATAGCTGTGGCGCTGAAAATGATATTGCGGCGCGTCGCTGTCACGGTTGCGAACAGCTGCTGGTGGATGCGGATGACAAGCTTAAAGATGCACTCAAATTAAAAGATGCCCGTGTATTACGGGTAAGTGGCATGCAATTGGATGCAACCCTTAATGGCCGTGGCCTGCCGCGTCTGAAAGTGACCTATTACGATGAGGATGGCACAACACTCTCTGAGTGGTTTGCCCTGGAAACCCCCGCCCAGCGCCGCGCCTTTTATGCCGCCTTTTTGCGTCGGCATTTGCGCGCTCCGAGCACGCCCTGGCAACCCCTCAAGCCAGAGGACGTTATTAGCGAGCAGCGCCGCTTGCGCCATCCGGATTTTGTGGTTGGGCGCAAGGTGGGCCGACATTTCCAGATTCGCGACAAGCTCTTCGACTACGAAGGACGCTATCGTAAAGCTGCCGAAGCAGGCTAACGCACCGTGCGCCAGGCGCAACGTCAGGTGCTGACTTTGTTACACTGCCTTCTAATGCCCACTGACCAAGAGATACCGACTGAGTGAGCGACACACAAAACGCCACCGCTGATCCTGAACGCATGGCGACGTTGGCACAAGAGCCCGTCGTCGAAGCGCTTGGGCGGCTGTTCGATGAGCCGATTACTCAACTGCCGGAGGATTTGTATATTCCTCCCGAGGCGCTGCGCGTTTTTCTGGAAACCTTTGAAGGACCGCTGGATCTCTTACTTTACCTTATTCGTCGGCAAAATTTAGATATCTTGACGATCAACGTGGCCGCGATTACCCATCAGTACATTGAGTACGTAGAGCTGATGCAGGCGATGGAAATCGAGCTTGCCGGTGAGTACTTGCTGATGGCCGCGATGTTGGCGGAAATTAAATCGCGCTCGCTACTGCCTCGGCCGCCCAAAGCGGAGGGCGAAGATGAAGAGGACCCTCGGGCAGAGCTGATTCGTCGCCTGCAAGAGTACGAGCGTTTAAAAGCCGCTGCTGAAACGCTGGATACGTTGCCTCGTGTAGGGCGGGATTGGTTTAGCGTGCAGGCGGGTTTACCCCCGCTTGAGTCGCGGGTGATTCACCCGGATGTAGAGCTTGATGAACTGCTGAGTGCGCTTTCCGATATCCTTAAACGTGCCGAATTAACCCAGTCCCATCAGATTAGCCGTGAGGTACTGTCTACCCGCGAGCGTATGCTCAAGATCATGGAGCAGCTCAGCGAAGACAGCGCGCACCAACGCTACACGCCTTTTGAAGCCCTGTTTATCCTGGAAGAGGGGCGGGCAGGCGTGGTCGTCACCTTTATGGCTATTTTGGAGCTAGCGAAGGAGGCAATGATCGAAATTGTCCAGAACGCACCGCTTTCTCCTATCCATGTTCGAGCGCGCAGCGGCGCGATAGTCGATGAAGAAGAAGCCGTTTTTGAAGCGCTTGCTTTAGAGGAAACAGACGGCGCCTTTGAAGAGCCTGCCTTTGAGCCTGATGAGGAGGCACCGTGAAGGACACGACCTTAGACAACATTATAGAAGCCGCGCTGCTCGCCGCAGGCGAACCGTTAGATGTCGAGCGGCTCGAAACCCTGTTTATCGACGATGAGTGCCCGCCGAGACGAGAGTTGCGTGACGCGTTAGCGCGCCTTGCTCTGCGCCATAAAGAGGGTGCGTTAGAGTTGGTAGAAACCGCATCAGGGTTTCAACTGCGTATTCAGCCACGCCTTGCGCATTGGGTATCACGCCTCTGGGACGAACGCCCCCAGCGCTATTCGCGTGCGCTGCTTGAAACGCTGTCGTTGATTGCCTATCGGCAGCCCGTTACCCGTGGTGATATCGAAGAAGTACGCGGGGTCAGCGTGAGCAGTTCGATCATGCGCACCTTAATGGAGCGTGGATGGGTTCGTGTGGTTGGTCACCGCGATGTGCCCGGACGGCCCGCCGTCTATGCCACTACACGAAGCTTTCTGGACGATTTTGGCCTGAAAACACTGGATGCACTTCCCCCCATGCATGAATTGGTTAATTGGGAGGAAAGAGAAGAGGCTGAGTTACCGGTTTCACAAGAGGCTCTCCTTGAAGAGGAGAGTGAGGAATCAAGGCCCAAAGAAACACTGGACGAAGCGCCAGAAAGCGTGCAGGATGCGCCACCCAAGACGGCTGAGAGAGCCGACGACCACGCCGAGACGGCGTTAACCCAGCCGCTAAGTTTTGCTGATTTAGAAGCTCGACTTGCGGCACGTGCGCAGCGCCCACATGATGACAGCGCACGCACGCAGACCAATGATATGAGGTCAGACGATCATGACTCAGAGTAACCACACCCCTCCCGTTAGTGAAAAACTCCAGAAAGTGCTTGCACGAGCGGGACTGGGTTCGCGGCGCGAAATGGAAACCGCTATTTCTGATGGCCGAGTAAAGGTCAACAGCCAGGTCGCCAAGCTGGGTGACCGCGTTGAAATGCGCGATAAAGTAAGTTTCGATGACCGCCCCGTTACACTGCGACCCGAGAACGAAGCGCCGCGTCGCGTCATCATGTACAACAAGCCAGAAGGCGAGCTGTGCACGCGTAAAGACCCGGAAGGCCGTCGTACCGTATTTGAGCGTTTGCCACGGCTAAAAGGCGAGCGCTGGATTGCCATTGGCCGACTGGATATCAATACCAGCGGTCTGCTGCTTTTCACGACCGATGGCGAGCTTGCCAACCGGTTAATGCACCCCTCAACCCAGGTTGAGCGTGAATACGCCGTGCGCGTAATGGGTGAAGTAAAGCGCGAACACATCGTAGCGATGGTGGATGGCGTTATGCTGGAAGATGGCCCTGCGCGCTTTACCGATGTGCAAGAGTTTGGTGGTGAAGGTATCAACACCTGGTTCCACGTCGTCATTCTTGAGGGACGTAACCGCGAGGTGCGCCGCCTGTGGGAGTCTCAAGAGCTTACGGTTAGCCGTCTGAAGCGTGTACGTTACGGCAACATATTTATTGATAAGCGTGCTAAAGCGGGAGAGTGGATCGAGCTTTCGCAAGACGAAGTCGATGATCTCGCCACGATCGCTAACCTTGAAACACGTAAGGTGCCTGAGCTGACGCCGGACGAGAAGAACCGTTGGAGTCGCGACAAAAATAAGCGTCGTCCGGTACAAACAATGCGCAAGCCTAAACGCCGCTGATTTTACACCTGCCCGAATCAGGGGGGCGGTTCGCACTGGCCAGCCATCAATCGCTTGATGGCTGGCTTTTAACTATCTGGGCACCTTAAAACGATTGTTGCTGTACCGGGCATGATCGTGGCGGAAGAGGCTCGCATGGGCCATAAAACCCGCTTTAATTAGACTGCGGGATCAAACGGCTAGCCTGGCTAACTCTGTGGGTGCAGTGCGGGAGAAAGTTAAAAACTTCTTGCCATGGCTGATCATGGTCTGTACTATATGCATCCGTTCGAAGGGGTCGTTAGCTCAGTTGGTAGAGCAGTTGACTTTTAATCAATTGGTCGTAGGTTCGAATCCTACACGACCCACCATCGAACAGCGCATCATTAGACATATCGCTATGTCAGCACAGTAAGCAAAAATTTGGGTCGTTAGCTCAGTTGGTAGAGCAGTTGACTTTTAATCAATTGGTCGTAGGTTCGAATCCTACACGACCCACCAAATTCAACGCCCTTGGTAGCTTGCTGCCAGGGGCGTTTTGCTGTGTGCCTGATGCGTACAGCCGCACAATATACCACTTGCAGAAGACAACAATTTGCCACCACAATTGCTTCATGCAATGTGATTAAGCAACGTTCATTAGAGAAAGCTGTTAAGAGAAAACAGCTTAGAGAAATAGTTAGTAGCGCAGTAGGCCACCGCGAGAGACGCAGCGGCCTGTTGCAATCGCGAGCGGCATGTGTGGATGACACAGGTCGCGACTAGTGTTTAACAGGGGGATTCCCTGTTCGTCACAGTGGTAGACACGATGACTATTATGACTTCTCAAGCTGAGCTTGATGCTCCGCTCCCTAGCCCGTATTGCCCTACTCGTATTCCCGCAGAAGACCAGGCGCGTGTTGAAGAGATAAAGCAACTGCTGCACACGCACAATGCCGTCTTGGTCGCGCACTACTACACCGATGACGCTATCCAACAGTTAGCGGAAGAAACCGGTGGCTGCGTGGCAGACTCCCTTGAAATGGCGCGCTTTGGCGCTCGGCATGACGCTACCACGCTGATTGTGGCAGGTGTGCGTTTTATGGGAGAAACGGCCAAAATCCTTTCGCCTGAAAAACGCGTATTGATGCCCACGCTGGAGGCAACCTGTTCGCTGGATATTGGCTGCCCGGTAGATGCGTTCAGCGCCTTTTGCGATGCGAACCCCGACCGAACCGTGGTGGTGTATGCCAATACATCAGCAGCTGTCAAAGCGCGTGCTGACTGGGTGGTGACGTCATCCATTGCCGTTGACGTGATTGAGCACCTGCAGGCAAAAGGTGAAAAAATCCTTTGGGCACCGGATAAGCATCTGGGGGGATATATTCAGAAAAAAACCGGCGCTGATATGCTGATGTGGGACGGCGCCTGTATTGTGCATGAAGAGTTCAAGGCGAAAGGTATTGAGGACTTAAAACGCCTTTATCCTGATGCGGCGGTGCTGGTGCATCCTGAATCGCCGGACGCGGTGGTCAACATGGCGGATGTGGCGGGGTCGACGTCCCAGTTAATCAAGGCCGCTCAAACATTGCCCAATAACCAGCTTATCGTGGCAACAGATCGCGGCATTTTCTTTAAGATGCAGCAAGCGGTGCCGGGCAAGACACTGTTTGAAGCGCCGACAGCCGGTAATGGCGCTACTTGCCGAAGCTGCGCACACTGCCCGTGGATGGCCATGAATGCACTTGATAATCTGGCGGATGCGCTGCGCTACGGCAGTGGGGAAATTCATGTTGATGAGTCGCTACGCCAGAAAGCGCTAAAGCCGCTTGAGCGTATGCTGAATTTCAACGCTAAATAGAACAGCTTCACGCTGTGATCAGTCCATCAGGCTCCTGGCCCTTCGCAGGTTAGGAGCTTGATGCGCGCCATTCATTTCAAAGCGTTACGTCGTTAAAAGTCATCCAGCGCTTTACGGTATTCAATAAAGGCTTCTCGGCGCTGTTCGATACGTGCAAGGGCTTGCTGGTCGTTCTCTTGCTCGGCCGCGTTGCGCGCCAGTGAGAGTTGCTGAATGCCTCGGTCAACTCGTCCTGTCAGCTGTAAATGCTCGGCGCGCGCCAAATGCCCCCAACCGTTGTGCCCGCTTCGCCCAGCGGCTTCGGCCAGCAGGTTAAAGCCAGGAGGGTATTCAGGGTTTTGCGCTGTTATGTTACGCAGGAGCTGATAAGCGGCTTCTGGGTCTCGCTGCAGCTGTGCCTCTGCCAAAATCAGTTGGGCGGGCAGATAAGATGGCATCAGCCTCAAAAGGCGCTGGCTTCGGGTAATGGCTTCATCATAGCGTTGGGCATCCAGCGCGACGCTTGCCGCAGACGCAGGCAGCATGCCGTAATCCGGTAGCTCAGTGGCCAGTTGATCGAGCATTTGTAAGGCTTGATCCGTTTGACCATTACGCGCAGTTATTAATGCCTCTAGATAGCGTCGTGCCGGCTCTTCTGCGTCATCCTGGGCAAGGCGGGAAGCGGCTTGTTGCGGGGAGTTTTGATAAATGCTCAATAGGGCGCGAGCGCGCATCATGTCGTAAAGCGTATTGCTGGTATAGGTGCTGGCCACACTGAGCTGCGAGGCACGCCCTTGTGCATCGCTTAAGCGGCTATCTGAAACTGGGTGGGTCAATAGAAACTCAGGCGGGTTGCCGCCTTGTAGTCGCGCCAAGCGTTGCATGGCAGAAAACATGCGGACCATGGCATGAGGGTCGTAGCCAGCATCGGCCATCGCCTGTAAGCCGATACGGTCAGCCTCTTGCTCAAAACGTCTTGAGTAGCTGAGCTGGTCCTGGATCAGGGCAGCCTGTGAGCCCATGGCGGCGGCAAGGCCCGCTTCGCCACCTCCGCTGGCCGCTACCAGCATGCCCGCTAGCATGGCCGCCATGGCAGGAAGTTGTGTCTGTTCTGCTCGCGCGCTACCTCGGGCGTAGTGACGCTGTGATAAGTGGCCAAGCTCATGAGCAATCACCGAGACAAAAGCACCTTCATCTTCAGCAAAGGCAAAAAGCCCGGAATTGATTCCCACCACGCCACCGGGAACGGCAAAGGCATTCAGTGATCGGTTATCGACCATCACCATCGTCGTTTGCAGGTCCCCCAATTGGCTGTATGGCAGCAGGCGCGCCACAAGGCTTTCCAGGTAATCGCTTACGATAGGGTCTTGCCATTGAGGCGCCTGGGCCCGGAACTGACGTAGCCATGCTCGGCCCAAACGGAACTCTTCACTGCTGGCTGATGACGAGGGACCGCCAAGCGTGGGCAGATGATAGTCATTAAGTGCGTAGCTTGGCGGGCTTGAGACGCTAATGCTGCAAGCAACAATTAGCGCGTAGAGCCCGCGGGGATAAGCAGTCCGTATGTGCGGCATGGCATCCTCATTGATAAGGGTAAAGCGCAGCGGTTACCGCTGTGACATTGATTGATGCTGTAAAGTGCCGTTAAATCAAGTGAACAGTGATCATCGCAACGTAAACAGTTTATGCAACAATGGCGAGATCATGCAGGCATTTTTAGGGAGCAGGTATGTCTGAATCATTCGTACGTTTTCATCCAGACGTGGTGCTTGATGCGTGTGGGCTGCCGTGTCCGATGCCGTTACTCAAGACTAAACAGGCGTTAGCCGGTTTGGCGGCTGGGCAGTTGCTTGAAGTGCGTGCCACTGATGCAGGCTCATGGCGCGATATAGCGTCGTTTACTGATCAAGGCAATCATGAGATGGCGGCGCGAGAGCAGCATGAAGGCACGTACTTTTTTTGGATACGTAAGGCGGGAGACGCACACTAATGACCATGCGTACTATTCTTAAAAGCTGGGTTGAACGCTATTTTTCTGATGAAGAAGCGCTCGTCTTATTGCTGGTGTTGGTGGCTGGCTTTACGGCCATTATCTTGTTTGGCCACATGCTGGCGCCGTTTTTTACCGCGCTGGTTCTGGCTTTTCTGCTGCAAGGGGTGGTGAGCGCTTTAACGCGAAGAGGGATGCCTCATCTTTTAGCCGTTACTCTTATTTTTCTAGCCTTTATCAGTGCTTTGCTAACCCTTGCGTTCATTTTAATGCCGCTGATTTGGAATCAGTTGGTAGGGTTTGTACATGAAACGCCGCGCATGTTTGCCAGCGGCCAGGGGTGGTTGGATGAGATGCAGGCGCGCTACCCAAACCTGGTTACGCCTGATCAAATGCAGAGCTGGATCGGTGTAGCAAGCCGTGAAATTAGCCAGTTAGGCCAGCGTGCGCTGACACTCTCATTGGCCTCTTTGGGTAATGTCATGTCGCTGATTATTTACCTCGTCCTTGTGCCCATTCTGGTCTTCTTTATGCTGAAGGACCGCGAGGCGCTGGTTGGGTTCGCGGTTTCGCTGTTGCCACAAAAGCGTGCGCTGTTAACGCGCATCTGGCAGGAAATGGATCATCAGATTGCGAACTATATTCGGGGCAAGTTCATCGAAATCATCATTGTGGGTACGGTAGCGTTTGGCACCTTTACCTTTTTTGGCTTGCCGTATACAGCGCTGCTGGCCGTTCTGGTGGGCTTTTCGGTGCTGGTGCCTTTTATCGGCGCTGCGGTGGCTACACTGCCGGTCATGGCGGTAGCAGGTTTTCATTTTGGATTAAGCGATCAGTTTATTTATGTGCTGGTTGCCTATGGCGTGATTCAGGCGCTGGATGGAAACGTTCTGTCACCAGTGCTGTTTTCTGAAACCAATAATATTCATCCCGTTTCCATTATTGTCGCGGTGCTTTTCTTTGGCGGTATTTGGGGCTTCTGGGGCGTGTTTTTCGCCATTCCGTTGGCCACGCTGCTAAAAGCGTTGGTCTACGCTTGGCCGCGGGGTGTTCGTGAGCAGGATGAGGAAGACGGTATTATCCAGACGGAGTCATAAGACCGTACAGCCGCTGCCCGGGTGTTAACAATGCCCTTGGCTTAACACGCTGAGTCTGTTGAAAAGTTAACGCCCGCTCGGTGACGACACCGGGCGGGCGTTTTTATTAACGACTCGCGTGTAGTGCTTCAGCGGCAGCCAGCACTTCCTCTACGTGGCCTGGCACTTTAACGCCACGCCATTCGTTGGCAAGGTTGCCTGCTGCATCTATTAAGAAAGTACTGCGCTCAATGCCAAGATGCTCCTTGCCGTACATTTTTTTAAGTTTGATAACATCAAATATCGTACAGACGGTTTCATCCTTGTCGGAAATGAGCGGGAAGTTAAAATCCTGCTTGGCTTTAAAATTTTCCTGGGCACGCAAACCGTCCCGAGACACCCCTAAAATAACCGTATTGGCGTTATCGAACGCTTTTTTATGGTCGCGGAAATCGCCGCCTTCGGTGGTGCAGCCGGGTGTGCTGGCCTTGGGATAAAAATAGATAACGACCTGTTTGCCACGTAGTTCCGACAGTGTGATTGTCGTATCGCCCGTCGCACTTGCAGAAAAATCGGGGACAAGTTGGCCTAATTCGATATGCATGCAGACTCCTAATCGTTGACGACTTATAGGGTGATTACACGCAACCTGAGGCAGCATGTCAAAGGCATGATAGGTGTGCATCACAAACTCACAGCGGTTTGCGCTGTACAGGCTCGAATCGCCTGAGTACCATTTACCCTCTGTAGGCCCAAACGGGCAGTCGCCATGATGCGTAAAAGAGTGGTTCGGCGCCTTGTCTGGATGTCCATGTTGGGCTTGGTCTCATAATTTTGTAGATGAGGAATAAACGGATGATCACAGGCAGCATCGTCGCCCTGGCGACGCCGATGAAAGTCAATGGCGACATCGACTGGGAGGCGCTTCGTCGTCTGGTGAACTTCCACCTTGATAACGGAACAGACGGCATCGTTGCCGCAGGCACCACTGGCGAGCCCACGACCATGACATTTGCAGAGCACTTTGACGTGATCCGCAGTGTGGTGGAGGAGGTCAATGGACGCATTCCGGTGATCGCCGGTACGGGTGCCAATGCGACGTCTGAAGCCGTTGAGCTTGCTCGGTACGCCAGTGAAGTAGGGGCTGATTACTGTTTGTCCGTTTGCCCCTATTATAATAAGCCGACTCAGGAAGGCTTGTACCAGCACTTTAAGGCGGTGGCAGAAGGCAGCAAACTACCGGTTATCATGTATAACGTGCCGGGGCGTACCTGCTCTGACCTGTACAATGAAACGGTTGTACGCTTGGCAGGCGTTGATAACATCATCGGTTTGAAAGATGCCACTGGAAACCTTGAGCGCGCAGAAGATCTAATTTCGCGCTTAAAGGGCAGTGATTTTATGCTGTATTCCGGTGATGACGCGACGGCCTGCGAGTTTATGCTGATGGGTGGGCATGGTGATATTTCGGTGACGGCGAACGTTGCCCCTAAGGCAATGCATGAGCTATGTGCGGCCGCTGTCGCTGGCGATGCAGATAAAGCGCATCAAATAAATACCCGTTTAATGCCGCTGCATACTAATCTGGGCATTGAATCCAATCCTATACCGGTCAAATGGGCGCTTAACCGGATGGGGTATATGGATGCAGGTATTCGTTTGCCACTGACATGGTTATCCGAGAAGTACCACGCCACTGTCAGTGAAGCGCTGCAGCTAGCGGGCGTGATTGAGGAGTAATGCTCTTTCATTACACCCAGCGCGATACCCTTTGTTACCGGGAGCACAGTGATGTGCTGCCGGTTAACTGATTTGTTGACTGTTAAGGTGGCTTGATGAGCTTTGTGCTTGAAAAACGTGCGCTTAAATGGATACCGCTGGCACTCGTAACGGCTGTCGCTCTGGCAGGTTGCGCGCGCGATGGTTATTACCACGACCGTAACCTGGATTACACAGAAGCCGCTCCGGCGCCCCCTCTGGTGCTGCCAGAGACCCGCAATGCGCAGCGCTATCAGGATGCACTGCCCGTTCCTCAAGCAGCCATGCAGGGTGCCCGCATCGAAGAAGCTGCGGAAATACGCGCTCCTCAGTCGTTATCGATTGGCAGTGGTCTAGAGCCTGAATACGTGGAACGCCGGGAAGCAGATAGCCAAAGCTGGCTAGTGGTGGCGGCCGATACGGGCGCCGTCTGGCCGCAGTTGGAATCCTTTGCGCGTAGCCGTCAACTAGGTGTGGAGCAAAGCGATGCGTCGCAGGGCGTTATCGTAACGTCGCAGGCCGATTTACGTCTGCAAAGTGCCATGCGTTCTGGCAGTAGTGAAGTGCGCTGTGAACGTGGTGGCCAGACCATGACGAGCTGCCTTGACGCGTTGGAAGAGTTTCTGGGGGCGCGTAGCGCGTCACAGAGCGTGGCTTCCTCCTGGAATGCCCAGCGCTTGAATACCCAGCAAACGCTACAGCTTCGTCAGCAGGGTGATGAGTGGGAAGCTGTCATTCCCCAGCCGATTGATCGTGTTTGGGCTGAACTCAATCACTATCTCGCGTTGGATTTCACCCTACAAGGTCAGCGTAATCTGCTCGCTACCAGCCCGGAGCGTCATGAATTTCTGGTGGAATACATGACCGAGACTGAGCGTGGTCGCAACCCGCTGCAAATTGTATTTAGTGCCGATGTGCGCAAGATGCCCCAGGAAATACGTATTGTGCTGCAGCCCGATGGCAATCAGACCATTTTACGCGCGGTGAATGCCAGTGAGCGTGAGTTTAATGCCGATGACCAGCGTGAGCTGTTAGAACGTGTTGCTGGCTATTTACGTTAATCTGTTTATTTGATCCCTTTCGGAGCTGTCATGGAAAAGCGCCAAGAACTTTATGCCGGTAAGGCAAAATCTGTATATCACACCGATGATCCGGATCTGCTGGTGCTGCAGTTTCGTGATGACACCAGCGCTTTTGATGGTAAGAAGAAAGAAGCGCTGGCCCGTAAAGGGATGGTCAATAACGTCTTCAACGCATTTATTATGGAGCGTTTGCAAGAGGCCGGTATCCCTACGCATTTTGAAAAACAACTCTCCGATACCGAGAGCCTTGTTAAGAAAATGCAGATGATTCCGGTCGAGTGCGTGGTACGCAACATCGCTGCGGGTGGGCTGGTAAAACGTCTGGGCGTTGAAGAAGGTGTTGCACTTACGCCGCCTACCTTTGAGCTGTTCTTGAAGAACGACGAAAAAGGCGACCCGATGATCAACGAGTCGTTGGCAGAAACCTTTGGTTGGGCAACGCCCGAGCAGCTGGCCAAGATGAAAACGCTGACCTTCAAGGTTAACCACGTGTTAAAGCAACTGTTTGCCGAAGGCGATATGCTGCTGGTGGACTACAAGCTTGAGTTTGGCGTGTTCAAAGGCGAAGTGGTGCTGGGCGATGAGTTCTCTCCGGATGGCTGCCGCCTGTGGGATGCCAATACCCGAGAGAAGCTGGATAAAGACCGCTTCCGCCAAGGCCTGGGCGGCGTGATCGAAGCCTACGAAGAAGTAGGTCGGCGTCTGGGAATCACCTTTCCTGCCTGATCGCCCGTACTAGCCAGTCATGATGTCGATAGCCACCACTTCTAACGTGGTGGCTTCGTCGTTGTGTAGGGCTCGAAACTTCACATCGACATCGCGCAGCCTAACGCCGTAGACACGCCCAGGCACCTCGCTTTGCTTGTAAGCGGGGCGTGGGTCTTGCCCAAGCACTTGCTCGATCAAGGCATACAAGCTTGCGCTATCAACGCGGCGTGCCAAGGTATCCAGCGCATCGTGGCTGAACGTGACGGGCAGCAACACGGGGGCTTGCGGTGCAAAACCGGCGACAGCTTCAGGGCGTGCTTCGGCCCAGGGCAGGTAGGGCTTGATATCGACCACCGGGGTGCCGCTCACCAAATCGCAGCCTTCGAGTCTTAAACGAACCCCTTGGTGTGTGTCGATACCGGCCAGCGTTACCAGCGAGAGGCCCAGCCGGTTAGGTCGATGGGTACTGCGGCTGGCAAATACGCCTACCTTGCGGTTGCCCCCAAGCCGTGGTGGGCGTACTAATGGCGTCCAACGCTCTGGGCTTTGATGAAAAATAAATGACACCCAAAGATGGCTAAAATCCTCCAGTCCACGCACCGTTAAGGGGTCGTTATAGGGTGCCGTTAGCACGAGACTGGCGTTGGCCGCCTGCGCCAGGCCCGGTTGGCGGGGGATGCCAAACTTGTCCGGGTAGTCGCTAACAACGTAACCGATAGGCGTCAGCGTAAAGGACGCACTTTCAGGGGCATTGTGCATGCTACTGCCTTATGCTGAGATAGGCGGCCAAGTATAAAGCAGGCTGACGTTATACGCCGAATGCTTGATCCCCATTTCGATAACTGCTTAGAGGTGATGCATGCCAACGACCGAGGAGCTTTCTGCGCCAAAAGCCCCGGCGGCGAGGGTGACCTACCGCGCTGCTTTAGCGCGCGACGCCGCCGACCAGGCAGAAGTGTTTTACCATGCGGTCATGCAAGGCGCAGCCAGCCACTATGAGCTTAGCCAGCGGCGCGCCTGGGCCAATGCGCTGCCCCGTGAAGCCAGCGCCTGGGCGGTTCGCCACGCGCTTTACACTACACTGGTGGCGGTGTGCGACGGGCGCTGTGTGGGCTTCCTTGAGCTTGATGTGAAGGAAGGGCGTATCGAAACGCTGTATGTGTGGCCCTCGCTGACCGGGCGTGGTATTGGCACCACACTGTTGATTCATGCTGAGCGTATGCTGTTGGAGCAGGGAGTTGATCGCATAGAGATTGAGGCGAGCCTGATGCTTTATGACCGCCTGCTGCGCCGAGGCTGGGAAAACCTGGGCGAGCAGTGGGTTGAACGAAGCGGTGAGTCACTTCAGCGCTATCGGATGGAAAAGCGCCTGAGTGCGATTGAAACCTGAGCTTGAGACTAACTCTGACCCTGGCTATACGCTATAGCTGCGGGTAATTCGCATGGAGAGATCAATGGACTGGATATCTTTGGTCAGCGCGCCGCTGGAAATACAGTCGATCCCCGTATCGGCAATCGCTTTGAGCGTAGCCGCATCGACATTGCCTGAGGCCTCAAGCGTGGCGCGCCCGCCGTTCAGTTCGACTGCTACGTACAAATCTTCAAGTGCGAAATTATCCAGCATGATGATGTCAGCCCCGGCCGCCAATGCCTGGTCAAGCTCTTCAAAGGTCTCTACTTCCACCTCTACCGGCACATCCTTGGCAAGTGCCCTTGCATGACTCACCGCGGCCTTGATGCCGCCGCATGCCGAAATGTGGTTCTCCTTGATTAAGAATGCATCCCAAAGACCTATTCGATGATTGTGGCCTCCGCCACACGTAACAGCGTATTTTTGCGCCAAACGCAGGCCGGGAAGCGTTTTGCGGGTATCGAGCAGGCGAACGCCGGTACCCTCAATCAAGTTGACGTAGCGGCGCGTTGCGGTTGCCGTGGCAGACAGCGTTTGTAACATGTTGAGCGCCGCGCGCTCCCCGGTTAACAAACTACGTGCCGGGCCTTCCAGTTCCAAAAAGCCTTGGCCTTTATCCAGCAAGTCGCCGTCAGCGGCTAGCCAGCGAAGCGTGACGCGCGCATCCAACTGCTGAAAAATTTCATCGACCCACGCAGTCCCACACAGCACCGCAGACTCACGGGTAATCACCGTCGCCGTTGCCCACTGGTCCTCGGGAATTAGCTGGGCAGTAATATCGCCTGAGCCTATATCTTCGTTAAGCAGGCGAGTCACGCAGGTGCTGATCTCTTCAGCTAGCGCATTTTGGTTATTCATGGCGGTGAGCTCTCTGGGCATGATCAAATGAGACCGGCATTATAGTAAAAGAGAGCCGCTAATGAGAGCAGTGAAAAGAGCGCGACGTAAAGGAGACTTTGTGGGTGATTAATGACCAGACACACGACGGCTGGTGGGGCAGGGCGCGCAGGGTTGACTCGCCCAATTATGATGCGCGACCTACTGATGACGTATCGTTATTGGTACTGCATGCGATCAGTTTACCTCCTGGGCAATTTAGTGGTGATGCGATAGAGGCGCTGTTCACTAATCAACTGGCAACGGACCAGCACCCTTTTTTTGCCGAGATTGCCCATTTACGCGTTTCAGCGCACCTGCTTATCCGGCGTGATGGTGAGTGCGTGCAGTTCGTGAATACGGATCAGCGCGCCTGGCACGCTGGGCGTTCACGCTGGTGGGATAGCCACGCCATGCAGTGGCGGCAGGCATTGAATGACATTTCACTGGGCATTGAGTTGGAAGGTGATGACATAACGCCCTTTACCAAGGCGCAGTACCACGCGCTGGCAGAAGTCACTCAGTGGTTAATGGTTCGCTACCCAGCGCTTGATGCGTCACGAATGACGGGCCATGCGCATATCGCGCCGCTGCGTAAAACGGACCCAGGGCCCGCCTTTGATTGGGCCTACTTTTACCAGTGTTTGGCGAAAACCCACCTTGATACGCTTTAAAAAGAGCGATTAAGTTGTTCAACGACAAGAAAATAAAACGGTAGTTTAGCTACACTGCCTACGCATAAAGAGTAATAGGAAGCACTGTCGAAGCGTCTATGTTGCAGTGCAATAGTTTGTTTTCGATACGCTTTTCCACTACTCCGGAATTGGCAGCGTGGCGACTTTGCGGTATCTTCCTATATACAAAAGGCTAACTTTTACGACATTTATGTAGCTTTACTACATTCAGTGGTCTGTAGCTCGTTGAATATAGAGCTAAAAAAACATTAGCGTTACCGCGCAAATGCTTTTCTGCGGTGGCCATCAATCACCGCAGCTGCCCCAAACCCGTACGGGTTGGCGGGGCTCATGTCATTTATCGTCATTCGGAGAGACCTCTATGAGTCTGGAGACAAGAGAAGATCTCGATCCGGTCGAAACCACGGAGTGGCTGGAATCCCTGGAATCGGTGCTGGATCGTGAGGGCGAAGATCGCGCCCGTTACCTGATGACCCGCCTGGCGGATCGATTGCGCCGGGATGGGATGAAGGTGCCCTTCTCGGTGACAACCCCGCACCGCAACACGATTCCGCTGCATCGTGAAGCGCGGATGCCTGGTGATCTGTTCATGGAGCGGCGCATTCGCTCCTTGATTCGCTACAACGCGATCGCCCAGGTCATTCGTAATAACCGGGCCAACCCCGGGCTTGGCGGCCACATTGCCAGCTTTATGTCATCGGCAACCCTTTATGATGTGGGCTTTAACCACTTCTTCCGTGCGCCTAAAGATGACTTCGCTGGCGACCTGATCTACATCCAGGGTCACGTAGCGCCGGGCATTTACGCACGCTCCTTCCTGGAAGGTCGTCTGTCTGAAGATCAGATGGATAGATTCCGTCAGGAAGTAGATGGCGATGGCTTGTCATCGTATCCGCACCCTTGGCTGATGCCGGATTACTGGCAGTTCCCGACCGTCTCCATGGGCCTTGGCCCAATCCAGGCGATCTACCAGGCCCACGTGATGAAGTACCTGCATCATCGTGAAATGAAAGACATGTACGATCGCAAGATCTGGTGTTTCATGGGCGATGGCGAGTGTGATGAGCCGGAATCCTTGGGTGCCATCTCACTGGCAGGTCGTGAGAACCTGGATAACCTGATCTTCGTTATCAACTGTAACTTGCAGCGTCTGGACGGCCCTGTACGCGGTAACTCTCGCGTTATGGACGAGTTTGAAGGCGTTTTCCGCGGTGCCGGTTGGAACGTAATTAAAGTCGTTTGGGGTCGTCACTGGGATCCGTTGTTTGAGAAGGATAGTAAAGGCGTCCTTCAAAAACGTATGGATGAAGCGGTCGACGGTGAGTACCAGAACTACAAGGCTAACGGCGGCTCTTACACCCGTGAGCACTTCTTTGGTAAGTATCCTGAAACCGAAGAAATGGTTAAAGATCTTTCCGATGATGATATCTGGAAGCTCAATCGCGGTGGCCACGACCCGTTCAAGGTCTATGCGGCCTATCATGAAGCCGTTAACTCCACTAACGGTAAGCCGACGGTTATCCTGGCGCATACGGTAAAAGGTTACGGTATGGGTAGCGGCGATGGCGAAGCAGCCAACGAAGCGCACCAGGTGAAAAGCATGGAGTACGAAGCACTGCGGACCTTCCGCGACCGCTTCGGTATTCCGCTTTCCGATGAGCAGCTCAAGGAAGTGCCTTACTACAAGCCAGAAGATGATTCGCCCGAGCTTAAGTATATGCACCTGCAACGCGAGCGCTTAAACGGCTACCTGCCGAGCCGCAAAAGCGATTTTGAAGCGTTGGAAATCCCCACGCTTGAAGACAAAACCTTCGCCACGCAAATGGCGGGTTCAAAAGGTCGTGAAGTATCGACCACCATGTCCTTTGTGCGTGTGCTCAATGGCTTGGTTAAAGACAAGAAGCTTGGCAAGCTGGTCGTTCCGATTATCCCTGATGAAGCGCGTACCTTCGGTATGGAAGGTATGTTCCGTCAGCTCGGCATTTATACCGCCGAAGGCCAGAAGTATGAGCCGATGGATAAAGGCCAAATCATGTACTACCGCGAGGACCAGAAAGGCCAGGTTCTCGAAGAAGGTATTACGGAAGCCGGCGCGATGTCCGCGTGGATGGCGGCTGCCACGTCTTACAGCAATAACCACCTGACGCTGTTGCCGTTCTACATCTACTACTCGATGTTTGGCTTCCAGCGCATTGGCGACTTGGCTTGGGCCGCAGGTGACCTGCAGGCACGTGGCTTTATGGTCGGTGGTACCGCCGGGCGTACGACGCTTAATGGCGAAGGTTTGCAGCACCAGGATGGCCACAGCTTAATCCAGGCGTCGACCATTCCTAACTGCCGTAGCTACGACCCCACGTACGGTCACGAAGTCGCTGTCATCGTTCAGGATGGTTTGAAGCGCATGTTCACTGATAAAGAGAACTGCTTCTACTACCTGACCGTGATGAACGAGAACTACGAGCATCCGGAGCTTGAAAACGTACCGGTCGACGATATCGTCAAAGGCATGTACCTGCTGCGTGAGACGAAGGGCGACAAGGGCCGCGTTCAGCTGATGGGGTCTGGCACCATTCTGCGTGAAGTGGAAGCCGCCGCTGAGCTGCTCGAACAAGACTGGGGTGTTGGCGCTGACATCTGGAGCGTGACCAGCTTTAACGAACTGCGTCGTGAAGCGCTGCTGCTTGAGCGTGAATCCTTCCTGAATCCGGACGCTGAGGCCAATAAGCCGCACGTGACGAAATGCCTGGAAGGCCGTGACGGTCCGGTCATTGCTTCGACGGACTACATGAAGCTCTATGCGGATCAGGTCCGTGCATGGGTACCAGGCGACTATACTGTTCTGGGTACCGATGGCTATGGTCGTTCGGACACGCGTAAGAAGCTGCGTTACTTCTTCGAGGTGGATCGCTACTTCGTTGTTGTAGCGGCCCTGCGTGCACTGGCTGAGCGTGGCGAGATTGAACGTAAGCAGGTTGGCGAAGCCATGAACAAATATGGCATCGACGCTAACAAGCCGAACCCGCTGACCAGCTAAACCGCTGCCCGGCGGGTTAAGTACCCGCCGGCTCGATCCGATTTGAAAGGAGCGCGACCTTGAGTAGCGAAATCATCAAAGTGCCCGACATCGGCGGTAGCGAAGGTGTCGAAATCATCGAGATCGCGGTGTCGGAAGGCGACGTCATTGCAGCGGAAGACACCCTGATCACGCTGGAGTCTGATAAAGCCAGCATGGATATACCGGCCCCGAAGGGCGGTAAAGTCGTTAAAGTGCTGGTTAAAGAAGGCGATACCGTTTCCGAAGGTGACGATATCGTTGAGCTGGAAGCGGAAGGCAGCGGCGATGCCGAGGAAGAGGTCGACAAGCAAGCGTCCGAACCCGAGCAGAAAGAAGCCCCTGCGGCCGAAGAGAAGCCCAAGTCCGAGCAGAAAAGCGCCAGGAAATCCGGTGGCGGTAAGCAAACCGTGGATATCAAAGTGCCGGACCTAGGCGGCTCTGACAACGTTGAGATCATCGAAGTTGCGGTGAGTGAAGGCGATAGTATCGATGCTGAAGATACGCTGATCACCCTGGAGTCTGATAAAGCCTCCATGGATGTGCCGAGCCCGCATACCGGCAAAATTGTCGCGTTTACCGTTAAAGAAGGCGACACGGTTTCTGAAGGCGATGTTATCGGCCAGATGGAAATCGAAGGTGAAGGTAGCGACGAGGCCGACGATGAAGCGCCTGCTGAGGAAGAGGCGAGCGCCTCCAGCAGCGAGCCTGAAGATACCCGCAGCGACGACAGCGAAGACGACGCGGCCAGCGGCGAGCCAGAGCGCAAGGAGATCCGCGTTCCGGATATTTCCGGCTCTACCGACGTACCGATTATTGAGATCGGTGTGGCAGTAGGCGATGAGATCAGCGAAGAAGATCCGTTGATTACGCTGGAATCTGATAAAGCCTCCATGGACGTCCCCAGCCCCTATAAAGGCAAGCTCCTTGAGCTGACCGTTAAAGAGGGTGATACCGTTTCTGAAGGCGATATCATTGGTTATATGGAAGTAGCGGGCGCGAAGAAAGCCGCTTCCAAGCCAGCGCCGAAGAAGGAGACTGCTCAGAAAACCGCTGAGAAGAGCACTGCCAAGCAGGGCGCATCAACCGTAGGCGGTACGCCCAGCCCTGAAGCGCAAATGGCCGCGCACAAGCCGCGTGATGGCAAGTTGGTACACGCAGGCCCAGCCGTGCGTATGCTGGCCCGCGAGTTTGGCGTCGACATTGGCCTGGTTAAGCCCAGCGGCCCCAAAGAGCGCGTGCTCAAAGAGGACGTTCAGGCCTATGTGAAGCAGGTCATTGCGAACCAGGGCAAGGCGCAAGCATCGGGCGGAGCAGCTGCCGCCACGGGTGGCGCCGGTATTCCGCCGATTCCGGACGTCGATTTCAGCCAGTTCGGTGAAGTGGAAGAGAAGCCGATGGGCCGCCTGTTGAAAATGGGCGCGACCAATCTGCATCGTAGCTGGCTCAACGTGCCCCACGTGACCCAGTTTGACGAAGCGGATATCACCGAGCTTGAGAACTTCCGTAAGTCGATGAAAGCCGAAGCTGAAGCGCAGGGGGCCAAGTTAACCCCGCTGCCCTTCCTGGTGAAAGCGTGTGCTTTTGCGCTGCGTAAGTTCCCGCAGTTTAACGTCAGCTTAAAAGGCGACGGCGAAACGCTGGTATGGAAGAACTACGTTCATATCGGTATTGCTGTTGATACCCCTGATGGCTTGATGGTGCCGGTACTGCGTGATGCCGATAAGAAGTCCTTGATCGAGATTGCCAAGGACATGGCAGAGCTGGGTAAAAAGGCACAAACCAAGAAGCTCAAGCGGGAAGAGATGACCGGTGGCTGTTTCACTATTTCGAGCCTGGGTTCGATTGGTGGCACGGCGTTTACGCCGATCGTGAATGCGCCTGAGGTGGCTATTTTGGGTGTTTCCAAAGCCCAAATGAAGCCGGTTTGGGATGGCGGTGCCTTCCAACCGCGCTTGATGATGCCGCTGTCGCTTTCCTATGATCACCGGGCAATTAACGGTGCGGATGCTGCGCGTTTCACGGCATTCCTGGCGGATGTGTTGACCGATATTCGCCGCTTGTTGCTGTAATCAGGTTGTCGGCATGATGTGGATTGTCGTGGCGCCGTTTGATGCGGTATCACGGCAATCCACGCAGCAGTATATGAGAAAGTAGCTGCAAATTAGGTTTAGTCAACGGCGCCCAGTGATGGGCGCCGTTTGCGTTTAGCGCTTCAAACGAGGCGGTCGGTGCGCCTGGCGTGCATCACTTGGCTGTTTTATTTAAAAAAATCTTACAAAAATACCCTTCTCAGGCTTTTGGGGAGTTGTGCCGCATGAGTGGCCCGGTTATTGTCGGTTAATTCATTTTATTGCGTTTTACTTTCAAGGAGCAGTGGCCATGCGTTTAATCCTGTTGGGTGCCCCCGGCGCGGGGAAAGGGACTCAAGCTCAATATATTTGCGAGCAGTTCAAGATTCCTCAGATTTCCACCGGGGATATGCTACGCGCGGCAATCAAAGACGGCACCGAGCTGGGGCTAAAAGTTAAAGAGATAATGAACAGTGGTGGCCTGGTGTCTGATCAGATCATTATTGACTTGGTGAAAGAGCGTATCAGCCAGCCAGATTGCGAGAATGGGTTCCTGTTTGACGGGTTCCCGCGGACCATCCCTCAGGCCGATGCCATGAAAGAGGGTGGCGTGAAGATTGACCACGTGCTTGAGATCGCTGTCCCGGATGAAGAAATTGTCAACCGCTTGGCGGGTCGCCGCGTTCACCCGGCGTCCGGGCGTGTTTACCACGTCGATCATAATCCGCCTAAAGAGCCTGGCAAAGACGATGTAACGGGCGAGCAGCTTATTCAGCGTGAAGATGACCAGGAATCAACCGTGCGTAACCGCTTGTCGGTTTATCACGATCAAACGGCACCGCTGGTGGATTACTACCAGCAGTGGGCAAACAAGGACGCTGAAGCAGCGCCCCAGTACCACCGTGTTGAAGGCGTAGGCAGCGTTGCCGATATTACGCGCCAGGTAAAAGAAGCCCTTGGCTGATGACACGATGCTCGCTAAGCCGATGGCCCGCCAAGCGCGGGCCATCGTCGTATGGGCGCACTAAAGGTATAATGTTCGACTACTTATCACGAGTGCGGAATTGCTATGTCGTTACACCTTCTTGCGCTAGATGCCTCATCCAGCGCCTGCTCGGTAGCACTGCTACGTCAGAACGGCGCTGACCGCGAATGTCTAGCGCGCTACGAGATGACGCCGCGTGCGCATACTCGGCGGTTAATGCCGATGGTGGACGAGCTGTTAGCGCAAGCGCAGATTACACCGGCGGCGCTCGACGCCATTGCCTTTGGACAAGGGCCGGGCTCATTTACCGGGCTGAGAATCGCTACCGGAACGGCACAAGGCCTGGCCTTTGGTTTGGACCGGCCATTACTCGGCGTCTCAACGCTCAAGGCGTTGGCTCTCCAGGCCCACCGGCGCTTTCACTTTCGCTATATCGTCACTGCTCTGGATGCGCGTATGGGCGAGATCTACGCGGCCACATGGCACTGTTTGAACGATAGCGTGAGTCTGGAACAAGCTGAAGCCGTGTTGGCCCCGGAAGCGTTTTCGCTACCTGAAGCTGAAACTGACTGGGTCGGCGTAGGCTCAGGTTTTACGCTTTGGGAGCGCTTTGCAGCCACGGTGCAAGTGAGCATGAGCCAGCACCTGGTTGATATGGAACCTCGTGCTGAAGAGATGGCCTGGTTGGGTGCCGATGATTTAGCGGCAGGGTTAGGTCAGCCGGCGCATCTGGCTCAGCCGGTGTATTTGCGCAATAACGTTGCCTGGAAAAAGCCGGCATGAGCCTGCCTGAAAAGGCCGTACTCCCAGAAGGACTGGCGCTTACGTATTGCGAGGGACGTTTAGTGCTGGCAGGGGATGAAAAACGCTATGGTAAACCGCTAAGCGTTGATTTCGTGACGGGTAAAGCAGCCCATCGGCGTCAGTTTGGCGGTGGGCGAGGCCAACTGGTTGCCAAGGCGTGCGGGCTTGCTAAAGGCGTGACGCCAAGCGTTGTCGATGCGACGGCAGGGCTTGGGCGGGATGCCTTTGTACTGGCTGCACTGGGCGCTCATGTGCTGCTGGTTGAGCGTGTCAGCGCGATTGCCGCGCTGTTGGAAGACGGCCTGCTGAGAGCCGCTAAAGCGCATGATATCGCTGATATCATCGCTCGCATGACCTTACGCCATGGCGACGCGGCTCAGTCGCTTGAAGCGTTGGTTGCCAAGGCCGCGTTTGATCCACAGGTCGTGCACCTGGACCCGATGTTTCCGCATCGGGAAAAGTCGGCGCTGGTCAAAAAAGAGATGCGCCTGTTTCGCGAATTGGCGGGCGATGACGATGATGCGCCGCGTTTGTTGGAAGCCGCTCTGGAGGTAGCGACACACCGGGTGGTGGTAAAACGTCCCCGTAAAGCCCCTCCGATTGCAGGCCCCGCGCCTCAGCATGTGTTGGAGGGAAAGACCAGCCGCTATGATCTCTATGTTAAGCAGTCGCTTCATCGTTGAGTCGATACCCATTACGCATTAACGAGGTATTTCATCAGGAGCAGAGCGCTATGAAGTATCAGCCCCTGACATGGCATGCGGGCAATCGATTTACCCTGCTGCCAGAGGCGTCTCGCTTTCTACCCGCCATGCTTGAAGCCATCAACCACGCCAATCACTATGTGTTGGTTGAGCTTTACTTGATGGAGTCGGGAGCGCTTGCTGACCAGGTGATACAAGCACTAACAACGGCAGCCCAGCGGGGTGTAAGGGTGTATCTGCTGTTGGATGGCTTTGGTTCCAAGGGGCTTGCTAGCAGCGACCGCGAGCGGCTTCTTGACGCGGGCGTGGCGCTGCGCTTTTTCAATCCGGTGGGGCTCCACTCACTGGCCCGGAACCTTAGTCGTGACCACCGCAAAATTATAGTGGTCGATGGACAAATAGCCTTTACCGGTGGGTTTGGCGCCGTCGATGAATTTTTAGAGGCATGGTACGACATTGCCGTGCGTATTGAAGGCCCGGTCATCGCCGACTGGGAGATGCTTTTTCGCACCCTTTGGCGTTCGCGCTTAACACGCGCAGAGGATAAGCGTCCTCCGGCGCCTCTTCCTCAACAGCGCCAGGCAGAGGCGTTTGAAGGCGGGGCAATCGGCCGAGCCATACAGGGCCGAGGCTACCGGTATCAGGCGATTCGTCACTCGCTTTACCGCCGGGTGCAGGGCGTTCAAGGGCGCCTTTGGCTCTGTACGCCCTATTTCGTGCCTACGTTTACACTGCGCCGTCGCTTGGCGCGGGCTGCAAAGCGGGGCGTGGATGTACGCCTTTTGCTGCCCGGCGCGAAGCATGACCACCCCAGCGTGCGTTACGCAGGACAACGTTTTTATCAGTCGATGCTTAAAGCGGGCGTACGCATTTACGAATTCCAGCCGACGTTTATTCATGCCAAATTTGTACTCGCGGATGACTGGGTGAGTATTGGCTCGTGTAACTTCGATCACTGGAATCTGCACTGGAACCTGGAGGCCAATCAGGAAGTGATGGACGAGCGGCTTGCTCAGGATGTGTGCGCTATGTTTGAGCGTAATTTTTCGGCCAGCAAGGAAGTGCTGGCCGAGGAGTGGGCCGCGCGCTCCTGGAAGCAGCGCGCCTTTGAATGGATATTTGGTACGCTGGATTCAGTGATTACCCGGCTTAAGTAACGATACCGGGTTGAATGAACACTGACTTAGCGACGCTTGCGGTTCTTGGCAGGCGTTTTTTTGCGCGGCTTGGGTTTGGGCGTTTCCGGTGGAACGCGGTAATGCAAATACAAATCAAGCACGAGCTCTGGCAATTGCGCTACCAGGCTTTCCTGGTGTGCCGTGTCGCTTGCCATCTCGGCCATGTCGGGCTCATCATCAAATAGCCCGGAAAGCAGCATAAAGGGCAAAAGCAGTGTTGCCGCGGCTTCTTCATCCTCCTGGAACCACGCGCTTTCATCGCTGAAGACGCCTTCCATAAAGCCCGCGCACCAGTCGCCAATCGGTGTTTCTTCCGCAGGCAGCCCATCCAGGGTTAAATCAAAAGGCAGTTCAGGAAGTCCGCCTTGCTCCAGCACGGCCATTGCATTGTTGCGCAGCAGGGTTAGCAGATTAACAATTTCATTGCGCTCGTTATCATCGGCATAGCGCGGTTCGCCTTGAAACAGCTCAACGAGCCACTGGGCCGGTGATACTTCGCTGGGGGCTACCGCGAGTGCCACGAGAAAGCCGTGGGCGGAGATCACGTCCAGCGCGTCTTCATCGACCTGGTCTGAGTCGAGGAAATCATCCAGCCTGTCGAGCTGCTCATCGGTCAGCAGTGGCTGCGGAGGGACAGTCTCTGGCGCGTTTGCATCGTCGGGGCGCTCTGCCATAGCAAGCCTCATGAGTTGGGTCGTTTAAAAAATGATACTAATGGGTAACCATCATTTAGGCATTCATTAATGACAAGTTTATCACTAATAGGCGCATCGCTAACGGGTACATTGCCGCTGCCGCCCTGGCCGGAAGATGAATTGGCGGCGCTGTCACCCGAGGCGCTACAAAAAGCGGCATTAAGCCGGGTCGAGCAAGCGTGGCAGCGCTGCCTGGAAGTGTATCCGCAGTTGCCGCGGCCCCGGGTATGGTTTGATTTAAAGGGCGCTTCAGCGGGGCAAGCCCATTGGGGGCGCGGTGGCCTGAGGTTTAATTTTATTTTGCTTAGTGACAATCGTACTGCGTTTTTTAACGATGTGATTCCGCATGAGATGGCGCATTGGCTGGTGTTTCATCTACGTGACGGGCGACGCTTAAAACCACACGGGCAAGAGTGGAAAACCGTGATGCGGGACTTGTTTGGGCTAGCCCCTCACGTTACCCACCGCTTCGACGTTCATAAGGCTCAGCCTGCACCTTACCGCTATCAGTGCGCTTGCCGTGAACACCTGTTGACGGCCAGGCGCCATGCGCTAGTTAACAAGGGGCGCCGCTATCGTTGTCGTCATTGCCAGGAGACGTTGGTCTATATCGCTTACGATAATCGTTGAAAGTCATCCAGGTTGCTGTTTTTTAAATAAAAAATGTTAATACCAATGTCTAAGAGGAAGCCGCCTAAGGGAGGTTTATGCTAGGGGAACATTCAGTGGTGTCGGGGCAACAAAGAATAATACCGACTACATTCCTATTGAGAGTGCGTTTCTACGGACATGAGGCAACTATGAGCGAACATCAAAACGTCTATCCGGTGCGCGATGCTATCGCCGCCAACGCCTGGGCCGATAAAGAAAAGTTCACGGCCATGTACCAGCAGTCCAAGGATGATCCCGAAGGTTTCTGGGCAGAGCAGGCCAAGCGTCTTGATTGGATTAAAGTGCCAACCATCATCAAGAACACCTCATTTAAACGGGATAATGTGGATATTCGGTGGTTTGAGGACGGCGTACTCAACGTGAGTGCCAACTGCCTTGACCGGCACCTTGAACAGCGCGGTGATCAAACGGCGATTATCTGGGAAGGCGATAATCCTGATGAATCCAAGCACATTACCTATCGTGAACTGCATGAGCGCACCTGCCAATTGGCCAATGCCCTGAAGTCGCTGGGTGTTGAGAAAGGCGATACGGTGACGATGTACATGCCCATGATCCCTGAAGCGGCCATGGCAATGCTTGCTTGTGCGCGGATTGGTGCGGTTCACTCGGTCGTCTTTGGTGGCTTTTCGCCCGATGCGGTAGCCCAGCGGATTGTTGGTGCCGATTCCAAACTGATTATTACCGCCGACGAGTCAGTGCGTGGTGGCAAACACGTGCCGCTCAAGGAGAACGTCGATTCAGCACTTACTCGCGAAGGCACCGATGTCTGCAAGAACGTACTGGTCGTAAAACGTACCGGTGGTGACATCGACTGGAAAGAAGGCCGCGATCTCTGGTTTGATGAATTGGTTGATCGACAGCAAGCGGTGTGCGACGCCGAGCCGGTGGGCGCCGAAGATCCGTTGTTTATCCTGTATACGTCCGGCTCAACAGGTGCGCCTAAAGGCCTTAAGCACACGACGGGTGGCTACCTTACCTACGCCGCCATGACTCACCAGTATGTGTTTGATTACCAGGAGGGTGAGGTCTATTGGTGCAGCGCTGATGTGGGCTGGGTGACCGGACACAGCTATATCGTCTACGGGCCGCTTGCCAACGGTGCGACCACGTTGATGTTTGAAGGCGTGCCCAGCTATCCGACTCACGGGCGCTTGGGTGAAATTGTTGATAAGCATAAGGTCAACATTCTGTACACCGCGCCCACTGCCGTGCGTGCCCTGATGGCCCATGGTGACAACGTGATGAGCACCAGCTCACGCGACAGCCTACGCCTGCTGGGTTCGGTAGGCGAGCCGATTAACCCGGAAGCCTGGGAGTGGTTCTATCGGGTGATTGGCAACGAAAACTGCCCCATTGTGGATACCTGGTGGCAAACGGAAACCGGCGGCATCATGATTTCTCCGCTGCCCGGCGCAATGGATCTAAAACCTGGCTCTGCCACGTTGCCCTTCTTTGGCGTACAACCAGCCCTGGTGGACAACGAAGGCCACCAGCTTGAAGGCGCCGCCGAAGGCAATCTAGTGATCCTTGATTCCTGGCCGGGGCAGGCGCGCTCTATCTGGGGCGATCACGAACGCTTTGTGCAGACCTACTTCTCCACCTACGATGGCATGTATTTCACCGGCGACGGCTGCCGTCGTGATGAAGATGGCTATTACTGGATTACCGGACGTGTGGATGACGTGCTTAATGTGTCGGGCCATCGCATGGGCACCGCAGAAATAGAGTCCTCGCTGGTTGCGCACTCGGCGGTGGCTGAAGCGGCGGTGGTAGGTTTCCCCCACGATATCAAGGGGCAGGGCATCTATATCTATGTAACACTGAACGATAGCATTGAGCCATCTGATGAGCTTAAGAAAGAGCTGACTCAGTGGGTGCGTAAAGATATTGGGCCTATTGCCTCCCCCGATGTGATCCAATGGGCGCCGGGGCTGCCTAAAACGCGCTCGGGCAAGATTATGCGGCGTATCTTGCGCAAGATAGCGGCCAACGAATGTGATGGCCTGGGGGACACAAGCACGCTGGCTGATCCCTCAGTGGTTGACGAATTGATTGAGCATCGAGCCAATCAATAGTAGCTTACTACTCAGTGGCTTAAGCGTGATGAGTGCTACGTAAGTTGATGAGTGTCAGCCAAAAAGAGCGCAAATAGCAGCATGCTGCGCTTATGCGTTGTAGTGCCGACCAGAGGGTCGGCACTGTTGCGTTTAAAAGGGTGACATAATGATGACAAAATATGCAGGTATGCTTGGGCATGAAGAAACCTTGGGGTACCATGCGTTGACCGTTTGAGCCTAGCGTCGTAGCGGCACGTATTTCCGCTGCACGAGGAACCGGAGGAATATCCATGGCAGTAGCCCATAAGTTTATCGTTGCAGACGACCATCCGCTGTTTCGTGCAGCGCTCACTCAGGCCTTGCGCCAATTAGCCCCGCAGGCTGAGATTGTCGAAGCCGACACCATGGAAGCCACAACGGAAGTGGTTAATCGCCATCCTGATGCCGACCTGATCTTGCTGGACTTGCACATGCCAGGTGCGCATGGCTTTTCAGGGCTCATTCAGTTGCGTGGCCAAATGCCGGATATTCCGGTGGCGGTGGTGTCGGGCAGTGATGAACCTTACGTCGTGCGGCGGGCAATTGACTACGGTGCTTCGGGCTTTATTCCTAAATCATCGTCGTTGCAGCTGATTGCTGAAGCGGTAGGCGAAATTCTTCAGGGTGAAGTCTGGCTGCCAGAGGCGTTGGCTAACGTGTTGGAAGAGACCAGTGAAGAGGAGTCGCGCTTTGCTGAAGCGATTGCTTCGTTAACGCCCCAGCAGTTTCGTGTGTTGAATATGCTAACCGAGGGGCTGCTCAATAAGCAGATTGCCTACGAGCTCAACGTTTCTGAAGCAACGATTAAAGCTCATGTGACGGCGATTTTACGCAAGCTGGGCGTTCATTCGCGCACACAAGCGGTCATTGCGGCGCAAAAACTGGAAGTCGAGCCGCCTAAAGTCGAGTCATAAACGCTCTCGTGGCGTGATTAAAAAAAACCGCTTACGCACAACGTAAGCGGTTTTTTTCTGCGGTACATATAGGCTAGGTATTGGCCCGGCTGGCCTGTAACGTGCGGGTCAATAGCGCGCGAAGGGCGGCAGGTTTTACCGGTTTCAGCAGCAGTTGATAGCCGTCGCGTTTGACCTTGTCCGCAACGGCTTCGGTACGGTCAGCGGTAATCACAATGCCGGGCACCGCGCCCGATAAACGCTCGCTCAGTGCGTCCAGAGCCATCAAGCCGGTCACTTCATTGTCCAGGTGGTAGTCAGCGAGGATCGCATCCGGGTCGCCATCCATGTTGCGCAGGATGGATTTAGCGCCCCCAATGCTGGTGGCGGTAAAGACTTCACACCCCCAGCCGCTGAGCATGGCGGTCATGCCTTCCAAAATCAGGGTTTCATTGTCGATACACACAACGCGCGCACCGGCTAGCTTATTGCCGCTGCGCCGGTTGGTAGGCTCTTGCTGCTCGGCAGCGGTGATTGCCCTGGCCGCTACTACAGGCACGCTGACGGAGAACACGGTACCAGTACCTTCCCAGGAGCGAACCTTAATCGGGTGGTCAAGCACTCGGCTCATGCGGTCAGCAATCGAGAGCCCAAGCCCCAGGCCTTTTTCACTCTCCTTGTGACGCGATACCTGATCCAGACGGCGGAACTCCTGAAAGATTTCCGTGAGCTTGGACTCGGGGATGCCGGGGCCGCTGTCCCAGACTTCTATTAAAAGCCGCTGCCCTTGGCGACGACAGCCCAGCAGCACATGCCCATCCTGCGTATAACGCACCGCGTTGGAAAGGAAGTTTTGCACGATCCGGCGCAGCATCTGCGGGTCCGAATCAACCCATAGCTGGGTTGGCACAACGTTGAGATCCAGGCCGCGGTTATCGGCCATGACTTCAAATTCAGCGCGCAGCGGGCGGAATATATCGGCGAGTGCAAAGTGGCTGCGGCGCGGTGTCAGCGCGCCGGCGTCCAGTTTGGAGATATCCAGCAACGTGCTCAACAGCTCTTCAGCGGCCTGTAGCGAGTTATCAATATGCCCGATGGTACGCTGCGTATCCGGAGTGGTTACGTTTTGCATAAGCGCTGACGTAAACAGCCGAGCAGCATTCAGCGGCTGCAATAAATCGTGGCTTGCTGCTGCTAAAAAGCGTGTTTTAGAGGCGTTGGCATCTTCCGCCAGTTGCTTGGCCTGGCGCAGGGCCTGCTCGGCCTCGGCGCGAACACGGTTCTCCTGACGCAGGGCGGCGTTGGCTTCAGAAAGTGCTTGGGTACGCTCGCGAACGCGCTCTTCTAGTGTTTCATTGGTCTCTTCAAGCGCTATTTCAGCTTGTCGACGCTCAGTAATGTCTTGATAAAGCGAGAAAAAGCCCAGAATCGACTGGCTGTCGCCAAAGTGAGGGGTATAGGTGACCAGCATATGGCGCATGACATCGTTGACGTGCATGGAGACTTCAAAACTTACCCGTTCTCCATTCAGTGCTCGGGCGACCCAAGGGCCACGCTCTTCTGACTGCTTAAGTGACAGCACATCCTCAAAGCGCCGGCCAATCACCGCATTACGATCAATGTTAAATGCTTGCTCATAGGCGCGGTTGGTAAACAGGTAGCGGCACTCTTTATCAAAGTAGGCAATGAGCGCAGGGACATTATCGGTGTAAATACGGATATTGTTTTCGGAACGAATCAGTGCCTCTTCAATCCGCTTTTGCTGGGTAATATCCTGGTACGTGTAAACAAATCCACCGCCGGGCATCGGGTTACCCTGAACTTCCAGCACGCTGCCATCCTGACGATAGCGTACGTAGCGATGAGGGTGACCTTCGCGAATATTATCCAGCAGTAGCTGGACATGCTCTTCGGGGTCGCCCGGGCCATATTCGCTGTTATGAGCGTTATAGCGGAAGATGCGATCAATTGGCGCGCCGACGCGAATTAAATGGTCGGGAAAGCGGAACAGCTCAAGATAGCGTTGGTTCCAGACGACCAGGCACAGATTTTGGTCAACAACGCTAATCCCCTGGTTAATGTTTTCGATAGTGGCCTGCAGCAGTGCCCGGTTGAACTCCAGTACCTGTGACGCTTCATCCACAATAGAGATAACATCGGAAATGCCGATTCCGCGTCCTTGTAGCGCTGAGTTAACGACAATGCGTGCCGAGGATGCGCCGAGTACCGAGGCAAGAAACCGCTCGGTAAATTGAATAACATCAATGGAGGCGCGTGTGCTGTAGTCCAGTGGCTTGCCCAGGCGGCGCGCGTAATCCTCAAATGCCCGTTCCACCTGGCTTGCGCCCAAAAAGCGCTCACATAATACTTTTAGGTCGCCCACCGTCGTGGCACCTGTCCACGGGCGGTTCACCGAGGTCTGGCGCGTTTCAACACTATCGACAAATAGCGAGGCCTGGATACGCTCAACCACTCGCTGCGAGGTCACCTGGGAGATGAAGATATAGCAAAACAGGTTAACGCCCAGCGATAGCATGACGCCATGGGTAAAGCTATCCCCCAGGTTCAGGCCAAAAAGGGCAGTGGGAGAGAGCCAGGCAATCCCCATCGGGCCGTCAGAGAGCCATGCCAGGGGCAGCACGCCGGCATTCGTCATGGCGGGCAACAAGAGGCTGTAAACCCAGATGGCAAAGCCTGCGTTCATTCCCACGATAACGCCCAACCGGTTACCGCGTTTCCAGTAAAGCCCGCCAATGACCGCAGGGGCAAACTGCGCGGCGGCCGCAAAGGAGAGCATGCCGATAGAAGCAAGCGAAGTGAGCTCGACGATGAGTCGGTAAAAGCCGTAGGACATCGCCAACACGACAGCAATGGTGATGCGACGGGCTCGCAGGACCAGGCGTCCGTAGTCGCGGGCTTTGGTATCAAACCAGCGCAACCGGAACAGGGCCGGGATAACAATTTCATTGGAAATCATGATGGAAACGGCGACTGCTGCAACAATCACCATGCCGGTGGCGGCTGAAAACCCGCCAATGAAGGTCAGCAGCGTTAACCACTCATGGCCCGAGGCCATGGAAAGCGCCAACACATAGGTATCAGGCTCGACGCCGCTCTCTGAAAAGAGCAGTAACCCGGCTGCGGCCAAAGGCACAACGAAAAAAGCGATAGCCAACAGATAAAGCGGAAACAGCCAGCGGGCTTTGGTGGCGTCATCCGGGTGAATATTTTCAACCACGGCGACATGAAATTGACGTGGCAGGCAGAGAATCGCCAGCATCGCGAGCAGCGTTTGTGCCCAAAAGCTTTGGCCGAAGTCCTGGTTGGCGAGCTGACGCTGAAGGCCAAGCTGGCTCTCTGCGTGCCCCATTAGCTCGCTCAAGCCATCGAACATGCCCCAGGTAACAAAGGCGCCTAGCACAATAAATGCGACAAGTTTGACGATGGATTCAAACGCGACGGCATGAATCAAGCCTTCATGGTGCTCGGTCGCATCGGTATGACGGGTACCAAACAAAATGGCAAACACTGCCATAATAACGGCTATATAAAAGGCGGTGTCGCCAAAGAGCGGGCTTCCCACGCTATCGCTGGCATCGGTTAGCACGCTAAACGTGGACGAGACAGCCTTTAGCTGTAGCGCGATATAGGGAAGCGTTCCGATCAGCGCGACCAGGCTTGCAAACGCGGCAAGCGACTGCGTCTTTCCGTAGCGCGAGGCGATAAAGTCCGCGATAGAAGTGACGTTTTGGTGTTTGGCAACGCGGATCATTTTGGCGAGAACCGGCCAAAACAGTAAAAATGTCAGGATAGGACCAACAAAAATACTCGCAAAGGACCAGCCTGCCGTGGCTGCCTGGCCTACCGCGCCGTAAAATGTCCAGGAGGTGCAGTAAATGGCCAGCGCCAAGCTATATATGAAGGGGCGTCGGCGGCTGGAGCCGTGGGTGCGGGCACGGCGGTCGCCGTGCCAGGCAATACCGAAGAGAATCGCGATATAAAGAAAGGATACCGCGACCAGCAGCCCACCGTGAAACATGCCTATTTCCCCCACCAACGTTTATCTCGCCCAGCGAGCGGCGCGTGTAAAGAGCCCCATTCTAGGCGAAGAGCAACGCTTGCGTCTCTCCTATGCGTCGGCATTCCCGCATACGGTGGCTAACAGCGTGGATGTTTCGCGCAAGAGGCGAAGTTCGCTCAACTGCGCCTCGCCAGCCTCGTTGCTTAGCGGCACCAGTTCACGGCTTTCGCAGTTCAGCAAGTAGGGTTGAGTAGACACAAAATCAGTATGACGGCGAATGAACTGGTAAAGAATAAACTCTACCACCTGGTCGCCTTCAATATCGCGGGTAATAATGTTGTCGCTATCCACCACGCTAAACTGGGTCGTGATGGGGAAAACAAACGTCCATGGGCGCCATACTTCTGTTCCGGTGGCACTACTGACGATGACGGATGATTCAGGTAACTGGTGTTGTTTGTGCTCAAACCACGAGTACTCCACGTGAATCTGATAACCGAGCATACCCAGCCCCGCAAACACCGGCACTATCCATTTAGGAAGCCGGTTGCGAGATAGATTGCGCAGAATCAAACCAATCCCCGCAGCGGCCAGTGCAGCAAAAATAGCGGCAATCAAGTGCCATATCATAAAGCGATTTCCTGAAAGAGAACGGGCTTCCCAAAGGAAGCCCGGTTCGACATGGGTTCCGTGAAATGTGCTCTGGCGAGCGCATTCAGGAACGATTATGGCTTAGTGATCAACTGCGGCACCAGCACCTTTTGGATAGCGTACGCTTTGCACTAGCTCCTGGATCTCTTTAGGCGGCGGCGCCGTCATGCTAGAGACAAGGAAGGCAACGGCAAAGTTGATCATGGCGCCCACCGCACCGAAGGAGAGCGGGGAGATACCGAACAGCCAGTTATCCGGGGTATTGGGCAGCATGTTGGTGCCCGGGATAAAGAACCAGCCGAGGTAGGTAAAGATATACAGCAGGGTACACGCCAGGCCTGACAGCATACCGGCCACGGCTCCGGTGCTGTTCATGCGAGTTGAGAAAATACCCATCATCAGTACCGGGAACAGCGAGGCGCCGGCAATACCGAAGGCCAGGGCGACGGTCTGTGCCGCAAACCCTGGCGGGTTCAAGCCAAGATAGGTGGCCAGCAAGATAGCCCCGCCCATAGAGATACGTGCTGCTAACATCTCCTTCTTCTCGCTGATATTCGGATTGATCGTGTTCTTGATTAAGTCATGACTGATCGCCGACGAGATAGCGAGAAGCAGACCCGCCGCTGTCGAGAGGGCGGCCGCAATACCGCCCGCCGCGATCAAGCCAATTACCCAGGCGGGTAGGTTGGCGATTTCTGGGTTAGCCAGAACCAGAATGTCATTGTTGACCGTCAGCTCATTGCCTTCCCAGCCGCGACTATCAGCGATAACGTCAAACTCAGCGTTGGCATCGTTATAGAACTGGATGCGGCCGTCATCGTTAAAGTCAAAGAACGTGATCAGGCCAGTCTCTTCCCAGGTGCGGAACCACTCAGGACGATCCTCGTAGAAGATTGGCTCGGCACCGGCCTCCTCATAATTCTCAACCTGGCCGGTTAGCTCAGGATAAACGGTGGTCATCAGGTTCAGACGCGCCATGGAGGCTACGGCTGGCGCTGTTAGGTACAACAGCGCGATGAAGACCAGCGCCCAGCCCGCAGACCAGCGTGCGTCAGCCACCTTGGGAACCGTGAAGAAGCGAATGATAACGTGGGGAAGGCCAGCGGTACCGATCATTAGCGAGAGCGTGAACAGCACCATATTCAGCTTGTTGTCGACGTCGGCGGTGTAATCCTGAAACCCAAGTGCCATGACGACATCATCAAGCTTTTGCAGCAATGGCAGGCCAGATTCCGTGTGGGAGCTGAACATACCGAACATGGGGATGGGGTTGCCCGTCAACTGCATGGAAATGAACACAGCCGGGATGGTGTAGGCCACAATCAGTACGATGTACTGGGCGACTTGAGTATAAGTGATGCCCTTCATACCGCCGAAGACGGCGTACAGGAAAACAATCCCTGCAGCGATCCAGATGCCCCAAGTGCTGGGTACTTCCAGAAAGCGTGAGAAGGCAACGCCAGCCCCGGTCATTTGCCCGATTACATAAGTAACCGATGCGATAATCAGGCAGATAACCGCGACGACCCGAGCGGTACGGCTATAGAAGCGCTCACCGATAAAGTCTGGAACGGTAAACTTGCCGAATTTACGCAGGTAGGGAGCGAGCAGCATAGCCAGAATAACGAAGCCGCCGGTCCAGCCCATCAGGTAGGTTGAGTTGGCGTAACCGCCAGAGGCGATCAGGCCCGCCATGGAAATAAACGAGGCCGCTGACATCCAGTCGGCCGCTGTGGCCATACCGTTAGTGATCGGGTGAACACCACCGCCAGCCACATAGAACTCTTTTGTGGAGCCCGCGCGCGCCCATATCGCGATACCGATATAGAGCGCAAAGGAGGCGCCTACAAAAAGCAGGTTGATTGCAAATTGGCTCATTCTGACTTACTCCTCAAGGCCAAATTTCTTATCGAGCTGATTCATTCTCCAGGCGTAGAAGAAGATCAGAGCAATAAAGGTAAGGATCGAGCCCTGCTGAGCAAACCAGAAGCCCAGGTCTGTTCCCCCTATGTGAATGCTTGCTAGAAGCGGTCTAAACAAAATCGCACATCCGTAAGACACGAACGCCCACACAATAAGGCACCCGGTAATTAAACGAACGTTGGCTTTCCAGTATTCCGCAGCATTGGATTTGTCATCTGCCATTGTGTTGCTCTCCACTTGTGTTTTTAGGTTTGGAAAGTTCACCAGGAATAGCGTTTAGCATGTCAGGGTAATGGCACGCTAAAACTACCTACCGCTTGGTCTTGCCTCTTGGTTGGTTATTGGTTATTACCGTTGATACAAGCGTTTTATAAGGTTTTGGTAAGTTTTGGTTAGCGCTGTGCAATTACCCTGAATGATGCATTGTCAATACTGAACAATAATCGCTAAAAAATAATCCCAGACTTTGGTATCACTATCTATTGTAGACTAAATAAAGTGTTTCAAATGGCTGAATATTAGCGTTTTTACGTATATTTTTTCAGCAGACTACCCGTTAGTTGAACGATGGTCTAGGGTTTGGTTAAAAGATAATATTTGCTACTTTAAAATAGCGTTCAATGCTAACGGTTAGTTGCTAGGGAGGTGCTACTTTAGTCGTTTAAACCAACGTCGGGGCGACGTTGGAATAATAGATAAAGGTATATAGAGTAGTATGTGTTTCTTGGTGGAAGGTTTTTAGTGGCAGGTTTTTGTACAGGCTTGTTTGGGTTAGTTGGCTTGTTTTATTGAGAAGGACTTATGCTAGGCAGTCGTCTGACGCTACCGTTATTAATAAAAAGTAGTAGGCTGGCTCTTAAGCACCGTAAACCAGAAAGAAGTACTTCACCCGTTGATTGACGTACTTCCAATTTTACGGACGTCGCTTTTTTCTTTTGTCGTGTAAGGACATGCCCATGGTTGATGTTGATCTGTCCCAACTGCCATTTACCTTGCTTGATGACACGGGGCGCGAGCATGTTCGTCGAGGCATGGACCTTGCCTATTTTGACCGCGATGACATTATCCTGGAAATGGGCGAGCAGGGTGCTTACGTTTTTCTTATTCATAAGGGAGACGTCGCTGAGATAGATCCCTCCTTGCCTGCGGCAAGTGCTCACATTGGGCACTACACGGCAGGGGACTTGTTTGGCGCCATTAGCATCTTGAACGGAAAAAGCCGCTACCGCTTTCAGGCTGAGCAGGAGTGCCTTTGCTACACCATGCCCAGCCTCCTGTTTAGCCAGCTGTGTCGCCAGTACCCTCCTTTTGAGCAGTTCTTTAGGCAGTCACTTGCTCACAAGGCGCGCTTGTTGACAGAAAAGCGCGCCGACGGTGGCGTCACCATGGCAGGCTTTATGCTGGCCCGCATTAGTGAATGTATGCGAGCGCCCCTACTGATGGATGCTTCTACCACTATTGCCGGGGCGGTTGAAAAGCTTAACGAAAGCCATGCTGACAGCCTGCTGGTGGAAACCCAAGGCAAGCTTGGCATGGTGACGAAAACCGATTTGCTCAATGGCCTGGTCGTGAGCGGCTTCACGTCAGCCACTCTGGTGGGTCAGGTGGCGCACTTCTCCCTTGTCACGGTAACGCCTGAGCAGTACCTGTTTGAAGCCCTGGTGTTAATGACTCGGCACAAGGTTACCCGCGTTGTGGTGATGGAGCAGGCCGCGTTAAAAGGCGTGGTCGAGCTGACGGATGTGCTGAGTTATTTTTCCAGCCGAAGTTACGTTGTTAGTCTGCAGGTGGAGCAGGCTGATGACTTGGAAACGTTGGCAGTTGCTAGTCATCGCACCCCTGAACTTGTCACAGCCCTGATGGCACAAGGCGTTAAGCTTAATTTTGCCATGGACCTGCTGGCGGCCTTGAATGGCCGGATTATGAGCAAGGCCTGGGATTTTGTTATCAATGAGGAGCATCATCAGCATAGCTGCCTGATGGTGATGGGGAGTGAAGGGCGCGGCGAGCAAATTTTGAAAACGGATCAGGATAATGGTCTGATTTTAGACGACGACGCCCAGTGGCCAAGTGTCGCCGATGATATGCAGGCCTTAACCGAGACGCTCATAAAACTGGGTTACCCGCCGTGCCCTGGTAATATTATGGTCTCTAACCCCGAGTGGGTTGCCAGCGTTTCTCAGTGGAAGAAGCGTATTGCTCAATGGGCCAACGTGCGCGATGGCGATAGTTTAATGAAACTTGCCATTATGCTGGACGCTCATTCAATGGCAGGGAATCCATGTTTACTTGAAAGCGTGCGCGAGGCGCTATTTGCGCGCTGTGCCCATGATGAAATTCTGCTTTCCTACTTTGCGCGTGCGGCTCTGCGTTTTTCAACACCGCTGACGCTTTTTGGTTCGCTTAAAAAGCCTCAGCACGGTATCGATATCAAAAAAGGCGGCATTTTTCCGATTGTCCACGGTGTACGTACCATGGCGCTTGAGCGGCGCATCAGCGTAACCTCGACGCTGGGCAGGTTGGAGGCACTGGTTGATGATGGCCGCCTTGAACGGCGCACAGCTGATGATTTAGGAGAGGCACTTTCACTGTTGACCGAGCTGCGTCTTAAACAGCAACTTAGCGGGCAGGATATGGACGATGCGCGCTCCAATCACGTGGTGGTGCAAGAGCTCTCGTCACTTGAGCGCGATTTATTGCGCGAGTCGCTACATATCGTTAAAGACTTTAAACAGCGCCTCTCCTATCGTTACCATTTAGAGTATTCATGAGCAGCGCTATGCAAGGCAGCAAAAAAGGCATGGCACTGCTGGGGCAAACGCTGCGCAGAATGTTTAAGCGTGAGCGAGATCGGCGCCGCTATGCGAATTCGCCTTACGCCTGGCTTTTCCAGCCCTATATGGGGGAAGAGCTAGTGGCGCTGGCTTGCGAATCAATACCCGGTGAAACGTCGGTATTAAGTGTGGCTGCTGTGGTACTTAATCAACAGCAAGTGCACACAAGCCAGGCGTGGGTGGCGACGTTTGCCGACCCACAAACGGTTGACCAGACGGCGCTGCGCCAGCATCAGCGGCTTTACAATCCCGCCACGGCGGTACCCCTCTGTGCCGAGACACTGCATGCGTTTACCGATTTTATTGGCAACCGGCCGCTGGTCGGGTGGCAACTGGACCAGCAGTTTTGCATGCTTAATAGAGCCTTTAGAACGCACCTCGGGTTTGGGCTGCCTAATGTTCAGGTCGATGTGGCCAAACTGCATCAACGCCAATTGCGCCGTTTACACCCGTTAGTGGAGTCTTCCCAACCATTTTCCGAGGCGCTGGCCTGCTGGCAAGTGCCTGCTATCTCGACCCAGAGGTTGTTAGGTAAAGCCACCGCAAGCGCCTTGCTGTATATGCGCTTACAGCGTGATATGGCGCAATCGGGTTAGCTTCAAGCGTAATGGCGCCTGTGCCGATGGCCGTATTGATAACCGTATTGATAACCATAGTGATGACCGTAGTTATGACCATAGTAACGACGTGATTTTGCCAGTTGGGTGAACGGCGGGAGTATTGTTAGAATAGCGGCTGCTCCTTCTACCATTGGCAGTGCTTATATCATGCAACACCTTGATCATTTTGACCCCGCCGCGGCAACCGTTGCACCGACGCCTGACCTGCAAGGCCAGCCGGCGCTTGAGGACGCCAAACAAAAACGCGAATTCAACAAGTTGCAAAAGCGACTGCGGCGCGAGGTAGGTAATGCGATTATCGATTACCAAATGATCAATGAGGGTGATCGGATCATGGTCTGCCTGTCGGGTGGTAAAGACAGCTACACCATGCTTGAGATTTTACGCAACCTGCAGCGCAATGCGCCGGTGAATTTTTCACTGGTGGCGGTCAATATGGACCAAAAGCAGCCTGGTTTTCCTGAGCATATACTGCCCCGGTATCTGGAAAAACTCGGCGTGGAGTACCGCATTCTGGAGCGCGACACATACTCGGTAGTGAAAGAAAAAACGCCGGAAGGCAAGACAACTTGCGCGCTTTGCTCGCGGTTAAGGCGCGGGTCGCTTTACGGGTTTGCCGAAGAAATCGGCGCCAACAAGATCGCCCTTGGCCATCATCGTGAAGATATTCTGGAAACGCTGTTTCTCAATATGTTCTTTGGCGGCAGCCTGAAGGCAATGCCGCCCAAGCTGCTTTCCGATGACGGCAAGAATGTCGTGATTCGTCCGCTGGCCTACTGTAAAGAGGCGGATATTGCGGAGTTTTCGCGCCTGATGGAGTTCCCGATTATTCCCTGCAACCTGTGCGGTTCGCAGCCGAACATGCAGCGTCAGGTCGTTAAGGAAATGCTGGCCGAGTGGGACAAAAAGTATCCGGGGCGTTTGGAAAGCATGTTTAAAGCGGTCACTAACGTCGCGCCTTCGCAGCTAGCTGACCGCGACCTGTTTGACTTTGCGGGACTGGAAGCCAAACAGGAAGCACTCATGGCGGGGCGTATTGAAGCATTTAACGTGAGCTAATCACCGGCTCTTCCTCTTCAGCAAGCGCTATAAGCCGCTGCATATCGAGGATGTTAACCTCGCGCCCTGAGACGGCCACCACGTCTTGCTGCTGAAAACGGCTCAAGATACGGCTGACCGTCTCAACCGCCAGCCCCAGATAATTGCCGATATCCGCACGCGCCATTGAAAGCCTAAAGCTGTAAGGCGAGTAACCCCGACGCCGAAAACGCTCTGAAAGCGTCAGTAGAAAACTGGCCAGCCGCTGGTCGGCGGTTTTGCGCGACAACAGGCGCATCATGCGCCGGTCATCGCGAAGCTCCTTGCTCATACTGCGGTACAGCTGACCACGAAGCTCCGGCAGCTCCTCTGAAAGCAGGTCCAGCCGATCAAAGGGAATTTCGCAGATGGTGGTGGTTTCAAGGGCAATCACGCTGCCTGGGTAGTGCTCTTCGTCAATGCCGTCCAATCCGACAAGCTCGCTGGGCAAAAAGAAGTTAGTGAGCTGATCGTTGCCATTACCTTCGCTGGTTACCTGTTTTAGGCTGCCTGAGCGAACGGCATACACACTGGTAAAACGGTCGCCTTGACGAAACAGTGTTTCGCCCTTTTTCAGCGGTGCTCGGCGTCTGATGATGGCATCAAACTGCCCCATGCCTTCAAGCTCAAGCGCTAGTGGAAGGCAAAGCGAGCTTAGGCTGCAGGTCTGGCAGCGTGCTTCTTGAAGAAGCGAGCGTCGTTGGCTTGTCGAGGGTAGCATGACTATCTCCCTGTTTCTCTTTTGCCTAAATGGCTATCTACCGCAGGCGTTGATGCCGCCGGTTAAACGATTCTTGAGTAGCGTTGGCCTGAGTGCCCCGGAAGGTAAGCATCAAACGCCATGGCCAGTTGGCGAATCAGTAAACGGCCCATTGGCGTCGCCTCAAGCGTATCATCCAAGCGAACGATTAGCCCGTCCTGTTCAGCAGTGCGTAGGCTTTCCAGCGCACTGGCAAAGTAGTCGTTGGCGTTAACCTGCCATTGCCGGCTAACCGCTGCTAAATCCAGGCGCATATCGCACATTAAACGTTCGATAACGTCGGCTCGTATTAGGTCATCCTGATTTAATCGTACGCCTTTCACGGTAGCCAGTCGACCTTGATCCAGGTTCTCTTCGTAGCTAGCCAGGTCAGTAGGGTTTTGCGCATAGCTATCGCCTATTCGGGAAATAGCTGACACGCCCAGACCGATAAGATCGCATCTGGCATGGCTGGAGTAGCCCTGAAAATTGCGCTGTAGGGTGCCGTTGGCTTGGGCAACCGCCAGGCTGTCATTGGGTTTGGCAAAGTGATCCATCCCAATATGTTGATAGCCCGCAGCGGTCAGCATGTCGATGGTCGTACGCAGAATCGAAAGCTTTTCATCCGCACCTGGCAGGTCATCCACGCTGATACGTCGCTGAGGCTTGAAGCGTTCAGGCAAATGCGCGTAATTAAACACGGATAAACGCGCCGGATTTAACGCGATCACCTGTTCAAGCGTCTTGGCGAAGCTCCTTTCCGTTTGAAAGGGCAGACCGTAGATTAAATCCAGATTCAGCGAGAGAAAGCCCAACCGGTGTGCTTCATCCATTAGTGTTTCGGTAAGCACGCGAGGCTGATGACGGTTAATCGCCTTTTGAACGCGTGGGTCCAGGTCCTGTACGCCAAGGCTCAGGCGGTTGAAGCCCAAAGACTGCAGGTGGCGCAGGGTTAAAACATCGGCTTCGCGCGGGTCGATCTCAATGGCGTAGTCACGCTCTGGTGCGTTTGAAAGACCGAAGCGTGCGTCCAGGCGGTCAATCAAGTCGCCCATCTGCTCCAGTGAAAGAAACGTAGGGGTGCCTCCGCCCCAGTGCAACTGATTGACAGGGCGCTTTGTATCCAGATGACGGGCCGTCAGGACCATCTCACGATCTAGCCGATAGAGATACGACTCGGCCAGGGCGGTGTTCTTCGTGGCAATTTTATTGCACGCGCAATAAAAGCAGATTTTGCGACAAAACGGGATATGGACATAGATGGAGAGCGGGCGCTGGCTTGCGTTGCTGCGCTCAATGGCCTGGGTCGCATTTTCGGCGGTAAACCCTTCGTGAAAGGCCAGCGCCGTCGGGTAGGAGGTGTAGCGTGGGCCGCTTTTATCATAACGGCGCAGCAATGCTTCATCCCAGCGGGTGCTGGATGACGCGGTAGCAGTAACGGATGAGGGGACAGCCGTGGCACATACAGGCATGAAGAGGCGCTCCGGTAGCTGAAAATACGTTTTAAAAGCTACCGATAGGCTAGAGAACATAGCGCTGTAGTGCGTTGCGCCAGGTCAATGATTGGCGTGTGAGTGTCCGCCTGAATGCCCACCTGAGTGCATGTTGAGTGCCCAAAGCTGCCATACGGCAAAGCCGATAATGACGAGCGCAGCGATGGTTCTTGTCGCGGGGTGACGAATAAGATGTTTAAGCTTGCGTGCAGCAAGTCCTGTGGCCAGTAGTGTAGGCAGGGTGCCCAGGCCAAAAGCGCCCATTAATAAAGCCCCTTGAAGCGGCCGGGCCGTCGCCAGGCTCCAGGCCAGCATTGAATACACCAGCCCACAGGGCAGCCAGCCCCAAATGGCGCCTAGCGCGCATGCCTGGGGGAAATGAACCACCGGCATCAAGCGTCGGCCCCAGGGCTCAAGGTGACGCCATAATCGTTTGCCCACGGCTTCCACGCGCAAAAGCCCTTTCCACCAGTTAGCAATATACAGCGCCATGAGAATCAGCATGAGCGCTGCAACGCCTTGCAACAACTGGCGCGCCAGCAGTGAGGGCGAAAGCACGGTGCCCAACGCGGCTACCAGCGCGCCTGCCGTCATGTAGCTTAATATTCGGCCCAAGTTGTAGCTTAGCAGTAGGCCGCCCATACGCGCCGAGCTACGCATGCTGGGCGGAATGGCAAAGGTTAATGCGCTCATGACGCCTCCGCACATGCCGATGCAGTGGGCCCCGCCCATCAATCCAAACACGAACGCGGCGATAAGCGGAGGAAGATCAAGCCCGGTCGGGTTCATGGCACGCCTTTGACTGCTGAAGTGGATAAATGGGAGGTGGATACGTTGGAAGTAGATAGCCTGTGTGAAAAGCGTAGCGTATTAGCAATGACGGCAAGCACACTGCCGCCAGCGCTCGTGATGGCGCCAAACGGCGATAGAGCGCCCACTGCCGCCAGGCAAAGCGCTATCACGCTGATGGAGGCCGCCATGCCCATTGAGTGTTGTATGCAGCGCTGCGTGGCGCGGGCAATGGCTAGGGTTTCTACGGAGCGCCCGCTTTGTGGGCTGAGTATGACCACGTCTGAGCAAGACGCTATCGCCTCATCTGCAGGCTGCGTTGTTGTGGCCAATGAAAGCAGGGCGCGAGGATTCGTTATCACCACGCCTCGTGCACGTAACTGCTGGTAAGCGACCGTTAGCGCCGCTGGGGTTGCCAACGCCAGTGCGCACGGGCTGCCTGCTATTAGCAGCGAAAGCAGTACATCCAATGCCATTAGCGGTTTAAACCACCACCAGAGGGCTGTCACCCCCAGCGCTATGATAAGCAGGCCAACGGCCCATTTGTGCACGCCGCGTGCGTTAATGCTGGCCAGGTGCTTTCCAGTAAAAGCAGCGCCAACCAGGGCGCCTAGCGCTGTAATACGGGCGCGGGCAGGCGGTTGGACTACGTTAATCACCAGCGGGTTTTCGAGGTTTTGGCAGCCTGCCAGCACGCTATCTCCTTTCGCGTAACTCACCGGGAGCGGTTCGCCTGTGAGCTGTGAGGTGTTCAGGCTTGATGTGCCTTGCTCGATAATGCCGTCAGCAGGTATCCGCTGCCCCGCGTTCACTACGATACGATCACCTGGGCAAAGCTCACTCGCGGGTAAAATTCGTTCGCTTTCATCGGGGGTACGTCGAATGGTCGTGGCGGGTAGGGCTCCTTTAAATGTGTCTTGAGGGCTTCTTAAAATGGGTAATGATCGAGCGCAGCCAAAAAGGAGTAACAGCGTTGTGAGCAGCGCAATCATGCCAACGTACATGCCAACGTAGTGCTCCCCTGTGTGAAAAAACGATGCGTAGCCGCTGGCCAGGTAAGCGCAGCCCAGTGCCAGGGCAATAGGCACGGCCGGACCCAACAAGCCACGCTTTATATCGGCAAGCGCTTGTCGAAAAAAAGGCGGCGTGGCAAACAGCATGACAAGCGTTGCCAGTACCATGGGAAGCCAGTGAAGCAGCGTAGTAGTACGCGTATTGAGATCCCCTCGTACTTCACTCGGCAAAAAAAGCATGAGCAGCGTGATACCGAGAAGGCACGCCCCCGATACTCCCAGCCGCCAAGCACACAGGCGCTTTTTATAGCGCCCGCGTTCCTGTGCAGGGTCTGGCTCAAAAGGCAGGGCGCTGTAGCCAATACCGGCAAGCTCGGCCAGTAGCTGGGAAAGCTTAAGCTTGCTGGGGTGCCAGCTAACGTGAAGGCGATGCCGTGATAAATCGACGGCACTTGAGGCGATGCCCTTCAGCGCATTTAAGCGATGTTCAATTAACCAGCCACAGGCATTGCAGGTAATACCTTCTACCGCGAGCGTAGCGCTTAACTGGTCACTGTCGACGCCAAGGGGCAACGTTTTCCGGAATTTTGTTTCAAATTCAGGGCTGTCGAAATACGCCCAGGCATCGCTATCGAGAGACTCTCCGGCAGGCGTTTCGGGCAGCTCAGTGCGCTGCTGGTAATAGCGCGCCAGGCCGCCCTGTACAATGGCATGGGCAACGGCCTCGCAGCCTGGGCAGCACAACGGGTACGTGGTGGCATCCAGCGTTATATGCCAAGGCGCATTGCTCGGAACAGGGCTGCCACAGTGGTAACAAGAGGAGGCCGGTAACGTTGTCATGGCTTCGCTGCCCGTGCTTTAAATAACCGTATCATCAACGTTTTATCAGGCAAGAGTGTTTCCTTAAGGTAGCAGCCATCGGAAAACTCTTGAATGAATAGTGAAGGTTTAACGGATTAAAATGCCAGGAGAAAGAAAACAGTGATGCCAGACGCTTATGCAGGATATTTGCCCCTTCCGCCAGACGCGCTGGAAGATACCTTGGCGAAAACTGAAGCCCCCGGCTTCTTTTTGGTGGAGGGGCTTGGGCCGCTGGCAGTGGTGGGGCGGGCGCATATCGGGCGAATTTTATGGGCGCATGGCGCAGGCGCTGGGCATCAGTCATCTTTTATGCAGCGCATGATCAATGGGCTGGCAGCCCAGGGGCTTCAGGTGTTTGCGATTGACTTTCCCTATATGCAGCAGATTAATCAACAGGGTAAACGCCGCCCGCCACCGCCGGTTGCTCACACGGTAGCGCATTTTACTGCCTGGTATCGTCTGCTTGCGCCATTGGCGGCATCGCCACTGTGGGTGGGCGGAAAGTCAATGGGCGGACGAATTGCGACGATGTTGGCCAGCCAGCGGGCTTGCCCTGGTGTTATCGCCGCGGGCTATCCGTTTCATCCGCCGAAAGCGCCTGAAAAACGTCGGTTAAGTCACTGGCCTGATATTCACTGTCCGGTATTGGTACTGCAAGGCGAGCGTGACCCGTTTGGTACGCGTGAAGAAGTAATTGGCTATCCATTAACGCCTCAAACCAGGCTTGACTGGTTAACCGATGGTGACCATGACTTTAAGCCACGGCGCGCTTCTGGATTAAAACATGAGTTTTTGATTGACGAGGCGGCCTCACTTGCGGCATCCTTCGTCCGCGCTCATGGAACGCCTTCGGGAATGTGAGCAACGCGCTGGTTTAAATCACAAAGTTTAAACATAACGTGTTGACATTCAGCGAGGCTTCTGTAGAATGCAGCGCCACGTGACCAGCGGGTGGTTAGCTCAGTTGGGAGAGCACCAGCCTTACAAGCTGGGGGTCACTGGTTCGAACCCAGTACCACCCACCATCGAAAGATGGCCTGGAAACGTAAAGCAGTACCAAAGTAATATCAGCATGATGTAATGCGGACCGGTAGTTCAGTTGGTTAGAATGCCGGCCTGTCACGCCGGAGGTCGCGAGTTCGAGTCTCGTCCGGTCCGCCATCATCATACGGTTTACTTTGTAGCAGTTATCGCTATTCGGACCGGTAGTTCAGTTGGTTAGAATGCCGGCCTGTCACGCCGGAGGTCGCGAGTTCGAGTCTCGTCCGGTCCGCCACGATAACTTGCAGATTCGTTGATTAAAGATCAACACCCTGGGTGGTTAGCTCAGTTGGGAGAGCACCAGCCTTACAAGCTGGGGGTCACTGGTTCGAACCCAGTACCACCCACCATTTAAAGTCCTTTTAAATGGTTGTCATTGTAATACCGCGTTAAGTGCCTTATATGTGGACCGGTAGTTCAGTTGGTTAGAATGCCGGCCTGTCACGCCGGAGGTCGCGAGTTCGAGTCTCGTCCGGTCCGCCATTAAGCACCTTCGGTTTATACCGAACGAATTCTAAAACCCCGGATCATTGATCCGGGGTTTTTCGTATGTGCGCTGGTTGGTTACGCCAGTCAGGCAACCGCGCTAACACCTGCCTTGGCAATCTGGACGTCCTGCTCAGGTTTTACACCGGAAATGCCTACCGCGCCGATCACTTGCCCATCGACGATCACCGGAATGCCACCTGACAATAAGCCAGGGAAGGGCGCGGAAACAAATGCAGTGCGGCCACCGTTAATCATCTCTTCAAACACCTGCGTTTCCTTGCGGCCAATAGCGGCATTACGCGCTTTATGAGAGGCGATTTCCGCGCTAAAGGGCGCGGCTCCATCCAGGCGGCGTAGCGCCAGCAGGTGGCCGCCATCATCAGTGACCACAATCGTCACCGGCCAGCGGTTGTGGTCAGCTTCTTGTTGCGCAGCATCAAGTATCTTGTTGATATCGGTAAGCGTCAGTACGGCTTTGGTTTGCATAGCATTTCCTGTTGGTTGGTTAATGAGTGTTATTGAGCAAGTGCGGCGTCTACCACTTCGACCCAGTGGCGAACCGGCGTCCGGTTCGCGCCTGCCAGGTGCGTTTGGCAGCCAATATTAGCCGTTACGATAAGCGCTGGGTTGCCTGCCTCCAGAGCATTGAGCTTATTGTCGCGCAGCTGTGTGGCCAGTTCCGGCTGGGTGACCGAGTAGGTGCCCGCTGATCCGCAGCAGAGATGAGCATCCTGCACCGGGGTCAGCGTAAACCCTAACGTGGTTAGTACGCCTTCAACCGCGCCGTTAAGCTTCTGGGCGTGTTGTAGCGTGCAAGGGCAGTGAAAGGCCAGCCGCTGAGTCTCTTTTACCTGAAGGGCGTCCAGGGGTTCCTCTCGAAGTATCTCAACAATGTCTTTTGCCAGCGCACTGACTCTCTGGGCTTTTTCAGCATAGCGCGGGTCATCCTTGAGCATATAGCCATACTCTTTGATAAATGCCCCGCATCCACTGGCCGTTTGAACAATAGCTTCTGCTCCTTGCTCAATATGTGGCCACCAGGCATCAATGTTGGCGCGCATGCGTGCTCGGCCGTCATCCTGGGCATTGAGGTGAAAGTCAATGGCCCCGCAGCAGCCCGCTTCTGTGACGGGCGTTAAGCTAATATCCAGTCGGTCCAGCAGCCGCGCTGTGGCGGCGTTGGTATTGGGCGATAACCCAGGCTGTACACACCCCTCTAGCATCAGCATTTTCCGAGTATGCTGCGTACTGCCCGGCCGTTTGCCGGCATCAATGGGCGCGGCTGGCATTTTATTGCGTAGCTTGCCTGGCACCAGCGGCTTGAAGGTTTGGCCCAGTTTAAGCAGCGCCTTGAAGCGCGTTGGCTCTACCATCATTTTACGCAGCGTATAGCGCTGGGCACGCTCGGCTGGCGGACGCGGTACTCGACGCTCAATTTCAGCGCGGCCGATATTTAACAGCTTGTGATACTCGACCCCGGAAGGGCAGGTCGTTTCACAGTTCTGGCAGGTTAGGCAGCGGTCCAGGTGCAACCGGGTTTCCGCGGTGACCTGGTCATCGTCGTCGCGGCTTTCCAGCAGCTCCTTCATCAGGTAGATGCGCCCGCGGGGGCCGTCACGTTCATCGCCCAGCAACTGGTAAGTGGGGCAGGTCGCGTTACAGAAACCGCAGTGTACGCAGGTGCGCAAAATGCGCTCCGCCTCCTGAATATGCGGCTTTTGAAGATCCGCATCGGTAAAATGCGTTTGCATATCAGCTCTCCTGATTAAAGCGCCGCATAAAGACGACCGGGATTAAAAATAGCGTGAGTATCCAGCTCCGCTTTCAGCCTACGGTGATACTTTTCAACCACGCTGTTTAACGGCGTAAAGGGCTCAGCGGCCCCACCTTGCGCCTGCGGGGTGTAGCAGGTAGCGTGCCCGCCGGCGGCCTGGCATGCCTTGCGTAACGTTGCTGCATCGAGGGTGGTTTTTACCCAGCGCTGGCTGCCGCCCCAGTCGTAAAAGATATCTTGCTGGGGAATATCCAATGCAAGCGGGGCAGTGTTCGGAGGGAGTGAAAGGCGCCACAGCGGTGGGTCATCGCGGTACTTAAAGAAGTCATGGGTATGATCACGCAGCGAGGCCCAAAAGCTGGCCTCCAGTGGTTCGCCACCCAAGCGCTCACGGGTCGCTTTTACCGAGCTTTCGCCCCCCTCCAGGCGAATAAACAACTCGCCTGAGTGCCAGGCAGCGGCAGTGATGGGTAGCGGCTCACGGCCAAGTTCAGCCAGTTTGTGTAAGGCCGCTTCAAGGCTTAGTGACAGGCGCAGACAGTGGCTTGCTGTGGGAACAGGCAGCACCTTAAAGGAGATATCGGCCAGTACGCCAAGCGTGCCTTGGGCACCGGTCATTAAGCGGGAAAGATCATACCCTGCCACGTTTTTCATCACCTCGCCACCAAAGCGCAGCAGCTTGCCCTCTTGGGTAATAATGCGTGTGCCGAGCACAAAGTCGCGTGCGGCACCCGCCCAGGGGCGCCGGGGGCCAGAAAGCCCGGTGGCTACGGCGCCGCCAATGGTGCTGTTCTCACCAAAGGAGGGCGGCTCAAAGGGGAGCATTTGATGGTGTTCGGCAAGCGCTGCCTGAAGCACGCTTAATCGTGTGCCCGCCCGCACGGTGACTACCAGCTCTACGGGGTCGTAAGAGACGATGCCGCTGTGCTCTGCCATGTGCAGCGGCTGGCCTTCCACAGGGCGGCCATAAAACGCACGAGTGTTCCCCCCTGCAATACGCAGTGGCGTGCGCGTTTCATACGCGTTACGCACCTGGTCACACAGGCGCTCAGAGATATCGCGGTCTGCGGCGTTAATCGCTAGATCGGTCATGAGTGTTCCTTATGCCATCAAAAACGCGGAAGCTCCGGGTGCGGCAATTCATTGTTATGCACATGCATGGCGCCAAATTCGGCACAGCGAGCAAGCGTAGGGATGTTTTTACCGGGGTTGAGCAGGCGCTTTGCATCAAACGCGGCTTTTAGCGCATGAAAAATGCGGATCTCATCGGCCTGGAACTGGCTGCACATCTGATTGATTTTTTCGCGCCCCACGCCGTGCTCGCCGGTAATGGACCCGCCCGCTTCCACGCAAAGCTCCAGAATCTTGCCGCCAACGTCCTCGGCAAGCGCAAGCTGCCCCTCTTTGTTGGCATCAAACAGAATCAGCGGGTGCATGTTGCCATCGCCTGCGTGAAACACGTTGGCCACGGCCAGACCACTCTGTTCAGAAAGTGCGGCGATCCCCTTGAGTACGCGCGGCAATTCGCGGCGCGGGATCGTGCCGTCCATGCAGTAGTAGTCTGGCGACATACGGCCAACCGCTGGGAAGGCATTTTTACGTCCGGCCCAAAACATGGCTCGCTCAGCCTCATCGCGGGCCTGTTGAATCTGTGTGGCGCCTGCCTTTTCGAGTACCCGACGTACCGTTTCACAGTCGTCATCTACATCTGCCTCAACGCCATCCAGCTCACAGAGCAAAATGGCTTCAGCATCCATCGGGTAACCCGCTTTAACAAAATCTTCAGCCGCTTTAATGGCTAGCCTGTCCATCATTTCCAGCCCGCCTGGAATGATGCCTGCGGCAATAATGTCGCCCACCGCTCGGCCCGCTTTTTCAATATCGTTGAAGCTTGCCATCAAGACCTTGGCGGTTTCCGGCTTGGGCAGCAGCTTAACGGTAATTTCAGTCACCACACCGAGCATGCCCTCTGAACCATTCATCAGTGCCAGAAGATCAAAACCCGGCGCATCCAGCGACTCGGCGCCCAGCGTCATGTGCTCGCCTTCAATAGTGAGCACATCAACACGGAGTACGTTATGCACTGTGAGCCCGTACTTTAAACAGTGCACGCCGCCTGCGTTTTCCGCCACGTTGCCGCCAATTGAGCAGGCGATTTGAGATGACGGGTCAGGGGCGTAGTAAAGCCCGTAAGGCGCGGCCGCTTCAGAAATAGCCAGGTTGCGTACCCCCGGCTGTACACGCGCCAGGCGGGCGTCCGGGTCAACGCTTAAGATACGATTAAAACGCGACATTACCAGCAGCACACCTTGTTCCAGCGGAAGTGCGCCGCCAGAAAGGCCGGTGCCCGCACCGCGCGTCACTACGGGGACATCCAGTGCGTGGCAGCGCTTTAGCAGGGCTTCAACCTGCTCAAGGTTCTCGGGCAGCGCCACCAGCATGGGTAGCACCCGGTACGCCGCCAAGCCATCGCACTCAAAAGGGCGCAGGTCTTCTTCCCGATGGAGCAGGGTCATGGAGGGCACTGCCTGCTGTATCTCGCTTAAAACCTCGGCTTTATCGCGGTGGACAAGCTCGCCGTCAAGGCGCTCATCAAAGAGAATATTCATCACAACTTCTCTGGTTTTTTTATCGTTAAAGGTAACCGCACGGTCAATTTGCTATGGCATCAATCTGAGCTTTTTTTGTGCGGCTGTCCAGGGTGTGGTGCAATGGTCAGACCAGTAATTAGTCGATGTTGAAACGCGCTGCCGCCTGCTTGCCAACGGGTAAATCGTACCTTGCCATGGGCGACCAACCAGCGCCTGGATGAGAGAAAACAGATGTCCTTTTCCAATCAAGAACCTGTACTTGGCCTGCGTACGCCTGACCATGTTGCCGCCCGTTTGGAGCGCTTGATTCTGGATGGCGTCTTTCGGCCAGGCCAACTGCTGCCTTCTGAACGGCGCCTCTGCGAGCGGCTTAAAGTATCCAGAGCCTCGCTGCGTGAAGGCCTGCGCATTCTGCGTAGCAGAGGTGTGATTGAAACTCGCCAAGGGCATGGCTCAACCGTGGCATCGCTTCTCCCCATGCAGGATAAAAGCCCGTTGATGCACCTGTTCCATGATCACCCGCGCACGCTGTTTGATCTGCTCGAAGTGCGCGCTCTGCTGGAAGGAGAGTCGGCTTTTTTGGCGGCGACGAGAGGTACCTCCATGGACCGCGTGTTGATTACCCGGCGCTACCAGGAGCTGGCGGATTATGCCGAGCACGCCGAGTGCATTGACGTTGAGCGGCTGGCGCGGCTTGACCACGCCTTTCATCTCGCCGTCTCCCAGGCATCGCACAACCCGGTGCTGGTACATACACTGCAAAGCCTGACCGATCTGCTGCTAAGTTCGGTATTTGCCTCGGTTAAGCATCTTTACCACCGTACGGGCCCGCGTGAAATGATCAACCGCCAGCATGCCCGGCTGCATGATACGGTTATCGCAGGCGACGCCGAACAGGCCAGGCAGGTGGCGCTGGAGCATCTCACCAGCATTACCGAGCTGCTACGGGAGCTGGAAGTAGAGAGCGAATGTCTGGAGCGCTCAGCCATGCGTATGGAGCCGTGGTAATGATTTGCTGATGAAAATACCTGGTTGATGAAAATGCTGGCTTGATAAAGTACCTGGCTAAAAGATTCACATTGCTCAGCGGCTGACACAGACGCTAGCCTAGGCGATGACAATAATCAAAGGAGAGCGATGTGGCTATTTACCAGTTCGGTGAGCACCAGCCTGATATTCATGACGACGTGTACGTTGCTGAAACCGCAGACGTGATAGGGCAGGTAACCTTAAAAGCGCGCTCCAGCGTCTGGTATCAAGCGGTGTTGCGCGGTGACAGCGACCTTTTGGAAATAGGCGAAGAGAGCAATATTCAGGATGGCGCGGTATTGCATGCCGACCCAGGATATCCTCTCAAAGTGGGGCGCGGTGTCACGGTGGGCCACCAGGCCATGCTGCATGGTTGTAGCGTAGGCGATGGCTGTTTGATCGGTATTCAAGCCGTGGTGCTTAACGGCGCGGTGATCGGCGAAAACAGCCTGGTAGGTGCGGGGGCATTTATTAAAGAGGGCGCTGTGTTTCCGCCCAACTCGCTGATTGTGGGCTCACCTGCGCGGGTAGTACGCACGCTTTCTGCTGATGCCATAGAAGGGCTTAAGCTGAACGCGCAAAGCTATGTCATACGCGGCCAGCAGCATGCCACCTCGCTAAAACGCATCGATTAGCACGTCAACTATTACATTAGCGATCACATCAACGAATGCGCGGCTTTCTAACGACGTTCCTTGCGTTTAAAGCACGACACCCCAAGGCAGGCTTGGGGTGTCGTAAAGGGTGACGCTAGTCAGATGTTCTACATAAGTGGGTCCGTAACGCCAAGCACATAGAACGCTACCATCGCAATAATGCCCGCGAAGACAAGATAGTAGATGGTGGGGATAATAGTCTTACGAATGGTCGTACCTTCACGGCCCAACAGGCCAACGGTCGCAGAAGCCGCCACAACATTGTGAATCGCAATCATGTTACCCGCAGCGGCACCGACTGCCTGCAGAGCCACCATCATGGCAGTTGAAACACCCAGCGTTTGGGCGACGTTAAATTGGAACTCTGCCAGCATCAGGTTAGAAACCGTATTGGAACCTGCAATAAAGGCACCCATGGCGCCCACAGTGGGGGCGAAGAAGGGATAAATGTTGCCCATGCCATGAGCAACTGCCTGCGCCATCATTACCGGCATTGACACCAGGTCCGCCCCGTTAACCCCTGAATTGATCAAAATACGTACCATGGGTACGGTGAAAATCAATACAAAGCCTGCGCCCAATATCGTTTTGGTGGATTCTGATACCGCCGCGCTTATTTTGCTCGGATTCATCTTGTGCAGGAAGTAGGTCACGATCACTACCGCCAAAATAATCCCGCCTGGCAGGTAAAGCGGCTGTACACCCCCGCTAACGCCCGTTTCGCCTAGAATATTGTTCCAGTCCAGACTGATAGAGGTGAGCGCCACCCGCAGCGGTTCAATGGTTCGTGAGGCTACCAGGAACAGCGCAAGCAATACGTAGGGAACCCAACCCATAAAGGTAGACATCGGGGCTTTTCCGGCCACATCTTCAAGCTTGATTTGCAGGTTGCCAATCCACTCATCCGGCCAAGAGGTTGATTCCGGAAAGTCCCAGGTATCTTTGGGAAGTAAAAAGCCTTTACGCGCTGCCGGTACAACAATCGCTAGGCCGACCATAGCGCCAATCATGGAGGGAAATTCCGGGCCCAGGAAAACGCCCACCAGCATATAAGGAATCACAAACGAAATGCCGGTGAAAAGGGCAAACGGTACAATCGAAAGCCCCTCTTTCCAAGAGCGGTTGGCGCCGAAGAAACGCACCATCACCAGTACCAAAATAAGCGGCATGCAGATGCCGATGATGCCATGCGTAATAGCCACTTCGCTGGTGATCAGTTGGAAAAATGTGCCCCAAGTGGAGCCATCCGCTTCCAGTTGTGTCGTTATGCCCGCACGGTCCAGCCCGCTGCCCACGCCCACGATAATAGGCGTGCCCACGGCGCCGAACGACACCGGGGTAGATTGGATCATCATGCCCACCACGACAGCGGCAAGTGCCGGGAAGCCCAAGGCAACCATTAGCGGTGCGGCCACGGCAGCGGGGGTGCCGAAGCCAGAAGCGCCTTCAATAAAGCAACCAAATAGCCAGGCAACGATCAGTGCCTGAACGCGGCGGTCTGGACTGATGCCTGAAAAACCATTGCGAATAGCGGTAATGCCCCCTGAATGCTTCAAGGTATTGAGTAGCAAAATGGCGCCAAAAATAATCCACAGCAGGCCTGCTGTTTGGATAAGGCCTTGGATCGTCGAGGCGGCCACGCGGCTAAATGACATATCCCAAGCCGTCAGCCCAATAGTGGCTGCGGTGAGGAATACAATCGGCATCGCTATTTTGGCCGGTATTTTAAAACCAACGAGTAAAATACCTGCCAGCAGTAATGGCAAAAAAGCCAGAAGAGCAAGTGTTGTTTCGTTCATAAGAAAACCGCCTTTTTATTTATGGGTATGCGCTAACTCTGTCTAATGGTTTAAGTGCTAAGAAGCCTCTGATTAACTATTGCGCTTGGTCATACTGCGTTAAAAATCATCTTAAAATGCTCATTTACAGATTGTAAATTCCGCTTTTTCGTTGATTTTTGCCTTGTCTGACCTGTGCTCATTACGTTAATCAGAGGCTTCCTAAGCGCAACATTGAAAAGATACGGCTCAGAGCAAAAAATAACACTATTACGAAACAGGTCTTGCCAAAAGGGGCAAGTTTGTAAGGTCTATATAAGCTCTTTCGTGAATTTTAAATGATTGTTTTATATGCATTGTTAATTGTTTTTAAGCTTCATTGAAGAGGGTCGTTATTAGACTAAAAGACAGTGCTGGGGCTCGCTACTTCTCCATCCAGTGCTTTAATCTCAATGGCGATGAATGCGCCATTTTAAATTTCCTCTTTTCATTAACGGTAAGGGCAAAAACATGACACGTACGCTCTATGACCTATGTGGCCGTGACGAACGACTGCGTTTTTCTCCCTATTGCTGGCGCGTGCGTATGGCGCTTGCTCATAAAGGTCTGGCCTATAACACCATCGCTTGGCGATTTGAGGACAAGCAGGCGCTGGCGTTCGCCGACTACGATAAAGTCCCGGTGCTGTGCGATGGGGATCAGGTCATTACCGATAGTTTTAAGATAATGCGCTACCTGGATAAAGCCTATCCCGATGCCCCTGTTTTGGGTGAAGGAGTGGCGTACCAACGCGCGCTATTTTTTAAATACTATGTCGAGCGCAGCGTAACGCCTGCCCTGTTTCGTAGCGTTGCACTGGATTTATTGGCCGCCATTCACCCTGATGATCGTGATTACTTTCGTAAAACCCGTGAAGCGCGCTTTGGGGCACGCCTGGAAGATGTGCATAACCCCGAGCAGGGCAAGCAGCAGCTTTACCAAGTGCTGGCGCCGGTACGTGATCAGTTACATGGCAGTCCTTTTCTAGATGGCGAAACACCCAGCGGTATCGATTACTTACTGTTTGGAAGCATGATGTGGACACACACCGTCTCGCTTGAGCCGTTGACCGAACCCGATGATCCGGTCACCGAGTGGTTTACGCGTATGTTGGATGCTCATAATGGGGTTGCGCGCCAGGCAATCACGATTCGTGATTTAAATTAAAAATCGAATAACCTGCTGATTTAAAATCATATTGAGAGCTGTAGAGGCATGTGGCGCACGAGAATATAAAAAACCATGTTGCGATGCACAAAAGGCGCTGCTAGGTTTACGTACAGCAGCGGCAAATGCCAACGCAATAGCAGCGCCTCCACGACTAACGGGCGGCGGCCTGCTAGCTAACTCAAGGAGATGTCGTGATGATGAAGACTGCAGAGAATAACACCCAACAGTTCGAGTCTGCCTTTGTGTCACCTATGCGTTCTTACACGCATGCAGCGCTTGATTACTATGAAAAGCTGATGGGTGCTCAACTTGATGCTGCCCGCGCTTATTCAGATATGACCATTTCCCAAGCACGTACCTGGCTGGAAGTTAAAGATGCCGATGGCTTTAAGAAAGCCATGGAAAGCCAGCAGCGCGTTGCAAGTGACTTCATGGAGCGGGTGAAAGGGGATTCTGAAAAAGTAACCTCTATCAGCCAGAGCTTTATGCAGGACAGCGCCAAAATGGCCGAAGAAAATGCCCAGAAGGCGAGCACTGCCACGCAGAAAGCGGCTGATAACGTTCAGAAGTCAGCAGAGTCGGCAAAAAAGTAAATCCCTGTTAAGCCATTTGCATGGCGCTGAAAGCGCTGCGATCCTCTGGACGCAGCGCTTTTTTATTGCTCATCATTAGCCGAACGTCATGTAATATCGCCCACTCAAGCAAGGCCAAGCGCGATATCATGACGCGATGCAAAGTAAGGAGGCGATAGGAGAGCCACATGAGTGATGCGCAGGCGACCGCGAAGCGGGTTGCTCCAGAAAAAGAGGGCGATGAACGTCACGATGCTATATATCGTGCGGTAAGCGATGCGATTGTTGAACAGCGCCTAAAGCCCGGTGCCAGGCTGCGTGAAGATGCGCTTGCCGACGTGTTTAGCATTAGCCGTACCGGCATACGCAAGATTTTACAGCGCCTTGCGCTGGAGCAATTGGTAACCCTAACGCCCCGCCGTGGTGCCAGTGTTACCCGACCCACCGCCGATGAAGCCAAGGATGTTTTCGATGCCCGCCAGCTTGTCGAGTGCGGATTAATGCCCGATGTGGCAAAGCGAATCGGTGAAAAAGAAGCTGCTGAACTGCGCGAGATGGCCCGCGAGGAGCGTCACGCGCTGCGCAGTGGTCAACAGAGCACTGCTATTCGCCTGTCAGCAGATTTTCATGTGCGCCTCGCCCAGCTTTCTGGCAACGCCACGCTTGCCGAATTTGTAGAACGCCTCTGCTCGCGCTCATCGCTTATTCTTGCGGTATATGGCCACCGTGGCCACCTGGGCTGCGAATCCCACGACCATGACGACCTGATCGGCTATCTGGAGTCCGGCAACGGCGAGCGCGCCAAAGCCTTTATGAGCCGCCACCTAAAAGCGATTGAAGCCTCGCTCTCCATGGTCGAAGAAGAGGAGAGCGCCCCGGACCTACAGCAGATATTTGGGGACTGAAGTGAGCTTAATCGCTAACGCCGCGAACAGGGCTTACATCAAGCTCCAGAACGCCTCGACCAGCGGGTTTTTCAGGTTCTTCTTCAGGGTAAACAAGCCAATATCGTAGGGTGCTAATTCCGGCGCTACGTCGAGTACTCGAATGCGACCCACCAATGGGCTGTTGTCGAGGACGATTTTAGGCACCACGCCAATACCAAAGCCCAAGCTCACCATGCTGACAATGGCTTCATTACCGGTGACCTGGGCATAAATACGTGGCGAGATGTCCAGCTTGCGAAACCACTCATCTACACGCGCTCTGGAAACGCCGCTTTCCGATAGAATCATAGGCGTGTTCGCCCATTCTGCTGGTGTGAATGGTGTGCCGGTTGGCGCATTCGGCACTTGCTGTTCCAGCGGGGCAATAAACAGCAACGGCGACGTAGCGATGGGCTTAAAGGCCAGGCCTCGCGGTAGATGGGCAGGCTTTGCTGCGATGCTAAGGTCTTCTTTACCATCCAGTACGTGCGCAATGGCGTGTTCCGGGTCACCGGTGCGCAGTTTGATTTCAATGGCCGGGTAGGCGATACGAAAGCGGCGAAGCAGCTCGTGCAAAAAGCTGTAGCTTGCCGTCACCGAGCCATACAAACTGATTTCACCGCTTAATTGGTCAAGATTGTCGGTTAACTCATGACGAATCAAATTCCATTGGCTGCTGGCATCGCGGGCATATTTGAGGAATTTTTGCCCTTCCTGAGTCAACACCACGGTCCGGTTGTCGCGGTTGAACAGCGACACGCCCAGTTCGTCTTCCAAATGGCGGATGTTGCGCGAAAGCGCAGAAATGCTGACGTAGCACTCATCGCTTGCACGGCCGAAATGCAGCGTTTCGGCCAGCGCGAGGAATTGTTTCAAAAGTTTAAAGTTCATAAGCGCCATGATAATAGCGTTTTGTGAAAATAGGGACGTGTTGTTGCAAATATATCAATTTAAGAAATAGTCGTTTTTGGTTAGATTGGATTCACTTACATAGCGCTGGATCCCGTATTGAGCGGCTGTGTCACTTTTTTCGTGTCGGTGTGTCGTGCATCGATAGCGTGATGATACTTAATCAGGATGTAAACGATGGCTAACTATTTCAATACCTTGCCGCTACGCGAACAGCTGGCTCAGCTTGCAAAATGTCGTTTCATGTACAGCTCAGAATTTGCTGATGGTGTCGACGCGCTGAAAGGCAAGAAAATGGTAGTGATTGGCTGTGGCGCGCAAGGTCTCAACCAGGGGTTGAACCTGCGCGACAGCGGCCTGGACGTTTCCTACGCACTGCGTCCTGAAGCCATTGCGCAAAAGCGTCAGTCCTGGAAGAACGCCTCTGAAAACGGTTTCGTGGTGGGTACTTATGAAGAGCTGATCCCGACGGCGGACGTGGTTCTGAACTTGACCCCGGATAAGCAGCACACCGCAGTGGTGAACGCTGTCATGCCGCTTATGAAAGAAGGCGCTTGCCTGTCTTATTCCCACGGTTTCAACATCGTAGAAGAGGGCATGCAGGTGCGTGATGACCTGACCGTCATCATGGTGGCGCCCAAGTGCCCGGGTTCTGAGGTGCGTGCTGAATACGTTCGTGGTTTCGGCGTTCCTACCTTGATCGCTGTGCACGAAGCCAATGATCCCAAAGGCGAAGGGCTTGCGCTAGCGAAAGCCTACGCAGTGGGCACTGGCGGCCACAAAGCGGGCGTGTTGATGTCCTCTTTCATCGCGGAAGTTAAATCCGACCTGATGGGCGAGCAGACGATTCTTTGCGGTATGCTGCAAACCGGTTCTATCCTCTGCTTTGATAAAATGATCGAAGAGGGTATTGAGCCAGGTTATGCCTCCAAACTGATTCAGTACGGCTGGGAAAACATCACCGAGGCGCTTAAGTACGGCGGCGTGACCAACATGCTGGATCGTCTTTCCAACCCGGCCAAGATCAAGGCCTTTGATCTGGCGGAAGAGCTGAAAGACATCATGCGTCCGCTGTACAACAAGCACCAGGACGACATCATGAGCGGCCACTTCTCCCGCACGATGATGGAAGACTGGGCAAACGATGATGCTAACCTTCTGAAATGGCGTGCAGACACTGCCGAAACCAACTTCGAGAAAACGCCTGCTGGCGACGTTGAAATTTCCGAGCAGGAGTTCTTCGACAACGGCATCTTGATGGTCGCCATGGTGAAGGCGGGCGTTGAGCTTGCGTTCGAAACCATGACCGCAGCGGGCATTATCGCCGAGTCTGCCTACTACGAGTCGCTACACGAAACGCCGCTCATCGCGAACACCATCGCGCGCAAGAAATTGTACGAAATGAACGCGACGATCTCTGATACCGCAGAGTACGGTTGCTACCTGTACAACCACGCCTGTGTGCCGCTGTTGGCAGACTTCATGAAGGGCATTAAATCCGATGTCATCGGTAAAGGCCTTGATCTGGACGACAACGGTGTCGATAACGCACGATTGATCGAGGTCAACGATGCGCTTCGCGCTCACCCGGTGGAAGCTGTTGGCGCCGTGCTGCGTGGCCACATGGCGGATATGAAGAAGATCGTTTAACCCACGGGTTAACCGTTAGCTAGTCAATGGAAAGCCGAGATATCCACCACGATATGCTCGGCTTTTTTGTCCCTGGATAAAGACTTTCCAAACCCTGATTTTTTACCAATGTAAGGAACATGTTCATGGAGCCTTCAATCCGCTTGGCGAGCATTCAGCTAAACAATGCGACGATCAGCTTCGATGATCGATTCACTCTAAGCGAGATTGACTGGACCATCGAACCTCACCAGCACTGGGTCATCACCGGCGCTAACGGTTCCGGTAAGTCGGCCCTCGCGGCGGCACTGGCTGGTATTGGCAAGATTGAAGCGGGCACTGTTCAAGGGCTTCCCGAGCGCGTCGGGCTGGTCTCTTTTGAAGCGCAAGCCGAGCTTATCGCAGAAGAGCTGAAAAAAGACGATGCCGACATCATGGATGTCGTGTCGCTCGGCACGCCGGTCAGTGAAATGATTTTCGAGCACTGCGAGGATGCCGAACTGGCTTACGAACTGGTGGAGAAATTCGGGCTGACGAAACTCCTCGACCGCGCCTTTCGCAAACTCTCCACGGGTGAAACCCGCAAAGTCATGCTGATCCGAGCGTTGGCTAACAAGCCCGATTTGCTCATTCTGGACGAGCCGTTCGATGGCCTGGACGTCGACACGCTCGCCATGCTGCAAGCCCATCTTGCCTCTATTATCGAAAGCGTCCCCATGGTGATGGTGCTCAATCGCTTCGACGAAATGCCGGACTTCATCACTCATGTGGCTTACCTGGATAAAGACCGGCCAGACCCGGGGCAAGAGAATAAAAAGCAAGGCAATAGAGCGCGTAGGGAAGGTGGGCGACTGGCGTTCACAGTAGACCGCCAGGATGAGGCCGCCTTCAACGAGCTTTACCAACTGCTGCATTTGAAAACGACTGACTTAAGCGTGCCCGAGGCCGACCCTGCCCATCAGTTGCCCGCGCTCGACCCTAACCAGCCGTTAGTAAAGCTTAAGCAAGCGACGATTAAATACGGCGATACTGTAATCGTGGACTCGCTCGACTGGACGATCGAACGCGGGCAACACTGGCAACTGAGTGGTCCTAACGGCAGCGGTAAAACCTGCGTGTTGTCCTTGATCACGGGAGACCACCCGCAATGCTATACCAACGATATTTTCGTGTTTGGTTTCCAGCGCGGTAACGGTGAAAGTATCTGGCAGATCAAGCAGTTCATCGGCTATGTCTCCACGGCCCTGCAATGGGAGTATCGTGTCAGCACTAGCTGCAGGAACGTCATCATTTCGGGCTTTTTTGATAGTATCGGCGTTTACACAAAATCTACCGATAATCAGCAAAAGATTGCCGACCAATGGCTTGATTTACTGGGTATGAAAACGCGTGCCGACCAGCCGTTCAATAAGCTTTCCTACGGCGACCAGCGGTTGCTACTGATTGCCCGTGCCATGGTGAAGCACCCGCCGCTGCTGATACTCGACGAGCCCTGCCTGGGCCTTGATGACATGAACCGCCAACTCGTTCTTGCGCTCATCGAGAAAATCTGTGAAGGCAAGGAAACCACGGTGCTCTACGTCAATCACCACACGGAAGACAGGATAAAGGAAATAGACAACCATTTAACGCTTGAGAAAAACCACTAGGCGCTGACGTTTTCGTTGCTGCCTGCACTCTAAAAAAGCGCCATCGGCACAAAGCCGATGGCGCTTTTACATCGTCTAAACTGTCGCATCAAGCCAAAGTAGAACACGCTGCCAGAGCTGAGGAGAATAGCTCCTGCATAGTCTCTCTGCATTAATCGTCAGCACGGCTGCACGTAGGCAGCCGTCGGATTGGGAAGGGTTAGCGTGTAAAACGCTGGCAGGCGGGCCAGTGTTTCATCAGCAGGTAATAGGTAAGGCCGGCGGGAATTAAACTGGCGTACCAGGAGACCGCAGAGAAAAAGAGTGCTGCCAGGATGCCCACCGCGGTTGCAACGAGAGCCGCTTTATTGACGCCTTGATAAGGGCCGGTGGGATCGTAGAGCTTGCTGATATCCAACGTGCGGCGGCGGATGATGTAGTAATCCACCACCAGAATGGCAAAGATGGGGCCCAGAAAGGCCGAGTAGGTTTGGACAAACAGCTGTAAACCGGCGGCCGAGCCCGGTTGAACCAGCTTCCAGGGGAAGGTGGCAAACGCTAACAGGCCGACAATGACGGTCGCGACCGGGAACTTGATCTTGAAGATGTCCATTAGTACATAGGTAGGCGGCACCACGTTGTTCAGTACATTGGTCGTGACCTGGGCAAAGGCGATAAACAGCAGAGTGGTCATTAGTAGCGGCGTGTTATCCACGGCATTGGCAAACACCTGAATGGGGTCTGCGGTGCCCGTAGCTTCCGACACCATATAGCCGATCAGGCCCATAAACAGCGTACAGGGTAGAATCGACATGGCGTAAATGGTGGTAAGCAGGCTCTGGGCCGTGCCTTTTTTATGCTCACGCGAGTAGTCGCTGACGTTAAGCATCATGGTGCTGTAGATGCCTAAAAAGAGCATGGTGGCGCCCCAGAATGGCATGCCCCAAGAGCCTTCCATGGTGAACAGGCTGGCGGATAATTCATCGCCATAGCGCTGCACCGTGGCGTAAAACATGTACATCAGCGAGGCCAAAATAAACGCGCTGCCGATATTTTCCAGCCACTTGATACCTTGAAAGCCCATCACCGAAAGGCCGATTTGCAGGAATTGGAAGGTAATAAAGTAAAACACCAGGTTATCAAAGCCGAACAGGGTTGCTGACACCATGTTGAGTGCGCCTGCGCCAATCCAGCTTTGAAAGCCGTACCACACCACGGCAGGTAACGCGCGAACCAGGCCGGGAATACGCGTACCGGTAAACCCAAATGTGCTGCGCGCCTGCACCATAAACGGAATGCCGTATTTGTAGCCCGCTGCACCGTTAATCGCCAGTGCAATGCCGATGACAAAGCACCCGATGGCGATGGCAAGCGTTGCCTGTAGCAGGTTTAACGTACCGACAACGCTTGAGCCCATGGCAAAGGTGCCGATGGAAACGCACCCACCAAACCAGGCCAGAAAGTAGGAGCCTCGCCCCATAATTCGGGTACCTTGGGGGGCCAGGCTTTCCTCCCCCAGGGCTTTGGTGCGCGCTGTAGAAGAGTCTTCTGACGCAAGAGCAGCATTTGAAATGCTCATGATGTCGTCCTCGCAAGATTATGAGTATTGTTGGTTTCTCAGGCTTTAGCCTGAAAGACGCTTGCGGCATGGCGTGCTACTGGACGTTCTGGTTCTTTTACTTGTGTGATGAAATACCGATATTCAGATGACCGTGCTATTTAAGCGGTAATTGAAGGTTGGATAGGGCTGCAAACTTGCCGGTAAAGGGTTTGGGTCGTGGGTAAGCAAGGTCGCCATGTTTGCTGGTATGCAGTCCCAAACCGACCAAGGACTCTGCAAGCTTCAAGGCTGCGCTTACGCCTTCAACGACGGGAATGCCCACTTCGCGGCTAATCTGTTGGGTGAGGTTTGCCATACCACCACAGCCCAGTACGATGGCGCCGATATCATCTTCGTCCCTGGCGCGGCAGCACTCCTCGACAATTCGGGTAAACGCCGCATCGGGGTGGTGCTCAAGGTCTAGTACCGGAATTTCAGCGGCTCGAATGCGTCGGCAGTGGTGGCGAAAGCCGTACTGCTCAAGCAGGTGCTCGGCAATAATGCCGGTACGCCCCAGGGTGGTAACAATGGAGAAGCGCGTGCTGATTAGCGTGGCTAAATGGAAGGCTGCCTCAGCAATGCCAATCACCGGGGCACGGGTTACTTCACGCGCGGCAAGCAGACCAGGGTCGCCAAAGCAGGCCACAATATAGGCATCAATACCGCCTTGTTGCTCACCTTTAAGTACTTCTTCGGCCACGCCTACCGCGCTTACCACTTCATCAAAATGGCTCTCAATGGAAACCGGACCTGATTCAGGTTGAGACGCGCTTATGCGGGTCCCCGGAGAAGCGTAAAGCTCAGCAGCCTGCCCAATGGCTTGGGTCATGGATGCCGTCGTATTGGGGTTAATAATATGTATGTGCACAGCACGCGATCCTGTAGGTAAACGATCCGATGTATCTTGTATACAAAAATAGGGGGCTTTATCGCCAAGAGCAAGGCCTTTACTCTCATTAAAAAGGCTAATAGATTCGTCTACACGCTCAGGTTTGGCGCTTTTTAAGTTATAAGAGATACGATGGGTTGATCAGCCAACCCTGGGAATATTGCCGTGGGCTATTAATATGTTTATTTTGTATACAATAATGGTCAATTAATTGAATTTATACGCTTGGTGATAACCGAAGGGCCCGCTGATGACGCTAACCACTGACCTCTGCTATCCGCGTGACTTAAAAGGCTATGGGCGTACACCGCCGCATGCCAACTGGCCAGGCAAGGCCAAAATCGCCGTACAGTTTGTCCTCAACTATGAAGAGGGTGGGGAGAACTGCGTGCTGCACGGAGATAATGGCTCTGAGCAGTTTTTATCCGAGATCATCGGCGCAGCCAGTTACGCTGACCGCCACTTGAGCATGGAGTCGATCTACGAGTACGGCTCTCGGGCAGGCGTGTGGCGTATTCTTCGCGAATTTGAGCGGCGGGGGCTGCCTTTAACGGTATTTGGTGTGGCGATGGCGCTAGAGCGAAACCCTGATGTCGCCCAGGCATTCAAGGAGTTGGGGCATGAGGTCGCGTGTCACGGCTACCGCTGGATTCACTACCAAGAAGTAGCCGAACACATTGAGCGTGAACACCTGCAAAAAGCCGTGGAGATATTTCAGCGCTTATACGGGGAGAAGCCAGCGGGGTGGTACACCGGGCGCGATAGCCCCAACACCCGTAAGCTGATTATGGATGAAGGCGGTTTTCTTTACGATAGTGACTATTACGGCGACGATCTGCCCTTTTGGACGACCGTTACCGACAGCCAGGGGAGTGATCACGCTCATCTGATTGTGCCCTATACGCTGGACACCAACGATATGCGCTTTGCTGCGCCGCAGGGCTTCAATACGGCGGATCACTTCTTTACGTATCTGCGCGATGCCTTTGATGTGCTGTATGAAGAGGGGGAAGAAGCGCCCAAGATGCTCTCTATCGGCATGCACTGCCGCTTGCTGGGACGCCCGGGACGTTTCCGCGCCCTACAGCGCTTTTTAGACTATATAGAGACCCATGATCGCGTATGGGTCGCTCGACGCGTCGATATCGCCCGCCACTGGGCGAAACACCATCCGCCCGTTACCTCATAAAAGGCCATTCAATGAACAATCCGGTTTACTATGCCCCTCAAGGCGGGCATCCACCGCAAACCCAAATAACGGCGGATCGGGCCGTTTTGACTGAAGCCTACGCGCTAATCCCGAAAGGCGTCATGCGCGATATCGTCACCAGTAACCTGCCGTTTTGGCAGGGTACCCGCGCTTGGGTGCTGGCGCGACCGCTCTCCGGCTTCGCCGAGACCTTCTCCCAGTACATCATGGAAGTGCAGCCCGGCGGCGGAAGCGACAAGCCTGAGCCTGAGGAGGATGCCGAAGGTGTGCTGTTCGTGGTCGAGGGCGAGCTGTCGCTGAGTCTGGACGGCGTGCGCCACGCCATGGCCCCGGGCGGCTATGCGTTTATTCCGCCGGGGGTGGAGTGGCGAGTGCGCAATGAATCCCGCGAAGCCGTTCGCTTTCACTGGATTCGCAAGGCCTTCGAGTACGTGGACGGCCTTGATGTACCGGAAGCCTTCGTCACCAACGAGCAGGCGATCACGCCCAGCGAGATGCCCTGCACGGAAGGGCGCTGGTCGACCACCCGTTTTGTCGACCCTAACGATGTGCGCCATGACATGCACGTCACCATCGTCAACTTCCAGCCCGGCGGCGTCATTCCGTTTGATGAAACCCACGTCATGGAGCACGGCCTTTACGTGCTGGAAGGCAAGGCGGTGTATCACCTAAACCAGCAGTGGGTGGAAGTGGAAGCAGGGGATTTCATGTGGTTGCGCGCTTTCTGCCCTCAGGCTTGCTATGCCGGCGGCCCGGGACCGTTTCGCTACCTGCTTTACAAGGACGTCAACCGCCACGCAAAGCTCAAGCTCTTTCGCTGAAGTAAAGGAGAAAGCCATGAGGAGGCCTGCATGCTGACTCTCACCGCCGAGCCGTTGACGCGTGAGGCCTTCGCGCCTTTTGGCGAGGTCATCGACGCGCGCGAGTCACCCTCGTTTGCCATTAACGCCGGGCGTACCCAGCGCCATCACGGCCTGGCGAAGGTGCAAACCCTGGGTGAAAACGCCCACACGCTGATCAATCTGTTTGTGAGTCAGCCCGTTTCCTTACCGCTTGAGTTAACCTTTTTAGAGCGCCATCCACTGGGCAGCCAGGCATTTATGCCGCTGCATCAGGAACGCTTTATTGTGGTGGTCGCACCGCCAGGCGAGACGATTGATCCAAAGACAGTGCGTGCGTTTGTTACCGACGGCCGTCAGGGCGTTAACTACCGAGCAGGCACTTGGCATGCGATACAGTCGGTGCTTGAGCGTGAAGGCGAGTTCTTAGTGGTGGATCGCGGCGGCGAAGGTAATAACTGCGAAGAGTATTCGCTCGAAATTACGGTCGATTTACGCGAATAACTTGTGCACACGCCTTACGGTTGTCATCCTGGTGGTCTTATACTGATAGGCTAATGACAAACCCCGTGATTGTTTAGGAAAACTATGAACGCACAGACACATATCCCGCTTCGCCGTACCAAAATTGTTGCCACCCTGGGGCCCGCCAGTGACCGTGAGGGCGTTTTGGAGGCAATGCTGAAAGCGGGGGTAGATGTCGTACGTTTGAACTTCTCCCACGGCACGCCCGATGATCATCGTCAGCGTCTTTTACGGGTGCGCGAAATTGCTGCCAAGCTGGGGCGTAGTGTGGCAGCACTGGGGGACCTCCAGGGCCCCAAAATTCGCATTGCCCGCTTTAAAGAGGGCATGGTGACCCTGAAAGAGGGGCAGCCGTTTGTGCTGGATATGGCGATGGACAGTGATGTAGGCGACGTTCATCAAGTGGGCTGCGACTACAAAACCCTTGCTCAGGATGTGGGCGCTGGCGACCGCCTGCTGCTGGATGATGGCCGTGTGGTGCTGGACGTTACCCGTGTAGAAGGCCAGCAGGTTCATACCCACGTGGTAGTGGGGGGCAAACTCTCCAATCATAAAGGCATCAACAAACAGGGCGGTGGGCTTTCTGCCCCGGCGCTAACGGATAAAGATAAACAGGATTTAAAAACCGCCGTTGAGATTGGCGTTGATTACCTGGCGATTTCTTTCCCGCGCCATGCCGAAGACATGCTGGAAGCGCGCCGTCTGCTGGGTGAAGAGGGCAAGGAGATTGGCCTAGTGGCCAAGGTTGAGCGTGCCGAGGCTGTTGCCGATGAGGCAACGCTTGACGGCATTATCGAAGCCTCTGAAGCGGTGATGGTGGCCCGGGGCGACCTAGGGGTTGAGATTGGTGACGCCAAACTGGTGGGCGTGCAAAAGCGCATGATCAAACGCGCCCGCTCGCTCAACCGTGCGGTGATTACCGCCACCCAAATGATGGAAAGCATGATCTCGGCGCCGTTACCTACCCGCGCCGAAGTGTTTGATGTGGCTAATGCCGTACTGGATAGCAGCGACGCCGTGATGCTGTCGGCGGAAACCGCCGCCGGCGACTATCCGGTGGAAACCGTGGAAGCCATGGCGCGTGTCTGTTTGGGCGCCGAGCGTGAGAAGGTGGCACAAGAGTCGGGCCACCGGATTCATGAAGGTTTTACTCGCCCCGATGAAACCATTGCCCTTTCCGCTATGTACGCCGCCAACCATATGACTGGTGTGGCTGCGATTGCCTGCATGACCGCCTCCGGTTATACCCCCTTGATTGCCTCGCGGATCCGTTCTGGTTTGCCGATTGTCGGCCTTGCCCATAACCCCATCGCCCAACGGCGTATGGCGCTATATCGTGGCGTCGTGTCGCTACCGTTTGATACCTCAGAAATGAGCGCGACCGAGCTTAATCGTCGTGCGCTGGAACTGCTGGTGCAACATAAGCTTGCCGAGCCGGGGGAACATGTCATCCTGACGCGGGGTGACCACATGAATGCTCATGGTGGTACCAATACGATGAAAGTCATGACGATTGACCAGCCTACCGATTAAAGGACCTGCCTCCATGAACCCGACTCGTCGTCTTATGCTAAAAGCTGCGTTAGGTTTGCCTTTGGTCGCGCTGCTTCCCGGTACGGTTTGGGGTGCGCTCGCCTGGGCTGAGGGCGCTGACCCAGAGAGCGATTTACTGCCTCTGGCTATTCATAGTGACGGAGGCCCGCACCGGCTGGAAGTGGAAGTGGCCAAAAGCGCGGCGCAGCGTCAGCGAGGGTTGATGGAGCGTGAATCGCTGCCTGAAAACCGCGGCATGCTGTTTCGTTTTGAGAGCGAGCAGCCTGCTGGCAACACTTTTTGGATGTACCGCACGCGCATTGTGCTGGATATCGCGTTTATCGATCAGGAGGGGCGTATCGTAGCAATTAACACCATGCCTCCCTGTGAGTCCAGTGTTCCGGCCAATTGTCCCTCCTATCCGGCAGGTGCCGCATTTTGGGCGGCCCTTGAGGTCAATGGCGGCTACTTCGCCGAACGCGGCATTAAAGTGGGCGACTGTATTTCGATTCCGGATCAAGCCGGCTTCTGCAAGCCCATCGATCAGTAAGTCTCTTCAAGGCGCGACGGCGCTTGCATTGCCATAAGAATCGGTAGAAAGGAACCACACCACGCTTAGGGCGTGGGTGGTTCTGGTCGTTGCCGGCGTGTAGGTAGCGAACCTCAGGGAGCCTCTGTGCGGGCTTTAGCGCCCAGGGGCATTTGGCTACCCCTGCCTATTGAGCTATACCTTATTAAGCAACCAACCCCTTGACGAGCCAGGCAGGTTTTCGGGAAGTTTGGTTGCTTATCTCATACCCCCTATGCAAAAGAGGCATAGCAATTAACGGTGACTAAACGTTACGTAGCGTTAGAGTCGTGTTTCAATAGGCGCCGCTCGCATACTTGAAGCCACGTATTGGCTTCGCTAATTAGCGGTTTTTTCGCTAAAGTAGTTAAGGTCGGCACTTCAGGATGTCGAACTATAACAGTTTGTCTTGAAAACGTTTTGGAAGAAAAATCACCCGAGGGAACAGATCATCGGTGGTTCCAAAACGCATAACGCTCACAACATCAAGATAGAGGTGTATCCATGAATCGCCATGTGTTTTCTACCGCCACTTTTTCTGGCGCGTTGATCGCAGCAGCTACGTTTGCTGCCCCCGCTGTTGCTCAAGAGCGCTATATTACAATCGGCACAGGTGGCCAGACCGGTGTTTACTACGTCGTAGGCCAGTCGGTCTGCCGTATGGTTAACCGTGGCAGCGAAGAGCACAGTATTCGCTGTAATGCGCCTTCTACAGGCGGCTCTGTTGCCAACGTGAATGGCATGAAAAGCGGTGAGTTGGATATGGGCGTTGTCCAGTCTGACGTTCAATACCGTGCTTACAACGGCGAAGCCAACTTTGAAGAAGAAGGCCCCTGGGGTGACATGCGTGCGGTATTCACCATGCATGGTGAACCTCTTACCGTTGTCGCGCGTGCGGATGCGGGTATCGACAATATCAGCGATTTCCCAGGCAAGCGCGTTAACATCGGTAACCCAGGCTCTGGCCAGCGCAACACCATGGATGTCGTCATGGAAGCGTTTGGTTGGGACGAAGGTACGTTCGCGCTGGCATCTCAGTTGGATGCGGCGGAACAGGCTTCAGCTCTGTCTGATAACAACATCGATGCGATGGTCTATGTGGTAGGCCACCCGAATGGCTCCATCCAGGAAGCCACCACCACGATTGATGCGAACCTGGTATCGGTCACTGGTGATGAAATCGATACGCTGATCGAAGAGTATCCTTACTACACGCGTTCTGTGATCCCCGGTGGTCTGTACCGTGGTAACGACGAAGACGTTGAAACCTTCGGTGTAGCAGCCACTTTCGTTTCATCGACGGACGTGGATGAAGAGGTTATTTACGAAACGGTTAAAGCGGTATTCGATAACTTTGATCGCTTCAAGCGCCTGCACCCGGCGTTTGAAAACCTTAACGAAGAAGACATGATTTCTGACGGTCTAACTGCACCGCTGCACGATGGCGCTGCACGTTACTACCGCGAGCGTGGCTGGATCGAATAAGACCCTAGTGTGACGCTATTAGCCAGGATCAATAGTGATTGCTTTTGAAGTTTAAGCGCGGGCACCTCGGGTGTCCGCGCTTCTTGTTGAAAGCGCTGATTGTCAGCGCTGACCATTAGGCAGGGCAAGCGTATGCGTGATGACAAACAACCCTCTAACGCCACTGAGAGCGACCTGGAGGATATGGTCGCCGCCAGTGACACAGGGGCAAGGAAGCCTCACGGCGTACCCGGTAAGTTGCTGGTAAGTATTGCAGCAGCGTGGTCGCTGTTCCAGCTATGGATTGCATCTCCACTCCCTTATATGGTCGGCTTCGGTGTTTTTAGTGCCACTGAAGCACGCTCTATTCACTTGGCGTTTGCGCTGTTTTTGGCCTATATGGCCTATCCCGCGTTAAAGCGCTCACCGCGCGACCGTATTCCGCTACAAGACTGGATGTTTGCAGCGGTGGCGGCCTTTTGCGGTGGGTATCTGTTTCTTTTCTATTCAGAGTTGGCGCAGCGCCCCGGGCGTCCTATCACGCAGGACATCGTGGTGGGCATCGTCGGCATTATCATGCTGCTGGAAGCTACTCGGCGTGCGCTTGGCCCACCCCTGATGGTGGTTGCCGCGATATTTATTGGCTACTCCCTGTTTGGCCCGTACATGCCGGGCATTCTTGCTCACCGTGGCGTCAGCCTGGGAGGGTTGATCAACCACCAGTGGCTGGGTACCCAAGGCGTCTTTGGTATCGCGCTAGGTGTATCTACCAGCTTTGTCTTTCTGTTTGTGTTGTTTGGTGCGTTGCTCGATAAGGCCGGTGCCGGTAACTATTTTATAAAAGTCGCATTCTCGATGTTAGGCCATCTGAAAGGCGGCCCTGCAAAAGCGGCCGTTGTGGCATCAGGCATGACCGGGCTAATTTCCGGCTCCTCGATTGCCAATACGGTAACAACGGGCACCTTTACTATCCCGATGATGAAACGGGTGGGATTTAGCGCCGAAAAAGCCGGTGCCATTGAAGTCTCCTCATCGGTGAATGGGCAAATCATGCCGCCGGTAATGGGCGCGGCTGCGTTTTTGATGGTTGAGTATGTCGGCATCCCGTACGTGGACGTGATTAAACATGCCTTCTTGCCGGCGATTATTTCCTATATTGCATTGATTTATATCGTTCACCTGGAAGCCCTTAAAGCCAATATGCAAGGGCTGCCCTCCAACAACCCAGCCCGTCCATTACTCAACAAGATCATTGGTTTTTTAACCGGCCTGCTGCTGTTAATGGGGCTGTCGGTGGTGGTCTATTACGGCCTTGGATGGCTCAAGCCCGTGCTGGGTGAGGCAACGCCGTGGGTCATTTCAATCGGCCTGGCGATTATTTATGTCGGACTTTTGAAAATCGGGTCTCACTATCCTGAATTGGAAATGGATGACCCTAACGCCAAGGTTATTAAACTGCCGCAGACACGACCCACCGTAATGGTCGGTTTGCACTATATCTTGCCGGTTGTTGTGCTGGTTTGGTGTTTGATGGTCGAGCGGCTCTCGCCAGGGCTTTCCGCTTTTTGGGCCACGGTGTTCATGATCTTTATCATGGTGACGCAGCGTCCCATTATTGCCGTCTTCCGTGGGCGCAGCAAAATGGCCGCCGATATCAAAGAGGGTTTTTTAGACCTGTGGGACGGCCTGGTAACCGGCGCGCGTAACATGATCGGTATCGGTATCGCGACGGCCACAGCGGGTATCGTGGTGGGTGCGGTGTCGCAAACCGGTGTGGGCCTGGTGCTTGCAGATGTGGTTGAAATCCTGTCAGGCGGTAACCTGATGATGATTTTGTTTTTAACCGCCTTGCTGAGCTTGATTCTAGGCATGGGCTTGCCCACGACCGCTAACTATATTGTGGTTTCGGCCTTGATGGCGCCGGTGATTGTGATGCTGGGTCAGCAAAATGGCCTGATTGTGCCACTGATCGCTGTTCACCTGTTCGTGTTCTATTTCGGCATTATGGCGGACGTTACGCCGCCCGTGGGACTGGCCTCTTTTGCGGCTGCTGCTGTGTCCGGAGGGGACCCGATTCGGACAGGCTTCCAGGCGTTCTACTACAGCCTGCGTACGGCAGCGCTTCCGTTTCTGTTTATCTTTAATACGGACCTGCTGCTCATTGATGTTACCCCGATGCAGGGCGTGGTGGTGTTTATTGTGGCCACCGTGGCGATGCTGATTTTCGCCGCGGGCACGCAAGGTTACATGCTGACGCGCAATCGCTGGTATGAATCGCTGCTGCTGCTGTTGGTCGCTTTCACGCTCTTCCGCCCAGGCTTCTGGATGGACAAGATACATGACCCGTATGCGTCAGTGCCGCCTGCCCAGTTTGCTGATGCCCTTGAGCGTGTCGAGGATGGCAGTAACCTGCGGGTACAAATCGCTGGTGAAGATGCTTTTGGCTCGCCAATGACGACCTACGTACTGGTCCCGGTGCCCCGCGGTGATACGGGCCAGGAGCGCCTGGAAAACCTCGGTATGGAGCTGTATGTAGACGGTGATCAAACGCTAGTCGATTTCGTCGCCTTCGGCAGCCAGGCCGCCGACCTGGGGTTTGACTTCGACCAGGAGATTATCGAAGTACTGGCCCCTGTAGACCGCTGGACGAAAGAGTGGATGTGGCTACCGGCGTTGGCAATATTTGGTTTTGTTGTGCTCATGCAGCGTCGCCGGCGTAGTAAAAAGTCTGATCATGATGGCGCGGCAGTGGCCTAGGGAGGTTGTCATGTACCAAAAAATATTACTGCCCGTGGACTTGAATGAAGAGGGTTCCTGGAAGAAAGCGTTGCCCACGGCGGTAACGCTTTGCCAGACCTTCGGTGCGTCGTTGCACATTGTCACTGTGCTGCCAGAACTCAAAATGCCGATGGTAGGGGCTTACTTCCCCAAGAATTTTTCTGCAAAAGCGCATGAAGCCATGAAAGAGGCGCAGCATACGTTTATTCAGGACAATATTCCGCAGGATGTTAAAACCCAAAGCATTATTGTCGATGGCTCCCCCTGGGAGGCCATCATTAAGGTGGGTAAAAAGCTGGACGTGGACCTGATCGTGATGGCTTCTCATACTCGGCATAAGTTTGTCGACTATGTACTGGGCCCGAATGCTGAGCATGTTGTTCATCACTCAAAGGTGTCCGTCATGATCGTTCGCTAGGCGCTTTTTAAAAGGTATCAGGCACTATGAAAACTCCAGCTCATATGAGCTGGAGTTTTTTTATAACCCCACGGTAATGTTTAGTAAAATAGTAGTCTTTAAGTAGCTGTGTAGGTGTATCTAATTGTAATTAATATAGAAAGTCGCTTTTTTTCCTGACCTGGGTAAGCCGATCGCGATACTCTACGGGTGTTTGTATCGAAGGTTGAATAGAAAACTATAGAGCAAAGTTATATGAGGATGTCATCGTGAGAACATTATTACTGGGGTGGGTTCTGCTGGTGCTAGGGTCTCCCTTGGCTGGATTTGCCGATGTGTCCACCCCCTTGGAAGCACCAGATGGTAACGTTTTGCTGGAAGTAAGAGGCAATATTGTAAATGTGAATACCGAAGCGGGTGCCGACTTTGATATTGACATGTTAGAGGGGCTGCCACAGCACGCGTTTGAAACGAGTACGCCCTGGACAAGTGGCGTCAGTCAATATTCAGGCCCGTTGTTACGTGATGTGCTTGAGCACGTAGGTGCCAAGGGTGATGCGATAGAGGTATCGGCCCTTAACGGCTATGTGGCTGACATACCGATCAAGGATTTTTATGATTACGACGTCATTCTGGCACTTAAACGAAATAACCAGCACATCCCTATTCGCGAGTTTGGGCCTCTTTGGGTGCTTTATCCGTTTGATCAGGACGAGACGCTGCTAAGTGAAAAAGTGCGCTTTAGAGCTGTTTGGCAGGTTAGGCGTATAGATGTTCTTTAACCGAGCCAAAGTGCGCTCGCCCCGCCTGCTGCGTTATCCTCGCCGCCTTAAACTGGTGGCCATTATTACCGTGCTGCTGTTTGCATCGGCGCTGGTAGTCGCTGCTCTGGCCTCTTGGCGGCAGGACAACCTCACACAAAGTTTGCGCGAAGATACCTCATGGGTAGCCTATAAACTCGATCGTGATGCAGTACAGCTGCTTAACCACTTGCTTTCAGCATCCCGTGCAGAGATGCCCCCGGTGGTACAAAACGAGCTGAATATGCGTTTTGAACTTTTGTATAGCCGTCTTATGTTGCTTCAAGAAGGGGAAGTCAACTCACTGATTACTGACATTGAAGGGGCGAGGCAGTTGCTAACGCAAATAGGCCAGCAGATGGAACCGCTGGACCTCTTGTTTGCACCTCATGAGGTGCTGGATCAACTGCCCATTGTGTTAATTGAAGCAGAGCTTGAAGCACTCACCCAGCTAACCGAGCGGTTTGTCATCACCATCAATGGTTACCTGGCGGAGTCTGCCACTGAAGAGCGCCGTGTGTTAAGCGCGCTCTATAAATTATTAATGACGCTGCTGGTCGGTATGAGCCTGGCTGTGTTGTTGGTCATTGCGTTCCTGATCCGAGAAATGCGTGAAAGTGCGACAGCCCGGCGTCGACAGGAGCAACTAAGCCAACAATTGGAAGTGACCGCCGAGCAGGCGCAGGCTGCTAATCATGCCAAGTCCGACTTCCTGGCCATGGTCAGTCATGAGATTCGTACCCCGCTTAATGGCGTGATCGGCATGAGCGAGCTGCTCAGTGAGCCAGCAAGCTCGGCCCAGGTAGAAGATTACGCGCGCACGATTCATGAGAGCGCCAACCAGCTGTTGGCCATGATCAACGAGATTCTCGATTTCTCCAAAATCGAAGCAGGCCATTTAACACTTGAAGCGTCACCTACTGAATTAAGGCCCTTGGTTGATAGCGTGGTAGCGCTATTTGAACCGCGTTCGAGGGCCAAAGGGGTGGCGTTAAGCATGCATATCGACCCGCTGGTGCCGCGTTGGGTGATGGCTGATGCGGGTCGTCTGAGGCAGATTTTGCTTAACCTTGTGGCGAACGCGACCAAGTTTACCGATCACGGAGCGATCACTGTTCGGGTCTCTTCAACGGTGGAGCACCTGCTACTGGAAGTTAGCGACACCGGGTGCGGGATTAGTGAAGAGCAGCAAACGGCGTTATTTGAACCTTTTCAGCAAGCGGGGGCATCGGTCGCTCGCCGCTACGGCGGGACGGGTCTTGGGCTTGCTATCTGTAAGCGCTTAAGTGAAGCCATGAACGGGCAGTTGGGTGTGCAGAGTAGGCTGGGGCAGGGAAGTACATTTTGGTGCAAGCTGCCGCTGATTAAAGCGATGCCCGTCGAGGCAGTGCTTCCTAATGAGCAGACGAGAAACTTTGCGGGTACATCACTGCTGTTAGTGGAGGATAACGCCATTAATCGCAAAGTCGCGACCGGGCTTTTGTCACGCTTGGGGTGCGAGGTCGTGTGTGCCGAGAATGGGCAGGATGCGCTAGACATGGCGGCGTCCTTGCCGGTGCACTTAATCTTTATGGATATACAGCTGCCCGATATGGATGGCTTGATGGTGACGCGGCACCTGCGCGAGCAAGGAGGCTGGTTGGCAGACGTGCCCATTATTGCCATGACCGCGGGAGGCAATGACCGCCAGCGCTGCCTGGCTGCCGGAATGAACGACTACATTACCAAGCCGCTTTCGCTTCTGGCGCTTGGTGACGTGCTTGCTCTGCATTTATCACCGTCGCTAGCCCGTAAGACAACGCTGCCGACACAGGTGCAGGGCGATACGTTTGAGCACAATGTACTGAATGCTGACACGCTTACCATGCTTCAGGAGAGTCTGGGCGATGAGCACTTGATAAACCTGGTTGCTTTGTATCATCAGCAGATCAGCGACTACGTGTCCCAACTGAGCGCATACCTTGCCACGCCGGAAGCGTCTTTTAGCGAACAGGCTCGGCAGCAGATAGCCAGGTTGGCACATCAGCTTCGTGGGGAGTCGCTGAGTATGGGCGCAGAGGCGCTGGCGGAGAAGGCCAAAAGCCTTGAAGTGTTAGCTCGTGAGGAGGGAAATACAAAAAGCCAGCTTGATGAATCACTTGGTGTAGTGCGCCACACCGCTGCACGAACCCACAGCGCACTCAAACGTTGGCGGCAGAAGCAATCTTCTACCAAGGGATAAGGGCTAATTCCGGCATCAAGCTATATCGTCATTGGCAATAATAAACAATACTGTTAGGGCACGTTTAATAATCATAATCCTCAGGAGCCTTCTCATGATTTATGCCAATCCGGGTGATAATGGGTCCGTCGTCTCGTTTGAAAAACGCTATGGTAATTACATCGGTGGTGAGTTTGTTCCGCCCGTTAATGGGCAGTATTTCGATAACATTAGCCCTGTGAATGGTCAGGTCTTCTGCGAAATTCCGCGCTCTACTGCTGACGATATCGATAAAGCCCTGGATGCCGCCCATAAGGCTGCACCTGCTTGGGGGAAAACCTCTGCCGCTGAGCGTAGCAATACCCTGCTAAAAATTGCTGATCGCATTGAACAGAACATTGAAAAGCTGGCCGTGGCAGAAACCTGGGATAACGGCAAGGCCGTGCGTGAAACCCTGAATGCTGATATTCCTTTGGCGGTTGATCACTTCCGTTACTTTGCGGGCTGCATTCGGGCGCAGGAAGGCTCTGCTGCCGATATTGACGCCAACACCGTGTCTTATCATTTTCATGAGCCGCTGGGCGTGGTGGGGCAGATCATCCCCTGGAACTTCCCGATTTTAATGGCTGTTTGGAAGTTGGCCCCCGCGCTTGCCGCCGGTAATTGCGTAGTACTTAAACCCGCCGAACAAACGCCCGCGTCTGTGCTGGTGCTGATGGGGTTGATTGGTGACTTGCTGCCGCCGGGTGTGGTTAACATCGTCAATGGCTTCGGTGCAGAAGCCGGCCAGGCACTGGCCAGTAGCAAACGTATCGCCAAAATCGCCTTTACCGGTTCCACGCCGGTAGGGTCACATATTCTTAAGTGCGCCGCTGAAAACATTATTCCTTCCACCGTGGAGCTGGGCGGTAAATCACCCAATATCTATTTTGCCGATATCATGAACGCCGAGCCGACGTTTATCGATAAAGCGGTAGAGGGCCTGGTGCTGGCCTTCTTTAACCAGGGCGAAGTGTGCACCTGCCCCTCACGTGCACTGATTCAAGAGAGCATGTACGAAGAATTTATGGTCAAGGTGCTTGAGCGCACCAAGACTATTAAGCGCGGCAACCCCTTGGATACCGACGTGCAAGTAGGCGCTCAAGCCTCTCAAGAGCAGTACGACAAGATCATGTCGTACATGGATATCGCCCGTGAGGAAGGCGCTGAATTTCTGACCGGTGGAGATAAAGAAAGCTTCGACCCCAGCTACGACAAGGGTTACTACATCCAGCCGACGCTACTGAAAGGCGACAACAAGATGCGCGTCTTCCAGGAGGAGATCTTTGGCCCGGTGGTGGCGGTCACCACCTTTAAGGATGAAGAAGAAGCGCTGGCGATCGCCAACGACACCGAGTTTGGCTTGGGGGCAGGTGTATGGAGCCGGGATATTAACGTCGCCTTTCGCATGGGGCGGGGCATTCAGGCTGGTCGCGTATGGACCAACTGCTATCACCAATATCCCGCCCATGCGGCATTTGGTGGCTACAAGAAGTCCGGCGTTGGCCGTGAAACCCACAAGGTGGCGCTTGAGCACTATCAGCAAACCAAGAACCTGCTGGTCAGTTACGACATCAATCCGCTCGGTTTTTTCTAATCCGCGCCCGCTCCCCCGCTCGGCATGGTGCCGAGCGGTATTATCTGCCCCTCTGATGCTCTAATTAACAACCCGCTTGCGACGACTCATGGGTTACACCCTCTCTGCCGTTGATTCTCAGCCTTGAGGCGCGAGGTTCGAACGATTAGGCACAAAAATCCCGGCACATAGGCCGGGATTCGTCTTTTGGGTAAATGCGATCACGGTTACAGCTGAGCATTCTCCGGCGGTTCGCCGATGCTGCCAGGCATGGGTTGTACGGTGCCACGTTCCTGGCCTGCCAGGGTTAAAAAGTGCAGGTGGCGCTCGTACTCGCCTACCAGGTCGCCAATCGCTTGGCCACGGGTATAACCGTTCAGGTCTTTATCCAGCCCGCCTTCAGCCAGATAGACATCCAGACGCACATAGAAGTCATCGTCGGCTTCAATAAAGCTCGGTGTGCGCATCCGGTGTGGACACACCTGATAGACAAAGCTGGTGGCATCACCAAAATCCACCTGCAGCGTTAGCCTGGGGAGCGGCTCACCTTCCAACTGCTCTTCACTCACATTGGCGGGCTGGCCACGGCTTTCAAGCTCTTGGGCAAACTGGGTCATGGCTGGGCGAATCGAGTGCTTGATGGTTGCAGCAGCGCCAGCTCGGTTGGACGTGTCCAGGGCGCGATCCAAGCGCTCCTTCCAATCGCCGCCTGGGGCGCTGCCGGTAATGGCGCGGCGTGCATCGGCCTTGTTGCCTTCAAGTTTTAGCGCCTTGTACATCCCCACCATGACCGCAAAAATTACCACCGAGAAGGGGAGCGCGGTAATCACTACTGCGCTTTGCAGAGCGTTAAGCCCACCAGCCATCAGTAGAGCAATGGTGATCAAGCCAATCACGGCCGACCAGAAAATGCGCAGCTTGATGGGCGCATCGTGGTTAACGTCACTTAAGATAGACGTAAAGTTAGCCAGCACCAGCGCGCCGGAGTCAGCGGAGGTAATAAAGAACACAACGCCCAGGATTGTGACAACCGCTGCCGTGATGGCTGCGTAAGGATAGTACTCAAGTAGGGTGTAAATCGTGGTTTGCGGTGTATTAAGCGCCTGCTCGCCGAGTGCTGCCACGCCCTGGTTGGCGACCAGCTCAATACCGCTATTACCCAATACCGACATCCATACCATAATGAAGGCAAGCGGTATAAACAGCGCACCGGCGACAAACTGGCGAATGGTGCGACCACGAGAAATACGTGCCAAGAAAAGACCCACAAACGGTGTCCAGGCGATCCACCAACCCCAGAAGAAAATCGTCCAGCCCATCTTCCACTCCTGGGCGCCATCATCGGTAAAGGCGTGCGTGTCAAAGCTTGCCGCCACAAAGCCCGAAAGATAGTCACCGGCGTTGTTAACTACCTTATCGAGTAGTGTCAGCGTGTCGCCTGAAAACAGTATGAACAGCATCAGGCAGAGTGCCAGCAGCATATTGAACTCGGATAAGCGGCGGATACCCTTTTCGACCCCGGTAACTACGGAAATGGTTGCCAGTATGACCACCAGTACAATCAAAAGAATTTGTACCGTAATCGTTTCCGGTACATCGAACATGTAGGCCAGCCCGTAGTTAAGCTGAATGACCCCAATGCCGAGGCTGGTGGCAATACCAAATACGGTAGAAACCACCGCCGTGATATCCACCGCGTTACCGATAGGCCCATAAATACGCTTGCCCAGAAGCGGGTAGAGCGCGCTGCGAATGGCTAGCGGCAAACGGTGGCGATAGCTGAAGTAGGCCAGCGCCATACCCATCAACACGTACAGCCCCCAGCCGGAGAGCCCCCAGTGCAGATAGGTTTGAACGACGGCGTTACGCATCGCGGCCTGGCTTTCGGGTGTCAGGTCGGGCGGTGCCAGGTAGTGAGAAATCGGTTCAGCCACGCTGAAAAACAGCAAATCAATGCCGATACCTGCAGCGAACAACATCGCCGACCAGGAAAGCAATGAAAACTCAGGCCGCGAATGATCGGGGCCCAAGCGAATGCTGCCAAACCGCGACATACCAATCACCACGACAAAGACCAGATAGGCCACAATCGCCAGCATGTAGTACCAGCCAAAAGTGGCACTTACCCAGGCAAGCGCTGCATTAAAAAATTCACCAGCCTGTTCCGTGAACAGCAGAGTGAGCACAAGAAATATCAATATACCGGCCATACTGCCGTGGAAAACCACAGGATTGAGACGGTCGCGAGAGGGGAGGGCGAAGTTGTCTTTTGCCATGCAGGTGTACTCCTGTGGTCGAGACTAAAGGTGGCTAAAATTTATTTTGAATGAACGTTCAATATAAAATACGCTGTTTAAGCGCTTACTACAAATCAGTTTTATAGGGATAGGGAATGGTCGGTGAGGTTTTGGCAAGGCGCGCATACAAAAACGCCCGGCAAAAGCCGGGCGTCTTGAGAAGACTTAACAGTAAAAAAGCGCTTACTCGCTAGCGGTTTCCGCAGCGTCTTCATGCTGATCGCGCGGGCCGTGTCTACCGTGGCCTCTACCATCCCTGTGGTGCTCGTCACGCATTTCTTTCATGGCGTTCTTTAAAGACTCGCGCTCCTCTTCGGAAAGAATATCCGCAACTTTATCCTGGTGCTCTTTACGCAACGCCTGCATGGCTTGGAAGTGCTCTGCGTTTAGCTCGTTGAGGGCCGTTTGCTGTTCCTCGTTCAAACCGGCGCGGTCGTACACTTCATGGCGGCGCTCTTCCATGCGCTGCGAGAAGGTTTCGCGGTCAGCGCCTGAATGACGACCTTCATGCTGGTCTGCCTGTGCAACCACAGCAAGTGGGGTTAGCGCGATAGCCAGCAGAGCCGGGGCAAACACTTGGCGTAATGACATTTTCATAACGTACCTCTTGGTAAGTTGACAATGTCAGTATCGAGCGGGGGAGTGCAAACCGTATGCACGGAGTGTGCAATAACGGTGATGATGCGGCGGGGGGATATCTGACGTATAGCAGTTATATGGTTAGACTTTAGTTGGCTTTTTGCGTCATGCAAGGTTGGTGAAAGGTTTGTGGGATAGCTTTGTCCTCCGCAGGCAGTAGCCTGTTTGAAGACTTTATAATTCTATAAAAAAGAGAACTCGCTATGCCCAAGAAAATCTGTGCTCCGTTTAGCTTCAATATGAAATCACTACTCGCTGGTGCCACGGTTGTTGCCGCGTCACTCGCGTTAATCATGCCTACCGCTGCGGCAGATGATTATCCTGAGCGCCCGGTCAATATGGTCGTCGGCTTTGGTACCGGCGGTAGTGCTGACCGTTTGGCGCGTATTATGTCAGGCTATATCGCTGAAGAGATTGGCGTGCCAGTGCAAGTGACTAACCGTCCAGGCGCAGGAACTCAGGTCGCATCCAACTACGTGCTGAACATGCCGGACGATGGATACACCACCTATGCCTCAACCTTTGCTCCTTACCTGGCCAACTCGATTCTGACCGGTGGTGCCAACTTTAGTGTTGATGATTTTTCGTATATCAACTTTCAGTGGTTCGACCTGGATCTGATCGCCGCCAATAAAGATAGCGGATACGAAGATCTTCCTTCGTTGCTGGAAGCGATTCGCGAAGAGCGCGGCCAGGTGCGTGGCGCGGTGGTTCAAGGCTCAGCCGGTCACCTGATGATCCGTCTGCTGCTGGAAGAAGCAGGTATTCCTCAAGAAAACCTTAACCTCGTGACGTACAACAGCGGTGGTGAAGCCCGCTCAGCGGTGGCTGGTGGTCAGGTGGATTTCGTTTCTATCAGTGCACAGGGTAGTGAGGGAATTCGTGAGTTCTTGACGCCGCTTGCCATCGTGAGTGACGAGCGCATCGACCAGTGGGATGCCCCCACGATCAACGAAGCGCTGGCACCGATGGACGTAGAAGTTCCGGTACTGCAGGGCTCGATGCGTGGTTTTGCGGTCACTAGCGAAGTTGAGCGTCAGCATCCTGAGCGCTTTGAAGCATTCGCTTCAGCTATCCAGAGCGCGCTGGCCCGTAAGGATGTTCAAGAACACCTTGAGCGTAATGAAATGGGCGGTGTCTGGATTGGACCTGAGCGTGCCAACGAGCTGATGCGCGAAAACTACGCTGTATTTGAAAAATACGCCCACCTGCTTAACTGATCTTCCTGTCATGGCTGGTCAACTTTCATGTGGCCAGCCTGGAGTTGAACCATGTCTGCACAGAAACGTGACTATGGGGACTTTTTAGTTCTCATCGGTCTGGCTTCCTTTACGTTGTGGTATTTGCTGGATGCGATCAGCGTCTCGGCACAACCCCAGAATTTGCTCCTGATACTGCCGCTTTCAGTCATTGTCCTGTCGATTATTGCCATTGAGCTGGTGCTACGCCTAAAGCAAGGGACGCTATTCAGCATCGCTGCCGACGAGGAACCGTTACATCAAACGCTGCCCGTCGTAGTTCTGTTTGGTGCCTATGTGTTATCGCTTGAAACGCTCGGTTTTGATGTGGCGACCGTGCTGTTCATCGCGCTCTTTTTGATCCTCAAAGGTGAGCGTAACTGGTTAGCGGTGGTGGGCTTTAGCGCAGCGTTCGGGTTCGCCGTGGCGTTCTTCTTCTCCCAGATGCTGCCCTATCCCATGACGCTGCTACTGCTACCCAGTTAAGGAGGCAATATGATTGATTTTGGCGCAGTACAGCAGGGTCTTGACCTGCTCTTTTCTAATTTTGGCCCCTGGCTCGTGGTAATACCCGGTATTGTGTTGGGGCTAATCTTTGGCGCAACGCCGGGGCTGCAGATTTCCATGGCCATGGCGATCTTCCTGCCCATGACCATGTACATGGATTTCATTCAGGCCATGCTGTTCTTAACCGCTATTTTTACCGGCGGTTCGTTCGGCGCGGGTATTCCTGCCATTTTAATGAATATCCCGGGCACTTCATCGGCCATTGCCACCGCCTTTGATGGCTACCCGATGTCGCGCAAGGGGCAGCATAACCAGGCGCTGGGCGTGGCGTTGGCCGCCTCCGTGGTGGGCGCGCTGATGGGTTATCTCGTGCTGTTTTTCATGATTCAGCCGCTCTCCTATCTGGTGCTGAGGCTCGGCCCTTCCGAAATGTTTGTGGTCATCCTGTGGGGCATGACGCTGATTGCCAGCCTGAAGGGCGAGCAGGTACTTAAAGGCTTGGTGGCGGGCTTTGTCGGCCTCTTGGTGGGAACCATTGGGTTTAGTGAAATTGGTCTGGCGCGTGGCACCATGGGGCAAACGTATCTGCTTGATGGTATTCCGGTTATTCCTGCCATGATGGGCATGTTTGCGGCCTCAGAGCTTTTCAAGCTTGCCAACAAAGGCTTCATCGTTGAATCCGCCGATTCGCGTAAGGTGAAAATCAGCGAGATATTTGAAGGCTGTAAGATGGCAATGCGCTATCCGGTTGTGATGATTCGTGGTGGTTTGATAGGTGTGTTAGTAGGGGCCGTGCCTGGCGTTGGCTCCTCGGTTTCCAACTTGCTTTCCTATATTGAAACCAAGCGCCGTGATAAAGATCCTGGTTCGTTTGGCAAGGGTAACCCGAAGGGCGTGGTGGCATCAGAAGCTGCTAACAGCAGCTCTGAAGGCGGCTCAATGGCTACTCTGCTGGCGCTTGGCATTCCCGGCGGTGGTGCAACGGCGGTAATGTTGGCTGCGTTTGCCATGCATAACATCACCGGCGGGCCGCAGTTTATTCGTCAGCAAACCGATGTGGTCTACGCGATTATTTTTGCCAACTTCGCCCAGGTATTTCTTCTGGTGGTCGTGGGTCTGCTGTTTATCCCGCTGTTGGCCAACATCGTCAAAGTACCCATGCGCTACCTGATTCCCTCGGTACTGGTACTCGCGGTTATGGGATCATTTGGCTTGACCGGCAATATGACCGGCCCCGTCACTGTGCTGGTATTTGCAGTGATTGGTTGGATCTTTCGCCATTATGGCTACTCGGTGCCTGCCGCCGTTATCGGTATGCTGCTGGGCTCGCTGGCGGAGAAATCACTGCTCCATTCGTATCAAATCAGCGGCGGGGATATCACCTATGTCTTCGAGCGCCCGGTGACCTTGGGGATTCTAGGACTTCTATTGATTTCACTGTTTAGCCAGCCGTTAATGGCGCGCTTTAGTGCCTGGCGTGCGGCCAAACAGGCGTAACATAATGGCAAAAAAAACGCTGAAAACGTTAGTCTTGGGTTGCTTGGGTGGCGTTATTGCCACCCTTTTTTCATTGCCCCTGGCCTGGATGCTGGGCGCACTTTTTATGGTAATGGCGGTATCGCTTGGCGGTGTTAAAACCGGCGTTGATAAGCGCTTGCACCGTGTGGCTATTGCCCTGCTGGGACTCTTTATCGGGAGCCGCATTCAGGCCAGTGAACTGGTCAGTCTGGTGCAGTGGTACCCAAGTGTATTGGCAATGCTGGTCTATATGGGGCTTATGCTGGTGGGCGGGTACTTTATCTTTACCCGCGCCAACGTAGGGCCCATGGATGCGATGTTCTGCGCCTACCCAGGGAGCATGAATTCAGCCCTAGTGCTTGCTGAGCGCGCCAATGGCGATGTGCGCTGGATCGCTATCGCGCACTCGCTGCGTCTGGTCACCGTGGTATCCGGGGCGGCACTATTGGCAAGCTTCTTTGTGGATGATGTCACGCTGCAAAGCTCGCCCGTATCGCTCTCGCTGATGGATGCGCTGCCGCTGTTATTGGTCCCGCTTTGCTGGTGGCTTGCCCGCTTGCTGCGCATTCCCATTCCGGAGTTTTTAGGCCCGATGGCCGCAGGCGCCATCATCGCGAACCTGGGGATGGATTACTCGCTGCCCACCTGGACGGTGTTCACGGCCTTTTTGGTGCTCGGCTCTTCGGTCGGCGCGCGTTTCTCAGGAACCCACTGGTCTCAGGTAGTCAGCGTGGGGCGGTTTGGGATGGTGTATGCACTGTTTGCCCTGATTGTTGCAGCACTCATGGCTTGGCTGGTCGCCAGCATGACCCAGCTTTCCTTTGTGGCGGTGTTGCTGGCGCTGATTCCCGGCGGCGTCGGGGAGATGGCCGTCATCGCCATGGTGATGGATATCGACCCGGTGTATGTAGTGTCGCACCATGTCTTGCGCCTGTTACTGCTGATCTTTATGACCCCGCTGGTCATTCGTATTGCAAAGCAGGCGGCTGCATAGCGGGAAACGCCACTGTCACGGCGAAACCGCCTTGTGGTCGGTTATTAAAAGAGAGGAGAGCGGCGTGGGCGGTGGCGATCTGCTCCACAATAGCCAAGCCTAAACCGCTACCGGGCGCGTGCGGATTGTGGCGGGAAAAGCGCTCGGTCAGCTTGCCAAGTTGCGCCTCTTCCACGCCGACTCCCTGGTCGCTCACCGTCAATATTACCTGTTGCTGCTGCGTTGTTAGGGCGATATCGATTGGACCCTGATAGGCTTCAGCGCCTCCCGCGTGCAGGCTGGCATTCTCAATCAGGTTAATCACCAGCCAGAGCAGCATGATCGGATCGCCCAGCACTTTGGAAATGGTATGAGGCTGATCGAACGACAGCTCCTGGCCTTTCTGATAGATGCTGGTTGCTGTTTGCGCGCAGCCATCCTGGCATATTGCCACCAGATCGACGGCTTCAAGATGGGCCTCATCCATCAGCTCGCTGCGGGTCTTGGCATATTTCAAAAGCTGTTGGACCGTATGGCTGGCATGTTCCGAGATACGCTGTATTTCAATAAGGTTGGCTCGAACGGCCGATTCCTGGGTCGTTTTTAGCGAGATTTCGGTTAGCGCACGTATTTCAGAAATGGGCGTTCGCAACTGATGGGACACATCGGCATTTAATTGCTGTGTACTCTCAATGCTGCGACGGATACGTAGCATCAGCTGGTTAATGCTGAGAATCAGTGGGCGAATCTCTTTTGGAGCGTCGTCTTCAAGCGGCTGAAGGTCATGAGGAGAGCGGCGGCGAAGCGCTTGGCTTACGGTATTAAGCGGGGCTAATCCACGATAGATCGCCAGTAGAGCGATGGTGATAGCAAGAATTCCGGCAACAATCGTCAACCCGGTGAGTGTCACCATAAAGTCATTGGTAAGCGTGTAGCGCGCCTCTTTGGACTCCGCAACGATCACTTCAATATTGATGTTCTCGCGGCCCCGGCTAAAAGGAAACGTCAGGGCGACGGCGCGTAGCTCGTTGCCCGCGTACGTCACGTCGTAAAAAACCGGCTCAGAGAGGTCAGTAGGCGGGTCGCCCAAGCCTTGAAAGCCAGCAATCATATCGCCGTCTACTTCCTGCATCCGATAGAATATTTTGCCTTCACCACGACTACCTAGGGTGCTAATACTAAAATAGTGCATATTAATGCGTAGCGCGCCGTCTACCGTGTAGATGCGTCTTTCCAAGCGCTCGGCGGCATTGAGTAGCATATCGTCGAAGGTTTCGTTAATCTGGCGTGTCAGCAATAGATAGCTTGAAAGAAGCGCCAGAAATGCCAGGGCAGTAAACGGTAAACCAATCCACAGCAGCAGGCGGCTTTTTATCGATTTGATAGCAAGCATATCAAGCGTCGGATTCCTGGTTGGGGGCTTCTTTGGGGGCCAGGTAATAGCCTAAACCGCGGACCGTTTTCAAGCCGAAGTCGTAGCCAATTTTCTTGCGGATGCGTGAAATATAAGTCTCCACCGCTGCATAACTGACCGGCTCGCCCATAGTGGAAAGCCGATCAATAATCTGGTCCTTACTGACGAGTCGATTTTGATTAATCATCAGATATTCCATTACTTCCAGCTCTCGACGGTGCAGCGTTACAGGCTGGCCATCAATTCTTAGCTCCATTGCGTCGGGTAAAAATGCCAGACGGCCACAGCTAAGTGTTTCACCACCAAAATGCTTGGCACGCCGGACCAGTGCCCGGGCTACTACTTCATCAAGTGAGAAGGGCTTGCAAAGGTAGTCATCTGCGCCCTCTTCAAGCCCTAAAATGCGTTGGTCCAGCGTGTCTCTGGCGGAAATAATCAGCACGGGGATAGTGTTCTGCTGATGGCGCAGTTTGCGTAGAAGGCTAATGCCATCCAATTCAGGCAGGCCCAAATCCAATACCATCAGATCGAAACCACCCTGCACGAGCATTGGGAGTGCGTGTGCGCCGTCGTTAGCGACGGTGATGTTGAATCCTGCCTCGCTAAGTGCTGTGGCCATCGAGCGCGCTAAATTGTCGTTATCTTCTACTATAAGCGCCTTCATGTTTAATCCTGCGGGTTAGCCCTCGGGCTGATATTTATACCCTACCCCATACACCGAACGAATGATCTCCTGCTCGGGGAGGGCTTCGGTGATTTTTTTGCGCAGCTTTTTAATATGGCTGTCGACGGTGCGTTCAGAAACAATCCGGTTGTCTCGGTACATATGGTCCATTAGCTGCTCACGGCTAAAGATTCGTCCAGGTGACTGCATCATTACCCGCAGCAGCTGAAATTCAACCGCGGTGAGGCCCAGGTCATGGCCGTTGGCTAGCGCCTGCCAGCCATCGTCATTGAGGGTCACCGGGGTTGAAACCGCTGCCTCAGGGGTGTGGGCCTGTTCGGCAAGTGCTTGGCTGCGGCGTAGTACCGCTTTCACGCGGGCGACTACTTCGCGGGGGCTAAAAGGTTTGCAGATATAGTCATCGGCGCCCAACTCCAACCCTAGCAGTCGGTCTACTTCCTCCACCTTGGCGGTCACCATAATAATTGCGATAGCAGGCCACGCCTGACGTATTTCCCGGCAGAGCGTCAAACCATCCTTGCCGGGCAGCATGACATCCAAAAGCACCAACGTGGTGGGGTGCTGCTGCAACCAGGGGATCACATCGTCGCCATGACCCAGCGTTGCAACATTAAAACCGTGAGAGCTTAAATAATCATCCATGAGGCGGGCAATTTTTGGCTCGTCCTCAACAATCAATAGCGGGGCGTCTTGGAACATGGCGGACTCGCTTGTCATTAATGGGAAGTCAGTAACGGAAAACGTAAGGTCCAGCAAAGCCCGCTTAGCGGCGCATTGGATGCCTCAAGCGTTGCACCGTGCGCAATCACCAAGGCGCTTGCAATGGATAGCCCAAGGCCACTACCGCCGCTTGCCCGATTGCGTGACCCTTCAACACGGTAAAGGCGCTCGGTAAGCCGGGAAAGCTCACTTTCCGGAACGCCCGGTGCGCTATCCTGCCAAACAATCACCGCGTGGGCACGCTCAATGTTGAGCGTTACTTGAAGTTTGCCCGGTGCATCGGTGTAGGCGCAGCTGTTATCCAACAGATTATTCCACAGCTGATGCAGTCGCTGGGCATCACCTCGAATCATTACATCGGGGGCAATGTGCGTCGTCAGTGTAAGGCCGCTGCCATTGAGCCAGCGGTCCGCATCTTCAAGGCGGCTGGCCAGGCTGTCGCTAAGGTTCATGGGGGCCAGATGAATATCAAGCGCGCCAGCATCGCTTTGCGAAAGCAGGCGTAAATCGGCGACCAGGTGCTCAAGCTGGGCAACTTCCTGCGCCAGCGAGCTGAGGTTTTCCTGATTCAGCGGGCGAATGCCGTCCTGCATGGCTTCAATTTCACCACGCAGCACGGCCAAGGGCGTACGCAGTTCGTGGGCGGTGTCGGAGACCCAGCGTGCACGGGCGTCACGGTTGGCTTCTAACGTGGCGGCCAGTACGTTGAAGTCTCGCGCCAAACGGGCAAGCTCATCCCGACCACGTTCAGGTAGGCGAGTATGGTAGTTGCCTTCGGTAAGCCGCCGCGTGGCGATAGCCAGTGCCCGAGTACGTCGACTTAACCACCACGAGAGCCCGGCGGCCAGCAGCAGCGATGCTAGCCCAATCGAGATAACAATAATGACCAGATTGCGCTGTTGCAGCTCTAAAAAGCGATTTTCCATGCGCTCCATCATCTGCTGAGGAGGGCGAAACCCTAACGAGCCAATGGCCTCGCTGTCGCTGTCGCTGTCGCTGTCGCTGTGAAGCGTGAGCCAGCGCCAATCGCCGGGGCCCATGCGGCCATTCATGGGCGGAATCACAAACTCACCGTTTGGCGCACGCAGCGCAAAATCCTGCGCTTCGCCCAAGGGTGAGGGGCGTTCACGATGCTCCTGACCCAGTTCAAAGCGCACGATATGCGGCCAGCGTTCCGGGTTGTGTTCAAGCCAGCGCCAGTCCTGTTGGGTCTCCCAGCGGGTAATCAAACCATCGGCCAGCAGCATGGCACGGCGTTCCTGGGCCTGGTTTAAATAATCGATAAAACCACGGTCGATACTGTAGGAAACGGCTAGAAACATGGTGGCGGAAATGGCCACGTTAACGCTGAGTATGGCCGAGAACAGCTTTAGTCCTAGCCGCGAAGGGCGCCAGGTGGGCAAGGTAACGGCCATTAGGAGGCGCCCTCCTGAAGAGGTTGCCGAGGCATGCTAAGTCGCTCGCGCCAGTTCTCCAGGCCCAGGTAAAGGCAGGGCACCAGTATCAGCAAAATGGCCGTCGCGAAAATCATGCCAAAGCCCAGCGAGATCGCCATGGGGATCATAAAGCGCGCCTGTCGCGAGGTTTCCAGAATCATGGGCGCCAGGCCCAGAAAGGTGGTAAGTGTGGTCATCATGATAGGCCGCAGGCGCCGGGTAGCAGCCGCCACAATGGCAGCGCGTGGCGCCATCCCTTCGCGCCGCTTGCGGTTGGCGTAATCAATCAGTACCAGTGCATCGTTAATCACCACGCCGGAAAGCGCCAGCATGCCCAGCAAGCTGATAATCGAAAGCCCAAACCCCATAATCATGTGGCCCACCACGGCACCAACAACGCCAAACGGAATGGCCGCAAGTACCAGCAAGGGCTGCAAATAGCTTCTGAAGGGAATCGCCAACAGCGCGTAAAGGGCGGCCAGCATCAGCCACATGGCGGTGCGAAGGGCGGCCAGGTTGTCGGCGGTATCCTGCTGGCGACCGCCCAGGCTGACCTCAAGCCCCGGCCAGGAGTTTGTAAGCGTTGGGAACACGTCTTCTTGAAGGGTGGCCAGTACCTGGTTAATGGTTTGGTCGCCCTCTGAATCCGCCGTCACGGTGATAATGCGCCTGCCATCTATGCGCTGCAGACTGCTTGAGGCTTGGCTTAAGGTAATGTCTGCCACGCGAGAAAGCGGCACGCTAAGCCCGTCGGGCGTGCGTACGGGCATGCGGTAAAGTTCGTTTAAGCTCGCGCGGTCGGTTTCGGGCAGGCGCACCTCTACGCTGATCTCGCTACGCCCCACAAACTGCTCAACCGCCGTGGCGCCCTGTAAAGGTCCGCGCAGTGCCTGGGCCAGGTCGCTGCCGGTCAGGCCCAGCGCTCGGCCTTCTGCGGAAAGGCGCATTTCAAGCTGGGGTTTGCCATCGCCAATCCCGCTGTCAATATCGGTCAGCCCATACTCACCAAGCACTTCGGCCAACCGGGCAGCGGCGGCTTCCAGCACTTGGGTGTCGGGGTGAGATAAGCGCAGGCTGAGCGCAGCGCCGCTGCCGGGGCCACCAAAATCTGACTCAAAACGTACCGACTGAGCGCCAATTAAATCCCCTGCCAGCTCACGCCATTCACCTGCAATACGTGAAGGCGGCCAGACGTCCAGGCTGCTACTTGCGATATCGAGCCGTACCTGCAGTTCTTCGCCATCCAAGCGGCTGCGCGTGCTGCTAAAGGCTAGCGTCTCTTCGCGCTCGCTCAGCTGCTGGGCGGCGTCCAGTAGCTGTTGGCTAAGCTCTCGGCTAACGCTGATGTTGGTGCCAATCGGCAGCGTTACCGTTGCCTGAACCTGATCGGATTCGGCACGCGGCATGAGTGAAAAGCCCAACCGTCCACTCATGGACCATGCCAGCACTACCACCAGCACCGCAACACCGATGGAGATGCTCAGTAAGCGTTGATTAAGTGCGCGTTGTAGAAACGGCTCAAACTGATGGTATGTGAAGTGATGCAGCCCGCCCTGCAGGCGCTGGCGCAACGCTTCCAGCGGCCGTTGCCAGGCCGGTGTTTCACGCGGTTTACGGCTATGTGCCAAGTGGGAGGGGAGGATAAACAGCGCTTCGGCCCAGGAGATCAAAAACACCGTGACGACCACCACGGGCAGAGTGGCAAACAGCATGCCCAAAAAGCCGGGTAAAAACAGCAGGGGCAGAAACGCCACGATATTCGACAAAATGGCAAAGGTGAGCGGAACGGCAATTTCACCTGCCCCTTTGACCGCCGCATCGCGCAGCGAGTAGCCTTCCTCGCGATAGCTGTAGATGTTTTCGCCCACCATGATCGCATCATCCACCACGATCCCCAGCGCGATAATGAAGGCAAACATCGACATCATGTTCAGCGAGACGCCGATCCAGGGCAGGAACAGCATGGCGCCCAAAAAGGCTGTAGGAATACCCAGCGTGACCCAAAATGCTAGCCGCGCTTCAAGAAACAGCGCCATGAGCACCATCACCAGCGCTAGGCCCATCCAGGCATTCTTTAGCAGCAGGCTTAAGCGGTCTTCGTATATTTCCGAGCTGTCGCGTGCAACGTCCAGGCTAACGCCCGGCGGTAGCCCCGCTCGCAAGCGCTCCAGTTCGCCGTAGACCGCCTCGGAAATGCTGGTCGGGGTTTGGTGGCCAATTTGATAAATGTTGACCGACAGGCCCGGCTCGCCATTATAAAACTCTTCACGATCCGTTTCGGCAAAGCCGTTGCTTACACGGGCGATATCACCCAGCAAAATGGGCGTGCCCTGGGCAGTGGTAAGGATTGGCAGGTCGGCAAACTCGGCGGCGCTGTTGCGTCGGCCTTGGTAGCGCACCAGCCATTCGCCTTCAGCCGTGGTGAGTTGGCCGCTTGCCAGGTCCAGCGCTTCAGCTCCAATGCGGCTGGCAAGCTGCTGATGATCAAGCCCGTAGCGCTCAATAGCTTCTTCATCCAAGTGAATCTGGATCTCGCGCTCGCGATTACCCGAAAGCTCGGCGCGTGAAATACCCTCAGCGGCCTGCAGTTCAGCGCGCACATCCTCGGCGGCGTCGTGAAGGGCGGCAAGCCCAACCGAGCCGTAAACCTGAAGGCTGACCACACTGCGCGATCTGCCCGCTAGTGTGAAGCGGGGCGGGTCGGCGGCACTGGGTAGGGTAGTGATGGCGTTGACCGCCTGCTGAATATCCTGATAAACGCGCATCACATCGACGCCGTCAATCAGCGTCGCGCTGACCATACCGCTGCCTTCACCAGCGCTGGAGGTCAGCTCATCAATACCTTCTACATTCGATACCGCCGCTTCAACGGGGAGCAGTAGGCTCTGCTCGACATCTTCTGGCGTGGCGCCGGGGTAGCTGATGCTGACCTGAACAATTTCAATTTCAAACTCAGGAAAGACCTCTTTTTTAATCGCGAGCGATGCCATAAGGCCCCCCACGATAAACAGCAGCATCAGCAGGTTAGGCGCAACGCCATGGTCAATCATCCAGGCAAGCGGGCCGCGACGCATTAGCTGCTCTCCTCATCACGGGTGGGCGCATCGTTGCGCGAGCGAACGCGAACCTGTTGTCCTTCCTGGGGCTGGGCAAGTCCTGAAGTGACAACGCGCTGGCCAGCCTCCAGGCCGCTGCGCACCAGCGCTTCATTTTCACCCCGATAGGCAAGCGACACCGTTGTGCTGTGTAGGCGGTCTTCATCGTCCACCCACCAAACGCGCTCGCCCGGGCGTAGCGCCGCTGAGGGCAGGGCAATCAGGTCTTCCTGCGCCTGAGTTTGGAAGGCTATTCGCATTACATCGCCCAAGCGCAGCGCGGGGCCATCGGTATCCAGCGCCAATGGGTCATTCACCGCAATCAACAGCTGTGCCTGAAGTCCGCTCTCTTCCAGATTAGGTAAGATCGATATCAGTGCGCCTTCCCGCGAAGCGCCTTCTGGCCAGCCCCGGCTGGTAATCGTGACCTGACTACCCGGCGCCAGCCATTCAAGTGCATCGCCGGGCAATGAGGCGCGCACCCAGAATTGCTCAACACCGACCAGGTTAATCACCTCGGTTCCTTGGCTTAGCAGGCTGCCAGCGCCCACCAAGCGCTCTTGCACCATCGCCTTCCACGGGGCGGTCAACGTTGCGCGCTCAAGGTTGAGCGCTGCCTGGTCGCGTATTACACGTGCCTGAGTCAGTTGAGCCTGGGCCTGGCGAAGTTGAGGCTCGCGCAGGACCAGCGAGCGTCGCTCGGCGGAAAGCTGGCGCCCAAACGACTCGTACTCACTACGGGCGCGCTGCTGTTCGGCATTTTCAAGCGCCACCTGCGCTTGGGCGTTGCTTAGCTGGGCCTCGGCGTCCTCCAGGGCAAGGCGCAAATCGGCTTGGTCGATATATGCAACGGGCGCGCCTTCCTCAACGACCTGGCCTGGAAAAACGCCCTCTCCAAAGCGTTCCAACTGACCTGCCACGCGGCTGGCCAGCTGGGTTGTCTGCTCAGCTTCTACTCGCCCAAAGCCGCTCAGTAGAGGCGATAGGGCGCTCTGTTCGACCGTCATGACATTGACGACAGGCGGCGTGGGTGGCGGGGGAGCACGCCGCTCAATACGCGGTGGCTGGCTGATAATCCACCAGGCGCAGGCTAAGCCGATGGCAAACACCAACAGGGCCAGCACGGCGCCTAAACGGACACGGCCTTGTTGCATCGAGGAGAAAGAGTCATGAGGTTTTATTAACACGGAGTACCCGTTGCAAGAGCGAAAACGTAGTAAAAGCGAAAATTCCGGTATAAGAAGCGTATCATGCTAGCATCACGCACTGGCTCGCAGAGATTAGGTAAGCATTATGAAAATAGCGTGCAACTCTTCGCTAACCTAAACACCTGCGACTTATCACGACACCTATTTCTCATAAATACCGCCCGGCCGATGAGTCTTGTGCAAGCGTATGAAAAACACCGCCACCCGCGATAAGTTAATTGATACTGGTGCTGAGCTGATTACCCAACAAGGGTATAACGCAACGGGCATCAATGCCGTACTTAACGCCTGCGGCGTGCCCAAGGGGTCGTTTTACCATTACTTTTCCAGTAAGGAAGATTTTGGCCTGGCGGTGATTGAGCGGTTTGCCAACGACTATGATGCTAGTCTGGTCGCTCTGCTTGAAGATCCGATGACACCCCCTCTTGACCGCCTGAAGCGCTACTTTGCCACCAGCCGCGCTTACATGAGCGAGCGCGACCATGCGGCCGGTTGCTTGATTGGCAATTTAGGTCAGGAGATGGCGGGGCAGAGTGTTCGCTTTCGCGAGGCGCTTAATCACGCGTTCCTGCGTTGGGAAGCACGCTTTGCTCACTGCCTGCAGGCAGCCCAGGCCCAGGGGGCTCTCACTCAAGCACTGGACCCGCATCAGTTGGCAAGCTTTATTCTTTCAGGCTGGGAAGGGGCAATTTTGCGTGCCAAGACGCTGAAGTCAGACGCGCCTATGGAAGTGTTTGAAAAGCTGCTGTTCGAGCAGGTGCTGACGTCGCCAGTGACTGATTAACCCTTCAAACGCCCCTGCTTTGATGCACTAAGCGAGTGGCATGAGTGGAAGGCAAAGCGCTGCCTCGCGGCCACTATGTTGCTAAAGCCTTCCCTGAGGTGCTGCTATGCGAAGCATGGGCGTTTCTGCTCAGTGCTGAATAAGCGCTTAACGAGACTTACCAAGACGAAGCGGGTCAAAAACTGGATAATGGGTGGCAATTCGCCGAGGGCTCTGTTTTCAACCGCCCAGGCACACTCATTGCTCTGGATGCCCGCTCATGGAAATCAAAGTCAACTATCTCGATAACCTCCGCCTCGAGGCCAAGTTCGACGACTTCACCGTTATTTCAGACCAGCCGATTCGCTATAAGGGCGACGGCTCGGCGCCTGGCCCGTTTGACTACTTCCTGGCGTCATCCGCCATGTGTGCCGCCTACTTTGTGAAGGTGTACTGCAACGCGCGGGATATCCCTACCGAAAACATCCGCCTCTCGCAGAACAATATCGTCGACCCCGAAGACCGCTATAAGCAGATCTTCAAGATTCAGGTCGAGCTTCCCGAAGATATTTCCGAGAAAGATCGCCAGGGCATTCTGCGCTCGATTGATCGCTGCACGGTCAAGAAGGTCGTTCAAACCGGCCCCGAGTTTCAGGTCGAAACCGTCGAGAATATCGATGAGGATTCCCAGGCGCTGTTGATGGGTGCCCCGGAAGGCAGCGAGCGCACCTATATCGAGGGAAAGGATTTACCCCTTGAAGATACCATCGCCAATATAAGCGCGCTGCTGGCTGATCTTGGCATGAAGATCGAGATCGCCTCCTGGCGTAATATCGTGCCTCATGTCTGGTCGCTGCATATTCGCGATGCGGCCTCGCCCATGTGCTTTACCAACGGCAAAGGTGCCACCAAAGAGAGCGCACTGTGCTCGGCGCTGGGCGAGTTTATTGAGCGCTTGAGCTGCAATTTCTTCTACAACGACCAATTCTTCGGTGAAGAAATCGCCAATAGCGACTTCGTGCACTACCCCAATGAGAAGTGGTTTAAGCCCGGGCCCAACGATGAGCTGCCCACTGAAATTCTCGATGAGCACTGCCTGGCGATCTACAACCCGGAAGGCGAGCTGTGCGGCTCGAATCTGATTGACACCAACTCCGGCAATGAGGCGCGCGGCATTGTCTCGCTGCCCTTTGTGCGTCAGTCGGATGGCGAGACGATCTACTTCCCCTCCAACCTGATCGAAAACCTGTTCTTGAGCAACGGCATGAGCGCGGGCAACACGCTGGTGGAAGCTCAGGTGCAGTGCCTGTCAGAAATTTTCGAGCGAGCGGTCAAACGAGAAATTCTGGAGCAGGAAATGACCCTGCCAGATGTACCGCAAGATGTGCTGGCGAAGTACCCAAATATTGTTGAAGGCATTAAGGCGCTTGAGGCTCAGGGCTTCCCTGTGCTGGTAAAGGACGCCTCCATGGGCGGTCAGTTCCCGGTGATGTGCGTGACCTTGATGAATCCGCGCACCGGCGGCGTGTTCGCCTCCTTCGGCGCCCACCCAAGCTTTGAAGTGGCGATAGAGCGCAGCCTGACCGAGCTTTTACAGGGTCGCAGCTTTGAAGGCCTGAACGACCTGCCGCTGCCAACGTTCAACTCGCAGACCGTGTCCGAGCCCAACAACTTTGTTGAACACTTTATCGACTCCTTTGGTGTGGTTTCCTGGCGCTTCTTCAGTGCCAAGGCGGATTTTGAGTTCAGCGAGTGGGATTTCTCCGGCACCAATGAAGAAGAGGCCGAAACGCTATTTGGTATCTTCGAGGAGTTGGGGGCGGAGGTATACATGGCGGTCCATGAGGATCTCGGTGCGCCGGTGTGCCGTATTCTGGTGCCGGGCTACTCTGAGGTGTATCCGATTGAAGACTTGATCTGGGATAACACCAACAAGGCACTTGATTACCGTGAGGATATTCTCAATCTGCATCAATTAGAGGATGACCAGCTCACCGATTTGGTCGAGCGCCTCGAAGAGAGCCAGATGGATGATCACGTCGATATCACCACCCTGATCGGCATTGAGTTTGATGAAAACACGGTATGGGGCCAGCTCACCATTCTGGAGCTTAAGCTTCTGGTCTACTTGGCGCTTGGCCGTCATGAAGAAGCACTTGATTGCGTGCAGATGCTGCTGCAGTACAACGACAACACCGTTGAACGTGGTCTCTTCTACCAGGCGATGAACGCGGCGCTGGAAATTGCCCTGGACGACGAGCTTGAAATCGACGACTACCTGCCTAACTTCCAGCGCATGTTTGGCGAAGAGACCATGGCGGCGGTTGTCGGCTCGGTGGAAGGCAGCGCGCGCTTTTACGGTCTGACGCCCACCAACATGCAGCTTGATGGTTTGGAGCGTCATCAACGTTTGATTGAAAGCTACAAGAAACTTCACGCCGCGCGGGCGGCAAAAGCGGGCGCTTAATCGCCTCCCGTTTTCACTTGTTCAATGGAAATGCATGACACCGATGGCATTCAGCACTCCCTTGATGACCGCAGCGCTAACGTTCGTATGCACCTAAACAGCAAGCTGGAGAGCTACAGCACGTATTAAACGGGAGTAGTTTTAAAACGCTGTGGGGGGTAGCTCACAGCGTTTTTGTAGCGTGCAATGAAGCGTCAAAGCGAGAGAAAAAACAGAATCAAAGGGGGCGAGAGCAGCGAAAGAATAAACCCGCTAACCACCGCGATGGGCACGCAGGCGACGCCGCCGTGCTGTTGAATCACAGGTAGAGTAAAGTCCATTGACGTGGCACCGCCGTAGCCAATGGCAAGGGCGGTGTGGCGGTGGATCACTAGCGGAATCAAAATAAACGCCAGGAGTTCCCGGGAAAGGTCGTTAAAAAATGCCACGCCGCCCATTAGCGGCCCTAGCTGGTCACCAATTAAAATGGCTGAAAGCGAATACCAGCCGAAGCCAGACGCCATGGCGAGTCCTTCATTCCAGCTAAGCGAGAGCAAGGGGGCGGCAGCCAATCCCGCTAGTAGCGAGCTAACGGCCAGCGTTATCGCAATAGCAAGCCCCAACCGGTTGAGCAGAATTTGCTTAAGCGGCATGCCGGAGTTGCGTAGCTGACAGCCGATCAGTACTAGCAACGCGTAAAGCACCCATTCAGCTAACAGGTCTGAGGCGGTAAAAAGCGTATCACCTAGCCTTGGGCCCAGCAGCAGGCCTGTAATAACGCCGACCACCACCACGGCCAGCAAGAGTAACGAGCCTTGCATGGCGGCCAGCTTACTGGTCGGTGCGTTTTTAACGACAGGTGAATCCCCCGTTTGTAGGGCTACCTGGCGAGACAGCCACCATAAAGCGGCCAGGTTAAACGCCGTGGTAATACTAAACAGCAGCAATGCATTGCCCCCCAGCCGCGAAAGCTGGCTGGTTAGATTTTCAAGCCCGGCAAGACTTACCCCCATGAAGAGCAAAATAAGATAAACCGAGCCGCTAACGGCACGGTTGATCAATTGCTGGAGGTAAGGAGAGCGAATGCGTAATAAATAGCCCACTATCAGAGGCAGAAGAACAATCAATAATCCAGACAGCATGTAGGGTGTGGCGCCTTAAGGGTTAAATTGAGTAAGCCTAATGCGGGTTTGGCGGCGACCCTCTTTTTGATACTCCGCCGAGACAATCAGGCCGGGCCAGTCTGGGTGAAAGTTGATTTCCAGATGGCGGTCGGGCTTTTCGATATCCGTCAAAATGACCTGCTGTATCTCAAACTCACCAGCGGGCACGTTGACGATGTGCGTGCCTGGTATGGCGTAGTACTGGAGGTGCTCATCTCGGCCGCGGTGGTCAACAAAATCGAGATCACAGGGTGCGCTTTGTGTACATGTTTCATGGCCTGCACGCCGAGAGAGATCAACCAGCGCGGCTTGACGATCAAGCGCCGCAATATCGCTATCGGTTAACCGGTAGCTGTCGCCTACGCCAAGAAGCGAGTAGCTGCTGCTAAAAAGCAGTGAACGGACGGCGTCCTCACCCACTGAAAAGCGGCTGTACTCCTGGCCGCTGACTATGGCCAATGAAAAGCGCATATCGCTTAGCCAATGCTGGCCTTCCTGGCTGAGCGTATGGGTAATCGTTGCACTGGGCCAGTTGCGGGTTTCCAGCCGGTATTGCGCTTTAAATGGCACTATGTCTGCAAGATTGCTGGCGGCTTCTTCGCTTGCATTGACCGGTACAGCGCTGAGTAATAGCCAAGCGGTGCCCAGTAGTATACAAGCCGATACAACATTTAAACGGGCGAGTCGCATCCTGATTCTCCTTAATGAGCAAGCGGTCCCTGCTAGCTAGCGCTGTTTGCAAATAAACCCAATAAGCTGAGCCGTCTTGGGTTCAAAGGCCTGCTTGCATATCTGTCATGCATTTCCATGGCCTGGCATATATTTCGAGCGCCTTTAGTGGGTATCTTAACATTTGATGCGCACGTGATGCGGTCGGTGTATCACTATGAAAGAAGCGCCTCCCGCTGCGTGTAGGCAGAGGCGCCCATGCTGGTTTTAACGGACTTAGTATCCTTGTGTGGGGTTAACCGTAGGCAGGTCTTCACCCGCCTCAAAGGCATGCAGGTAGGCAATGACCTGGTCAATCGCATCGTTCACCGGGGTGGGCGCTGCCATGTGGGGGGTGACGATGACGCGGGGGTGCTGCCATAAGGGGCTTTTAGCGGGCAGCGGCTCTTCACAAAAAACATCCAATAACGCGCCGCGCAAGTGGCCTGGAGTAGCGTTATCACCCAGTGCCTCAAGAAGCGCCTGTTCATCAATCAAGCTGCCTCGGCCTGGGTTGATCACGCTGGCGCCCTTGGGCAGTTTGGCGAGCCGTTCGGCGTTAAGAATACTCCGTGTGGCGGGAGTGTCGGGCAGGATAGTAACCACGCTTTGCACTTGGCCAAGAAGCTCGTCCAGTCCTTCATCACCATGTAGGCACTGTACACCTGTGATGGCTTTGGGTGAACGACTCCAGCCCAGCACCGGAAATCCCGCTTGCTGCAAGGCGCTGGCAACCTGCGACCCGATAGCGCCCAGGCCGAGTATACCTACTGGCCAATCAGCTTTATCTACCAAGCGTTGCGGCTGCCATTCAGCGTTGGCTTGCTGAGCGGTGTAACGGTCCATACTGCGGTAAAAATGTAAGACGCCATAAAGTACGTAGTCGGCCATTGGCTCGCTCATGCCCGCATCGCGCAGCTTCACGATGGGAATATTGGCGGGCAGCCCTGGCGTGCCGAGTAAGTAATCTACTCCTGCGCCCAGGTTGATGATGCCTTTAAGCCGAGTCTGCTCTTTCAAGAGATACGCAGGGGCTTTCCATACCGCAAGATAGTCAGCATCTTGTCGTGCCTCTTCGGGAGCGTCGCTGGTCACGACCGTTGCGTTAGGAAGCGCTTCGGAAAGGGCGTCGCGCCATTGAGTGGCATCATCGGTGTGCACAACAATTTTCATTTCGGCTCCTGCGTGGTGAATGGGTGTCTCTCACTCTATTTATTTATCATGGGGAGGTTGTCTGCACGCTGCAAGTCATAACGCGTCACGATAGAACGAAGCGTTAGGCCTACATTGATCTCCGTGTGGTGGAGAGCTACCGGGGTGGCCGTACGTTGGCGCATTTTCGGCAGTTGGTTGAAAACAAACTTGAAAATGAGCCGCTGATTGGCCCCGGTGAGCGCGCGGTGCTGAGGCTTTTGCGTAGCCGGTTAAGAGAGCCGGCAACATGAGTTAAATAAAGGCTTTGACCCGCAACCACGGGGTGGTGCTAGTATCGGGCTAAGACGACATTGGCAAGCCTTCCATGGCGGTAGCCTGGTCGCCCTTGTGCCCCGTTGCTTGGCGTAAAAAACGCGCACCGGTTCTTGGTGATCTTTGATGGTGAGTTGCCCGATGACTCAGGTTTCCCTGCCCTTCACGCGTGAAGAGTATGCACAGCGCTTGTGGAAGGTGCGTGCTGAAATGGCCGGCCGCGGCATTGATGTATTGATCGTCAGTGATCCGTCGAATATGGCATGGCTGACCGGCTACGACGGCTGGTCATTCTACGTCCACCAATGTGTACTGGTTGGCCTGGAAGGCGAGCCGGTATGGTTTGGGCGTCGTATGGACGCTAACGGCGCGCTGCGCACCTGTTGGATTGACCCAGTTAATATTACTTATTATCCGGATTACTACGTTCAAAATCCGGATATGCACCCGATGGATTATCTGGCGCAGTCGATCTTGCCTGATCGCGGCTGGCATACCGGCGTAGTGGGTATGGAGATGGATAACTACTATTTCACCGCCAAAGCCTACCAGAGTCTGCTACGCGAGCTGCCCCACGCGCGCTTTATCGACGCCAATGCGCTGGTGAACTGGTGCCGGGCAATCAAGTCGCCTCAGGAAATTGCCTATATGCGCATTGCCGGCAAGATTGTTGAAGGCATGCACTCGCGTATTCTGGAAGTCATCGAGCCAGGGCTTCCCAAGAGTAAGCTGGTCTCGGAAATTTACCGGGTGGGGATAGAAGGCTTTTTCGATGAAAATGGGAAAGTGTATGGCGGCGATTACCCTGCCATTGTCCCCATGCTGCCAACCGGTAAAGATGCCGCTGCTCCACATTTGACCTGGGACGATACGCCGTTTCGTGAAGGCGAGGGCACGTTCTTTGAGATTGCCGGAGTATTCAAGCGCTATCACGCGCCCATGTCGCGCACCGTATTTCTGGGACGACCGCCGACCGACTTTATTCGCGCTGAATCAGCCCTTCTGGAAGGTATCGAAAACGGCCTGGACGTTGCTAAGCCGGGAAATAGAACGGCGGATATCGCCATGGCGCTGGGTGCGGCGATGGATAAATACGGTTTTGACCGCGGTGGTGCACGCTGCGGTTACCCTATCGGTATTTCGTATCCACCGGACTGGGGCGAGCGCACCATGAGTTTGCGTCCTTCGGATGAGACCATCCTGCAGCCCGGTATGACCTTTCATTTTATGCCTGGGCTTTGGGTGGAGGATTGGGGGCTGGAAATTACCGAAAGCATCCTGATTACTGAAACAGGCTGCGAGACGCTGGCCAACTTTCCACGGCAGTTATTTGTTAAATGATGATAAGTCGTTAAAGAATAAGCCGTTATAACTGATTAAGGAGTCGTTATGACCCTGCGACCAAGCCCGATTTCCGCAACTGTCGACTTTGATGCTGACGGCGTGCAGCACGGTTTTTTAAAGCTGCCCATCTCCACCGATATCTCGGCCTGGGGGGCGGTAATGATCCCGGTTACCGTGGTGAAAAATGGCGAAGGCCCCACAGCGCTATTAACCGGTGGCAACCATGGCGATGAATACGAGGGGATTACTTCGCTGCTCAAGCTTGCCAATGCGCTCACTGCAGAGGACGTCAGTGGGCGGGTGATTATTGTGCCGTGCATGAATACGCCCGCCGTTATGGCCGGTAAGCGGACATCACCGATGGATAAGGGCAATCTTAACCGCAGTTTCCCCGGTGACCCCAACGGCAGCGTAACGCTGCAAATTGCCGACTACTTTACCCGCGTTTTGGTGCCCATGAGCGATGTGGTACTGGATCTACACTCCGGTGGCCGCACGCTGGATATTCTGCCGTTTGGTGCTTCTCATGTGCTGGATGATAAAGCTCAGCAACAGGCCGCGCTGGAAGGCGCCAAAGCGTTTGGTGCGCCTTACGCCATGGTGATGTTTGAGCTGGATGCCGAAAAACTCTTCGATACTGCCTGTGAGCGCCAGGGCAAGGTGTTTGTGGCCACAGAGCTTGGCGGTGGTGGCACCTCCACGCCACAAAGTATGGCGATTACCGAGCGCGGCGTACGTAACTTTCTGATCCATTACGGCCTGCTAGAGGGCGAGGTGGATATGCCGCAAGGCGGCCAGGTCTATCTCGATATGCCAGACGCCAGCTGCTACGTACAGAGTCAGCACTCCGGCATACTTGAGCTTTGCGTGGCGCTGGGCGATGCCGTGACCAAAGGGCAGGTGTTGGCTTACGTATACGATATGACCCGTACCGGTAGCGAGCCGGTTGCCTACCGCGCCGAACGCGATGGCATTTTGATGGCCCGGCGCGCCCCGGCCCTGGTCAATATGGGGGACACCATTGCGGTGATTGCCGATGTCGTCGACCGCCTGGAGGCATAGCCCAAGGCATGATAAAACTCGACCGTTTTGATCTTAAAATTCTCGATATCCTTTCCCGTGATGGGCGGATCACCAAGTCCAAACTGGCCGAGGCGATTAACCTCTCGGTCAGCCCCTGCTGGGAGCGGGTTAAACGCCTGGAAAAAGCCGGGATCATTCAGGGCTATACCGCACGCATCAATGCCGATGTACTGGTGCCGCGCAACCCTGTGTGGGTGCAAATTGAGCTTACAGCCCACAACGCCGCAAGCTTTGCGCGCTTTGAAGCTTTGGTCATGGATACGCCAGAGGTCACCGAATGTGTCGCCGTCGGCGGTGGGGTTGATTATCTGGTGAAGTTTGAAGCTCGCACGATTGATAGCTACCAGCGGCTCATGGATAAATGGCTGGTTTCTGAGGCGGGCATTGAGCGTTACTTCACCTATATCGTGACCAAAACGGTTAAGCGTCAGCCGATTGGTATTGATGTTGACAACGTTCTTTAACGGCGTTTCTTGGCCCTCACGCGTTCCCTCCAAAAAAACACGCTGCTAAACGTCCATAGACAAAAAAAGTCGCACGATAAGCCCTGGTTTTCAAAAACACTTCGTGCGTCTTCTCCCTTACGCTAGGCACATCGAAAGGATCGACCAAAAGCCGGTCTTTTCAATCGTCAACGTGCAACGGTTTGTCGCCGGTTAATGGCTTCAACCAGGGGAGGGGCCCATGACCACACTATCGACCACGCTGGTTAAACGGCTAGAAGATCCGCGCCTGTTTCGCCAGTACGCTTATGTGAATGGCAAGTGGACGCATGGGGAAGGTGGCCGTGAAGAAGCGGTGTATGACCCAGCAACCAACGAAGCGATCGGGCATATCCCTCTGCTTGAAGCCGAGCAGATTACCGCGGCGGTGGATGCCGCTGAGGCAGCCTTTGTTCACTGGCGCGCACTGCGTGTCGATGAACGCTGCGAGCGCTTGCTGGCCTGGTACGATTTGATTCAGGCCAACCGCGAAGACCTGGCGACCATCATGACCCTGGAGCAGGGAAAACCGCTGCCCGATGCGCGGGGCGAAGTAGAGTACGGAGCAAGTTTCGTGCGCTGGTTTGCGGAAGAGGGTAAGCGCACTTACGGGGAAACGATCCCCAGCCATATTCCTAATGCCTCGCTGGGCACTATTAAAGAGCCTGTTGGTATTGCCGCGATGATTACGCCGTGGAATTTTCCGCTGGCAATGATTACCCGTAAAGCGGCGGCCGCGCTGGCTGCTGGCTGCCCGGTGATTGTGAAACCGGCCAATGAAACGCCTTTTTCAGCGCTGGCGCTGGCAGAATTAGCCGAGCGGGCAGGCATACCGGACGGTATCTTTAACGTTGTCTTGGGTGAGCCTGCCGAGGTTTCTAAAATACTGTGCAGCGAGCCACGCATCCGGGCGCTATCGTTTACCGGCTCCACCCGCGTTGGCCGCCTGTTAATGGAGCAAAGTGCGGGAACCGTTAAGCGCCTTTCACTGGAGTTGGGCGGTAATGCGCCGTTTATCGTTGGGCCGGATATGGACCCCAAAGAGGCGGCTTACGCGGCGGTAGACGCCAAGTTTCAAACGGCGGGGCAGGACTGTTTGGCGGCCAACCGGATTCTGGTGCACGAATCCATTCATGACGCCTTTGTTGAACAGTTTACCGAGCGCATGGCGGCATTAACCGTCGGCAATGGTTTGCAGGGCGAGATCGATCTTGGCCCGCTGATTCACCGCCAGGCCGTAGAGAAGGCCGCCTCGATTGTCGATGACGCGATTTCTCGGGGCGCCACGCTGGTGATGGGAGACCAGAACCAAGCGCCGGGCGAAAACTTCTTTATGCCGGTGCTATTAACAGGCGTAACGCCACAAATGAAAGTCTGGCGGGAAGAGAACTTTGCCCCCGTGGCCGGGATTACCGCTTATTCGAGCGACGAAGAAGTTATTGAGCTTGCCAATGATACTGAGTATGGCTTGGCGGCCTATGTGTATACCCATGATATTCGCCGGATCTGGAAGCTGATGCGTGCGCTGGAGTACGGCATGGTCAGTGTAAATTCCGTCAAGATGACCGGCCCACCGGTACCCTTTGGCGGCGTGAAGCAGTCTGGCCTTGGCCGTGAGGGCGGCGCCACCGGTATCGACGAGTATCTCGAAACCAAGTATTACTGCTTAGGCGCGCTGGGTTCTGTATCAGGGAGCTAGAGTAGATAGTTTCGCAGTAGAGGCTAGTTAGGCACTAAGCGAACCGTCTTTTTCAGGGCCGAAACATGCTCCATTCAGTTTCGGCATTCCCGCCATCCATGGCGGTCAGTGAAAAAGCCGAGCGCCCAGGGATGGGTTTACAGCGTGTTCGCGTGTGACTAACCAGCCGTGAAGCCCGCAATATTTCAAATTCCTTCCCGCTGATCGGGGAGGTTTATCGTACAGAGAGAACGTTATGAGCCAACATCAGGATCTGATCGAACGCGACCGCAAAGTCACTTTTCACGCCTCTACCCATCTGCGTGACTTCGCCCATGGCGATGCGCCGGGCCGTGTGATTACCGGTGGTAAAGGCATTAATATCGTGGATAAGGATGGCCGCGAATTTATCGACGGCTTTGCCGGACTTTACTGCGTTAATATCGGTTATGGTCGCACGGAAATTGCTGAAGCCATTTACAAGCAGGCGATGGAGCTCTCTTACTACCACACCTATGTCGGCCACTCGAACGAGCCGCAGATCACGCTTTCCGAGCGTATTCTGAAAATCGCTGGCATGAACATGTCCAAGGTCTACTACGGCATGTCGGGCAGTGACGCTAATGAAACCCAGCTGAAAATTGTGCGTTACTACAACAACGTACTCGGCCGCCCGCAGAAGAAAAAAGTCATCTCGCGTATGCGCGGCTACCATGGTTCGGGCATTGCTTCTGGTTCCTTGACCGGTCTTAAGGCGTTTCATGACCACTTTGACCTGCCGATTGATACCATTCGGCATACTGAAGCGCCGCACTACTACCTGCGTGCCGCCGAGCAGCATGGCATGACGGAGCTTGAGTTTTCCTCCTTCTGTGCCGACAAGCTGGAAGCGATGATCCTCGAAGAAGGCCCGGATACGGTGGCGGCGTTTATCGGCGAGCCGGTATTGGGCACAGGCGGTATCGTACCGCCGCCCGAAGGTTACTGGGACGCGATTCAGGCGGTATTGGCCAAGTACGATGTACTGTTGATTGCCGATGAAGTGGTATGTGGCTTTGGACGTACCGGGTCTGATTTTGGTAGCCACCACTACAACATGAAGCCGGACCTGGTCACGATTGCCAAAGGCCTGACCAGCGCCTATCAGCCGCTTTCTGGCGTGATTGTGGGTGAAAAAGTATGGCAAGTGCTTGAGCAGGGCACGGGTGAGTTTGGCCCAATCGGTCACGGTTGGACCTACTCTGGCCACGCGCTGGGCTGTGCCGCCGGTATTGCCAACCTGGATATCATCGAGCGTGAAAACCTGGTGGGCAACGCGGCTGAAACCGGTGCCTACTTCCAGGCGCAGCTTAAGGCCACGTTTGAAGGCCATCCGCTCTTGGGGGATGTACGCGGTGTTGGCTTAATGGCCGCGCTTGAGTTCTCACCGGATGCCAAGCAGCGCCTGCACTTTGACCCCGCCCTCAAAGTGGGACCGCGAGTGGCCGCCGCCGCCATGGAAGAGAACCTGATTGCTCGCGCCATGCCCCAAGGCGACATTTTAGGTTTTGCGCCTCCGCTGACCATTAACCGCGCAGAAGTTGATGACGTGATTGGCCGTGCCAAGCGCGCCATTGACCGGGTAACCGATGAACTTACCCGCTCAGGCGATTTAAAAGCGGGCCATCAGGAAGCTGCGTTGACGATTTAATGAAAAGACGCTGATCTGGTAACGCCGCTGCTTACTTATGCAGCGGCGTTTTTGTTTTTGGGGTGGGAAGCTATGCTACTAAATACAGTGACGGTGAACGGATACATTAGGAGTGGCTATGCAACCGGTATTGGCTTTCGATGTATATGGCACGCTGATTGATACCCAAGGCGTTACGGCGGAACTCGAACGGCGACTTAACGATGCCTCCAGCGCTGAAGAATTTGCCAAGCGCTGGCGGGAAAAGCAGCTTGAGTACAGCTTTCGTCATGCCTTAATGGGCGCTTATGTGCCTTTTTCAGAATGCACGAGAGAAGCTCTGGTGTTTACCAGCCGCGCGCTGCAAGCAGGTCTTTCTGACAATGACCACGACCACCTCATGGATGTATATGCAGAGCTTCCAGCCTTCCCGGATGTGGTGGATGCGCTTGATCAGTTGCGTGATGCGGGCATTCGTTGTGTGGCGTTTTCCAATGGCACGACGGAGGCGGTAACTCAGTTACTGGTACGTGCCGGTGTAGAAAACCACATGGATGCGGTGATCAGCGTGGATGATATCAAGCGCTTTAAGCCAGACCCGGCGGTATATAGCTATCTTCGCTCACAGCTGGAAGCGCGCCCTGAGCATACCTGGTTAATTTCAAGCAACGCCTTTGATGTGATTGGTGCAACCCATGCCGGGCTGCGAAGTGCCTGGGTGCGGCGTCATTCCGATGCGCCCTTTGATCCCTGGGGCATTGAACCTGATATGACGGTGCCTGACCTGGAGGCCTTGGCCGAGCGTATTATTCGCCAGGTTGTTAACCGATAAGAACAAGCCGCATAATGACGTACGATTCATATATCAGGACGCGATCATGTCAGAGAAAATTTACTGTATTGCTGGCTTCAAACCCAAACCAGGCAAAGAAGAAGCGGTGTTCAAAGCGCTTCAGTCGCTGGAGCCAAACACACACCGGGAAGATGCCTGCATTCACTACACGGTGACCCGCCAGATCGATAATCCCTTCGCTCAAGGCACCAGCTATCCGATTGTATTCCATGAAATCTGGGCGAGCCGTGAAGAGTTTGAAGCACATTGTCAGCGTAAAGAGATCCAGGACTTCTTTGCCAAGCACGTTGAATCACCGGATGGCGATATCGAAGATGCCAACGTATGCGTGTATACCGATGAACCGTGGAATTTTGATGCCCCCAAGGTATAACCCCAGCGTGTAGAATGGGTCCACGACACCGATAAGCACGGAGCAAACATGACCGAAAAGAAAATGAACGTTGAAAGCTTTAACCTGGACCATACCAAGGTTAAAGCGCCTTATGTACGTCTTGCTGATATCAAGCAGGGCCAGAACGGCGACCAGATTCATAAATATGATCTGCGTATCTGCCAGCCGAACAAAGAGCACATGGAGATGCCTGCGCTGCATTCTCTTGAGCACTTGATGGCTGAACTATCGCGTAATCATACCGATAAAGTGGTCGATATCAGCCCGATGGGCTGCCAAACCGGCTTTTATATCGCGATGATCAATCACGATAACTACGACGACGTGTTAACCATCATTGAGCAAACGCTGAACGACGTTCTGGTGGCCACTGAAGTGCCTGCCTGTAACGAAATGCAGTGCGGCTGGGCCGCGAGCCACAGCCTGGAAGGCGCCCAGAAGCTCGCCCGTGACCTGCTTGCCAAGCGTGGCGAATGGACGGAAGTGTTTGCATAAAACGGCCTTTTCAAACCGTTTTTAAGACCGTTCGTTTGACGCCGCTGCAGAGAAAACAAGAACGCCTTCTTCACGGAGGCGTTTTTGTTTGGGCGTTTCTTATAACCGCGTATCAGCGGCCAATTGCTCGATAGAGCGGGCGACGTCCTGAGCGTCGTGGAGAATCTTGTTCACAATCGCATCAATTTCGCTAACCCTGGATTGCCCGGCTTTGCTTTGTTGAATGACCTGTTGCATGGCTTTGAGTATTTCCCCTTGAAGGGTATGACGGCCATTGAGTCATTGAGCGCCTTTAGCCACGGCCTTTTGCCGTTGAGATTCTTGATGATGCTGGGTGGCATCATTCGCTACTTTCAGGATTTACGTCACATGGCTTCGAAAATTTCGTATAGGCACATACGTCGCCTCTAACCAGACTTCTTCGTTCGCACGTACGCGACAAAAATGTCCCTGACGGCTATCCCCTTGCCGCTAATGAGTGCCAAAGCTGTTGATGTTCGGCGCTGCTGACTTCCAGTTCATCACAAAACATGCGGTGATGCTTACCCTTTATACCGTCTAACTGCGTAACGAAGATGACAAGTACCAGCTATAGAGAGGAGGAAATTGAGCCAGCAGGGAGCGCTATCCATGCCTAAAAAGGCGTACAGAGGTCTATTGACAGACATCTAGATTGCTCCTATAAACACTTATACTCACCACCTCAGGTTCTCATGTTCCTTCTCATCACGATTGCCACGCTTTCCATCGCACTGTCTTTTTTGTGTTCTATTCTTGAAGCGGCTTTACTCTCTATTACGCCCAGCTATATTGCCAGGCTAAAAGAAGAGAAACCCAAGCTGCATGCCTCGCTTAATCAGCTTAAGACCAGCATTGACCGGCCCTTGGCGGCGATACTGACGCTTAATACAATTGCGCATACCGTTGGTGCAACGGCAGTGGGCGCGCAAGCGGCAGTGGTATTCGGCGAAGCCTCCATCGCCATTGTGTCTGCTGTCATGACAATGCTGATTCTGGTGCTGTCTGAAATTATCCCCAAGACGATTGGCGCCACTTATTGGCGCGGGCTGGCACCACTTTTGCCGCGTTTACTAAAGCCGATGATAGTGGGGTTACTGCCCTTTATCTGGATGTCGGAGCAGATTACGCGTCGGCTGGGTACGTCAGAGCATGATGTTGATCTACGTGATGAGATCAAAGTGCTGGCGCGCGTAGGGCTTGAGGAAAAGGTGTTGGATGCCGACGAGTCGCGCACCATCATCAATATGCTTAACTTGCATGACATTGCCGTAAGCCAGGCTATGACGCCAAGAACGGTATGCGTGACAGTGCCCCCTAATATGGACGTCAAAACATTTGATCAGCAGTACGGGAAGACATCCTTTACGCGCTTTCCCGTTATGGATAACGGTGAAATGGCCTTTGGCTATGTGCATAAATCCGATATGTATCACGCCGATGACGCCAAGACCATGCGCGAGCTTATGCACCCCATTGGCAGTGTCGATATTGCGCACAATGTAGAGCAGGTTTTTGCTTCAATGCTCAAGGACCATCTGCACATGCGCGTTGTGTATGACGAGCATGGCACCTTTGTAGGCCTGATTACGCTTGAAGATATTATTGAAACCATCCTGGGTCAGGACATCATTGATGAGACTGACAGCGTGGCTAATTTAAGGCATCACGCCAAGCAGCGCTGGCTGACACGTGTAAAGCATAAAGACCCCAAGGCTAGCGCTTAGGCTAGCCGTGCGAAAGGGTACTTCAAAAGTGACGGGAGCTGACCTTTGAACGTCAGCCAATAGCACGGGTGAATATTCGCTTTCTTAGCACTAAATGTTCTATAGTGGATTGCTTAAAGGTGGTTTAAGGTATTAAAAGCAGTAATCACCCGCGAAGGAGGCACAATGTCATTACGTATTAATGCGGTCGTTCCCGATTTTGAAGCACAAACTAGCCAAGGGCCTATCCAGTTCCACGAGTGGATTGGTGATAGCTGGGCTATTTTATTTTCACACCCCAAGGACTTTACGCCGGTTTGCACCACGGAGTTTGGTGCTGTAGCCACGCTAAGCGCCGAGTGGAAAAAGCGCGGTACTAAAGTGATTGGTGTGTCGGTTGATGGCGTTGAGGATCACAAACGCTGGGCCGACGATATCACCCGGTATAGCGGCAGCGACGTTGATTTTCCGATCATCGCCGATGAAGGCCTTAAGGTTTCCAAACTGTTTGATATGCTGCCCGAAGATGCCTATCTGCCGGATGGCCGTACGCCAGCCGACAGCGCCACGGTACGCTCGGTGTTTATCATTGGGCCGGATAAGCAGCTAAAGCTATCCATGACCTATCCCATGACGGTAGGGCGTAATTTCGCTGAAATTCTACGTGCTCTGGATGCCCTGCAGGCAACCGTTAAGCACGGTGTGGCGACTCCCGCTGATTGGACAGTTGGCCAGGATGTTATTATTCCGCCAAGCGTTTCAGATGACGATGCCAAGCAAAAATTTGGTGAGTTTGACGCGGTGCTGCCTTACCTGCGTAAAACATCGCTAAAATAAGCGCGCAGTCATAGCGTTCTTACTAAAGCCCCAGGGTTATTAACGCCTTGGGGCTTTTTTAATGGCGCCTGATAACCCATGACGATGTTGCTAACACACGTTGTTTAAGCGTCGTTGTTACGCTTGGTCTGTTAGTTTAAGGCTTTGGTTAGCCGCTGAGCTTTCGCGATGGTTTGGGCGGCCTGGTCTGTATCACGCATAACGCATAACGCATAACGCATAACGCGGTGTAAGTGGTTTAGGTCGTTTCGCCCTCTTCAATACGCTGTGCGATTGCTGGTTTGCTGGCAGTGAGCAAGCAGGGCTCGTAACCAAAAGCGCCCTTGATGAAAGGGCGCAGATAGCTAACGAAACGTATTCAAGCCGAATATTTAGGCGTGGATGTACTCAACCAGCGCTTGTGCAAAGGTATCGGTGTTGCCTGTGCCGCCCATATCGGGCGTGACCATGTCACGGCGGGTTTCTAACACCGAGCGAATGCCGTGACGGATAGTTTCGCCTTTGACTGCCATGCCCAAATGATCAAGCAGCTGTGCGGCAGCCAACAATAGAGCGCAGGGATTGGCGAGCTTTTTACCCGCAATGTCAGGGGCTGAGCCGTGTACCGCTTCAAAAATCGCCGCTCTTTCACCAATATTAGCGCCAGGTGCCAAGCCCAGCCCGCCCACCAGGCCTGCACACAGGTCTGAGAGAATATCGCCAAACAGGTTCGTGGTAACCACTACATCAAACTGATGCGGGTTCATCACCAGCTGCATGCAGGCGTTATCGACAATCATCTCTTGAAACTCAATGTCGGGATATTCGCTTGCGATCTCACGCGCCACATCCAAAAACAGCCCAGAGCTGGTCTTGATAATATTGGCTTTATGCACTGCAGTGACCTTTTTCCGGCCACTGCTTTTGGCCAGCTCAAACGCATAACGCACAATACGCTCGGAGCCTTTACGGGTTACCTTGATCACCGAAATGCCGGTGTTACCGTCGTCGATCATCTCCTGGCCGTCAGACAAATACGCACCTTCGGTATTTTCGCGTACGGTGATCATGTCGATATCTTCAAAGCGCGAACGAGTGCCAGGAAAGCTGATCGCCGGGCGTACGTTGGCATAAAGATCAAAGTGACGGCGTAGCTGTACGTTAATGGAGGAGAAGCCCTTGCCAATGGGCGTGGTCAGCGGGCCTTTTAAGGCAATGCCGTGTTTCTCTATAGCATCAAGCGATGCTTGCGGGATCAACGTTCCATGATTTTCCAGCGCTGACAGGCCTGCATCCACAAACTCGTATTCAAAGCCGCACTCAAGCGCATCGAGCACGCGCAGGGTGGCATCCATAATTTCAGGCCCAATGCCATCGCCTTTAATCACCGCAATTGAATGGCTCATGTGCTACTCCTCTGGAAGATGGGAACGCGTTGGTCGAAATGTTGACCAGGTTCAATGATGGCGCCTTATGCGCTTGATGCCCATGGTAGCGATGGTGACGCCGAAGCACATCCTGCGCTGACTATTTAAGTATACAGCCAGGCCTCAAGTGCGCCGGGGTGCAGAAGAGGTAGGTTGCTGGTAAACTCGGCGCCGGTTCTGCCGCTTAACCTTCAGTGGCAGGGTAACTTCGTAAAATATCTCGGCAAGGCATCTGCGCAATGAAACGTTCATTGGCAACATCTGTAGTACTTACCACTAGGTTGATGACTCCACCCTAGGTATTCCCTCTTTAGAAAACGCCATGGCGCGAAAGCGCTTCCACGGCGTTACGGCATTCTATTGCCGTTATTTGGCTACTGACGCTCCTGGCGTCTTCATCCTGCAGCCTGACTCATACAATCTGGTTCTTAATGACGTGACATCTGCCCTGTGCGGCGGAGTTAGCGCGTCTTGTTTAATCAATAACGATGGACTCCCTGAATGGCACTTTTCAGCAAGCATGAGTGGTTTTCCAATATTAAAGGCGACACCCTTTCGGGCCTGGTCGTCGCGCTGGCGCTGATTCCCGAAGCGATCGCGTTCTCGATTATCGCAGGCGTCGACCCGAAAGTAGGTCTTTATGCCTCGTTCTGTATTGCGGTGATTATCGCCTTTACCGGTGGGCGGCCGGGGATGATCTCTGCGGCCACTGGCGCCATGGCGCTATTGATGGTCACGCTGGTGCGCGAGCATGGCCTTGAGTACTTGCTGGCGGCAACATTTTTAACCGGGGTGTTTCAGATCATTGCAGGGTATTTAAAACTCGCTGAGCTAATGCGCTTTGTGTCGCGTTCGGTCGTTACTGGCTTTGTGAATGCGTTGGCCATTTTGATCTTTATGGCCCAGTTACCTGAGTTAACCGATGTCACTTGGCATGTGTATGTCATGACCCTGGCCGGTTTAGGCATTATCTATTTATTCCCTTATCTGCCGGTGATCGGTAAAACGCTACCCTCGCCACTGGTGTGCATCGTGGTGTTAACCATTGTGTATATGGTGAGCGGTATGGATATTCGTACGGTGGGTGATATGGGTGAACTGCCCGATACGCTGCCGATTTTCCTGTGGCCGAATGTCCCGCTTAACCTTGAAACCTTGATGATTATTCTGCCTTACGCCTTGATGCTGTGTGTGGTGGGTCTGCTGGAATCGATGATGACAGCGACCATTGTGGACGATTTGACCGACACATCGAGTGATAAAAACCGCGAGTGCAAAGGCCAGGGCATTGCCAATATTGGCGCCGGATTACTGGGTGGTATGGCAGGTTGTGCCATGATTGGTCAGTCGGTGATCAATATTAAATCCGGTGGCCGTACGCGGCTATCCACATTGATTGCGGGCGTTGTACTGCTGTTGTTGGTCGTTTTTCTAGCCGATTGGGTCTCACAAATTCCCATGGCCGCTCTGGTAGCCGTCATGATCATGGTGTCGATAGGCACCTTTAGCTGGGCGTCGATTCGGGATCTTAAAAAGCATCCTCTCAGTACCAATATTGTCATGTTGGCGACGGTCGCTGTGACCGTAAGTACCCATAACCTGGCGATCGGGGTCTTTGTTGGCGTGCTGCTGGCAGCGCTGTTTTTTGCCAATAAAGTTGGCAATATCATGTACATCGGCTCTACTGAGATAGAGACGGGTCGAGAGCGCGAGTATCAGGTCGTTGGGCAGGTCTTCTTCGCCTCTTCCGAGCGCTTTATGGCGGCGTTTGATTTCAAGGAGAGCCTGGACAAGGTAACGATCAATGTATCCAACGCGCACTTCTGGGATGTTACCGCTGTACAGGCACTTGATCGGGTCGTTATCAAGTTCCGCCGTGAAGGCACTGACGTCGTGTTGGTTGGGATGAGCGAAGCCAGCGCCACGGTGGTTGACCGCTACGCGATGCACAATGATCAAAAGGCGGTCGAAAAACTGATGGATGGCCACTAAGCATCTAATAAAGGAGAGCAGCATGCCGGAACATGTAGTTGCCGCAATTGATGGTTCCCGGTTTTCGCAAGGCGTTTGCGATTACGCTTCTTGGGCAAGCCTTGCGCTGGGCGCGCCGCTAACCTTTGTGCATGTGGCCGATAACCATTCAGAAGTGCCAGGCGAGCCGGATCTTTCGGGCCAGCTGTTTTTTGGCGCCCGCGAGCGCTTGCTGGAGGAGTTGATGGGCCTTGATGAGAAGCGTGCCAAGGTCAACCGCGAACAGGGCAGGTTGATGCTGGAAGCAGCCCAAGCGCGCGCCGTTGAAGAGGGCGTTAGCAACGCCGTTACTCGCCAACTGAACGGTACTTTGGTGGAAACACTGGTCGGGCTTGAAAATGAAATGCGCCTGCTGGTGATGGGTAAGCGCGGCGAGACGGCTCATCAAGCCAGCGAGCATCTTGGCTCCAACCTTGAGCGGGTGGTGCGTGAAATGCATCGCCCTATTTTGATGGTGCCCGCCACGTTCAAGCAGCCTGAAAAAGTATTGATTGCGTATGATGGCAGCAAAACGGCTCGCAAAGGTGTGGAAATGCTAGCCCGTTCGCCACTGTTTTCAGGCAGCGAGTGCCATGTACTACTGGTGGATACGGACAATGCAGAGAATCGCCTGGAGCTTGGTTGGGCGCTAGGCACCCTACGTGAAGCAGGCCACAAGGCAGAAGGCGCTATCCGCAACGGCAATGTAGATGATGTGCTGCAAACCTACGAACAAGAGCACGCCATTGACCTCTTGGTCATGGGCGCTTATGGGCACTCGCGCATCCGCCACTTGTTGGTTGGCAGCACGACGACAGCGATGCTGCGTAGCAGCCGTATCCCCGTTCTTATTTTGCGCTAAGTCTCTTTTGTGTTCCTACGGTAAGTCGCTTTGCTACGGGTTAGTAGAGCGACTTTTTAACAATGAAAAAGGGAAAAATTAAAATCTGCAAATGCTGAAATGAGCTTCTATGTTTATTTAAGAGTGTCTTGAACTATTCATCTCTTGAGTAGCGTAAGGAGCCTGACGTGAATCTACCCACGCTTGAACGAACATCACAGCCGTTTAATCCCACCTCTTCCTCTCATCGCTTTGCAGCCAGCCTAATGGCCCAGGCTGATATACAGTTCAACGGCGATCGCCCTTGGGATATGCAGCTTAAAGCGCCTGGTGTGATCGAAAATGCACTAGCGCGTGGCAATCTGGGCTTAGGTGAAAGCTATATGCAGGGGGACTGGGACTGCGATCGGTTGGACGTATTTTTTACCCGCTTGCTGCGCGCGCAATTGCATCAACGTATTAAGCCCACGCAATTGATTTATCACGCGTTGCGTACTCGGTTGTTAAACCGACAAAGCGTTAAGCGGGCTTGGGAAGTGGGCGAGAAGCACTACGATCTTGGCAATGAGTTTTATGCGGCCATGCTTGACCAGCGTATGACGTATACCTGCGGTTATTGGAAAGACGCGTGCACGCTAGATGAAGCACAAGAGGCGAAGCTGGACTTAATTTGCCGAAAGCTGCAGTTAGCACCGGGTATGCGCGTACTTGATATCGGCTGTGGGTGGGGGAGCTTTATGGCTTATGCGGCCGAGCATTATGGCGTTGAGTGTGTCGGCCTGACCATCTCCAAAGAGCAGGCGGATTTTGGTAAACGATTGATCAAAAAAGGCTTGCCGGTAGAGTTCCGTTTACAGGATTACCGCGATGAAACTGAAAGATTTGATCGTATTGTTAGTATTGGCATGTTCGAACATGTGGGCCGTAAAAACTATCGCGCCTATATGGAAGTGGTCAGTCGCTGCCTAAAGGATGAAGGCCTTTTCTTGCTTCATACGATTGGCAAAAACCTTGGTACGACGATGTCCGACCCCTGGATCGATAAATACATTTTTCCGAATGGCGAGTTGCCTACCTTAAGCCATATTACCGATGCGGCTGAAACGCTTTTTGTGGTGGAAGATATACATAACTTTGGAGCTGACTACGATAAAACGCTGATGGCCTGGTATCACAATAGCGAAGCCAATTGGCCCCAGTTTAAAGGTCAGTTTAATCCAACGTTTTATCGTATGTGGCGCTACTACCTGTTGAGTTGTGCGGGAGCCTTTAGAGCACGTGAGATTCAGCTGTGGCAACTGGTGTTCAGCAAACAGGGTGTAGCGGGAGGATACGCGCGGGTTAGCTAGCTGCCTCGCTCACGGTCAGGCAGCAATTTACCGGGTACCCAGCGTAGATAGAAGATCATTCCAAAAAGCTCTACCAGTGACTGAAAAATAATCACTACGACTGCGGGTTGCCATGCGCCAGGCAGCGCCAAGGCGATGGGCAGCATGACAAACGAGTTGCGTGTGCCAAAGCTAAAAGCCAGCGTGCGGGCACTGGCGGTTGGCAAACGGAACAGCCTGCCCAGCGCACGACCCAGCCAGCCCGCAAACACTAAAAAAACCATGAAGATCAACATGACCTGAGTCATCACATGATACAGCCCGCCCAGATGGTTGACCTGTGACGCTGCAATAATAAAGACCACAAAGGCAAGCAGTGGCACGGGCAGTATGCCCAGGTGATAGATGGCGCGCTTGGTGCGCCTATGCCGAGTAGCAGCAAATTCCGTTAGCCCGGCAAGCGCCAAGGGAAACAGGATAAGGCCCGCAAAGGCAACGATTAGTGAGGTGGAGAGTGCCAGATGAAACCACTCCGATCCCAGAAAGAGCCAGAGATAAATAGGTAGAGCGACCATCTGCACCAGTAGCAGCAGCGGAGCGGCCGCGACAGCGCGGGGCGCATCTCCCTTGCCCAAGTGAGTAAAACTGATAAACCAGTCGGTGCAGGGCACCAGCAGTACCAGCAAGACGCCGGCCAATACCGCAGGTGAGAGCGGCAGCCAAGCGACCACCAGCCCCAGAAAGGCCGGAATGGCGATAAAGTTGCCCACTAGCAGCGCCGTCATAAAGCGGCCGTCGGTAAGGCCGCGCGCCACGCTAAGCAAAGGAATCTGGCTAAAGGTGGTGTACATCAAAAGGCCTAACAGCGGCCACAGTAACTGCTCCAGCACATCGGCCAGCGCCGGTGACACAACGCCCAAGGCCAGCCCTAGGCCAATGCAGACCAGGTAAATCCAGCACTGGTGTTTTTCCATCTGCTCGCGCATTGGTTTTCCCTGAGTGATTTTTCTTGAGTATTTATTGGCGGCGAAGTGCCAAGCGCTCGCCTGCCATGGCGGCCAATAGCCATAGCGGCAGGCTCACCAGCACGTACGAAAGCCCCCACCAGCCTTGGCCATGGTTAAGGAAATGCAGCGTTTCCAGGCTAAACAGTGAAAAGGTCGTAAAGCCGCCGCAAAAACCTGCCACGAGCAGCGGGTGCCAGTAGGTCAGTTTGCTATGGGGTGCACGTAGCGCGGTGGCGGCTATCCAGCCGATCAAACCCGACCCCAGTACGTTGACGATCAGCGTGCCCCACGGGAAATAGCTACCCAAGGCCGCTTGGGAGACAAGCGATACGGCGTAGCGCAGTGCGCTGCCCAGGCCGCTACCAATCCCGACGGCAAGGTAGCATTTCCAAGTCCTCATACGCGGTACCCTGCCAGCGCCCAGCCCAACGCTGCCATACCAATGCCCAGCACCAGTGTGCCGCCCACGTTGAGTGCCGCGTGACCCGATTGACCGCCTTGCCAAAGTTCAAGAGTTTGCAGGCTAAACGATGAGACCGTGGTATAGCCGCCGAGTAGGCCAGTTACGCTAAACAGCCAGAACGCCGTTGGTGTGTCAGGCAGGCCTTGGCGGCCCAATAGCCAGCCTGCGGCCAGCGCGCCGGTCGCGTTAACAACGAGCGTGCCCCAGGGAAACGCCTTGCCCAGCCAGCGCGCTAACAGGTTGGAAAGAGCAAACCTGGCCATTCCCCCGAGGGCGCCGCCCAGCGCGATAAGCAGTACGCTTGCGATGCCTGGACCCATGTTTTCTCCACTGACTAGCAAAAGGGGTCTTCGATAAGCGGCCAATTCTAACATGTGTTTTCAAGGCGCAGAAAAATGCCTTGCGTGGGTAACCACGCAAGGCATTGGTATATTACCTATAGATCGTTAGGCTGGCAGGACGCTGCCCTGCTGGCTTGGTGCTGTCTCCGCGTTTGCAGTAGAGACGCGGTTAATGCCCGAGATCAGGGCTTTCAAAGAAGCGCTCACCGTGTCGCTATCTTCGGCAACGGCGCAAATGCGCTGGCCATCAATGCTCAACTGTACAAAGGCAATGGCGTTGGCTTCGCTACCACCGCCCAGCGAGTGCTCACTGTAGTCGATAATCGTCACGTTAACGCCGGAGTGCTTCTGCCAGGCATCGGTAAAGGCCGACATGGCACCGTTGCCGGAACCGGACAGGCGCAGGGTTTCGCTACCTTGCCACAAGGTCACGTCAAGCCCTTCGTGCTGGCCCTTGGAAAGCTGGTAGTCCGCCAGCGACAGTGGCGCTTCCTGGGTGAAGTTATCGAACATCACTTGGCGAATCATCTCGCTTGAGAGTTCGCTGGCGCGCTCTTCGCTCTCTTTTTGTACATAGGGGGCCAAGGCCAGCATCATCCAGCGTGGCAGATTGATGCCGTAGTCGCGCTCAAGCAAAAAGGCCATGCCGCCCTTGCCGGACTGGCTGTTGACTCGAATCACGGCCTGGTAGTCGCGGCCAATGTCGTGGGGATCAATCGGCAGGTAAGCCACTTGCCACGGTTCGTCGGGCTTCTGGTGCTTGAGGGATTTACGAATCGCATCCTGATGGCTACCAGAGAAGGCGGTATACACCATTTCACCTACCCAAGGGTGGCGTGGGTGCATGGTAATGCCGGTGCACTCGTGAACGACCTGAATGATCTCATCCGGGTTGGAAAGATCAAGTTTAGGATCAATCCCTTGGCTGTAAAGGTTCATGGCCAGCGTGATGATGTCCATGTTGCCGGTACGCTCGCCATTACCCAGCAGCGTGCCTTCCACACGGTCGGCACCGGCAAGCAAGGCAAGTTCGGCTGAGGCTACTGCACCGCCTCGGTCGTTGTGGGTATGCACCGAGATAATCACGCTATCGCGACGACTGATGTGCTGGCAGAAGTATTCGATCTGGTCGGCATGGTGGTGAGGGCCAGCCACTTCGACGGTCGTCGGCAGGTTGAGGATGCACTTGTTCTCAGGCGTTGGCTGCCAAACGTCCATCACCGCTTCACAAATCGCCAGCGAGAAGTCGATTTCGGTGCTGGAGAAGCTCTCCGGTGAATACTGAAAACGCCAGGCAACGTCTGGATAGCGCTCGGCATACTGTTTAACCCAGGTAGCACCCTGAACGGCAATATCGGTAATACCGTCGCGGTCCATCTCAAACACGCGCTCGCGCTGAATGGTCGAGGTCGAGTTATACAGGTGGATAATAGCGCGCTTGGCACCCACTAAAGCTTCAAAGGTTTTTTCAATCAAATGCTCGCGGCACTGCACCAGCACCGCGATAGTGACATCCTCAGGAATCTGATCTTCTTCAATTAACCAGCGCACAAAATCAAAGTCGGGTTGGCTGGCGGAAGGGAACCCCACCATGACTTCTTTAATGCCCACCTTGACGATCTGGTGCCAGAAGCGCTTTTTCTGCTCAACGGTCATCGGCTCTAGCAGCGCCTGGTTACCATCACGTAGGTCTTCACTTACCCAGATCGGCGCACGATCAAGGTCACGGTCAGGCCATTGACGGTTAAACGCAGGAACGCGCGGTGCTGGGCGATATTTACGATGATCGAAAGCAGACATGATGAGATTCCTAAGGGGTTAATGACTTGGAAAACTGGCCGCTTGTAGGTAGGCCTTTGTTCATCGGTGCAGACTCATGATGCAGAGTATGGCACACAACCGTTAACTGCTTTTGGCAGTGTGAATAGTGTAACGGGTTTATAGCGCTAGGTTGTTGCTAAAAATGAATAAAAATGGCATTAATTGGCAGTATGTTTTAATAATTTATAATTTCTTAGCAGAGGCTGCTGTTTATGTCGGTGACGCCATTGACGCTTGACCGTTTTGACCGCCAAATTTTAACGATTCTGCAGCAAGAAGGGCGGATCAGTAACCAGGAATTGGCTGATCGAATTGGCCTTTCGGCATCGCCCTGTTTGCGCCGGGTGCGTGCGCTGGAAGAGCACGGCTTGATTATGCAGTATCGCGCCGAGGTAGATGCTCGCCAGTTGGGCTACCAACTGATGGTACTGCTGCATATTGCCATGGACCAGCATACCTCCGAGCGGTTTGAGAACTTTGAACGCCACATCCGAAAAATTCCCAACGTGATCGAATGTCTGATCATTACCGGGCAGGCTGCCGACTTTCAGCTAAAGATTTTAGTCCAGGATATGGATGATTATCAGCATTTACTGCTGCACGTTATTAACCGTATTGAAGGTGTCACAGGGGCGCATACCAGCTTTGTGTTACGCCGGGTTTTTGAACATCGGCCGGTACCCACACAGCGCTGAACAGGAAAGCGTGGTCAGTCACTGAGTCGCCGTTTACACTGTTTTTTTCCCATTTTTTAGGAGAGTGCTCTATGACGATCGAACGTCACGATACCAAGGCCCGCATGAGTCGCGCCGTTATCCACAAAGGGGTTGCTTATTTATGTGGCCAGGTCGCGGGGCCTGAGGCGCGTCATGGCGATATTAAGGCGCAGACAGAAAGCATGCTGGCGCGTGTCGATGCGCTGTTAAAAGAGATCGGCTCAAGCCGTGAGCAGCTATTAAGCGCCACGATTTATCTCAAGGACGGCAGCGATGTCGTCGCCATGAATGAGGTGTGGGATGCCTGGGTACCCGAAGGCTACGCGCCAGCGCGCACCTGCGTATGTGCCCCGATGCCTGCCGACGAGTTAAAAGTAGAAATAACCGTGACCACCGCTGTATAGAACGGAAGCCTTTCTAGCTGGCTGGGCTATTCCAGCGGAAAGCGGGTGTCGCGCAGGCTGTCCTTGATTTTTTTCAAGTGCGGTAAGAAGTCTTCGCCACGCCGTAGTGTGACGCCGGTGGCCAGAGCGTCAATCAAGGTAAGCTGAATCACCCTTGACGTCATGGGCATGTAGTGGTCGGTGTCTTCAGGGGTTGCCACGTTAAGCGTGGCGCTGCACTCGTTGGCAAGCGGTGACGCGGGGGCTGTAATACCCAGCACAACAGCGCCAGATTCGCGCGCTACACGGGCGATATCTACCAGCTCACGGGTGCGTCCGGTGTAGGAAATAATCACCACCACATCGCCCGTATGGCAGGACGCCGCCACCATGCGCTGCATCAATACATCGGCGTAGGCCATGACCGGTAGATTGAACCGAAAAAACTTATGCTGGGCATCCTGAGCGACGGCACCTGATGCGCCTAACCCAAAAAAGTGAATCTGCTTTGCCTGGGTTAGGTAGTCGACCATTCGTTCAATGGCCGCCATATCAATATCACGCTGGGCTTCATCCAGCGCGGCAATGGTGGCGCCAAAAATTTTCTGCGTGTATTGGGCCGCCGTATCGCCGGGCTCAACGGCGCGGGTCACGTAGGGTGTCCCACCCGCCAGGCTTTGCGCGAGCTTGATTTTAAAGTCGGGATATCCCTTGGCGCCAAAATTGCGGCAAAACCGGTTAACGGTCGGCTCGCTGACACTGGCGGCTTGGGCCAGGCTTGCGATGCTTAAGCTGGTAGCGGCTGTCGGATCGTCCAGGATCACGTTAGCAACTTTACGCTCGGAGCGGTTTAATTCTTCTAAGCGTTCGCGTAAGCGGTCAAGCAAGTCATGCGCCATTAAGCAGGCTCCAAAGCAGTGTGGGGCGGAAGTTGTGATGTCTAATCTTTACACCAGGCAACAAACACATTGGCTGGCAGTGGTCGAGCATAATAGTCCCCTTGCGCTGCTTCGCAACCGATAGAGTGTAAATCGGCGGCGTGTTCGGCGGTTCCAATCCCTTCTGCCACAATATCACAACCCACCGCGTAGGCTAATTGGGTAATCATAACGGCAAGTTGGCGATCAACTGCGTTTTTATTAGGGGCGGCATAGCACCACTGTTATAGCCTTTATCAGCCACTAGCGCCGCGCCAGAAGGTAACTCGGCAATCAGTGCCGGAACCTCTACTCTGCGGGTTTGCTCTTATCCTGCCAATATCTCTGCAATGAAACGCCAACAGCTCCTAATGAATAAGCTTTAACGTAAACGAAGCAGTTTCATAAGCCAGCGCCGGTAGGGCGGCTGCAAAATTCTGCTGGTAGCGTGTTTTGTTTGATAAAACACACCACGTAAATGGCTAAAGCGCTCAAAACCGTGGCGCCCATGATAAGCCCCCATGCCACTTTCACCGATACCGCCAAACGGTAAGGTGGGGACCGCGTGATGGAGCAGTGTTTCATTAAAAACAAGCGCACCGGAACGAGTCTGTTGCAGTAACCGCGTTTGAAGCGTTTTATCATTAGTAAACGTATATACCACTAGAGCGTGCGGACGTGCATTCACAAACCCAATCGCCGCCTCCATATTTTTAACACCGATAACGGGGAGCGCGCGGCCAAAAATCTCTTCGTGCATCACAGAAAGTGTTTGGGTGGGGTCGATAACCAGCGCAGGGGCATGGTTGCCGTGATCGATGACTCGGCAGCCGTGGTTACGGGCTTCTGTCAGCAGGCCCTCTACGCGTGCGCGATGGGCATCATTGATCGGGCTGGTTGCTTCTCTGCTATCAGGGCGCTGCTGGACAATAGCACGGCTTAGTGCGCTAACCAGGGACTCAAGATGGCGGCTTTCTACAAGAACGTAGTCGGGTGCCAAACACGTTTGCCCACCGTTAAGCCCCTTGCCGAATATAATGGCCGTGGCCGCTTTATCCATGTCGGCATCACCTGCCACCAGCGCGGGGGATTTACCGCCTAGCTCCAGGGTCACTGGCGTAAGGTTGGCTGCCGCAGCACTAGCCACGTGACGTCCAATGCTGGTCGAACCGGTAAACACCAGGTGATCAAAGGGCAGCTTGCTAAATGCCTGAGCCGTTGATGCACCTCCTTGAATGACGACGAATTCATCCTGAGTAAAATATTGGCAAACCAGACGGGCGAGTAAAGCGCTGGTGTGGGGTGTTAGCTCACTGGGTTTTAGCATAACGACATTGCCAGCAGCAAAGGCGTCAATAATAGGCAGAAGCGCCAGGCTCCATGGATAGTTCCAGGGGGAAATAACCCCAATGATACCTAATGGCTGCGGGGCTATGCGTGCCCGTGCTGGAAACAGGCGCCAAGGCATACCGACGCGCCAAGGCCGCATCCAGTGCCAGAGGTGGCGGCGCGCATAGCGTACGGCCTGTAGCACGGCACTAATTTCCGCCAAGCGGATTTCTGTGTCGCTACGCTGGCCAAAGTCCGTTTGAATAGCCCGCACAATCTCATGCTGATGGCGCTTGGTCATTTGCGCTAAACGTGCCAATCGTGCGCGACGAACACTTAGCGTTGGAAAAGGCGTTTGATCAACAGCGTGTCGTTGGGCATTAAAGATACCTGTTAAATCGTGCTGCATAACCGCTCCTTATCTTCCGTACCTGGATGTCTTGGGGCGCAATAGTGGCTTGTAAGCGCTACGTTAATGCTCGTGTCGTAAGGCTAAGACGGTAGTTAAGTCGATAGTTAAGGTGATAGCTAAGTTGATAGTAAGGGTAACGCTGCGTTAATGATAAAGTAAGACGGGATAACAGGGCGCCAACGCTTTGCTCTTGGGAGATATCATGTCTGCGTGCTCGTTAGAACTCTCTACTCTATCCGCCATGGAAAACATTGAGGCAAGCCAGTGGGATGCCTTGGTCGGCCACGATCAGCCTTTTCTGCGCCATGCATTTTTGTATGCGCTGGAGGCGAGTGGCTCGGTGAGTCGTGAGACAGGATGGGAGCCCTGCCATGCCTGCGTTTGGCGTGCAGGCCAATTGGTAGGCGCACTGCCCATGTACCGTAAACATCACTCTTACGGTGAGTATGTATTTGATTGGGGATGGGCGGAAGCGTTCGAGAGAGCCGGTGGCACCTATTACCCTAAAGCGCTCAGCGCTATCCCGTTTACTCCCGTCCCGGGGGTGCGCACGCTACTTGCTAGCCATCTAAATGCTGAGGCTATCCGTGCTCTGTTAGCGTCAGCCTGGCAAACGCTTTGTCACCAGGAGGCGCTCTCCAGCTGGCATTTATTGTTTGCCGATGAGCATGACGTGACGGCCTGGCAGGCGCAGTTTCCCCAATTAACGGTCCGCGAAGGGCTTCAATTCCAGTGGCAAGACGCAGGTTTTGGCGACTTTGATGGTTTCCTGGCAAGCCTGACATCCAAACGGCGAAAAATGATCAAGCGTGAACGGCGCTTGGTGGCCGAACAGGGGCTAAATGTGGTGCGCCTGGAGGGCCAGGAGATCACCCAGGAAACAATGACGCACTTCTATCGCTGTTATTCAATGACGTATCTGGAGCGCGGTCGTTCGCCCTATTTAAATCATGCCTTTTTTGAACGGTTACGCCAGACCATGCCCGAAACATTGATGCTGGTGCAGGCGCAGTTGAATGGCCAACCGGTTGCGTCGGCGCTCTATTTTCGTGGTGAGCACACGCTGTATGGCCGCTACTGGGGGAGTGAAGTGGAGGCCGATTGTCTGCATTTTGAAGCCTGCTATTACCAAGGCATTGAGTACTGTTTGCAGAATGGGCTGACGCGCTTTGACCCAGGTACCCAGGGGGAACATAAGTTAGTACGCGGTTTCGCCCCTCAACGTGTTCGTTCCCTGCACTATATGAACCATCCTGGCTTGGCGGCGGGTGTTGCCCAATTTTGCCAAGCGGAGGGCGCCCAAGTGAGCGCGTATCGTGAGGCGGCTTTTCAAGCGCTGCCTTTTAAAGTGCCTGCGGCTCGCTGATGGTTCTGCATAGTGGCATAATGCGCGCCGTTACTGCCTTGGGAGATCGGTGATGCACAAATGGGTTGTGGTAGCGTTACTTGTCGTACTGGGTTTGCTCCAGTACACGCTTTGGTTAGGTAATGGCGGCTGGCGTGACCTGCAAATAGTCGAGCAGCGCGTTACTGCACAGGAGGAGGCCAACTTGCCCATGCGCGAGCGAAACGCACGCTTAGCGGCCGAGGTCACCTATCTTAAAACCGGGCTGGACGCTATTGAAGAGCGGGCCCGAAGTGATATGGGCATGGTGCGTAGCGATGAACAGTTTTTCTGGGTGCCGGGTGTCGCCATAACGACCGAGTTGATAGGTATTAACGCAGGCCTGGTGGTCCAACCACGACTCGACCGTGAGCAATCGGCACAGTGAGTAAGCAAACAGTGAATATGTCAGGTAAGCGGCTTTGAAAAAAACGCTTTGGCTGATCGTGCCTGCCGCCGGGCAAGGGCGTCGCATGGGAGCTGATAAACCCAAACAGTACCTGATGTTAGGTGAGCGCCCGATACTGGTGCACACTCTGGCGCGACTTTACGAGGCGTTTCCCAAGGCGTCGTTAGTGCTCTGCCTGGACAGCGATGATCAGTGGTTTCAGGCTGAATGGGTTCCTTTTGCGGCCTGGCAGCGCGTAACGGGCGGCATCGAGCGCATGGATAGCGTACTCAATGCGCTACATGCCATACCCGCACAGGATGACGATATTGTGATGGTGCACGATGTGGCTCGCCCGTGTATTACCACGGACGACCTGCATGCCCTGTATCAGGCGGTGACTCATCATACCGGCGGGGCGCTATTAGCGATGCCGGTGGCAGATACCATGAAACGGGCCAATGCCGAACAGCAAAGTACCTGTACAGAACCCCGGGAAGGGCTTTGGCATGCGCTGACACCTCAGGGGTTTCATTACGGGCTATTGCGCCAGGCACTTGAGAGTGCCCGGCATCAAAAACGCATGGTGACCGATGAGGCGTCAGCGGTCGAGGCGCTGGGTAGGCAGCCACAACTGGTTAGCGGGCGGCGCGATAATTTAAAAGTGACGCATCCGGATGACCTTGCCCTCGCCGCCGCCATTTTGTCAGCACAATCAGATACGTTTACTCAGGAGGCTTAATGCGAATTGGTCATGGCTTTGATGTTCATCGGTTCGGCCCCGGCGACCACTTAATGATTGGTGGCGTTAAGTTGCCGTTTTCACAGGGCTTTGTCGCACACTCCGATGGCGATGTGCTGCTTCATGCGGTCAGCGATGCGCTGTTAGGCGCCTGCGCGCTCGGTGATATTGGTCATCACTTTCCCGATACCGACCCCGAATGGAAAGGCGCTGATAGCCGTATGCTGCTGCGCCATGTGATGAGCCTGGTTCGGGCGGAAGGTTATGAAGTTGTAAACCTGGACGCGACCCTGATGGCTCAAGCGCCCAAAATGGCGCCGCATATTGCGACAATGCGTCAAACCATTGCTGACACCTTGAATGTCTCCTTGGGCCAGGTAAACGTTAAGGCCACCACGACGGAACGGCTAGGGTTTACCGGGCGCGGTGAAGGCATTGCTGCTGAAACGGTGGTTTTACTCGGCCGGCCTGAGGCGTTGAATGAGTAAGCTGCCTCAGTGGGCACGCTCTTTGGATGCTGCGTTTGGGCCGCCCAAGCCGGGGCATTATCGGGTTCAACCTGAGGATTTTTTGGTTGACGAGCAGTTGGACTTCACGCCCGAATCGCATGGTGAGCATCTTTGGCTGCGGATTGAAAAACGCAATCAGACCACGCTGGATGTGGTGAAGAGTGTCAGCCGATTATGCGGTGTGACCCCGCGAGATATTGGCTATTCCGGCATGAAGGACCGAATAGCCGTGACGCGCCAATGGTTAAGCATTCACTTGCCAGGGCGTGACGCGCCTGCTGACTTGATATCAGCACTGGGTGGATTAGGCATCACGGTGCTTGAAAGCGTGCGTCATCCACGCAAACTAAAACGTGGCGTTCATCGCACCAACGCGTTTACGTTACGATTGAGTGGCGACGCGATCACAGCGGATGATTTCGTTCATCGCTGGCAGGCGCTTTGCCAGTTCGGGGCGCCCAACTATTTTGGCCCCCAGCGGTTCGGCCCTGAGGCGCGTAATTTACAGCGTGCCGAGGCACTACTTGCACGGGGGTGGCGCAAACGTGACGACCGTCAAGGAATGCTGCTCTCTACTGCGCGAAGCTTTCTATTTAATGAGCTGCTAAGCGCTCGCTTGGCGGACGGCAACTGGCATCAGCCTATCCCAGGCGATACCGTGATGCTTGACGGCACCCAAAGCGTATTCGGCGTCGACGCGGTGGACGAGTCGTTGATAACGCGTGCCGCTGAGTTGGACGTGCATCCAACCGCGGCGCTTTGGGGCATTGGTGAAAACGCCGTTGATGACGCAGGGCGCTACGAGGCGCAGCTGGCCCGTCAGCATCCTGAGCTGTGTAAAGGTTTGGAAGCCAGCGGTGTGAAACGCTCCCATAGAGCACTGCGTATGCGATTAACGGCGCCCCAGCTCACTTGGGAATCTGATGCCGTGCTACTCTCGTTTGCGCTACCCCGAGGCAGTTTTGCTACCGCCGTTATCGGTGAGCTCATTTATCACCCGGATATGGCGTAAGCCGCCAGATTACGCTGATCAACAAGGAGGCATCAATGCGGCGACTGCTGCTCTCTAACGACGACGGTGTTTACGCCCCAGGGCTGAAAGCGCTACATGATGCGCTGGAGGCTCATGCCAAGCTGCGTGTCGTTGCCCCGGACCGTGACCGTAGCGGGGCAAGTAACTCGCTGACATTATCGCGCCCGCTCTCATTAATCGCGCTGGAAAATGGTTTCTATAGCGTGGATGGTACGCCCGCTGACTGCGTTTACTTGGGCGTAAATGGCGTGTGGGATGAGCGGCCTGATCTGGTTATTTCAGGGATTAACCACGGTGGCAATTTAGGCGATGACGTGCTCTATTCAGGCACGGTGGCCGCGGCCATGGAAGGACGCAACCTGGGCATGATCGCGATTGCCATGTCGCTATGCGGTGATCGTTACTTTGACACCGCGGCGAAAGTGGCATCCAGCCTGATTGGTGCCGCCGATCAACTCTCCTTGCCGCCCAGAACGCTGCTCAACGTTAACGTTCCAGATGTGCCGTGGGAAGCCATCAAAGGCGTTAAGGTAACCCGGCTTGGATATCGTGGCCCGGCTGAAAAACCGCTTGCGATCAAAGATCCTCGTGGGCGGACGCGCTACTGGATTGCGCCGGTTGCTGCCAATGCGGATGACGGTGAAGATACCGATTTTGCAGCGATCGAGGCAGGGTATGTATCGATTACGCCGCTGCAAACCGACTTGACGCGCCACCCTGCGTGCCGTGACGTACAGGACTGGTTGGATGCCTTTGCCTGATATTTCGCCCATTGAGCGGCGCGGGCGGGGAATGACCTCTCAGCGTACCCGGGATCGCATGATTGATCGGTTGATCGAACAGGGCATTCGACACCCGGATGTGCTTGATGTGATGGCTGGCGAGCCCAGGCATCTGTTTGTTGACGAGGCTTTGGCGCATCGTGCCTATGAAGATACAGCGCTGCCTATCGGCTTTGGGCAGACGTTATCACAGCCGCTTACCGTGGCGCGGATGACAGAACTGGTTGTGAAAGCCGAGCCACGCCGTGTGTTGGAAGTGGGCACCGGCTCTGGGTATCAAACGCTGATTTTGTCGCGCTTAGTGAAAGAGCTTTACTCCATTGAGCGTATTTACGCCTTGCATGAGCGAGCGAGTGATCGCCTTTGGCGCTTGGGCGCAGAGGTAACGCTAACCGTTGCCGATGGCGGCGAGGGCTGGTCAACGGCGGCACCGTTCGATGTTATTTTATTGACGGCTTGTGCGCAGACACTGCCTGAGATATTGCTCGAGCAGCTAAGTCGCGATGGGGTGTTGATTGCGCCGTTGGAAGCGCCTGATGGCAGCCAATGGCTTACCCAGATAAAGCGCAGTGGGAATGCGTTTGAGAAGCGGCGGCTTGAGCCCGTGCGTTTTGTACCTTTATTGCAAGGAGTAGTGGATTGAAGCGTAAATCCTTGGGGATTTTTTTTAAAGGTGCCGGAATGGGGGCCGCAGATGCCATACCCGGAGTTTCCGGGGGCACGATTGCCTTTGTTACCGGCATTTATGAAGAGCTGATCAATACCATTAAGCAGTTTGGTCCTGGCGCGCTGGTGGTTTGGCAGCGTGATGGGTGGCGTGCCCTCGTTAAGCACTTGAACCTGGCCTTTTTGATCCCTTTGCTGGCCGGTGTCGGCATCAGCCTGGTCAGCGTGGCGCACTTGGCGCTATGGCTGATGGAAGCGCACCCTCTGCTGCTTGATGGCTTCTTTTTCGGGCTGGTTGCCGCCTCTGGAATGGTGGTCGCTCAAGCGGGAGACCGCTGGAAATTTTGGTATTTATTTCCGCTGTTGGCCGGTTTACTGTTAGCCAGAATGCTGCCGAGCTTAATGCCCTTGGTGCTATTGCTCGGTAATGAAGCCACGATTGTGATGGTGGCGGGGTGTATTGCGATTAGCGCCATGTTGTTGCCAGGCGTGTCGGGCAGTTTTTTGTTGCTCACGATGGGGCTCTACGGCACGATAATGGGGGCTATTCGCAGTTTCGACATCACTATTATTATGCTGTTTGGTATGGGATGTGTGATAGGCCTTGCGCTGTTTTCGCGGCTATTATCCTGGCTGTTAAGACGTCATCATGGCTTTACGATGCAATTGCTTTTAGGGTTTATTATTGGCTCGTTGCCGGTTCTGTGGCCATGGCGCGAGCTGTTGCGTTATCAGGTTGGTCCAAGCGGGCAAATGATACCCTTGGAGTACCGTTATTTGCTGCCCAGTGATTATGCCGCGTTGACCGGCGCTTCCGCGCAGATTATCGGCGTGGTGCTGCTGATGGTCGTTGGTATATTGCTGGTCATGCTATTGAACCGTCGGGCAGGGAAGTCGACCACGTTAGATTCAACTAATACGGCTCAGCGCTGAAAAGGAGTAGGGTTTGCATGCGTAAAGTCTTCATGATGTCAGCCTTGGTGTTGGCAATTAGCGGGTGTGCCAATCAGCAGCACAATACCCCGCAAGTACGTGACTTGAGTGAAGCGAGTCGCGTGGTGGAAAACTCGCCTCAATATACCGTCAAACCAGGCGATACCCTGTATGGCATCGCTTGGCAGCATAATCTGGATTACCGCCAGCTAGCTACTATCAACAATATTGATGCGCCCTACCAAATTCACCCCGGACAGATGATTGCATTGCGTGAAGGGGCAGGGGCTGGCAATAATTCCCAGCCCGCAAATCAGGCGCAAAACACGCCGAGTGAATCGCGCGGCGTTGTCGCAACCGGGCTCAACCCGCAGGCGACAGCAGTAGCCAGTAACGACCAGGAACTTGATTGGCTACTGCCTGATGAGTCGGCGATTGAACGCGCTCAGCGTTTAAACGCTGAGCGCCCTGAACAACAAGCCGTTGAAAGTGCTCAGCAGGTAGCGTCAACTAACAGTGCGCCGCAAGAATCTCCCTCTCAACCCGAGGTGGCTGCTACCGAGCCAAGGCCTGAGCCAGAAGCGGTCCCAGCATCGGAGCCTGAGGAGCAGGTGGTTGCTCAATCCGAAACACCTGCGGCTGCTCCAGTGGAACGTTCGGACCGCTCATCGCGTACGTTCACGCCCGCAGAGACGATCAACTGGCAATGGCCGACAGATGGGCAAGTCACGGGCAACTTCGGCGAAGGTGATTCGATTACCGCCGGGATTGATATCGCCGGACAAAAGGGGCAACCTGTCAAAGCCGCAGGCCCTGGTATTGTCGTTTATGCGGGTAGTGGTGTACGTGGGTACGGTAATCTTATTCTTCTTAAACACAACGATCAGTTCCTAAGTGCCTATGCGCATAACGACAGCTTAAACGTTAGTGAAAATGACGTGGTTGAAGCAGGCGAAGTGATCGCCACCATGGGAAACAGTGATGCAGAAAGCGTTAGGCTGCACTTTGAGGTGCGCCGTGATGGTCAGCCTCAGGATCCTATGGAGTTTTTACCTGCACGCTAATCAGTGGAGTACCCGATAAGCGAGTAGCGGCAAGGTTTTGTTGAGCCAGCCCCTTACGAGCTGGCCCACATAAAAATAATAACACCAGTAACGCACACGTAAGCGTGGTTACCTTTAAATATTAAAAGGCGGGCAGGCGATACTACGGGGGTAAGGCCATGAGTATGCTGGAGAAGGATCTACAGGAGGTTGACCTGGATGCTGCCGAAGAAGCGTTGGAAAACGCTGACGATGATGTCGCAGCGGAAGAGGAAGCTTTTGAGAAAGCACTAGGACGTGAGGACCGGCAATCGACTCAAAGCCTGGATGCGACGCAAATTTACCTCAATGAAATAGGATTTTCGCCGCTCTTAACGCCAGAAGAAGAGGTCTATTATGGCCGCCTGGCGCGAAAGGGGGATCCGCTTGGTCGTTCTCGAATGATCGAGTCTAACCTGCGGTTGGTGGTTAAAATTGCCCGGCGCTATCTAAACCGTGGGCTGACGCTGCTGGATCTCATTGAAGAGGGTAATTTAGGGCTTATTCGTGCCGTTGAAAAGTTTGACCCTGAGCGTGGGTTTCGCTTTTCAACCTATGCAACATGGTGGATTCGACAGACCATTGAACGCGCGCTAATGAACCAAACGCGCACCATTCGTCTGCCGATACATGTGGTGAAAGAGCTTAATATTTATCTGCGTGCCGCGCGTGAGCTGACACAAAAACTTGACCATGAAGCGACCGCTGAAGAGATTGCTGAGCATCTCGACAAACCGGTTGATACGGTCAAGAAAATGCTTGGCCTCAATGAGCGTGTCTCCTCGGTAGACTACCCCATGGGTGGAGAGAGTGATAAACCGCTGATTGATACCTTGGCCGATGATGATGTTCAAGGCCCAGAAGGTTGCCTGGTAGATGGTGATGTGCGTGAACACGTGGATCTTTGGCTTGATGAGCTAAGTGATAAACAGCGTGAAGTGGTCGTGCGTCGTTTTGGTTTGCGCGGTCATGAGGCGGCCACCCTGGAAGAGGTCGGCGCTGAAATTGGCCTGACACGCGAGCGTGTACGACAGATTCAAGTCGAGGCATTAAAGAAGCTACGCCGTACGCTTGAAAAGCAAGGCCTGTCGCTAGAGGCGATTTTCGAAAGCTAGCCAAGACAGCGTGGCTACGTAGGCACGGCCTCAACGCACCGAGTTTATACTCGGTGCGTTGTTGTTAGAGGGGCTATTTTTGATGACTTATTATGTATAAGCGAGATACGCAATGCGCCCGCTAGCGGCCCATATCGATTTGGATGCTCTGCGTCACAACTATCAGTTGGCGTGCCGCTGCGCGCCACAAAGCCGCTCGGTGGCGGTTATCAAAGCGGATGCCTATGGTCACGGCGCTGTAGCGTGTGCTCACGCGCTTGAAAGTCACGTCCCGGCGTTTGCGGTGGCGTGTATCGAAGAAGCGATTGCGCTACGTAACAGCGGCATCAGCAAACCTATTGTGCTGTTAGAAGGTATCTTTAGCGCTGATGAGTTACCGCTGGTGGAGCGCTACGCACTGTGGACCACCATTCATAGCGCATGGCAGGTAGACGCGCTGCTAGCATTTTCGCCAAGCCAACCCATTCCCGTTTGGTTAAAAGTCGATTCGGGTATGCATCGGCTGGGGTTTGGCCTCACGGAGGCGGAAGCGGTCTGGCAGCACCTGGCCAATGCACCACAGGTCACGGCGCTGCATTTAATGAGCCATTTTGCGACCGCTGATGCCAGCGACGGCCACTATTTTAATCAGCAGCTGTTGAGTTTAAAGGCCTTGGCCAAGGCGCTTGATGCGCCTTTGTGTTTAGCTAATTCACCGGCGACGCTTGCCTGGCCTGACGCCCATGGTGACTGGAACCGACCAGGCATCATGCTCTATGGCAGTGACCCATTGGAAGTGGCCACCCCAACCACGCAGCAATTACGTCCGGTCATGAGTCTGCGTTCGGAAATTATCGGTTTGCGCGAGATTAACGAAGGTGAACCCGTCGGCTACGGAGGGCGCTGGCGCGCCCCGCGCCGGTCACGTATTGCGGTGGTGGCCGCGGGTTACGGCGATGGTTATGACCGCCATGCGGTGGATGGTACGCCGGTACTGGTCAATGGGCAGCGCTGTGCTATCGCCGGCAAAGTGTCGATGGATATGTTGACCGTTGATGTGACCGATATACAAGATGCTGCCATTGGCAGCGAGGTGGTGCTCTGGGGAACGGCCAGCAATGGGGCAGTGCTAGCCGTCGATGAGGTTGCACGCTACTGCGATACGATCAGCTATACCCTGCTTACCGGGGTGTTGCCACGCGTACCCAGACGTTATCAAGAGTCTTCAGTGTAGGTGGTACGTATGTCGAAAAAAGAGTATCCAGCGTCGTTTGCTCACCCACGCTACTGGGGAACCTGGCTTGCCATCGGTGCGATGTATATCGCGGCTTGGTTACCTTGGAGTATTAAGCTTTGGGTAGGCAAGGTCATCGGGCTATTGGCATGGCGATTTGCCAAACGGCGGCGGGACATTACGGCCACCAACCTGGCGCTTTGCTTCCCGGAAAAGAGTGCCGATGAACAACGAAAGTTGGTGAAAGATACCTTTATTGCTAACGGTATTGGCCTGGTGGAAACCGCGACTGGCTGGTGTCGGGAGGCAGAAGGATTTCGTCATCGAGTGGCGTACCATGGCCAGGAGCATTTGGCGAATGCCAAGGCCCAAGGCAAAGGAGTATTGGTCGTCGGGATCCACTTCTCAACGCTTGATTTGGGTGGCGCGCTGCATTCGCTGTTCTTTCCGGCGGATGTCGTATATCGCCCGCATAATAACCCGCTTTTCGAGCGCTTTATGACGCGTGCTCGTTCACGTATTTTCGGCCAGGCGATTGATCGACACGATCTGCGCGGCGTGGTGCGACGTATCAAGGCAGGGCATATTGTCTGGTATTCACCCGACCAGGACTTTGGGCCGGATGTCAGTGTATTTGCCCCCTTGTTTGGTCAGCAGGCGGCCACCATTCGGCTAACGTCTAAAATCGCTCGTATGACGGGCGCGCCGGTGGTGCCGCTGATGTTTCATCGCAACCCGGATAACCGCACCTATACGATTGAGTGCCTACCTGCGTTTGAAAACTTTCCCAGTAACGATGAAGTTAACGACGCAACGCGGGTTAATCAGTTTATTGAGCGTGCCATTCGCAAGCACCCCGAGCAGTACCTGTGGCTGCATCGGCGCTTCAAAACGCGTCCTGAAGGGGATGAAGGTTTCTATTAGATACGATTCTTTTAGATACGGTTTTTTTAGATACAAAGAAGCCGGCGCGATGCCGGCTTCTTTGTGGCTGTTGTTAGCTACTCAGGCATTAATCCAGGTTACGTGAGTAGAAGATTTCCAGCATCTCTTTGCGCAGGCGGCTTTCGATATCGCGGGCTTCTTCAAACGTAATGTCGCGACGCGACTTGCCGAACAGGTAATTGTCGAGCTCGAAGTCTTTCAGCAGCATCTTGGTATGGAACATGTTGTCCTGATACACGTTCACATCCATCATCTGATACGCCTGCTTGGTATCTTCCGCCAGGTAATCCTGGATCGAGGCGATCTCGTGATCGATGAACAGCTTTTTACCGTCGACGTCCCGGGTGAAGCCGCGCACACGGTAATCCATGGTGACGATATCAGAATCAAAGCTATGAATCAGATAGTTCAGCGCTTTCAGCGGGCTGATATGCCCACACGTTGATACGTCGATATCCAGGCGGAAGGTGCTGATGCCGTTGTCAGGATGCGATTCCGGGTAGCTATGTACGGTGACATGGCTCTTATCCAGATGGGCAACCACGGTTTCAGGCAGCGGGCCAGGGCCTGGTTCTGTGTTTTCAGGGTTGGCTTCATCAAGCTCATGTTCAGCAATGAGAATGGTGACGCTTGCCCCGTGAGGTTCATAATCTTGACGGGCAATATTCAACACATGCGCACCGATAATATTGGTGACATCCTTCAAAATTTGCGTCAGCCGTTCGGCGTTGTACAGCTCATCGATATAGTCGATATAAGCGGTACGTTGCTCTTCGGTCTTGGCATAGCAGATGTCGTAAATATTAAAGCTCAGCGAGCTGGTCAGGTTATTGAACCCGTGGAGTCGGAGACTATCTGTCATGTCCGAACCTCCCTATGGCTGATGAAGACACCCCGACGAGCCAGCGCCGGAACCGAGAAAAACCTAATGCCATACGTGGTGCGCATGTTCTAAAAGCACTTGCAGGGCAGTCAGGGGGAATACAAGGAGGCGTATTATGCCCGGCCGGGGCAGGGGATGCATCCAGGCAGGGCATTTTTTTTCGCTGTGCTGCATCGTAGGCCGAAGGAGCGAGCGTCGTCGCTCTGCCTCAAGCCTCTACAATCTCAAAGGAGTGCGTAATTTCAACACCGCCTTTGACAAGCATAATGGACGCACTGCAGTACTTTTCGGCGGAAAGCTCTACGGCACGTGCAACTTGCTTCTCTTTTAGCGCTCGGCCTGTGACCACGAAGTGAACATGAATTTTGGTGAATACGGCAGGCACTTCATCGGCGCGCTCAGCATCCAATTCGGCAACACAGTCGGTCACATCGGCACGGGCTTTATCGAGAATATTCAGGATATCAAACGCCGTGCAGCTGCCCATGCCCATCAGCAGCATTTCCATGGGGCGAGGCCCGGTATTGCGGCCGCCGTGGTCGGGTGGGCCATCGATCACAACGCTGTGCCCGCTGCCCGACTCGGCGATAAATTGACGGCCATCCGTCCATTTTACCCTTGCTTTCACGTGGCTCTCCTTATCTTGGCGATGACAGGTAAGTCGCGCAGCATAACATTTCTTTGCCTGGGCGCACTGTTTGAATCCCCTCTCTGGGCCTTCTTATAACGAGGGGGATTTATTGGCTTAAAAAGTGCTCCAGGGCGGCAAGGCGTTCGGGCGTTCCTACATCAACCCAGTGTCCTGCGAAGTGTTCCCCTGACACCTGCTGTTCATTCATCGCATTTTTTAATAGTGGCGCGAGCGCAAACGCCTCGGTGGGCTGGCCAGCCAACAGCCTGGGATGAATAATGCTGACACCGGCATAGGTATAGCGCTGTGCGCCTTGATTAAGAACGCGCCCCTTATCCAGGGAAAAGTCGCCTTCAGGATGATGGTCAGGGTTATTCACCAGTATCAGGTGCGCTAGATCGCCCCTGTTTAGCTGAGTGTTGGCGGGCAGGTAGTCACACCACACATCACCATTGACCAGCAGAAAGGGTTCCTCGCCCAGCAGCGGTAGCGCCTTTTGAATGCCTCCGCCCGTTTCAAGCGGCGTGGCCTCATGGCTCCACTGAATATTGACACCGTAGGCCCGGCCATCGCCTATCGCTTGAATGATTTGCTCGGCGCGATAGCTCACATTAATAATGACGTCTTCAATACCTGCCCGCTGAAGCCGCTCCAGGTGATGAACGATCAGCGGCTTCCCTGCGACCGGGAGCAGGGGCTTGGGGCAGTGGTCGGTTAACGGGCGCATTCGCTTGCCTAAGCCGGCCGCTAATATCATCGCTTTCATGGATGCTCTTCCGCCAGGCGTTGCAGAATGGCTGGGCGCAGCGTGAGCCTTACCCAGTTGGCAAAGGCGACGTGTTCGGGCAGGCCTTTCAGGCTATCTTCAAGGTGATCCAGGAAGTGGGGTAAGCGTGCCAGGTAGCCCTGTTTGTGGTCACGTAGCGTTAACCGACAAAAAATGCCCAACACTTTTAACGAGCGCTGAGCGGCCATGGCGTGGCACTGGGTAATAAAGTCGGCCTCTGTTAGTACGCTGGACAGGCGCCCATCGCTGCGGGCCTGGCGATAGAACAGGGTGGCCAGTTCAGCGAATTGGGTCGCATTAAAGCGCCAATAGCGGCCTCGCAGCAAGGAAATAACGTCGTAACTAATCGGCCCTGCCACGGCGTCCTGAAAGTCGATCATATATAAGCGGTCATGGTTGATCATGATGTTCATGGCATCAAAATCACGGTGAACGCTAACCGTCGGTTGTTGAAGCGCCCGGTGAATAAGGTCTGTGCGCAGTGCCTCCCAGCTGGATGGGCAAGGTAGCGTCAGCCACTTATCCATGCACCACTCAGGGAACAGGTCGAGTTCACGAGCCAATAGCGCAGCATCATAGTCGGGAAGTGCGGTTGGGCTGGCCCTGTTTTGCAGCTCGGCAATCAAGCCCAGAGCTTTTTCATGATACTGAATCACCGCGGCACTATCGGTAAACCGGTCCTGCATGGGGGTACTGCCTAAATCGTCCAGCAGTAAAAAACCGTCGTCTAAATTCGCGGCATAAATTTTGGGAACGGGTAAGCCCGCCGCGTACCAGCGGTGGCCAATGGTAACAAAAGGGGCTGAATCCTCTTGAGCAGGCGGTGCATCCATGACTATTTGGGTGTCGCCATTAGGTAGTGTTAGACGAAAATAGCCCCGAAAGCTGGCGTCGCCGCCCGCTGGAGAGAGGGTAATCAACGCCGGATTTAGGCTGTTTTGTTCTGCGGCCCATCGGGTGAGGGCATCAATCCGTAAAGAGGACATGCAAGCTCCTTGCTGGTCGGGCATCATGCGGGCTGTATAATACCTATTCTGGATGCCAAGGATAACGAACATGGGCAAGCGATTTTCGCGCATCATACCGGTTGCGCATACGCTGATGGGCAGTTTGCTCGCTAGCGCCTCGTTCTCGGTGGTGGCTCAGAATCAAGCGCTGCCCGCACAAGCGCTTGACTGGCAGGCCTGGGAAGGAGATGAAGCGTCACAACAGTTGTGCCGTGGCCGGTACGTGATGCCCAGCTACCGGTTGCCTGTAGAGCAGAACCCGGAAACGCTGTCAGTTGAAACCCAGGACGTAGATTACGCCGCCGATGGCGAGGCATTGCTGCGAGGCGATGTGGTATTGCGACGTGGTAATTCGGAATTAGAAGCCGAACGCATTTATTTACCCGCAAACCGTGAGCAGGTGGATGCTGAGGGTAATCTCGCTTTGCGTGATGGCCAAGCGTTGGTGCGTGGCGACAGCGCCACCTTAATGCTCAATGAAGATCGCGCGAGTGTGCGTAACAGCCACTATGTGCTGTATGAAGAGCGTTTGCGTGGCCAGGCAAGTCAGCTTGAGCAAACAGGCGAGTCTCAGTATCGCTTGCGAGATGCCACCTTTACGACCTGTGAGCCCGGCGCCAATACCTGGGAGCTGGTGAGCAGTGATATACGCCTAAATCAGGAATCGGGGTTTGGTACCGCGACGCATGCCCGCTTAAAAGTAAAAGACGTGCCTGTTTTTTACTGGCCGTGGTTGCGCTTCCCTATTGACGACAAGCGTCACACGGGGCTGTTGTCCCCGGCTATCGGGTTTTCGTCAGATGGATTTAATTACGCACAGCCGTTTTACTGGAATATCGCCCCTAATCACGACGCCACCATTACGCCGCGTTGGATGAGTGACCGTGGGTTGCTGCTCAACGGTGAATACCGCTACCTGTTTTCGGAAAGCGAGGGAACCATTGAGGGGGGCTACTTAAGTAGGGACGACGGAGGTAACAGTGGTAGTGACCGCTTTGCTGGCGAAACCCGTTGGTATGTCGATGCGCGCCATGCGGGCCGAGTCAACAGCCGCAGCAATTATCGGTTGCGCTATGGCGCTTCCAGTGACGGCCGCTATTTCGACGACTTCGGTGATGAGTTTGGAGGGAGCGACCGCGTAAGCCTTGAGCGGCTTGCCCAGATAGATTATCAGGGTGACCAGTGGTATCTCGATGCCAGGGCGCAAGGCTTTCAGCGCCTTGAAGACCCGCTTAGCGACTCTGATAAGCCGTTCTACCGCTTGCCCAGTTTGACCGCGAATTCCAGTTGGCAGCTAGGCAGTGGCTTCTTCAGCGAATGGCGCTCCAACGCGACCTATTTTTGGCGTGACGTGGATGAGCGGCTGGTGCCGGAACGCGAGGCGGCAACCGGCACGCGTCTACACTTAACGCCGGCCGTCGGCTGGCGCGAAGAAAAGCCCTGGGGATATATCGAACCACGGGCTGAGCTTTGGTATACCGCCTACGAGTTGGACTACGGTGACCGTGAAACGGAGCGCAATACCTCACCAAGTCGAACTGTGCCGGTGACGTCGGTGGATGGCGGCTTGGTATTTGAGCGTGAATTGGAGCTTGGAAATCGCGGCTATCGGCAAACGCTGGAGCCGCGGTTTAACTATGCCTATGTGCCCCGCAAGAACCAGACCCAGCTACCCGATTTCGATAGTCGTGAGCGGGCTTTCTCATGGGACCAGCTGTGGTCGCCCCACCGCTTCTCCGGTGGAGATCGGGTCGGCGATCTTAACCGTGTGTCAGTGGGTGTGCAGACGCGCTTTATCGAAGATGACAGTGGCCGTGATCGGCTAACATTCGGTATCGGGCAAAGTCTCTATTTTTCGGACCGCCGTATTGATAGTGACGGAGATCCGGATACCCTGCCAGCGCGGCCAGAAGAAGACCCTTACGTTAACCCGCAGCGTTACTATCAGGCCACGCGTGATCGTTCGCCTCTGGTAACCCGGCTGGACTGGCAGATCAATGATCGCTGGAGTACCGGCTACGAATGGCTTTACGATGATCACCGTGAAAAGACGGAACGCACTCGCTTTGACCTGCGTTATCGGCACCCTGAAGGCCATGTAGTGAACCTGGGTTACCGTTGGGAGATCGAAGGCTTCGACCCTGATACGTTACCAGGCGATGATGGCTTTCGTGATTACAACCGCGAAGAGTGGGACGTGTCATTTGCCTGGAAAACCAGCCCAAGGGTGGATCTGATAGGCCGGTATCTTCACGACCAAACCAATGATCGTGCGCTTGAAAAATTGGCAGGGGTACAATGGAACGACTGCTGCTACGGCGTGCAGCTTGTTTGGCGCGAGTGGGTGGATGACAACGACACTGCGCGTGTTGCAGATGACTTCAACGATCGCGGGCTATTTTTACGCTTTGTATTCCGTGGCTTGGGCGGCGTTGGCCAAGAGGCTGACAGCTATTTTGAACGGACCATTCCGGGTTACCGTCCTACTCCCTTGTAACGACGTTCTTGAATGGCGACTGAAAGAGACTTTTTATGAAAACCAGAAATATGCTGCTAGCTCATGCAAAAACGATGTCGGCCGCAAGCGTTATCGCGCTGTGCATGGGCGCAGGCACGCTTGCCGCTCCACTGGTAACGCAAGCGCAGAATTTTGAGTCCACCCAGCGCCAGCCGATCGATAGCATCGTTGCCGTGGTTAACGATGGCGTTATTATGCGCAGTGAACTCGACGATCGTGTTGCTCAGATAGAGCAGCAAGCGCAAGCTCAGGGAGGCTCGCTTCCGCCAGGCTCTGCGCTTCAGGCGCAAGTGCTTGAACGGATGATACTGGATGAAATCCAGTTACAGCTGGCAAATCGCAGCAATCTAAGCATCGATGATACCGAGCTGAACCGTCAGCTGCGTACGATTGCTGAATCCAACAACATGACGTTGGATCAGTTCGCAAACGCGGTAGAAGCCGATGGCATGACGCTAGCTGAGGTGCGTGAAGACATTCGTCGTGAAATGTTGATGCGCCAAGTGCAGCAGCGCCAGGTTGGCCAGCGCGTATCGGTCAGCGACCGTGATGTTCAGCGCGTGCTTGATCAACAGGGCAATCAAAATAGCGATCAGGCGTTTGTCGAAGAGATCCGCGCACGTCACGTACTGGTTGAGCTAACGCCAACGCGCAGTGAAGAGCAGGCGCGTGCCCGGGCTCAGGAGGTGCGTCAGCGTTTACAGCAAGGTGCTGACTTTGCCTCCGTAGCACGTGAGTTTAGTGACGACAGCGGTAGTGCGCTTAACGGTGGCGAGCTGGGTTGGGTGCGTCCTGGCCAAACCGTACCGGCGTTTGAGGAAGCATTGCAGACGCTGAACGTTAACCAAATCTCCGAGCCAGTGCGCTCACAGTTCGGCTACCACGTAATTGAAGTTGAAGAGCGTCGTCGTCAGAACGTGACCAATGAGAGCCGCCAGGAGCAAGTGCGTCAGGCCATTTTCCAGCGCCGCGCCAATGAAGAGCTGCAAGTCTGGCAGCAGGAAATTCGCGCGGAAGCCTTTGTGGATGTTCGCCTTTAAATGAGCCAAATCGCTGACCTTCCGCTGCTGATTACCACGGGAGAGCCTGCGGGTATTGGGCCTGAGCTAGTGCTTATGCTGGCCGTACAGGGCCACCTACCGGCGCAGGCCGTCGCCATTGGTGATGCCGATATGTTGCGCCAGCGGGCCGCTGCGCTAGAGCTTGATGTGGCACTGGTGGAAACAAGCCCAGGCCAGGAAGTAGCCGCTTGCGCGGGGCAGTTACCCGTTTGGCCCGTAGCGTTGAATGAGCCCGCAACGCCTGGCGTGCTTAACCCGGCCAATGCAGGGTATGTGCTTGCCACGCTTGAGCTGGCCGTGGCTGCCTGTCAGGCAGGCCAGGCGGCCGCCATTGTCACCGCACCGCTGCATAAAGGCGTCATCATTGAAGGCGGCTACCCAGGGTTCACAGGGCATACAGAGTGGTTGCGTGATGCCTGCGGTGTTGATGAGGTCGTGATGATGCTGGCAACCGATGCCGCGTTACACGCCAACGCACCGGACTGGCAAGGCAGTGGTGATCTTCGCGTTGCATTGGTCACCACACACTTGCCGCTGCGCCAGGTTGCCGATGCGATTACCGTCGCGCGGGTAACCCGGATTAGCCGCTTGCTGGCCGATGATCTGGTGCATCAGTTTGGTATTGCCTCGCCGCGTATTGCCGTGTGCGGGCTAAATCCTCACGCGGGCGAAGATGGCCATTTGGGCCATGAAGAGCAAGAGACGATTATCCCCGCGCTTGAATCCCTGCGTGCGCAAGGGCTGGATATTCAAGGCCCTTTTCCTGCCGATACGCTGTTTACGCCTCGCCACTTGGCGGGTGTTGATGCCGTGCTGGCGATGTACCATGACCAGGGCTTGGCCGTGCTTAAGTATGCTGGCTTTGGTCAAGCTGCTAATATCACGCTGGGCTTGCCGCTAGTGCGTACGTCGGTAGACCACGGCACCGCGCTTGACCTCGCGGGTAAAGGCGTGGCTGACCCTGGTAGCTTGCGCGTTGCGCTATCGCTTGCTCGGCGTCTTGCCGAACAGCGCGCCCAAATGGCCCGCCAGGCGTAACGCCTCCACGATTGAAAAATACCTCCAAGGAATTCTGTTAGATGTCTCAAGTGCCCCAGCAGCACCGTGCTCGCAAACGCTTCGGTCAAAACTTTCTACGTGACCTGGGTATCATCTCGCGTATTGTGCGCTCTATTGGGCCGCGGGAAGGCGACCGTCTTGTTGAAATTGGGCCGGGCCAAGGCGCGCTGACCGCGCCACTGCTTGAGGCGGCAGGGAAGCTTGAGGTGATTGAGCTGGACCGCGATTTGATTCCTGGCCTACGCGTGCAGTTCTTCAACTACCCCGACTTTATTATCCATGAAGGCGATGCGCTGAAGTTTGACTTCGCGGCGCTGAAAGGCGATGGCCCCGCCCTGCGCGTCGTCGGCAATCTGCCCTATAACATCTCAACACCTCTGATCGTGCATCTGCTCACGGCCGGTAATGCGATTGCCGACATGCACTTTATGCTCCAAAAAGAGGTCGTTGAGCGGCTGGCTGCCCAGCCAGGCGGTACGGATTGGGGGCGGCTTTCTGTGATGGCGCAGTACTACTGCCACGTCGACCAGCTGTTTATCGTACCGCCCGAGGCCTTTGTACCCCGGCCTAACGTCGACTCTGCCATTGTGCGCCTCACACCGCACGCAAGTTTGCCGCACGTAGCCGACGACCCGGCACTCCTGTTTGAGCTGGTAAAGCTAGCCTTTGGCCAACGCCGTAAAACCTTACGTAATAACTTGAAAGGACGCGTCAGTCCTGAAACGTTAGAAGCGCTGGGTATTGACCCCACGCGCCGCCCGCAAACGCTAACGGTTGCTGAGTATGTAACCATTGCTAACCGTGTGGCTGCTGATGAAAGGCCAGGTAGTGATGGGAGTGAAAACGGGTGAGTGGTTTAGCTATCGACGTCAGTGTAACGCCTGAATATTGTGCCGAAGAATCCAGCGACGTGGAATCACGCTACGTATTTAGCTATACCGTGACGGTGCATAATCAAAGCCCGCATAGCGTACAGCTGATGGCACGTTACTGGAAAATCACCCAGGGCAACGGCGATAGTCAGGAAGTGCGTGGCAAGGGCGTGGTCGGGCAGCAGCCATTGATCGGCCCCGGTCAGCGCTTTCGCTATACCAGCCGGGCGATTTTGCAAACACCGGTGGGCGTGATGGAAGGTGCCTATACGTTGTTGAACACCTATACCCAGCGTGCCTTTGAAGTGCCCGTAGCGCCTTTTCGCTTGGCTGTGCCGCGTCAGTTGCACTAACGTTAGTGATCGCCATCGCGAATACTGCGTTAAAGCATTGTTGAGTTCAGTCTGACGGCCAGACAGTGCTGGTTTGGTATGGGGCTCTTGCCAGGACAGGCGCTCAGAGCGCAATCGTACACCGCGCAGCATGTGTAATGTGCGCGTTTTAATATGCATGTTTAATGCCCTCGTTTATATAAGGCCCGCGCATGAGTACCTACGCGATTGGCGATTTGCATGGCTGCTACGCCGAGTTTATGACGCTACTTGAAGCCCTGAACTTTAATCCCTTGCACGACACATTGTGGCTGGTGGGCGATGTGATCAACCGTGGGCCAGGCTCCCTTGAGTGTTTACGCGAAGCGCACGCACTGGGCGGCTCGGTACGCTGTGTGCTGGGCAACCACGACTTTCATCTGTTGGTGGTCGCGCGTGGCGGCGGCAGGCAAAAAAAGCACGATACCCTCAACGATATTCTTAATGCGCCAGATCGCGAGCAACTGCTGGATTGGCTGCAGTGCCAGCCGCTTGCAGTGCAGCAAGGCAATACCCTAATGACGCATGCCGGTTTGCTGCCTCAGTGGCGCATAGAGCAGGCTGTCGCTTATAGCCGTGAGGTTGAGCAAGCGCTTGCCAGCGAGCAGTCAGGGCATTTCTTGACCGAGCTTTTTGGTAATCAGCCTGATCGTTGGCGAGAGGACCTGGAGGGAATGGACCGGCTGCGCTTTATTGTTAACGCTATGGCACGTATGCGCTTTATTGACAGCCAAGGGCGGCTGGAGTTTGCTGCTAAAGAGGGCCTCGCTAGCACCCCGCCTGGCTTTGCGCCGTGGTTTCAGTATGCCCGTGACGACGACCCTCACCTCCTGTTTGGACACTGGGCCGCGCTAGAAGGAAAGACGCGGGGCGCCAGGGTTCGGGTAGACGCGTTGGATACGGGCTGCGTGTGGGGTGGGACGTTAACCGCGCTTAATATAGATACCGGTGAGCGAATGAGCGTACCCAGCCAGCAACGAGGAGGGCGGTAGTAATGGCGCACTCAAATGATCCGCGCATTGCCGGGCTGGACGTATACCGCGTGGGCGGCGCTGTTCGCGATGCGCTGCTGGGCTGGCCAGTGTATGACAACGACTGGGTGGTGGTGGGCGCTACTCCAGCGGCTATGCGCCAGCGCGGCTTTAAGCCGGTGGGGCGAGATTTTCCAGTGTTTTTGCACCCTGATACAGCGGAGGAGTATGCGCTGGCGCGTACGGAGCGAAAAACCGGACACGGATATTCGGGGTTTGAAGTGCATGCCAGCCCCGAAGTAACGCTGGAAGAGGACCTGCTGCGTCGCGACCTGACCGTGAATGCCATTGCACAACGGGTCGATGGGCCGCTGATTGACCCCTTTGATGGCCAGAAGGATATCGAACAACGCGTGCTGCGGCATATTTCCTCTGCGTTTGGTGAAGACCCGCTGCGGGTGCTGCGTACGGCACGTTTTTTAGCCCGCTATGCGTCGCTGGGGTTCTCTATCGCCTCTGAAACCCTGGCACTGATGACCGAGGTTAGCCGCAGTGGTGAGCTTGAGCATTTAGCCGCTGAACGAGTATGGGTCGAAACCGAAAAAGCCTTGGGTGAACCCAGCCCCGAAGCTTACTTCACGACGTTGGCGCAGTGTGAGGCGCTGGCAATATGGTGGTCGTTCTCAGCAGAAAAACTGCAGAGCGGCTTGGCCGCACTGCAGTACGTGCCTGACGATAGCTCAACGCCGCTGGCACATTGGCGCTATGCATTACTGGTGAGCGTGCTGGATGACGCGGGTCGCGAGGCATTGGCGTCAACGCTACGTTTACCCAATGCCGTAGCGCAGTTGGCACGCTATGTCGCGTTGACCCTGTCGCTGCTAAAAGAGCCTTTAGAGGCGATAGCGGTGCTGCATTGGCTGGAACGCCTGGATGGTTTTCGTAAGCCTGACCAGGTCGCCACACAGCTCACGTTAGTCGGTGTGATTGAAAGTGCCGGTGTTATTGAAAAAAATTATGCCCAGCCGCTACAGGCTGCTTGGCTGGCGGCACGCAGCGTTAGCCCGCAGGGGCTCATCGCTCAAGGATTCAAGGGGGCTGAATTAGGCCAAGCGCTACGTAAACAGCGCCAGCAAGCAGTCAGTGATGCGTTAAGCGAATGATTAGCCAATCAAAAGAGGTTTAGCGAGCCTGGGACGTACAGAACGCAGGCTCCGCGTGCGATATCCAGGCGCTACCCCAGGTAAAGTCTACCGCCCAAAGCCGCTGATTTCCCAGCGAAAAATTATTCCAAAGTGTGGCGTAAGGCGTGTTGCAAGCCGGGTGCCGTTCGTTAGGTAGCAGCTCCGCCAAGGGCTGTAACACGAATGCGCTTTCGGTCATTTCGGCGCGGGGCAGTGCAACACCTTCAACGACGCCCTGCAGGTTGCCCACCGTTAGCAGGTCGATATCCAGCGTTTTAGGGTTGTATTTGTCCAAGCCCTGCTTACGGCCATGAATAATTTCCAAAGCCTTGGCCCATGCCTGTAATTCACTCGGCGACCAGTTACTTTCGAAGGCCACGACCAGGTTATAAAAATTACGGGTATCGCTAAAACCAACCGGCTCGCTTTCAAAAACGCGCGAGACGTTTAAAGGCCCGAAGGTATCGAAAAGTGCATCGAGACACAGGCGGATATGACGCACAGGATCAATATTGCTGCCTAAACTGACGGTAACCAGGCTCATGAGATTATGTCCTTGTGGCCTCCAGTAGCTCGCCACGTGTAATTTCAAGGCCTACGCTCGCCGCTTGCGGCACCGCGCCGGGTTTACGCACCCGCAAGCGTAACCAGGTAATGGAAAACTCGCTGCGCAGGCAGTCAGCCAGGCGTTCCGCGAAGGTCTCCACCAGCGCGAATTGATGCGTGTCAGCGAATCGTTGGATACGCTGGCAGATAGCCGCATAGTCTAGCGTTAAGCTTAAATCGTCAGTAGCGGCAGCCGGGCGAATATCGGTCGCCAGGGTTAAGTCCAGGCTAAGCGACTGTTGAATGGTGCGCTCCCAATCGTAAACACCAATCACGGTGTCTACCTTGAGTGCTTCGATCAAAATGCGGTCCACAAGCTCTTCCTCGGCGACAACAAGCGGGCGATTGTACGTTAGGATGAAACGAAACGACAGTAGGATGGAAAAGGCGCCATGGCGTGGTTAGTGTTCGGCTATTTAAGCGGCAGTTGGCTGGCAGCGATTAGTGTTTGCCGGATAGCGGGAGTGGGCGATCCTCGTCGCTGTGGCTCCGGTAATCCTGGTTTTTCTAACGTGTTACGCCTTTATGGGCCGCGCCTGGCGGGCGCCACGCTTTTGCTGGATGCGTTAAAAGGCGTACCCATAGTGCTTGCCAGTAAATTAATGGCGTTACCGGTCAGTTGGCAGGGGCTGATTGGGCTGGCGGTATTACTGGGGCATAGCTACCCGGTATGGTATGGATTTCGTGGTGGAAAGGCCGTCGCCAGCGCGCTGGGCGTGTTGCTGGTGCTGACCCCGGGTGTTGCACTGGTGAGCGTGGGGGTGTGGACCTTGCTGGCGTGGCGCTTAAAAACCGCGGCAATGGCTTCCTTGTTAAGCGCGCTGGTGGCGCCGCTTGCCTGTATCTGGCTGGCGCCTGCTTATGTGGGCGTAGTGGGCGGCTTGAGCCTACTGGTGCTGCTGCGTCATGGGCTTAATATTCGCAGATTAAGACGCGGCGATGAGCCGCGCCTGGGGCGTCGCTAATTATTCGGCGTTGGGAGGCGTCAACTGATCAAGCGGCCAGCGCGGCGTAGCCTGCATAACGCCATCCTTGTCCTGTTCACCAGCGGCCAAGCGCTGGGCGCCCACGTACGCGATCATGGCGCCGTTATCCGTGCAGAACCGGCCACGAGGATAGTAGGCCTTTGCCTGACGTTTTTGACACTCAAGTGCCAGGCGCTCACGCAACCGGTGATTGGCGCTCACCCCGCCAGCCACCACCAGCCGTTTTAACCCCGTTTGGTCCAGCGCCCGGCGGCATTTGATGACCAGTGTATCGACCACGGCTTCTTCAAAGGCGCGGGCCACATCAGCGCGCGCCTGCTCGTCAAGCTCGCCAGCCGCTTCCAACTGGCGTATGGCCGTTAAGGTATGCGTTTTTAACCCTGAGAAACTGAAATTAAGCCCCGGCCGGTCAGTCATCGGACGTGGAAAACGAAACCGTTTGGGGTCGCCCTGTTCGGCAAGCTTGGCCACCAACGGGCCGCCGGGATAAGCAAGGCCGAGCATTTTAGCGGCTTTATCAAACGCTTCACCGGCTGCATCATCAACGGATTCACCCAATAGCTGATAGCTTCCAAGTCCTTGGACTTCGACCAACTGGGTATGGCCACCAGATACCAGTAGGGCCACAAAAGGAAACGCTGGTGCATCGTCTTCCAGCATGGGAGCGAGTAGATGACCTTCCATGTGGTGCACGCCCAATACCGGAATGCCTAGTGCACGGGCCATACCGTGGGCCGTACTGGCACCTACCATGAGCGCGCCTACCAACCCCGGGCCTGCGGTATAGGCAATACCCTCTAAATCGTTTCTTGTCAGCTTGGCATCACTTAACACTTGCTCAATCAAAGGGAGCAGCTTGCGCGTGTGGTCCCGTGAGGCAAGCTCGGGTACCACGCCGCCATACTCGGCGTGCATGGCAATTTGGCTATACAGCGCATCGGCCAGCAGGCCGTCGCCCCCTGAGCGGGAGGTGTCATAAAGAGCAACGCCAGTTTCGTCGCAGGAAGTTTCGATGCCAAGCACACGCATAGGAAGTCTCTACAGAGGGCTAACAGATTGCATAAGGCAAAATTTTAACATGTCTAACGCCCATAAAGGTGGCATTGATTACACAATGTCAGGGGTGCAGTTTGCAATCATTGCCAACCACGACTAAACTATCGTGCGCTGTAAAAACTGGGTCGTACGCTATGTTCTTCGCAATAATGCGATGATGGTGTACGTACTTTCGAACTCAAGACTCCTTAAGGTAGGTGAGTGCTTAATGCCTTCTGTAAAAGTACGTGATAACGAGCCGTTTGACGTCGCCCTGCGTCGCTTCAAGCGTTCTTGCGAAAAAGCTGGTGTTCTTTCTGAAGTACGCCGTCGCGAGCACTATGAGAAGCCGACTGCTGAGCGTAAACGCAAAGCGGCAGCTGCCGTAAAACGCCACGCCAAGAAAGTTCAGCGTGAGCAAAAGCGTTTCGAACGGCTCTATTGATCCGTACCCGAGAGAGCCAGAGCGGTTAGCTGGTTGTCTCAAGAGGGATGCCAAGCGGCCGCCACTAGGTGGCCGTTTGTTTTTTCAGTTTTCTACGCTGTTTAAGGTGATTGGGCAGTCCGCCAGATGACGTTAAGCAAGCGTTTAGCGCACATGCGCGAGGGTGCCGTTGTAAATGGCAGGCCAGATTCCCCAGCGTTTTATTGACGATTTGCTTAGCCGCGTTGACGTGGTGGAAGTGGTTGGTGAGCGTGTGCAGCTTAAAAAGGCTGGCCGGAACTACTCGGGTCTTTGCCCTTTTCATCAGGAAAAAACGCCTTCGTTTACGGTAAGTGCTGATAAACAGTTTTATCACTGCTTTGGCTGTGGCGTGCATGGGAATGCACTACGCTTCTTGATGGAATACGACAAATTGCCGTTTCCTGAAGCGGTGGAGCAGTTGGCCGGGCGGCTGGGTCTTGATGTGCCGCGCGAAGGCGCTGACGACCCACGTGCACATCAGCGTGAAAAAAAGCGCAAAGAGGGCGTTAACCTGCTCGAGCTTGCGGCAAGCTTTTATCGCGAGCGCCTTAAAATGCGCGAAGGGCAAGGCGCCCAGCAATATCTGGAAAACCGAGGGCTTTCTGCTGAGGTGATCAATGCCTACGGCATAGGCTACGCGCCTGGCGGCTGGGAAGCGCTCAAGCAGCACCTTGGTGAGCGGGAGATATCAGAACCTGTCCAGATTGAGTATGGCCTGTTGATTCATCGTGAAGATACGGGGCGTACTTACGATCGTTTTCGGGATCGGGTGATGTTTCCGATCCGCGATCTACGAGGGCGGACGATTGCATTTGGTGGGCGAGTGATGGGCGACGAGCAGCCCAAATACCTCAACTCACCAGAAACCCCAGTGTTTCATAAAGGGCGCGAGCTTTATGGGCTTTATGAGGCGCGCCAGGCATCCAGCAAGCTTGAACAGCTGGTGATGGTAGAAGGCTATATGGACGTTGTGGCGCTTGCGCAGTACGGCATCCATAACGCTGTGGCTACGCTGGGAACCGCGACGACCGAAGATCATCTAAGCCGTCTGTTTCGTTTGGTCAGCCGAGTGGTGTTCTGCTTTGATGGCGACCGCGCTGGCCGCCAGGCCGCCAGTCGAGCACTGGAAACCGCGCTGCCGTTGATGATTGACGGCCGTGAGGCGCGTTTTCTATTTCTGCCAGAAGGCGATGACCCGGATACGCTGGTGCGTCGTGAAGGCGCCGAAGCGTTTAAGGATCGTGTTACCTGTGCGATGCCGCTGTCGGAGTTTTTGTTTGAGCAGGCGGCTCAGGGTCGTGATTTAAACACGGTGGAGGGGCGCGAGCGATTTGCAAGCCAGGTGCTTGAAGCGTTGAACAAAGTACCTGATGGCATGCTCAAATCGTTACTGCTTGAAGCGCTTGCCAAGCGCAGTGGCTTGGCGCAACAGCAGTTGCAAGCGCTGTTGGATAAGCGCACAGCGGCACCCAAGGGGCAAGCGTATTGGGAGGCGGCTGAACCTGTTGTCGAAGATAGCGCGGAGCAGACGAGTACTGTAAAGGCGGGCTCTACTGGAGCTACGTCACGTGCACGTAACCGGGTGCTTACGCCCGTTGGGCGCATCGTGCAGCTTCTGCTGCACGAGCCGAGCGTAGTGTCAGCCTTGCCGGATAATCTGGAGTGGCTGCCTGATGATGCGGATACGCCGCTCTGTCGCGATTTGATCGTGCTCTTGCAGGCCGGACGCTATCGCAGTCCGCAGGTCGTGCTGGCGCATTTTCAGGGTACGCCACAGGGCGCGGTGCTGGCAGAGTTTGCCGCGCGGGAGTTATTGATCCCCAAGGCAGCACGAGAAGCAGAGTTAAGGGGGTTGGTTGAGCACTTGCAGCAGAAGCAACGTAAGCGCTCGCCCCAGGAAGAGTACGAGGCGTTGTTGGCTCAGGAACGCGCTGGGCAGAAATTGGATAAACAGCAGCGTCAGCGCTTGGCCGGCTTGGTAGTCGAGTTGGCCCAGCGGTTTTGACCGGTGTTCGGAGAGAGGGGGTTGAATTTTTCCCTCACCAACACCAGATATAGGGTCAGTCACCAAGTGCTGGCCTAACCGAACAACCTAACACACCTGAATGACCGCGCAAATACGTTTCGCTGGAAAAAATACAGCTATTTACGCTATACTGTTCGGCTTGTTGAGTTTAATCGATTCAGCGCTCCAGGTGTTTCATTCTTCTTCGTCGAGATAGGGTTTCTATGGCTGGAAATGCGCAGCAGCAGTCACGTCTGAAGGAGTTGATCGCGCGCGGCAAAGAGCAGGGTTACCTGACGTATGCCGAGGTCAACGACCATCTACCCGAGGATATCGCCGACCCGGATCAAGTGGAAGACATCATTGGCATGATCAACGACATGGGTATCCGTGTCGCTGAAGAAGCGCCTGATGAAGACACTTTGATGATGTCGGATCACTCCACGGACGAGTCCGCTGCGGAAGAGGCCGTTGCGGCACTCGCTGCCGTGGAAAGCGACGTGGGTCGCACCACAGACCCAGTCCGCATGTACATGCGTGAAATGGGCACAGTAGAACTCTTGACCCGTGAAGGCGAAATCGAAATTGCCAAGCGGATCGAAGAGGGTACACGTGAAGTCATGTCGGCCCTGGCCTACTTGCCAGGGGCTGTCGCCTCCATTCTGGATGCTTACGACGCTACTCAGGATGAAGAAGCGCCTGGCCGTCTGTCGGATCTTTTCTCAGGGTTTATCGATCCCGATGAAGGTATCCCCGGCGTTGCCGAGGCGGATGTGCCTGAACCTGAGGTAGCCACCGACTTAAGCGACGACGAAGACGGCGACAGCGATGGCGAGGAGGATGACGAAGATTCCAACGCCAGCGAAGGCGGTCCGGACCCTGAAGAGGCGCGGGCGCGTTTTGAGCAAATTCGCGAGCAAAACGCGTTAGCCGGAGCGGCGCTTACCAAGCACGGTCGCGGCAGCGCCGAGCTGAAAGCCGAGCAGGCTCGTCTTGCCGAATTGTTCTCGCCGATCAAACTGGTGCCAAAACACTTTGAACGCCTGGTAGGCCAGGTACGTATTAGTGTTGAGCAAGTGCGTGCCCAGGAAAAAGCGGTCATGCAGCTTTGTGTTAAAAAAGCCAAAGTGCCGCGCAAGACGTTTATCAAATCGTTCCCGGGTAGCGAATCTAACCCCAAGTGGTTGGATGCGTTCCAGGAAGCGCAGCCCAAATACGCTGACCGTCTTGAGCCGTTACGTTCTGATATCGCCCGTTCGCAGCGTAAAATTGCTTTCGAAGAAGACATGGTGCAGCTCACCGTGGCGGATTTGAAAGAGGTGAACCGCAAGCTGTCGATTGGTGAGGCAAAAGCACGCCGCGCCAAGAAAGAGATGGTTGAGGCCAACCTGCGTCTGGTTATCTCGATTGCCAAGAAGTACACCAACCGTGGTCTGCAATTCCTTGATTTGATTCAGGAAGGCAACATCGGTTTGATGAAGGCAGTGGATAAGTTCGAATACCGTCGGGGTTATAAGTTCTCTACTTATGCGACCTGGTGGATTCGTCAGGCGATTACCCGCTCAATTGCTGACCAGGCACGGACGATCCGTATTCCGGTTCACATGATCGAGACGATCAACAAGCTTAACCGCGTGTCGCGCCAGATGCTGCAGGAAATGGGCCGCGAACCGACCCCGGAAGAGCTCGGCGAACGTCTTGAAATGCCGGAAGACAAGGTACGTAAGGTGCTCAAAATTGCCAAAGAGCCTATCTCCATGGAGACGCCGATTGGTGATGATGATGACTCGCACTTGGGCGACTTTATCGAGGACGGCACCATGCTGCTGCCTATCGATATGGCCACCGGCGAAGGCTTGATTGAAGCGACGCGTAACGTACTGGGCGGCCTCACCGCACGTGAAGCCAAGGTACTGCGCATGCGGTTCGGTATTGATATGAATACTGACCACACGCTTGAAGAAGTGGGCAAGCAGTTTGACGTAACCCGTGAACGGATTCGTCAGATTGAGGCCAAGGCGCTGCGCAAGCTTCGCCACCCTAGCCGTTCTGAGCCGCTACGTTCGTTCCTGGACGAGTAAGGCAGTCCAGGTTAGTGCTTAGGCGCTAGTATCTAGCGTAAAAAAAGCCCGCCGTTTTTTAAACGGCGGGCTTTTTGCTATCTAGTGTCAAGTACTCCACGAATCCTGATGCCGTTGAGCCTTTGTTATAGCGTGTAGTGAGTTGCAGAGCCAGGACCAACAGGCAGCCCCAGCAAAAACACCCACACAAAGAACAGTAAACTCCAGCCGATCAACATGAATAGCGTATAGGGCAACATTAAGGCGACCAGTGTGCCTATGCCCATATCGTTGCGATAACGGGTAGCAACCGCCAGTATCAGCCCAAAATAGCTCATCATCGGAGTGATCAGGTTGGTGACAGAGTCACCGATCCGGTAGGCCGCCTGAATCACCTCTGGCGCGTAGCCCATCAGCATCAGCATGGGAACGAAAATCGGAGCGGTCACCGCCCATTGCGCCGATGCGCTGCCCAGCGACAGGTTGACGAACGCACACAGTAAAATAAACAGCGCAAACAGGCCGGGGCCACGTAACCCAAGCGACTCCAGCAGATCAGCGCCCGCCACGGCCGTCACAGTACCAAAATTGCTCCAGTTAAACAGCGCCACAAACTGAGCGGCAAAGAAGACCAGCACAATATACAGCCCAAGGCTGCTCATGCTTTTGGCCATGGCATTTACCACATCACGATCATTGTGCATCGTGCCTTCCAGGCGCCCATAGATGAAGCCCAGTAGTGAGAAGGAGACCGCTACAATGACCACAATGCCGCTCAGGAAGGGCGAGCCACTGATTAGCCCTGTTTCTGGATTACGCAAGATGCCATTTTCAGGTATCACGGTCATGGCAATTAAGCCAATAAGCACCAGCGTGGCTAACCCCGTGCCTTTTAGCGCCCGCTTCTCCTCAGCGGAAAGCCCTTGCATGGACTGCTGGCCAATGTCGCTATCGGCATCAGCGGCATCGTATTTGCCAAGCTTCGGTTCCACGATACGTTCGGTAACCAGGCCGCCGATCAAGGTCACAAAGAAGGTGCTGACAAACATGAAGAACCAGTTTGCTTCAGCGCCTACCACATAAGCCGGGTCCAGTAGGCGAGCGGCCTCTTGGGTAATACCAGAAAGTAACGGGTCGACGGTTCCAATGAGCAGGTTGGCGCTGTAGCCGCCGGAAACACCACAGAAAGCCGCAGCGAGCCCCGCCAAAGGGTGGCGCCCAAGTGAATGGAAGATCATGGCGGCCAGAGGAATAAGTACAACGTAACCAAGCTCGGCCGCCATGTTGGACATTATGCCCGCAAACACAATGGCATAGGTAACGATGCGGGGTGAGCGGTTAAGCACCAACGCTCTCATGCTGGCAGAAAGTAGCCCTGAGTGTTCGGCTACGCCAACGCCCAGCATGGCAACCAGCACAGTGCCTAAAGGCGCAAAGCTTGTGAAGTTTGTCACCATCTCGGTGACCAGCCGGCGTAAGCCTTCGGCGTTAAGGAGGGAATTAACCGCAATCCATTCGCCCTCGTTAGCGGGGCGTGGGTCGGCAACTGACACGCCTAAGGCACCGGCAATACCGCTGGCTATCACCACAAGGACACATAAAATGGCAAATAGCGTGACCGGATGAGGGAGCAAGTTGCCAAGCCACTCAACGCTATCGAGAAAGCGGGTAAACGCGCCACGCTTTAGGTTTTTTTCATGGTTTTTAGGGGGTGTCATAAGTTTTATGTCGTTAGAGTGGAGGTTTGTAGCAAAAAAAGCCCATTGGGGCTAAAAGATGACACTACGTTGAAGTGTATAAGGGCGCAAACGGCTTTACGTATAGCGGGATTTAAAAAATGAAATGCCGTAAGCGCAGGAGGGGCTATGGCAAGCGAAAGGTCGGCCCTGGCGTTAAAGTGATGGCGTGTTCGGCAGTACTCGCGACATATTGGCCACCAGATAATCGACCAATTGACGAATCTTGGGGGACAAGTGGCGGTGGCGGGGGTAAACCGCCCAGACAGCCGTATCATGATGTTGAAAGGGTTCCAGTACGGCGATGAGTTCGCCACTTGCAAGGTGAGGTGCTACGTAATAGTCGGGCAGTTGGGCAAGGCCCAGGCCCTTAAGCGCGGCATCCAGCAGGGCGGGCCCGGAGTTACCCGTCCAGCAGCTTTCTACGCGTACTTCGCGGCGTTGGCCGTTGCTATCAAACAGCCAATTAGGCCGTGAACCTACCAGACAACGATGTTGGCCAAGTTCTGCTAACGTGTGAGGAGGCGGTGTCTGGCGAAAGTAATCCTGGGAGCCGACAACGTATTCACGTCGGTCGCACAGGCGTCTGGCGATTAGGCTTGAATCCTTTAATACGCCCATGCGAATGGCGATATCAAAGCCTTCCTCAATGAGTTCAACGGGCCGGTTGGTAAAATGCATGTACACTTCAAGATCAGGATGTAGGCATTGAAATTCATTCACCAGCGGTGCGATATAACGCTCGCCAAAGGTAGTGGCTGAGGTCAGCTTAAGCAGGCCCCGAGGCTTGGCCTGCAGTTCGCTCAGCGCCTGTTCGGCATCTTTCAATCCATCAAACAGATGCTGACAATGCTCCATATACAGAGCGCCTGCATCCGTTAAGCGTATTTGACGCGTTGTACGGTAGAGAAGCTGAATGCCGAGCTGGTTTTCGAGTTGGCTCACCAAGCGGCTAATATGCGAGGTTGATACTTTTAGATGGTTTGCGGCCGCAGAAAATGTGCCCAGTCTGACTACTTCAATAAAGGCTTCGACACGATCCCAGCGCTGCATGGAGATTCATCCGTTGTAGGTGATTGTTGCTCAGTGGCAATAATATTATGAGTATATCCCGCTTTTTCTAGTACCTCTAGCTACCTTACACTGTCGCTATTGGAGCAAGACGTTATCTGTTCAGGCGACTTACTGCGCCACTGTCTTAAGGAGTGACACTATGAAATCACGTGCTGCCGTTGCGTTAGAGGCGGGTAAACCGCTTGAGCTGGTTGAAATTGATGTGGAAGGTCCGAAAGCGGGCGAAGTGTTGGTAAAAATGGCGGCTACTAGCGTTTGTCATACCGATGCTTATACGTTGTCGGGCGCTGACCCGGAAGGACTCTTCCCTTCAGTGCTGGGTCATGAAGGCGCCGGTGTCGTTCAGGAAGTAGGTGAAGGGGTGACCAGCCTCAAGCCAGGCGACCATGTTATTCCGCTATATACCGCTGAGTGCGGCAAGTGCAAATTCTGTCTGTCAGGTAAAACTAACCTGTGCGGCAGCGTGCGTGCCACCCAGGGTAAAGGCGTAATGCCCGATGGCACCTCGCGCTTCTGGCTGGATGGCAAGATGCTGCACCACTACATGGGAACGTCCACGTTCAGCGAATACACCGTACTTCCTGAAGTCTCGTTAGCGGCGGTTTCCAAAGAAGCCCCGATGGATAAAATCTGCTTGCTGGGCTGTGGCGTGACTACCGGTATTGGCGCGGTACTCAACACTGCAAAAGTAGAGCCAGGCGCTACCGTCGCAGTCTTTGGTTTGGGTGCGATTGGTCTGGCGGTAATCCAGGGCGCGGTCATGGCGAAAGCGGGTCGAATTATCGCCATTGATGTTAATGCGGATAAGTTTGAGCTGGCCAAGCAGTTTGGCGCGACTGACTTTGTAAACCCCAAGGATTACAGCGACTCCATTCAGCAGGTTATTGTTGATTTGACCGATGGCGGCGTGGACTATTCGTTTGAGTGTATCGGTAACGTCAATGTGATGCGCTCAGCGCTTGAGTGCTGCCACAAAGGCTGGGGCGAATCGATCGTGATTGGTGTCGCCGGTGCGGGGGAGGAGATTTCCACACGTCCGTTCCAACTGGTGACCGGGCGCGTTTGGAAAGGCTCCGCATTTGGTGGTGTGAAAGGCCGCAGTGAACTGCCAGGCTACGTTGAGCGTTACATGAACGGTGAGATTAATATTGATGATTTCATTACTCACGATATGCCGTTTGAGAAAATCAACGAAGCGTTTGAACTGCTGCATGCGGGCAAGAGCATCCGCACCGTTCTGCATTACTAGGTCGTTATTAACAGGTCTGTATTGTTAATTTACTGATAAAGCGCGGCAGGCAGCACTGCCGCGCTTCTCTTTTCGCAAGGAGCCTGCCCCATGAGCATGAGTGAAACCCTGGAACTGGTGTCTGCCAATCGCAGTTTTGGTGGCTGGCACAAACGCTACCGCCATTACTCTCGGGCGCTGGATTGCGATATGGAATTTGCGGTGTACTTACCGCCACAAGCCGAAAGCGAGCGTGTACCGCTTTTATGGTGGTTGTCCGGGCTTACCTGCAACGATGAAAACTTCATGCAGAAAGCGGGCGCCCAGCGGATAGCGGCAGAGCTTGGGATTGCCATCGTTTGTCCGGATACCAGCCCGCGTGGCACAGACTTACCGGGTGAGCACGATAGTTATGACCTTGGCTCGGGGGCAGGTTTTTATGTCAACGCTACCCAAGCGCCGTGGAAGCCACACTATCGAATGTACGACTATATCGTGGAAGAGTTGCCTTCCGTTGTACGCCAGCACTTCCCGGTAAACGGGCGTGAGTCGATTAGCGGCCACTCGATGGGCGGCCACGGGGCATTAATTTTAGCGTTGCGTCACCCAGGGCGTTTTAGCTCGGTGTCAGCATTCTCGCCGATTGTGAACCCGATGAACTGCCCTTGGGGTCAAAAGGCGTTTACCAGCTATTTGGGTGAGGATCAGTCCACTTGGCGTCAGTACGATGCTTGTGAATTGGTCGCTAATGGCGCCTCGCGTCAACGGCTGTTTATTGACCAGGGCGAGGCGGACCAGTTTTTAGAAGAGCAGCTCAAGCCCGAGCGGCTTGAAGCCGTATGTGACGCGCATGATCATCCGCTGACACTGCGTCGTCAGCCAGGTTACGACCATAGTTACTTCTTTATTGCCTCGTTCATTGAGGAGCATCTACGTTATCATGCGGAACATCTTATGAAATCTTAAGGATAACGATGCTTAAACGTACGCTGAGCCGCTTTCTTCGTCAGCTATGGCGTCTTGTGTGGCGCGGCGTGCTGGTTTTTGTGCTCCTTTCTGTGGCGCTGGTCATTCTGTTTCGTTTTGTGCCCTTGCCAGGCTCCATGATCATGGTGGAGCGCAAAATACAGAGCTGGGTAAACAGCGAGCCTATTCGCATTCAGCATCAGTGGCGAAGCTGGGACAATTTATCCAGCAATGCCAAGTTGGCGGTGATTGCTGCTGAAGATCAGCGTTTCCCTCTGCATCGAGGCTTTGACTTTGTTGAGTTGCGACGCGCCTGGGAGGCCAGTCGTGATGGCGGCCGCTTGCGCGGCGCCAGCACGCTGAGTCAGCAAACAGCCAAAAATGTTTTTTTGTGGAGTGGGCGCAGTTGGACGCGCAAAGCGTTAGAGGCCTGGTTCACGCTGTTGATTGAAATTTTCTGGAGCAAACAGCGTATTCTTGAGGTGTATCTGAATATCGCTGAATGGGATAGCGGCGTGTTTGGCCTGGAAGCCGCAGCGCAACACTATTTTGGCGCCTCCGGTGGAGCGATGACGGAGCGCCAGGCAAGCCTGCTCGCGGCCATCCTCCCCAGCCCGCGTACCCGCAGCGCCTCTCGACCTGACGCCCAAGTGGAAAGGCGTAGCCAATGGGTACGCCAGCAGATGCATAACCTGGGCGGAGTAGGGTACCTGGAACGGCTATAGAAGGCTGGATTAAAGAGCTAAAGCCAGCTTCTTCCCTTGATGCGCTTCTATTTATAAAACAGTGCGCGAATATTATTCAAAATGATAGCGGTATTTTTTTTGTATAAGTGATTGAATATAAACTGTTTTGATATATTTTTATGTGTGTTGTTATTATCGTAACTTCATTTTGTTACGTTCTCTTACTTAAAAAATTGAACCTGTGCTGAATCCTTGCGTCACACTTACCACATTCATATCGCGTCAATGAGGTTTCTTACTATGCAACGTATAACTGCTCTATTCTCTGCTGCCCTGCTCGCCACTGGCTTAATGGCATCTACTGCCAACGCCCAGCAAGCGCAGGACCCGGCTCAGGATCCCATGGCTACTCAGCAAGCAGCACCCGCCCAGGATTTTTCTGACCAGCAGTTACAGCAGTTCGCCGATGCTTCTCAAGAAATCGCCGTGATCTCGCAAGAGTATACACAGCGTCTGCAGGAAGCAGGAGATGAGTCAGCCCAACAGGAAGTTCGCGCCGAAGCTAACGATCGGATGATCGAAGTGGTTGAAGACAGCGGCTTGGATGTCGATACCTTCAATGCTATCGGTCAGTCTATCCAGCAAGATCCGGAAATGATGCAGCGTGTTCAAGAGATGGCAAACCAGTCCTAAGCCATCACTAGCTGATACACCATCAAAGCCCGACACCCTGGTGTCGGGCTTTTTTTGCGTCCAGGGTTTACGCTAGTGATGAACCGAGCCAAACTCGGCTTATCTATTAGACACGTCTTGGGAGATCACATGGACGTAGAGCTACTTGAAATACGCCAATTTATGGGCCAGTTTCCTCCTTTTGATGGTCTCTCGGATGAGCTGCTTGATGCGATTGCCGAGCGCGTTGAGGTCAGCTATTTCAAAACGGGCAGCGAGATCTTGGAGCTAAATGATATCGTTAGTGAGCTGTGCTTTATAAGAAGTGGCGCCGTTGAGGTGTATCGCCGCCAGGGTGAGCTTTATAACCGATTAGGCGAGGGGGATATTTTTGGCCACTTTAGCTTATTGCGGAATCACAAAGTGCGCTTCCCGGCCCAGGCGATTGAAGATACGCTGATCTATTTTATTCCCAACGATGTCTTTCAGCGCTTATGCGAAGAGGACGATAACTTCGCTGACTTTGTAGAGCTTGAGCGGCCACGGCTTGAAACGGTTGCCGAGCAACAAAAAAAGTCGAACGATATGATGGTCACGCGTATTCGCAAACTGGTGACCCGCTATCCCGTCATGGTGGCATCCACCACCAGCCTTCAGCAGGTTGCCCAGCAAATTAACGATGCCCAGGCATCAGCGGCCATTGTGCTCACCCAATGCACCGGCAGCCCGCGCTACAGTTTTCAAGACAGCGAGGGCGCCAAATGGAAAATGGTGGGTATTTTTACCGATAGTGACTTTAGAACCCGGGTCGTGGCAGAGGGGCTTTCACCACAAACCGCGATTGGCGATGTCGCGTCCTCTCATTTGATTACCATACAGTCGGATGCGTCGATATATGAGGCCATGCTGACCATGCTGCGCAACAATGTTCATCACTTGCCGGTGCTGTATCGGCAGCGGCCTGTTGGCGTGGTGCACCTTTCCGATATTATTCGCTATGAAACGCATAGCGGACTCTACCTGGTCAGCAATGTTTTCAATCAGTCCAGCGCACAAGGACTTGCTAAGCTGGCACCTGATGTTAGTGCGGCGTTTGTGCGAATGGTTCAGGAGGGTGCTAACTCGCAAATGGTGGGCAGCGCGCTTTCAACGGTGGGGCGTAGCTTCTTCCGGCGCCTGCTGGAATTGGCCGAAGCTGAGCTTGGGCCACCGCCGGTGCCTTACTGTTTTATGGTTAATGGCTCAATGGCACGCAATGAACAAAGCATTGTGACTGACCAGGATAACGCGCTCATTTTGTCTGATGACTTTATCCCTGAAGAGCATGACGCTTATTTTTATGCGTTGGCCAAGTTTGTTAGCGATGGGCTGGATGCCTGCGGTTATACCTACTGCAAAGGCGATATCATGGCCACCAATCAAGAGTGGCGTCAGCCGCTGAGCGTTTGGAAAGACTATTTTGGAGACTGGATTTCCAATCCGACGCCTAAAAAGCTGCTGCAGAGTTCGATCTTCTTTGACCTTGATAGCATCTATGGCGAAGAACATTTTGTTGAAACGCTACAGGACCTAATTGCGCGTAGAGCTGCTGAATCGCCGTTGTTTTTAGCGGCAATGGCGCGTAACGCGTTGAACCGTACGCCGCCGCTTGGCTTCTTCCGTACCTTTGTCATGGAAAAAGATGGCAAGCATAACAATTCAATTAACCTGAAACGCCGTGGCACAGCGCCGATGGTTGACCTAATCCGTATCCATGCGCTGGCGTGTGGTTCCAAAGCGCAAAATACGTTTCAGCGACTAAAAGATATAAGCGATACCCAGCTTTTAGCTCCAGGTGTTAGCGATAAGCTGAGCTATGCGTTTGAGTTTTTATGTATGACGCGGTTGCGCCACCAGATGATCGATATTCAGGAAGACCGAGAGCCAGATAACAATATTGAGCCTGAAAATGTAGAGGACAGCGAGCGGCATACGCTGAAAGATGCTTTCCATGTGCTTAGCAATGCTCAGAAATTTTTAAAGTTCCGTTACCCGGTGCCCGCTCAACGGCAGAGGCACTAACATGCTAGGCATTCGCCCGCGTCACCGCATCACCCAGCCCGACTGGATTGACTATATGGCGCAGCGTGAGCGCCAGGCGAAAGACCCTGCTATCCAGCGGTTTTTTGCCACATCACTGCCTTCTGGTGATACCCCCATTGCTGACGTGCCGATGGTTGCGCTGGATTTGGAAACCACCGGTTTGGATGAGCGGCGCCATGCCATTGTTAGTATGGGCGTCGTGCCGTTTACACTGGACCGTATCAAGCTCGCGGAGCGCCGTTATTGGGTCGTCAAGCCCACTAGAACGCTGTCTGAATCCTCGATAGCTTTCCACCATATTACCCATTCCGAGGTGGCAGATGCCCCGGATTTGGACGTGGTGCTGGATGAGTTGTTGGACGCGCTCGCGGGCCATTTGGTCGTGGTGCACTTTCGCAATATTGAGCGGCCCTTCCTGGATACGGCGATTAAAGCACGGCGGGGCGAGGGGGTGATGTTCCCAATGATCGATACGATGTCGCTTGAGGCGAGGATACATCGACAAACGTTATGGGCACGTTTTCGCCGCTGGTTGGGACGCCCCCCGGTTTCAATACGTTTAAACGCTAGCCGTGCCCGCTATGGTTTGCCTGCCTACCAGGGGCATCATGCGCTGGTCGATGCATTGGCCACGGCAGAACTTCTCCAGGCGCAAATCGCCACCCATTATCAGCCAGATACGCCTTTAAAAAATATCTGGTGCTAGCACGGCACCGGCACCCATAAAAAAACGGGCAGCCCTTGGGCTGCCCATTTTGGTCATGCGTACCGATTAATTACACCGCTTTGGGTTCGCTCATCAAACCTTTGACGATTGCGTAGCACGCCACCAATAGAATAATGGTGAACGGGAAACCGGTGGAAACGGCCATGGTTTGTAGCGCCGTAAGGCCGCCGCCCAGCAGTAGCGCAATGGCAATGGCGCCTTCAATGATCGCCCAGAACACGCGTTGCGGTGTGGGGGCATCCACTTTGCCGCCCGCAGTGATGGAGTCAATCACAAGCGAGCCTGAGTCGGAGGAGGTGACAAAGAAGATGATGACCAGCAAAATCGCCACGAAAGAGGTGATTTGTGCCAGTGGCAATTGCTCCAGCATCAGGAATAGCTGAAGGTCGACGCCCGCATCGCGCACGGTGCTAATACCCTGGCTTACATATTGATCAATGGCGGTGCCGCCAAAGGTCGTCATCCAAAGTACCGATACTACTGAGGGGATAATAAGTACGGAAATCAAAAACTCTCGAACCGTACGGCCACGTGATACGCGGGCGATAAACATGCCGACGTAAGGAGACCAGGAGATCCACCATGCCCAGTAGAAGGCTGTCCAGCCTTGGCTGAAGTTAGCATCTTCACGGCCGAACGGGTTTGAAAGCGCGGTGAAGTGAGTCGCATAGCTCCACAGGTTTTCAAAGAAGCCCGTCGCGATGAACAGAGTCGGGCCTACCGCAATCACAAAGAACAGTAGCAACGCCGCCATGGCGATGTTGATCTTGGAGAGCAGTTGCACGCCCTTATCAACACCAGCAACAATGGATGCAATCGCCACCAGGGTAATGCCGACGATCAATAGAATCATCGTGACATCGCTTTCAGGCGCGCCAAACAAATACGAAAGCCCCGCTGCCGCCTGGCTGGCACCTAGGCCTAGTGACGTAGCCAAACCAAACAGCGATGCAAACACCGCCAGAATATCGATCACATGGCCTGGCCAGCCCCAAACGCGCTCACCCAAAATGGGGTAAAACACCGAGCGCATTGAAAGCGGCAAGCCTTTATTGAACGAGAACAGGGCCAGCGAAAGTGCCACGATGGCGTAAATCGCCCAAGGGTGCAGGCCCCAGTGGTAAATGGTGGCTGCCATGGCAAGCGATGTGGCTGCTGCAGCGTTGCCTTCGGCGCCGCCAAGCGGTGCCCAATTACTGCCATCAAAGGCGGTGCCGAAGTGGGTAAGTGGCTCATTTACGCCAAAGAACATCAAGCCAATGCCCATGCCAGCGGCAAACAGCATAGAGAACCAGCCCATATAGGTGTAATCCGGTTTGGCGTCGACGCCACCAAGGCGGATTTTACCCAACGGGGAGAAAATCAAACCAATACATAAAATAACGAATATGTTGGCAGCCGTGATAAAAAACCAGGACAGGTTGCCGGTTAGGAAGTTGAAAATGGAATCGTATACCGGCGCAATGGTGTCTTGCAGCGCCAGCGTCAAGACCACGAATAGCAGTACAATAATCGCTGAAATGCTAAACACCTTGCCGTGCAGGTCAAGGTCAAAGCCCATTTTATTGGTCGTAATGTTGTCCTGACCAACAACGTAGTCGGTATCGATCAGATTTGCCGCCCCATCGGGAGCGGGTATGCCTTCAGGGGATTTTGGCTCCTCAGGGGAGCTATTGGGCTCTTGTTTATCCACGAGTACCTCTCCGTTCTAATTAGAAAACACGCGTAGTGTCGTTTTGCTTAACTATATATTAACAAGCATTGTATTGCTGTTTTATTGGAACTGTTTTGTAAGTGCAAACAAAGGTGCCGACCCCAGTATCAACTGACGTCGGCACAGTGGCGGATAGCGATTAGCTATTTAGCCATTGCTCAACCACATCCTGGTTTTCTTCGACCCATTTCTTGGCGTTCTCGTAGGGGTCGCTTCCGTCTTCCTGATTCATCAGCATTACTTCACCCATTTGCTCTGGGGTCCATTCGAATGCATTGAGAATCGCGTAGGCTTCTGGCATTTCATCGGCAAAACCGTTACGTACAACGGTATGAATTTGCTCAGCGCCTCCAAACACGTTTTCTGGATCTTCCAGGTATTTAAGGTCCCAGCGTGCAAACATCCAGTGGGGCGTCCAGCTGGTGATCACGATATCTTCTTCATTATTAATGGCGTTACTAAGCGCTGCCACCATCGTGGCGTCGCTGCCACTGCGCAGGCGAAGATCAAGGTCATAGGTATCGACAACTTGCTCCGTCAAGCCCATCAGGCCTGCACCAGGGTCTATACCGATGATCTCACTGTTAAAGAGGTCTGCGTTGCTATTAAGGTCGGCAATCGAGTCAACGTCTGTGTAAGACGGTACGACGAGCCCCAGTTTGGTGCCGTCCAGGTTGGGGCCCAGGTCTTCGACGTGGTCACCAATGCGCTCCATATACTCAGCGTGCGTTGTCGGCAGCCATGCGGCAACAATCGCATCGGCGTCACCGGTTGAAAGCGCCTGGAACATGGCCGCTGCGGAAAGCGAAGTCATGTCTACTTCGTAGCCAGCCTGCTCCAACACCGCAGCAACGACGTTAGTGGAGGCTACTTCTGACGACCATTCAACATACGCAAGATTGATGGTGCCTTGATCCTGCGCCTGAGCGGCACTGCCTACGACTAACCCAGTACCTGCAATCAATGCGGCAGAGGCCAGACGGATACGACGATTTAGCATACGTGTTTTCATTCACTTGCTCCCTTTTGTATTGTTTGCCTTAACATAACATCATGTTAGGCAATTCAGCATGGTCGTGAAAATAAAGCTCATCAAGTCAAAGGGGCTAACACCCCATCAAGCTACTTCTCATTTTCTCGTTGTCGTTGGGTATTTCAGTCAGCTTACCTTGAGGTCTTGCGTAACGACTGCGTTAAACGGTCAAGCAGCATGGCCAGAATAACAACGGCAATACCGGCTTCAAAGCCGTCGCCTGGGCGCAGGCGCTGTATTGCACGCCATACTTCGCTGCCTAGCCCATCGGCACCTATCATCGCGGCAATAACCACCATGGAAAGCGCTAGCATGATCGTTTGGTTAATGCCCGCCATCACAGTAGGTAACGAGAGCGGTAGCTGCACTTTAAATAGTTTTTGGCTTCGAGTAGCGCCGTAAGCATCCGCAGCTTCTATTAACTCTGTAGGTACCTGACGAATGCCGAGCGTCGTAAAGCGAATGGCGGGCGGCATGGAAAAGATAACCGTGGCAAAAATGGCGGACACAGAACCAATGCCGAAAAAGGGAATGGCCGGTATCAGATAGACGAACGCAGGCATGGTCTGCATAAAATCCAGCAGCGGCATGAACAAGCGATAAAGGCGTTCCGATAAGGCCGCGGTAATGCCGATAGGCAGTGCAATGACAACGGCAACGACGGTTGCGATCACCACCAGCGTTAACGTCTCGATCATGGGTCCCCAAAGGCCCATGTTCCAGATTAATGCCAAGCCAAGGACCGCTCCCAGTGCCAAGCGCGGGCCCGCAAGCCTCCAGCAAAGCAGCGCAATAATGGCCAGCAGTGCCCACTCCGGTAGCCACATCAGCCCATCATTCAGGCTGTTAATCCCGGTTTGGGTAAAGCGTGAAATGCCGCGAGTAACCACAGAGTATTCGCTGGTTAGCCAAGTGAGGCCACCTTCGATCCAACTGCCTAGCGGGATACGGGGAATGTCCATTACGGTTCTCCTGCTCGTGCCAATTCATCCAGTACCGCGCCTTTCACCACAACGCCCAGAAGGCGTTGCTGTTCATCTACCACGGCAATAGGAAAGCTCTTTTCACTAAACATGGCGAACAGGTTCTGCAACGGCTCGTCGGGGGACACTTTGCGGAAGTCCTGAGTCAGGTAGTCGGCGATTTTTTCGGCGCCTTCCTTGATCGCCGTACTCGCGGACTCGGCTTCCAGTAGCCCGAGCAGACGGCGGTCACGGTCAGTTACGTAGATAGAGTCAATTGCGTGGTCCCGCATGCGGTGAAGTGCCGTGCGGGGGCCATCACTATCACGCGCGGTGCTACGCAGTGGGCGCATAGCGCTCTCGGCCGTTAGCACACGCGAGCGGTCGACCCCTTCGATAAACCGACGCACATAATCGTCCGCAGGTTGGGTCAGAATTTCTTCAGGAGTGCCAATTTGGACGACTTCGCCATCTTTAAGCAGCACGATTCGATCACCGATATTCAGCGCTTCATCCAAATCGTGGGTAATGAAGACCGTGGTCTTTTGCATTTTGGCTTGGAGCTGCAAAAGTTCCAGTTGCATGTCCTTACGAATCAAGGGGTCAAGCGCTGAAAATGCTTCATCCATTAACAGTACGCTGGCATCGTTAGCCAGTGCGCGGGCCAGGCCAACGCGCTGCTGCATTCCCCCTGAAAGCTGGTGGGGATACGCGTTCTCCCAGCCTTCCAGACCCACCTGTTTAAGGGCGGTATGGGCGATTTTATGACGCTCGGCTTTATCAATGCCGCGTATTTCCAAGCCAAACTCTGCGTTTTTTTGCACCGTGCGATGCGGAAACAGCGCAAAATTTTGGAAGACCATCGAGAAATGGCGGCGTCGGCACTCCAGTAACGCTTTTTCACTCAGGGTGGGAATGTTTTCATCATCAATGATGATCTCACCTTCCGTTGTGTCAATCAGGCGATTAAGACAGCGGATCAGTGTCGATTTGCCTGAGCCCGAAAGGCCCATGATGACGAGGAGTTCACCTTCATAAACATCGAAGGATATGTTGGAAAGGCCGAGTGTCTGGCCTGTTTGCTCAAGGATTTCTGGACGTTTAAGACCCTGGTCGCGTAGCTCTAATGCTTTTCGAGGTTGTTTACCAAAGACCTTACTTAAGCCTCGGACTCTAATTTTAACAGGACGTTGCTCATCCATAGGCGATGCCTTTTATGTGTATGAGGCGCTTTGTATGGTTGCTCTTTCTGATTTGCCGCCATTTACATAAAAGCAGCACCACCTTCTGTATAAAGCAGCCACACAAAGCATTCATAATGAAAAAACAGTATATGGTTGTATATTTATTAAAAAATATTATACATAAATGAGAGGGTTGTGTCACAACGCCTCTTTAAGCGCGGTCAAGAAATGCCACATGTGTCATTTTGCGCCCACGCGTGGTTGATTGTTAATAGTGATTGTTTCTTTTAAGATGTTGATTTTAATTATTATTTTTAATAATTCATTGAGTTGGCTTGATGTGTGCTTGGTTTGGGATAGTGATTCAGGATGTTTTTTGCAGGTTTCAAGGAGATGAATTTTATGAATAAGCACGCGGATGTAAAAGCGAAGCGCCCACGTCTACTTTCTTTGTGCATGATCGCAACTGCTGCCAGTGTCCTCTTGCTTGCTGGCTGTGGTGACAATGAAGAAGAATTGCCGCCTGCCCAACAGCCTGAAACCATGGAGCAAAGTGCAGCACCTGACGTTGAGCAGGATGCCACTATGACCCAAGAGCCTTCCTCAACGGATCAAGCCGCAGATCCCGCTGATCCAGCAGGCACGGGTTCAGCAGATAACGATGAAGCAATTGTCCCGCAAGAGTCAATACAGCCTGAAGATGAGGCGCGTACCCAGGATGTTGAAGAAGAGCCCGGTTTTGGTGAAGGTACAGATCCCATGCCAGGAGCCGCCGATGAAGAAAATGATGATGAGTTAACTAACGGCTAATACCTACGTACTGTTCCCTACGATGATAAGCCGCTTCAGCTGTTCGTTCCCTGCGGCTGCTCCACACGGTTTATCATCTTTACCCTCGCACCTGCGAGGGTTTTTTTTGCGCTGAAGTATGATGCTACTAAGGGTTGCTACTCGTGTACCCGCGCTATCGTAGCCAGACGCTTGCATCGTAGACGCGCCTGGCTATGTTGATAAGGGCTATGTTGATAAAGACAAGGTTGATAAAGGCAAGGTTGGTACTCATACCACTGTGATAAGCAAAGGAGAGCGGCATGGTGATACTCGATAAAACACGCATCAAGGCACTGTTGTTGGCCTTTATCTGCGCATCAAGCACGGTTTTTCTGGTGGGATGTGGAGAAGACAGTCCCCCCAATGAGAATGCTCAGCCGGAGCCTGAAGAACCGCTGAATCAGGGGCCGATGGCCAATGATGATGCTACCGGCGTACCGCCAACAGAAGACGGTACTTAAGTTTTTCACGTAAAGGCCAGACCAGCGATGGGGGTTGGCCTTTTCATACAGAGTCCTGTTGGTCTAGTCCGATTGAACCAGTCCTATTGATCTACTCTTCGCTATCTTCAAGACGGCGATAGAGTGTGCGTCGAGCGATACCCAAAAGCTCCGCTGTTCGGCGTTTGTTGCCTCCTGTCGCTTCGAGCACTTTTCGAATATAGCGCTTTTCCACTTCCTCCAGGCTAGGCCATCGAGTGGGCGAGGGCGTCGGTAACTGTGCCCCTGGCAGTACTTCTCCGCTTAACGTCGGCGTGATCTCGGCACCAGCTTCCGGATGAGAATTCTCGCGCAAGCGTTCGGGTAAATCCTGGTGCTGCAAAAGACCCTCTTCACTGAGCGTTACCGCTCGCATAATGGCGTTTTCCAATTCGCGGACGTTACCGGGGTAGGTGTAATTCAGCAGGCTGTTGAGTGCCTCGGGCTCAATTTGCTCAATCTGCTTGTTTTGCGCTTCCGCATGTTTATCAATCAACGCAAAAATCAGATGTTCAATATCGCTGCCCCGTTCACGCAGGGGAGGAATGCGCAGTGAAAAGGTTTCCAGACGATAAAACAAGTCGCTACGAAAACTCTCCTGCTCAATCTCTTTATCCAGGTTGCGGTGGGTCGCCGCGATGATGCGCACATCCACAGCTTCTTCGCGCTCGCCGCCGACCGGGCGCACGGTTTTTTCCTGAAGCGCCCGGAGCAGCTTGGCCTGGAGGTTGATCGGCATTTCGCCTATTTCATCTAAAAACAGACTGCCACCTTGAGCGGTATGAAAAAGCCCTTTGCGCGCTTCATTGGCCCCGGTAAAGGCGCCTTTCACATGGCCGAAAAACTCACTTTCCATCAGCTCAGCAGGTATGCTGGCGCAGTTGACGGGGATAAAAGGGGCCTCATGGCGAGGGCTTTCCTGATGAATGGCGCGCGCCAAAAGCTCCTTGCCGGTACCGCTTTCCCCCAAAATAAGAATGGGTGCATTACTTTTAGCCAATCGCGATGCGTCATGAAACAGCGACTGCATAACATTACTTTTGCCCACAATGCCGTGAAAGTGGCTGAGCTCTGTATCGTGTGAAAGCGATAGACGCTGGCGCTCCAGCACCCGAAAGACCGCCTCACGGATAGCATCAAGGTCAAGTGGCTTGGTCAGGAAGTCGTTGGCGCCAAGCTTGAGCGCTTCAACGGCCTGATCGATAGTGCCAAAAGCGGTAATAACGATGATCCCCAATTCGCTGCCACTTTGACGAATTTGCTGCAGCAGCTGAATGCCCGTCATCCCCGGCAGGCGTACATCGGTAATCATCATGGCCACAGGGGTATGGCTTAGTAGGGCAATGGCCTCTTCAGCGCTGGGCACGCCAAGCGTTTGATAGCCCGCATCGTTCAACTCTTCTTCTAAAAGCTCTCGGATAGCGGGGTCATCTTCCACTACCAGCAAAGGTAAAGGATGTTCCTGATGGGTCACAAATGTTGTCCTCAAGCGGATGCGGTTTCACTAAGTGGAAGTGTGATTTCAAATCCAGCGCCACCAAGAGCGCTGTCAAACACACCAATCGTACCGCCGTGGTCATTAATAATACGGTGCACCATGGAGAGCCCCAAGCCACTGCCTTGACCCACCGGTTTGGTAGTGAAAAATGGGTCAAAAACGTGCTGATGGTTGCTAGCAGGGATGCCAGGGCCATCGTCTTCTACATAGAGCGTTAATTCATGATCATGCGTACGTACGCGTACGCGGATATGGCTTACGTTAGGAGCTTGCGCTGCATTACGCAGTAGATTGGTAAGCACCTGAACGATTTGCTGTTCGTTTGCCAGTAAATGAGGCGTGGGCGAGGGAAGATGGATATCCAACCGGATATTTCGCGGTTCAAGCTCCTCTTCTACTAAATCGCTGGCATTTTGAATTAACCGATCAAGCGCCAGTTCGCCTTTTTCGACATTATGCTGTCGGCCTAATTCCATTAATTGACGAACTATTTCGACAATTCGCTCAACTTCGCCGCGAATGCGGACAAGTTTGGCCCGTTCCTCATCGCCAATGACGTTTCGGCGAGCTAGCCGCTGGGCCTGGCCGTTAATAACCGTAAGGGGGGCGCCAATTTCGTGGGCGACGCCGGCTGCAAGAACACCCAGCTCTGCCAGTTTTTTGGATTTACGCAGGCGCTTTTCAAGCTCAATTTCACGCTGTTGACGCTCTTCAATATCGTGATCTTTTTCAGCCATGGCGTCGAGCATGCCATTTAAACCTGAGGCAAGCCGACTATACTCAGCCGGGCCGTCTATCGTCGCACGCTGGCTACGATCACCGTCTTCCACCAGCAGCATAACGTGCAATAAACGATTAAGCGGACGTTCAATATAGCGCCTAAACCCCCACCAAATGCTAAAGACGATGCCAGCTGCGCCAATGACAAACACCAGAACCGCCACAATACTTATAAACCCGGTGTAATTTTCGATGCCGGTATTTAAGCGGTTAACCTGAAGTGCACCATGAACGGTGCCATCCTGGGTGCGTAGTGGGATGATGGCCGAGTAATAGGTCCAGCCATCATACTGGCGATAATTACTGTAAAGGTCATCCTGCTCAATTACCTGGCGGATCTCTTCGGGAGAGAAAAGGTCTTTGCCTAAGCCCAGCCCGTAAACTTCGCGCCCCTGAAGGTCAAAGACGTAAGCGCCATAAATTCGATGGAACGAAAACGCCGATTGCAGTGCTTCTTCTAGCGGTGTTGGGCTGTCTCGGGAGACCGCACCACTCAGTGAGGTGCTAAGCGCCCGAGTAATGATCTCGACTTCCGTTTGCAGTTTGGAGCGAACATTGTCTTCCAGCGATTTTATGGCCACTAAGCTGAACACCACCAATACAACAAACAGCGGTACGATGACGGTGATGATAATTAAATTACGAAGTCGCATGCTGCTTCCATGGTGGCATTAAGCGTTTCATCAGTGAAAAGCATTATCAGTAGAAACGGCGGTTGATGAATAGAGTTATGAACATGGGGCCATCAAAGAATCGCCGGATTAAGGGGATTCTGCAGGCAGTAGCCGATAAAGGCTGCCTTGGCGCTCATCGGTTAGCAAGTAAATGGCGCCGTCTGGGCCTTGGCGCACATCACGAATACGGCCAATATGACCATCAAGAATACGCTCACTTTCAGTAACTTCATCGCCATTAAGCGTGAGGCGTAGCAGCTGTTCACTGCTTAAACCACCTGCGAGCAGGTTGCCCTCCCAAGCGTTGAACGTGCTTCCTCTGACTTCGGCTAAGCCGGATGGTGCAAAACGTCCTTCAAAGTCATAATTCGGGTCTTCCATGCTTGGCAGCGACTTTTCGCCTATGGGTTGCTGGGTAGCGTAATCGTTGCCGAGCGTAACCTCAGGCCAGCCGTAGTTAGCACCTGCCTTGATGTGATTCAGCTCATCTCCCGTGAGCGGGCCATGTTCCGATACCCACGGCTCACCGTTTTTCAATACGGTCATACCTTGAATATTACGATTACCCAGCGAGTAGATCTCATCTCGGGTGTTGGCATCATTCACAAACGGGTTGTTTTCCGGCACGCCGCCTGTTTCGGTCAAGCGCAGCGTAGAGCCTGCGTGGTCATCGCGCGCCTGCGCTCTGGAAGGCTCCGAACCCCGGTCGCCAACGCTCATAAGCAGCGTACCATCGTTTAACCAGGCCAGGCGTGAGCCGTAATGGCGACCGGGAGCCGAGGCGCGATCCTGCTCAAACAGATGCTCTACATCGCCTAATTGGTCATCTTGCCAGTAAACACGCGAAAGCGCTGTACGGCTGTTGTTAGCGTCGGGTTTGCTCCAGGTAACGTAAATCCAGTCGTGTTCGCCGCTGCCGTCTGCAAAATCCGGGTGTAGTACCACGTCAAGTAGGCCACCCTGGCCATGATGATTGACCGTTGGCATGCCCTCCTGCGCCTGATATTCACCGCTGCGCGAATCCACCAGATTTAGTTGCCCGTTGCGCTCGCTTACCAGGAGGCGGCCATCTGGAAGAAATGCCACCGCCCAAGGGTGTTCAAACCCCGAGGCTACCCGCTCAATGGCGACGGCTAGATGCTCGGTTTCGATAGATTCATGGACAACCTCAGCATGCGCCGTACCCGCTGCACTCGTTAGCAGCAGTCCGCCCAAAACGGTTGATAGCCATGAAGTAACCGGCTTGGCGTTTTGTTCCACGTGCATAGCGCATTCTCCTGTAGTGATGAGCCCAAGGGGAACCTCAGCGGGGCGAACCTTGTAATAAGGCCATCATCAGTCTAGCAGGGACTTTTCCTATTGGGCTCATTCCCCACCAAGAGAAGGCATTAGGAGTGCTAACAGTATCGGTAGGTAGATCAGTGCTAACAGGGTCGAGCAAAATACCAGGCTGGCCACGTAGGCTGGCTCACGCCGGGCACGCTGGGCAAATAAATAGTTAAACACCGCCACGGGCATACACATTTGTAAAACGAGAATGCCTTGCGCCAGCGGCGGAAGCCCTACCCAGCCTGCGATGAACCAGGCCGCCACCGCCGCCAACGGTATGCGCACGAGGCTAAACCCTAACCCGGAACGCAGGCTTTTTACCTGAATGCTCGCCAAGGAAACACCCAGGGTGATCAGCATCAGCGGCACGGTAAAGCCCGACATAAGGCCTACGGTGTTGCCAAGCCAAGGCGGTAGTGAGGTATCGGTTAGCAGCAGCACCATGGAAATTAAAATGGCATATACCGTCGGGGTCTTAACGAGCGTTTTTAGCGGGTTGCCTTGGCTATTGAGAACAGAGCCCAGAGTGAACTGGAACAGCGAGACCGTTACCATCACCGTGATGCCATAAGCAAAACCAGCGCTACCAAATGCATAAAGAACCACTGGTAGCCCCATGTTGCCGGTATTGGGGTACATCATGGGAGACAGCAGAACGCGCCAGTCACGGCCCAGCAGCTTGGCAACAGCAAAGGTCGCTAGCCCCATGGTGATGATCACCAGCGCAGTCGCCAGCATGGTGCGACCAAAGGTGTCGGCATCTATGTCGGCACCCGCAAGCGAGGCCAACACCAGCGCGGGCGTGCCGATGTTGAAAACCAGTCGAGTAACAAAATCGACAGGATAAGGGTGTCCTAGCCGAATCCACAAAAAACCTAACCCCGCACCGGCAAGTACGGGGGCCATAACAGCAAACAGTTCGGCAAGCATTAACGGTCCTTGGCAATCGTGGGTTGCCTATTGTCGTTAATGAGCCTGCTAATAGGCAAGGCGAATACGCAAAATTCGTTAAGCGTTTACGGCTGAACGTTGCCACTGCACGGGAACGTGCTGGCGCAAAAAATCAAGCAACGCGTTGGTTCGCCGAGGTTGGTGGCCGTAAGCGTAAAGTAAATTAATGGGCAGCGGCGTAGGCTCCCAGCCCACCAGGCAAGGGATCAGCTCGCCAGGGTGATGTTCTTCACGCCGTTTAACTAACCAGTGGGGCAGTAGACCTATCCCTTGATGACCCGCAATGGCGTCGATATGCAGCGCGGTCAAATCGACGCGCAGGCGCGAGCGTGGCGGGTCGAAAAGATAATCACCGTACCTGGCGTGATGGAGCGTTAGTCCGTTGGATGCCGTGTTGAGCAAGTCGATCCAGGCGTACTGGGGTAACTCATCAGGATGGGTTGGTGACCCGTTTTCGGCCAGATAGCGTGGGCTGGCATATAACCCGCGGGTTAAATGGCCCAGACACTCCTGGTTAAGCCCGCATTCATTGGTAAAGCCCAGCCATACATGCACGCTATTGCTATGCATTTTGGTGGGCGGTGTTTCGCGGGTTCGAAGCTCTAGCTCTACTTTTGGGTAACTGTTTAAAAAGGCATTGACCACAGGGGCCATCCAGCTTCTCGCCAAGGCCCCATGGATTTCCAGCGTGACTTTGCCACTAATTTCTTCGCGCAGCTCGGCCAAGGCTTCCTGGCTGTGGCTTGCCATCGAGAGCAATTCAGTACAGTACGTATGAAAGAGCAGGCCAGCCTCGGTAGGAATTAAACGATTGGCCTGGCGGCGTAGTAGTGGCTGATTAAGCCGTGCTTCCAACTGGCTGATACGACGACTCAGTGTTGATTTTGCTAACCCCAGCTTTTGCGCACTGCGTGTCACGCTACCGGTCGCCATTACATCCGCGAAAGCAGCCAGTTCGTCAAAGTCATACATGGTCGCGCCACAGGTCAATTAAGAAGCGTCTATTGTGCCACTTTTGGGGTGGAATGAAAATAATTGGCATTTAGGTTGCGTATTACCGAACACCCCGTGCCGTCCCATGGTGGAACTTTGTAGGTAACATGATAATGCTAATAGTTACCATTCAGCTTAATTATTTTAGACAATGGAAATAACATGCCTAACTCATTTCGTCTAACGCTACTTGCAACTACGGTTGCCTCGTTGGCAACAAGCACCGCGCTGGCCCAGCAGTCTGAGACATTAAACAATATGGTGGTGACCGCTTCGGGCTTCGAACAGCAGATAAAGGACGCCCCCGCCTCCATTAGCGTATTATCTCGCGAGCAGTTGGAGCGAGGCCATTACCAAAATATTACGGACGCGCTGCGCGATGTACCGGGGGTAACAGTAACCGGGGGCGGAGGGGGTGATAACGGCCACGACATTTCCATTCGCGGTATGCCTGCCCAGTACACGCTGGTTTTGGTAGATGGTCGTCCGCAGAATTCTCGAGAATCGCGTCCGAACGGTAGCGCTGGTTTCGAACAGGATTGGCTGCCGCCCTTACAAGCTATTGAACGTATTGAAATCGTGCGCGGGCCCATGTCGACTCTATATGGATCAGACGCTATTGGTGGGGTAATCAACGTGATCACTCGCAAGGTGGCCCAGCAATGGCATGGCAACCTTCAGATCGACACCGTGCTGCAGGAAAGCAGTTCTTCAGGCGATAGCCGTCAAGGTAACTTCTACCTAAGTGGGCCGCTGGTGGGCGATACGCTAGGGCTTCAACTCTATGGTCAAGCCTCCCAGCGTGATGAAGACAACATCATCAATGGCTATGAGGATAAAAGCCTGCAGAGCCTGACCGCGCGTTTAAGTTTGGCGGCCAGCGACAACCACGACGTTACCGCCGAGGCGGGTATTACTGAGCAAGAGCGCCAAGCGTTGATGGGGCGTTCTGCGCCTTCTGAAGGTTGCCGTGGCGGCTGCTCTGACAGCCTCAACAAATTTACCAATCGGCATATGGCGGTGACCCATAGCGGTCGTTTTGATTGGGGTACCAGCGAAACGTTCGTTCAGCGCGAAAATAGCCGCAACGACTCGCGAGATATCGAAATTACCAACACGACAGCCAAGACCAGTGGCGTCATTCCGCTTGGTACGCACATGGTGACGGTGGGGGCCAGTTACGAGGAGGAGAAGCTGGAGGATGGCACTACCAACCAGATTTCCGACCTTACTACGCTTGATCAACGTCAGTGGGCTGTGTTTGTTGAAGACGAATGGATGTTGACCGATAGCTGGTCGCTAACAGGCGGTATACGCCTTGATGAGTCAGATAAATACAGCAGTCATATAAGCCCACGACTTTACAGCGTCTGGAATATGACGCCGGATTGGACACTGAAAGGGGGCGTATCTACTGGGTATCGCTCACCCAATATTCGTGAGACGGCGCCCGGCTGGGGGCAGGTTAGCCGCGGGGGCAACGTATATGGCAATCCGAATTTAAAGCCGGAAACCTCGCTCAACAAAGAACTGGCGCTTTATTATGGAAATGAAAATGGATTTAACGGTAGCTTGACGGTTTTCCATAACGACTTTGACGACAAGATCACCCGCATTGCATGCCCTGTTTCAATTTGTGATGCAGGCCCCAACGACTTTGGCAGTGACCCGACGTACCGCATTAACGTTGATGAAGCGATAACGCGTGGGGTGGAAATCAGCATGGCCGCACCGCTTAATGAGTCGCTTGATTTAACCGGAAGCTACACATTCACCGACTCCGAACAGAAGAGTGGTGAGTACGCCGGTAGCCCGCTCACGCAACTGCCCCGCCATCAAATTTCAGCATCGCTTGATTGGCAGGTGTCTGCTCGGTTAAGCCAGTGGACCAGAGCAACCTACCGGGGTAAGGAGAGCCAGCCGGTCACCGGGCCTTCCTCAAGCTCCACTATCGCGCCTTCTTACACCTTTGTAGATACAGGTCTTGGCTATCAACTGAATGCCAATACGCAGCTTAATGCCGGTATCTATAACCTGCTGGATGAAACGATTACTTACGATGAGTATGGCTATGTGGAAGACGGCCGCCGGGTGTGGTTAGGCTTGAGCGTGGATTTTTAATTCTTCAAGAGCAATTAACCAAGCGGCCACTTTTAAGTGGTCGCTTTTTTTATAGCGGTTATAAAAGAGAGCGCTATAAAAAAGCCCCGGCAAAGCCGAGGCGTAAAGAGAGCATTGAAACAGCAAGCAGAGCCGTTCAAGTAGGAAGCGATTAGAACTCGTAAGTAGCTGAGACCCAGAAATTACGGCCATCCAAGGCGACGCCGTCGGTGGAACGACCTGTCTGAGTGTAGTGATAGGCGATGTAGGTATCCCCTTCATACTCGTAGGTGTCGTGACCTGCGAAATCCTTGTCGAACAGGTTGTAAATGGCGCCCGTGAGGCGAACGTTATCGGAGAATAGGTAAGAGCTTTTCAGGTTGAACAGCGTGTAGCCGTTCAGGTTATTACCTAATTGGTCAACAAGTGCGGCGGAGGAGCCGGTTACATTACCGCTAAAACGCTCCCGTGAAGAGTAGTACTCCCCTTCAAGCGTAGTGTTCCAGCGATCATTAATTGCCCAGTTAAGATCAGTGGTCAACTTATGCTTGGGTGCATTGGTAAGCGGTTGACCTTCATTCTCTCCGGAAGTGATTTCGGTGTCAGTGTAGGTATAGCCACCGCTGATCGCCCAGGCAGGAGCAATTTGGTAGCTGCTGGTCAGTTCAATACCACGAGTTTCCGCGCGGTCAATATTGATTGATTGGTCAAAGCTAGCCTGCTGAGTGAAATTCCCTACGCTTAAGCAGTTAGCGGCATTGGCGTAAGGCTGATTGCCATTACCGTCAATATACTGGCAGTTGGGCAGGCTGTCGCCATCAGCGATACGGTCGCGAAACTGGGTATAAAAGACAGTTGCCCCGGCAGAGAAGCCGCTAAGGTTGTCGTAGATCGCACCCACTTCATAGTTGGTACTTTTCTCGGGTCCAAGGTCTGGCGAGCCAAGACTGACGGATTGGCCTTGATTGCCAAAACCGTTAACACCATCGTGTAGCTGGTTCAGCGTGGGCGTTTTGTACCCTTGGCTAATACCCCCTTTAAGGGTTAACTGGTCAGTGGTATTCCACACTAAGTAACCGCGCGGGCTAAAGTGGCCACCGAACGCATCATGGTTTTCATAGCGACCGCCCAAGGTTAGCGCTAAGTCATCGGTTAGCAGCCACTCATCTTCGGCAAAAAATGACCAGCTTGATTGAGAAAATTTCTCGTTGCCTGCAGTGCCTTCTTTAAGCTCAGCATCAATATACTGAACGCCTACGGTCACCATGTGGTCATCCAGCGGTGCAATGAATTTGCTGTCGACCACAGTGTCACGATTTTCCAGAAGACGTGGCTCGCCTCCTTGGGCTATATAGCCATAGTCAGGTGCGTTTCCGGCAGGCAGTGTACGCCCAAGTGTCTCCGTAAAATTATGCGTAACGCTACTCTCAAGGGTGCCTGCGGCGTAGTGGCCGGTATGCCCTACGGCAATTTGGTCGCGGTTAAAGCGCAGCTCATCTGAGTAGCCGAAAAACTCACCCGGTTGGGGGGTGGAGCAGTCATCACGCTTTAAGCCATCCAGACTGCCCAAGCGACAATCTGAGTTGTCGTACACCTGGCGGGAGCGTTCGGCATCCAGCCAAAATTCGTTGGTATCATCGGGCGTTAGGTTTAAGCGCCCGCCAATCGAGTAGATGCGCGCTTCCACTGGGCGAGGGTCGCGTCCTGCGCTGCCCTCTACCATGCGCTCGGAGCTATCGCGGTCAAACAAGCGCCCACGCAACTGCAGGCCTAGCGTATCTTCAACCAGTGGGCCTGAAGTGTAGAGATTAATTGCTGAGTTGTTGCCCGCATCACGATCTTGCTGAAAGGTGTTCTCAAGCGTTACTGAGCCTGCCCATTCAGTACTAACGCGACGAGTAATTATATTGATAACCCCGCCCATGGCGTCCGACCCATAAAGAGTGGACATTGGGCCACGGATAACTTCAATACGCTCAATCGCTGAAAGGGGCGGCATAAAGCTGGTTGAGGTCTCGCCAAAGCCATTGGGTGTGACATTGCCCGAGGCGTTTTGGCGGCGTCCATCAATCAGGATCAGCGTATAAGCACTTGGCATGCCACGGATGGAAATATTGAAGCCACCTGTTTTGCCGGTTCCAGAGCGAATATCGACGCCTGGAATATCCTTGATTGCCTCGGCAATGTTGGAAAACTGGTTTTGCTCCAGCTCTTCCCGCGTTACCACTGAGATACTCGCAGGGGCACTATTTAGCGTTTGCTCATACCCGGAAGCGGTCACCACCATGTTATTAAGCTGAGTATTTTCCTGAGCATTGGCCGCGCCAGCGGTCAGCCCAAGAGCAACAGCGCTGGCTAAAGCATTACGAGTAAAGCGTGGCATAGCAATCCCCTTGGTTAATGGTTTGGTAATGATATTTATTATCAAATGAGGGTGGGATTCTAAAAAGAAAAGTTCCCATGCGCGAGTCAATGTCATGGAACAATGCGTTGCTAAAATCGAAACGTAGAGAGGCCCGGTTTAGAGGCAGGGGTATTACACAAGTGGTTTTCTTTGTGTTGCGTAAAGTGGAACGCCGGGTTCTATTTAATATAGATGCAAATGTTTTTGAGAATCGTTACTATTCGAACGAATGGTCTAAGAATAGAGGTTCACTATGCTGCGTTCGGTACTGCGTCTTGGCTTGGCCGGTGTGCTATTGAGTAGCTTGATTACCAATGCGCAAGCCCGAGAGCTGGATACTGCTTTTGGAGAAATTGAAGTGCCTGATGCGCCGGAGCGTGTTGTAACGCTATATGAAGGCGCGTTAGACGCATCGTTGGCCGCTGGTGTCACCCCGATAGGCGCCATTGCTTCGCGTGGCAGCAACGATGTCGCTGCTTATATTGGTGAACACACCGATGTAAGCGCGCTGGAAATGGTTGGTGTTACCCGTGAACTCAACATCGAAGCGGTGCTTCGTTTACAACCGGACCTGATTCTTGCAGCGCCCCAGCTTGCTGAAGAGCAGTACCAGTTGCTGTCACGTATTGCCCCCACGGTCGTTCCTAAAACACGCGGTTTTTCTCGCGACGGCTGGAAAGCAGAAACGCAGCTGTTTGGTCAGGCGCTGGGTAAAGAAGCAGAAATTGATGAAGCGCTTGAAAAGGTAGAGCAGCGTGCCGCAGAGCTTAACGAACGTTTGAGTGATGCCAATGTCGGCGGCACCGCTTACCTGGTGCGGTGGATGCCTGCTGGCCCCATGGTCATGTCCTCTGAGCTGTTTTCAACTGGCGTACTTGCTTCGACAGGGCTGATAGTGGAAGACGAAGGCCTGGTCAGTGAGGGCAGTGCCCATAGTGATGTATTAAGCCTTGAAAACCTCTCATTGATTGACAGCGACTGGCTATTTCTTGCCACGCTAAATGAAGATGGCCAGCAAGCGTTGGAGGCTGCCGAACAGAGTAATGCCTTCACCCGTTTGAATGTTGTGCAACAAGAACACGTTGTGCCTGTGAATGGCCAGGTATGGAGCAGCGCTTCAGGGCCGCTGGCCGCCCAGGCCATCCTGAACGATATCGAACAAGCGCTCTTGCCTTAAGCGTCCTTACTATCAAGGTACGCCTGTGAAGGAACGAACATGTCAGTAAGTTCGCTAACGCAGCGCTTTGAACAACGAACGCTGCTGTTAAGCCTGCTCACCGCCCTAGTGGCGGTGAGCGTCGTTAGTTTGTTGGTGGGGGCTGGCAGCGTTTCGCCATTACAAGCGCTCTCTATGCTGTTGGGTAGCGAAGACAGTGACGCGCATTTTGTGGTATGGGAACTGCGTGCACCACGCACCTTGATTGGCATTGCGGTGGGTATGGCGCTGGGTGTTTCGGGTGCGCTCTTGCAAGCCGTTGCGCGTAACCCGCTAGCGGAACCGGGGTTGCTGGGCGTCAGTGCGGGGGCGGCGTTTGCTGTTGCATTGGCGCTAGTGCTGGGTTCAAGTGCGGCCACCCTGCGTATTTCCGTCGCGCAGTTGGGTGCATTGATAGGCTGCCTCTGCGTATTGGGCGTAGCGCGTTGGCGCGGCGTGGGTAATGACCCAGTGCGCCTGGTGCTGGCCGGCGCTGCTTTCTCGGCGTTGCTGGGGGCGATGACCGCGCTACTGCTGCTGTTTGACCAGCGCTCTGCTGACGAAGTGCGCTTCTGGGTGATTGGCAGTTTGGCGGGCCGTCGTCTGGAAGATTTAATAGCCGTATTGCCTTCTATCGCCTTTTGCACGCTTTTGGTTGTGTTGATTGCGCGCCCTTTATCCGCATTAGCGCTCGGGGAGCGGATGGCATCGGGGCTGGGGCATCATCCTCAGCTGATTCGTGCATTGGTCGTACTTTGCGTAGCGCTTTTGGTCGGGGCCGCAACGGCCATTGCCGGGCCTATTATTTTTGTCGGGCTGGTAGTGCCTTTTGTTGCTCGCGCGTTTGCCGGGCCAGATATCCGACGCACTCTATGGTTTTGTTTACCGATTGGCCCGTTAATCGTCGTCTCGGCCGATGTTATTTCCCGCTTGGTGGTCGCTCCCTCTGAACTACCGCTGGGTGTTCTTACGGCATTGTGCGGAGCGCCTGTGCTTATTGCTGTTGTACGCGCCCGCCGTTTACCCATGTTGTGAGTTTGTTATGACGCCTCGCTGGTTAAAAGCTGAATTCAAAAAACAGGGCGCCACGGCTGTGGTCGCGAGAACACCCGATATGGGCATGGTGCGTTATGAAGAAGAGCCGGTAGAGCCGCCAACGGGCTACTGGCGCTGGGGCGAGCGCCGAGGCGATGGCTACAGTATTCTGCTTGAGCAGCGAGCCGTTTGGGTTAACAGTGGGTTAGCGGTCACATTGCTGCTCGCCTGCATTACCTACCTTAGCCTTGGCACCGTCACCCTGGACCCGCGCGATGTAGTACAAGCACTGGTTGGGCAGGGCGATATGATGACCGGTTTTATGGTGCAGGAGTTACGCTTGCCGCGGCTTGTAGCCGCCTGTTTGACCGGAGGCGCCTTTGCGCTGGCGGGTATTTTAATGCAAACGCTGGCACGTAACCGCTTGGCCACGCCCGGTATTATTGGTATTGATAACGGTGCCACCGCCTTTGCGGTGGCCTCCGTTGTGGGGATGAGCGTATCGCTGGCGCCTTCTGCGATGGCCTTGACCGGTGCCGCCACAGCTGCCGTTATTACCTTTGGGCTTGCAGCTGGCAGCGGCACGCAAGGGTACCGGTTTATCGTTGCGGGGATTGGGGTAGGAGCCATCTTTGGGGCTATCACGCAACTGATGTTGGCGCGCGTGGCTATCGATACAGCCAATGCTGCTTACCCTTGGACTGTCGGTTCCCTCAATGCCCGTTCCGGCGGCTCAATCCAACTGCTGGGAATTGGCTTAGTGCTGGGCTTTGTTGCTGCGCTGGTGCTGGCACGCTCACTCACGGTGTTGCGGTTTTCCGACGCTACGGCCAGCGGTTTGGGCATCAACACCACCGTGCGCCGTATCCAAATATTACTGCTATCGGTTGCTTTAACGGCCTTGGCCGTTGCGGTGGCGGGGCCCGTAGGCATGGTGGGGCTAATCGGCCCTGAAATTGCTCGTGCGCTTTCCACTCCGCGCCATGTGCCGGTAGTCGCGGCTACGCTGGCAGGTGCGCTGGTGATGGTGTTAGCGGACCTTGCGGGACGAACGCTACTGTCGCCAATCGAACTGCCGGTTGGTATTGTCACCGCCATCATCGGCGGCCCTTGGCTTTTATGGATTTTGATGCGCCCGCAACGGAGTCACGCATGAACGATTTTCGAACCCCGCCCACACTAGCCACTCACGCACTAAGCATGGGTTATGGCACGCGGCGGGTGATCGATGGCCTGGACGTGACACTGCCCAGTGCCAGAGTGACGGCCATTGTAGGACCTAACGGATGTGGTAAATCGACATTACTTGCGGGCCTGGCGCGTTTGCATAAGCCCGATGAAGGTAGCGTGTTGCTCAACGGTGAAGATATTCAACGCTTACCGTCTCGCCAACTCGCCACGCAGTTGGCGCTGCTGCCCCAGGAGGCTATCGCTCCAGAAGGGCTAACGGTAACGGAACTGATTCGTTTTGGGCGTCAGCCGCATCAGGGTTGGTTGCGGCAATGGTCAGCCGAAGACCAGCGGGTGGTACAACACGCGCTTTTAGCGGCAGGGCTTGAGGATTTAGCGGATCGCCCCATTGATGCGCTTTCGGGTGGGCAACGCCAGCGTGCGTGGATCGCTATGACCATCGCTCAACAAACGCCGCTTTTACTGCTGGATGAGCCGACTTCCGCGCTTGATTTAGGCCACCAGATCGAGGTGTTTGAACTGGTGCGTCACTTGGCTGGGCATGGGCGCACTGTGGTGATGGTACTGCATGATTTAGCCAGCGCTTGCCGCTACGCGGACCACTTGATCGCCATGTGTGATGGGAAAATTGTTGATCAGGGCGCGCCCGCGAATGTGGTCACGCCAGAGCTGGTGCGCAAGCTGTATCAGGTCGACTGCACGTTACTTTCTGACCCGGCGACCGGTAGCCCGTTACTGGCTAATGTGCGCCGGGCGACTGAGCCCGCTTAAAAAGATTATTCGCTAAAGGCTTAGCGGTTAATCAGCAAGGCATTCAGGGTAATGGGCACGTTATCGTCAATCTGTTGATAGCCAAGCATGGACAGCAGAGTACGGACCGTGGTGTTCGCCATTAACGCCTTGCCATCCAGCGTCATTGGCTCTGCGTGAGTCACCCTCACTTGATTCAAGCCTTCGCGGGTAAAGCGCAAGGGCACCGACTCCTCCCGGTTCACCATTTCGTTTTGTACACGAAAGGTAATGGTCTCGACCAGCGACTCATTGATATCCAATGCATCCAGCCGTTCCGGCGGCATCTGCCCAACCAGCGTGACCAGCGGAGTATTCGACAGCAGAGCGACCCACGGTGGTAGATCATTAAAGCGCGAAAGCAGGTCGGTCTGGCTCAGCTTAAGCGGCAGGCGCAGCGTGCCATCGGGCGAGATATCACCTTCTAGATTACGCACCTGGTGATGATGCGTTTGAGGTGTCGCCCCGTTGAGCTGAGTAATCGCCGCCTCTACACGCGACTCACCAGGATCAAGCTGCCAATCGGCCTGAACCGGCACCGTTAGCAGCAACGGGAAAAGAGCAATCAAAGCTTTCAAGGCGCGTCTCCGCATAAAGAACTTCACTTCAAGACCTGCAATCCCGTAAAAAGTGCCATTCCCGCACGAAGATACGTGTGTAGGGGTAGCCTCGCCCCGCCACATTCGCTATTATATGCACGCTTTTCGGGCCTATAGCTCAGTTGGTCAGAGCAGGGGACTCATAATCCCTTGGTCGTAGGTTCAAGTCCTACTGGGCCCACCATTTCTATGTTATCTGCTTCTTCAAAGCAGGGGATTATGAGTCCCTTGGTCCTTGGCTCCCCGCCGCTTGTTTTATCTATTTATTATTCGCATCTCTTTTACACATGGTAGACGCTGAAGCAGTGCCTCTGGGTGTGTATGATATCTATCAATCAATGAATATTTATTTTTCCTAATATGCTTTGAGCGCACAGAGCTATATCGCCCGTTAAAAATGCTCAGCGATATACTCAAACTGCTTGGCAGTGAAAAATAAGCACTCGCCAGATGGCGAACTGAATAGACGGCATCCCATGAACGCAGTAGAAATCGAATCCGCAATTTCTGACTTAGCACAACAGCCCTTTGATCCGGCTGAGTTTCCCTATGCCTTCCTGGAAGCTTTTGGAAACAAGGCGACCACCATTAAGCGGTTGCGTTCGGGCACGTCCAATAAGTCGGATCTTGGCGGGGTATTGCAGACGAACAATATCCATATCGCTGTGGCGAATGCTGGTGCCGTTACCCAAACCTTGGCTGCTTTGAAGGCGAGCCCGGCCACCACGCGTGCCAAGGCCAAGTTTGTGCTCGCCACCGATGGTGAGGTATTGGAGGCCGAAGAACTGGAAAGCGGCGAGACAGTCGCCTGCAGATATGAAGAATTTCCTGATCACTTTGGCTTCTTTTTGCCCCTGGCGGGTATCACCACCGTTAAGCAGGTGCGTGAAAGCTCGTTTGATATTCGGGCTACCAGCCGCCTGAACCGGCTGTATGTTGAGCTTCTGAAAGATAACCCTGGTTGGGGCACGGAAGAGCAACGCCATGAAATGAACCACTTCATGGCTAGGCTGATCTTCTGTTTTTTTGCCGAAGACACTGACATCTTCGCCGGTAGCGGCCTTTTTACCGACACCGTCTCAGAAATGAGCGCTAGAGACTCTGCTAATACCCATGAAGTGATTAGCGAAATTTTCCGTGCCATGAACACGCGGCAAGAAGAGCATGCTGCGGCGAACATCCCCCGTTCGGCAAGGAAATTCCCCTATGTAAACGGAGGTTTGTTTTCAGGCAGTGTCGAAGTGCCGCGCTTTAGTAAAATTGCGCGCTCCTACCTACTGCACATTGGTAGCCTGGATTGGACACAGATCAACCCTGATATTTTCGGTTCGATGATTCAAGCGGTGGCCGACGACGAAGAGCGTGGTGCATTGGGCATGCACTACACTAGCGTGCCGAACATTCTGAAAGTGCTTAACCCTTTATTTTTGGACGATTTACGCGAGAAGCTAGAAGACGCAGGCGACAGCGCCCGCAAGCTGCTAAATCTGCGCAACCGCATGGCAAAAATCCGTGTGTTTGACCCCGCCTGCGGCTCAGGTAACTTCTTGGTTATCGCCTACAAGCAGATGCGTGAAATTGAAGCTGAAGTAAACCAGCGTCGTAAAGAGCCAAACCGGCCAACCGATATACCGCTGACCAATTTTCGTGGCATTGAGCTGCGCGACTTCTCAGCCGAGGTTGCTCGCCTCGCGTTGATTATTGCCGAGTACCAGTGCGACTTGCATTATCGCGGTAAGAAGCTGGCACTGGCCGAGTTTTTACCCCTCAGCTCCGATAACTGGATTACCTGTGGCAATGCCCTGCGGCTAGATTGGCTGCAATTGATGGATGTCTACAGTACAGGCGTAAAGCTCACCGCAGATGATCTTTTTGATACCCCGCTGGAGCAGGCTCAAATCGATTTCGAGAATGAGGTGGGTGAAACCTATATCTGTGGAAACCCGCCATATCTAGGGTCCACATGGCAAAGCAAAGAGCAAAAGGAAGACCTAAAGCGTATTTTTGATGGGCGCACGAAAAGTTGGAAGTCGCTTGATTATGTAGCGGGCTGGTTTATGAAAGCTGCTGATTATGGGCTGAAAACGCCTACCGTATCGGCCTTTGTGTCTACCAACTCAATTTGCCAAGGGCAACAAGTGCCAATTCTTTGGCCGCTAATTTTCGAGACTAAACACGAGATTGCCTTTGCCCATACTAGTTTTAAGTGGGCGAATCTTGCCAGTCACAACGCTGGTGTAACTGTCGCTATTGTTGCAATAAGTAACCATCCAGGCCTAGTAAGAAAGTTGTTCTCTCTTGCGAGAACTGGCGAGACGGTGGAGAAACAGGCCAAAAATATCAATTCGTATCTAACCGATGCTCCCAATGTCATCGTTAAAAAGGTATCTAAGCCTCTGAGTGATATTGCTGACATGAGCTTTGGAAATAAGCCTGTCGATGGAGGTCACCTTCTTCTTTCCAGAGGCGAGATGGAAGCCTTAGGCCTGAGCTCTGAACAGCATGCTCAATTCATCAGGCGTATTTATGGCTCGGCAGAGTTTATCCGTGGATTGGAGCGCTATTGCCTATGGATTGAGGGCGATCAATTGCGAGAAGCAATGAAGATTGATCCGATCCGCCTGCGTGTTGAAGGTGTGCGCGATATGAGACTGAGAAGTCGAGATAAAAGCGCTAATGAAATGGCGAAACGTGCTCACCAGATGCGCGAAATGAATATTGGTACACGGCAGACAATCGCAATGCCCTGCGTATCCTCTGAAAACCGTGCTTACCTACCTGCAGGTTTAATAGACAATCAGTCTACTGTCACTAATCTATGCTTTGCTCTATACGACGCTTCGCTCTGGAACATGGCACTAATAGCCTCTCGGCTACATTTTGTTTGGATTTCAGCTGTTTGTGGACAGCTAGAAACACGAATTCGTTATTCAAATACAATGGGCTGGAACACTTTTCCCGTCCCGAAACTAACCGAAAAAAACAAAGCTGATCTGACCCGCAGCGCTGAAAATATCCTGCTGGCCCGTGAGGCGCACTTTCCTGCCACCATCGCCGATCTCTACGACCCTGAAAAAATGCCCGACAATCTGCGTGAAGCCCATGAACGCAATGATGAGGTGTTGGAGCGCATCTACATCGGGCGTCGCTTCAAGAACGATACGGAGCGCTTGGAAAAGCTGTTTGAGCTGTATACCAAAATGGCTGCTGCGGCGGCGACAGCCAAAGGCAAGAAGCGCAAGGCGGGAGTTACGTCATGAGAAATGGCTTTAAATCTTCTTCAGAGATGTTGAAGGAAGAGATATCTCAGTGGATCATTAATAAAATAGATAAACTGGAAGACCGCGCAAAGTTTTCTTCAATTAACGCGGTTAGATTCCTGCATTGGTCGAATGATACTTCCGATATGTCGCCTATTCTTGCGTCTTTCAGTGCAATGCATGCCACTGAAGAAGCTGTTGCTGCTTTTATTGCCGCAGCTAAAGTTCATGGACATAATAAATATGCAAAAAAAGTAAATTTGCATAACCATAAAATTAAAGCACTGGTCTCAATTTTCGCGCAGCGAATGAGCCTTATTTTGGCGCAGGGAGAAGTCTCAATCGCCATACACCCGAAACAGGAAGCACTGGCGTACCGTGTGCCAACAGTTGGTGGCTATCACTATGACGCCTTGCATCTGAGTTCATTCAGCATAGGTGATGAAGATGATGAGGCTAATAGTATCCTATTGGGCGATACGCCCTTACTTGAGGACGTGGCGAATGAAGCAAGGAGGGTTGCGCGCCTACGGAACGATCTGATTTATGCGACAGAGAATGGATGCCCCACAGGTTTTATTAATCTGGAGTACGAGATTGCCAGAAATACAGCTTTGTCCATTGGCTTGATTTGGGCTGCTGTGGATATGTACATGCATCCTGATCACAACAGACGAATTGTTGATCAAGTACTGAGTGGCATGGCTGGCGTTATAGCTAATAATGGCGGCAAGAGTTGCAAGACGGAGGGCAGCGCATGAGCGAGTTGACCCTGCACACCTCCGACGACGGCTAAACCCGACTTTACCTTCGTGTAGAAGGCGGCAGCATCTGGCTAAGCCAGTTGGAAATTGCCGAGCTGTTTCAGACCACCAAGTAGAATGTCTCCCTGCACGCCAAAAATATTTTTGAAGACGGAGAGTTACGGCAGAATGCAGTTGTCAAGGATTCCTTAACAACTGCCGCAGGCAGCAAGAACTACCATATCAAACGTTATGAGCCGTTATGAGCCTTCTTATAAAATATTAAATATAACCAATAATTTATATATTCATCAACTATCAAGGAATGCTTGACAGTTGCAGAAGCAAGTTTTCAAGGAAGGGCTAACGCGGCCCTAACAGGTATCGCATTATGACGAAGAGAGTACCCTCAGTTTCCGTCTCGTATGCCAGCAATGGCAGTTCTACCACGTCCAATGAACTTGGCATGCGGCCCATGCAAGAGCGCGCCTATGAGCGGCGAGGCGAGCAGTACCTGCTGATCAAGTCGCCCCCTGCATCGGGAAAAAGCCGCGCGCTCATGTTTATTGCGCTGGATAAGCTGCATAACCAAGGGCTTAAACAGGCCATTATTGTGGTGCCCGAAAAATCCATCGGTGCCAGCTTCAATGACGAGCCGCTAAGCAACTACGGCTTCTGGGCTGACTGGCATGTAGAACCCAAATGGAACCTGTGCAACGCGCCGGGCACGGACAATGGCGGCAAGGTCAAATCTCTGGGCGCTTTTCTTGAAAGCAGCGACAAGGTGTTGGTGTGTACCCATGCTACGTTCCGTTTTGCGATTGATCAGTTTGGGTTAGCGGCCTTTGATGACCGCTTAATCGCCGTAGATGAGTTCCACCACGTTTCGGCGAACCCCGACAATAAGCTGGGTGCTCATCTGGGCGGATTCATCAACCGCGATAAGGTGCATATCGTCGCCATGACCGGCTCCTACTTCCGGGGAGACACCGAGGCGGTGCTGGACCCGCAGGATGAGTCGCGCTTTGATACGGTGACCTACACCTATTACGAGCAACTCAACGGTTACGAGTACCTGAAGCAGCTGGATATCGGCTACTACTTCTATTCTGGCTCCTACGCGGACGACATCCTCAAGGTGCTCGACCCGGCTGAGAAGACCATTCTCCATATTCCCAACGTCAACTCTCGCGAGAGCTCTAAGGATAAGGTGCGCGAGGTTGAGCACATCATCGAAGCGTTGGGCGAGTGGCAGGGGGCTGACCCGACCACCGGTTTTCAACAGGTGAAGACGCCGGAAGGTCGGCTGCTAAAAATTGCTGACTTGGTGGACGATGATGCAGCCAAGCGTGAGCGAGTTTCGAGCGCACTGAAAGACCCCGCGCAGAAGCACAATCGTGACCATGTGGACATCATCATCGCCCTAGGCATGGCCAAAGAAGGGTTTGACTGGATTTGGTGTGAACATGCGTTGACGGTGGGCTACCGTTCCAGCTTAACGGAGATTGTGCAGATCATCGGTCGTGCTACGCGTGATGCACCAGGTAAAACACGGGCACGCTTCACGAATTTGATCGCCGAGCCGGATGCCGCTGAACAGGCCGTGACCGAAGCCATTAACGATACCTTGAAAGCCATCGCTGCCAGTCTGCTGATGGAACAAGTGCTGGCACCACGCTTTGAGTTCAAGCCAAAAAAACCTACCAGCGGCCCGCAAGAGGGGTTCGACTACGGTGACGAGGGCTACGACCATAGCAAATGCAATGTGGGCGTTAACGAAGAAACCGGCAAGTATCACATCGAAATTAAGGGGCTGGCAGAGCCCAAAAGCGAAGAAGCCACCCGGATTTGCCAAGAAGACCTGAATGAGGTGATTACCGGTTTTGTGCAGGACAAGACCACCATTGAGCGTGGCTTGTTCGATGAAGAACTGGTGCCCGAAGAGCTCACCCAGGTACGCATGGGCAAGATCATCAAAGAGCGCTATCCCAATCTGGACGAGCAAGACCAGGAAGCCGTTCGCCAACATGCCATCGCAGCGCTCAATCTCACCCAGCAGGCCAAGCAACTGTTGGCGGGTAGTGAGGTCGTGGATGTCGGTAGCAATGAGCCAAAGCCGAACACAGCGTTGATAGCAGGGGTACGAAAGTACGCAATGGATGTGCGGGAGCTCGATATTGATTTGATTGATCGTATCAACCCCTTTAGTGAGGCCTATGCGATTCTGGCCAAGAGCATGAGTGAAGACAGCTTGAAGCAAGTAGCCGCCGTCATCTCTGGTAAACGTACCAACCTGACACCTGATGAAGCCAAAGAGCTTGCTATGAGAGCGGTCAAATTCAAGAAAGAGCGAGGGCGTTTGCCTTCCATCAGTTCCCAAGATGCCTGGGAAAAACGCATGGCCGAAGGTGCTTCAGCATTCGTGCGCTTTAAAGATGAGGGGCGTTATGACTGATCTGGACGACTTGCGCGCCGAGCTAGATGAGTTAGCTCAACCCGAGAAAAAGAAAGGCTTTTCGGCACGTGAAGAGCGCATCATCGCTGGTTTTGAAGAGATTCAGCGCTTTGTCGATCAGCATGGCCGTGCCCCGCAGCATGGTGAAGGCAACGATATTTTTGAACGGCTCTATGCCGTGCGTCTTGGTCGCATTCGTTCGCTGGAGGAGTGCCGAACCCTGGTGGAGCCCCTTGACCATCAAGGCTTGCTAGATGGCAACCGTGTCAGCGAAGTGAATGCGACAGAGGCGATGGACGATGACGCCTTGCTGACTGAGCTGTCTGGGATTTCCGGGGCGTCTGAGCTTACCGAGCTAAAGCATGTGCGTTCAAGTGCCGAGAAGCGTGCTGCTGAAGAGGTGGCCAACAGAGAGAAATGCGAAGACTTTACAATCTACCAGCCGCTGTTTGAGCAAATAGAAAGCGAGCTGAAAAGTGGGCTAAGAACCACGCGACGATTCGGTAAGAACGCTACCATCGAGGTAGGGCAGTGGTTTATCGTGGATGGGCAAACGGCCTATGTAGCCGAAGAGGGGGAGGAGTTTGATTCACCCCAAGGCAAGAAAGATGCCCGCCTGCAAGTGATTTTCTCCAACGGCACGGAAAGCAATCTGCTGCGCCTATCGTTAGTAAGAGCGCTCTACAAAGATGAAGCCAGCCGCCGTATTACCGAACCAGATGCAGGGCCTCTGTTTGCTGAACATGAGCCCAATGAAAGGCGCTTCAGCGAAACCTGGGAAGAGGACGATATAGAAAGCGGCACCATTTACGTGCTGCGCAGCCTGTCAGAGCATCCGTTTGTGGCTGAGCATCGGGAGCTGATCCACAAAATCGGCGTAACCGGTGGCAAGGTCGAAGCGCGCATCGCCAACGCCGCTCATGATGCCACCTACCTACTGGCCGATGTTGAAGTAGTTGCTACTTACAAGCTGGCCGGTATCAACCGCCGCAAATTGGAAGCACTTTTTCACCGCATCTTCGCCCCCGCACAGCTTGAGCTGACTATTCAGGATCGCTTCGGGCACCCGGTTAAGCCGCGGGAGTGGTTTCTGGTGCCGTTGCATGTGATTGATGAGGCGGTGCAGCGGATTCGGGATGGGTCGATTATGGGTGTGGTTTACGAGCCAGAAACTGCACAATTGATTAGCTAACCTAACAAAATAGAACGAACATCGAGGCTGCTGTTGATAAATAGTCTTCGTAAGCGATAACTGACAGAGCTGCAGCCATCCAATTGGCCCCTGCCTGAATAGGCTCTTGCAAGCATGTAAAATGCAGGGATAGGGCATGTGTGGACAATTTATTAGTGTCGATGAAATGATACTTTTTTGACCAAGATGGCGCATTTGAAGAGCTATTTATATGTTCAGTTTATTTATCAGTCTTCACGGCTACTGCCAGCAAAACTTTTAAAAGTGATTGCTGCAAAAACTTATAAACGTAATGAAAATTCGTCAACACGAAGCATGTTTTTTAGTGCTTTTATCCTTGACGGCGAACACAGAATAATTTCAGTTAAAATAATGGCCGAGTAAATAATATTGCCCGGCCATTCGACTTAACTTATTGCAAAACTAGTTAATTGTTGTTGCTCTTTTCTTAAACCTTAAGGTTTTCAAATTTAAGCACGTTGGCTAGCTCCCGATCGATTGCTTCAGCCTGAGCTGGTGAAGTAGTTGGCATTGGCATACGAGGAATGCCTGTGGCTACGCCCTGTTTTGCCAAGGCATATTTTACGTTCGCCGGGAGGTTGTCGGCGTAGATAGTATTCCAAAACCGCAGCAGCGCGGCATGAATTTCTTTTGCAAGAGTGTGATTGCCAGCTTGGACAGCATCCCACAATGACACACAGACCCCAGGAACTGCTGCTGGATTAGCGGCAATGGTCCCATGGGCGCCAATGGCGAAAGATGGATAGAGAAGTGCGTCCACTGCGGTAAACACTTTTCGACCCTCTGGAACGGTTATCATCAAGTCGGCCATGAGCTTTAAATCGCCAGCGCTCTGCTTAACACCCATAATGCCGGGTAGGCCTTCCATGAGACGAACCAGTAGCTTTGGTGATAAATAATTCCACGGCACCACGTTATAAATCACGATTGGGATATCGGTCTCACGCGTGAGCCGTTCAAAATGGGCGTAGGTCGCGTCATCGTCTGGCTTGAAAACATAGTGTACAGGTGTGATTTGCAGCGCAGCCACATCAAAAGCGCTGACTGCCTTGGCCGCAGTAATGGCATCACGCGTACTATTAGCAATAATGCCTGCAACGACTGGGATAGCCCCATCAGTCTCTTCACAGGCAATTTCGATGGAGCGGGCGAGCTCCTCGACTGACAACGTATGCCCCTCGCCTGTGCTACCGCCTAGGCAAATCCCATGGACTCCTCGTGACATCATGAACCTGATGTTCTCGCGTAGCGCTTCTTCATCAAGTGTCTCATCGTCGCGGAATGGGCTGACTAGCGGTGGAATGATGCCTTTTAAGTCATGTTTCACTTTAATCTCCTTGTTAGATCTTTTTATATATGCGCTGTCTTAATTGCTGAGCTCGTTCAGCACGCGTTGGGTTTGGGTTTCATGTTGACGAATAAACTGAGAGAGCTGCTCTGCATCCATCCAAACTGCACCGAATCCGCTATCAGCCATACTGTTTTGAAATCCATCGGATTCGAAAGCTATCTTCACTTTATCTTCGATCTTCGATACAAGAGTATCGTCCATGCCGGCTGGGCCTCCTATAGCACGCCAAGTTCCACCGGTTACTTCCTGTCCAGTTATTTCTTCGACAGTAGGTATGTTGGGATAACGATCCAGTCGGCTGTCTGAGAAAACCGCTACATTTTCGACCATGCCTGCATCACGAAGAGAATCCGTTTCAGGTAGCGAAGAAAGGACGATATCCATGCCTCCCGATGCCAGCTCTTGGAGAGCAGCAGCAGATCCTTTGGCTGGTATCAGATTAAGCTCCGTAACATCTACACCTTCGTCGAGCATCAAGGATACGAAAGGGATATCCCAGCTCGCGTTACAAGTACCACCACATGAAATTGTCAGGCTGGATGGATTGCTTTTTAGGATCTGGATAATGGTGGAGAGATCAGTTAATTCAGAGTCCTTAGCTACAGTCATTGCGGCAGGATCCATATTCACCATTGCAATCGGTGTAAAACTGTCAGAAGTAAAATCCGCCTGTCCCAGCAATTTATATTGAGCAAAAGGTGAAAGCTGGCCCAGCGTGTAGCCGTCAGGCTCCGCATTTACATACGTAGTCATGCCTACAACACCACCACCCTGTGCTTGGTTTATCACACTGATAGGCTGACTGAGTCCTTCCTCCATTTCTCGCGCTAGCAAACGGAAAGTTATATCCGACCCACCGCCAGAACCGGCGATAACAATCATTTGTACCGGTTTAGCAGGCCATTCTTCCGCTTGATTGGCTTGAGCAGCCGAAGCGGCCGCTCCACCTAAAATACTTGCTAATATTGGGATGATGATTTTGTTTTTCATTGTAGCGTCCAAATATTGAGAATTTATTTTGCTTATTGATGTTATATCCCAGTATGTGGGATATCAATAGAAAATGTGGAAGTTTCGTTAATTTTTTAAATATATTCCACAATACGGATTTATTTTGGAGCTGATGTTTTTGTGGTCTTCTGACCCCGTAGCTGAAGCCCGATCGCCAGCAGCCATGCCAAGATGGTTATTACGCCCAATACTGCTCCTACCTGTCGGTCAAAGAATATGGAAAGATCGCCCTGACTCTTTAGAAGAGTAACCATAAAAGTTTCCTCTATCATCGGCCCAAGGATTAGCCCTAAAATAGCAGGAGCCAAAGGAAAACCATTCTCCTCCATTAGGTAACCAAGCAGGCCAAAGACGGCAACTACCCCAATAGAAAAGAGTGTGTTCTCTACCGAAAAAGCGCCGAGAATACAGAACAGAAGTACTATTGGTGAGATAGCTGCCTGAGGAAGCCTCAAGACTAGACCGAATCCGCGCATGCATAGGATGCCAAGTGGAATCATTACTATGTTTGCAAGAAAAAATATCGCAAAAATCGTATAGATCACGTCGGGATTATTCAAAAATAGTGTCGGACCGGGGTTGATTCCTTTAATAAACATTACGGAAATCACTATGGCTGTTATTGCATCCCCTGGGATGCCGAAGACAGTTGCTGGTATATATGCCCCACCGAGACTTGCATTGTTGGCAGCGCTAGCAGACATAAGTCGCTCTGTAGCTCCAGTGTCATCTTCACGCTGACCAGCTCGCGTACCCCGTCGTGCCACTGCGTAGGATACCCAGGCGGCAATATCTGACCCAGCCCCAGGCAATGCACCGACCAAGGTGCCGATCACGCCTCCCCGGGCTACACCTATTTTATGGCGCCAAAGGCTTACTAAGCTTGGCAAGAAAATTGGCCCTCTGGCCTGTGGCGAGCTTGGGCGATTCATGGAAAGCACTGATCCACGCAGAAGTTCAGAGATAGCAAAAAGCCCAATCAATACCGGGATTAGTCCAAAGCCACTGAGAAGATTGGCCGAGCCTAAAGTAAAGCGCGGAATCCCAGTGACCGGATCCATACCAACAGTTGCTAACGACAGACCTAAAAATAAGGAAACTAATCCTTTAGATAGGGCGTTACCAGCCACGAAAGTGGCGCAGCTCAAGCCGAGCACCCCAAGCCAAAAGTACTCTACCGAACTAAAAGCAAGCGCTATCTTGGCAAGTGACGGTGCAGCTAATGTCAAAATAATCGCACTCAAAAGCCCGCCTAGAGAAGAGGCGATTAAGCCTGCTCCGAGCGCAATACCCACTTTGCCCCGACTTACCATGCCATGTGCGTCATCCGTATATGCAGCCGAGGCTGGAGTGCCTGGCATACGTAGCAACGCACCAGGAATATCCCCTGCAAAAATAGCCATGGCTGAAGCTGTGATAATTGAGGCAACAGCAGGGAGGGGATCCATGAAAATGATGAATGGTACAAGCAGCGCACTCGCGAGCAGAGCGGTTAACCCTGGAATAGCACCGATCAATAGCCCGTATGCGGCAGAGGCGAAAATGACGGTTAGCAGATAACCGTCAGATAACTGTGAAATAATAATATTGAGATCTACCATATTAGATATCCCGATATTGAGCTGAATGGCCCCCAAGGCAGGGGAACATGTAGCAAGGAAGCAAATACAATATTTATGAGTATGGACAGGATCAGAGCGGCCAATGCAGCTCTTCGAGGGCGTATGCCGTTAATAGTCATTAAAGCAAATAACAACCCGACGGCCGTTAGGAAAAAGCCGAGTGAGGGGGAAATGAGACGGTAGATGAGAATAGCTAGCAAGATAGCAACGAAGCGAATTGCCGGACCTCGCTGAAAAGCCCATTCGGGCATACGAAATAAAGGCCCATCGGTTCTATGAATCCAGCCATTAACCCCTACAGCGAGCCCAGACAATGCTAAACCGGCCCCCATTAACTGAGGAAAAGTCGCGGGGCCAAACTGAAGGTGAGTCGGCGAAGGTAAAGAAAAGGACCATAGGCATATCCCGATCCCACAAACTACGATGATGGGGCCCATGGCCATGTTATGTATACGCATGGTTCGCTCTTTTCCTCTAACGCGGGTGAACCAGTAAAGGTTATACACCTTACTGGGCACGCTTAGGCGCGTGCAATTTATTCTTCTTATTATGGAACGCTAACACTTTAAATCTGCTTGTCAATCCGAATTGCGGATTATGTATGTGCTGGTGAGTCAGCTTAGATATATATAGTATCTTACTAATATATATCTAAGGCTTTAAACTTTATTGCAAAAATAAGTTATATAGTAATTAACCTATTACTTAATAAGCTTATGAATTTATTAACTTATTACGATGATAAAGTAGACATCACTTCCTGAGAGTATTAGAAAATTTTCGGAGTGTTTTGCTACTTAGGTCGTATATTGAAAATGTAAAAGAAAATGTCATTTAGATTTATTTTGGAGGTGTAATCCCGAAATTTACTCTCTAGTACTACTGTGTCATAAACATCGTGATCGACTACCCAACGCTATCATGATCGCCTGATTTAGCTCCCATCGCAGGGTGGCGATGGAGTTAACCACGTGGCGTTGTGCGCGTTTTATGACCCCGCGCCCAGTAGCCTTCGGATACGGCAACTGCCTGGCAGGGGCTGATTTTTTTTTGATCCCCACAACGTAGGCGCTCCATGACCAGAAAACCGTATGCGACCGTACACAGAGTGACGTGGTGGTGAAACCCCCGCCAGTTGCGCCCCTCGTAATGCTTCAGTCCAAACTCCTGCTTGAGTTCCTGATAATCTCGTTCGATGCGCCAGCGTCCTTTCGCTGTCGCCACCAGAGTGGTCAGTGACGTATCTTCCGGCAGATTGCTTAACCAATACTTCGCTGGCGCGGCGTCGCTTTGGGGCCATTCGATCAGCAACCACTCCGGTTCGCGCTTCTGCTGGCCGCGCGCCACACGCACTCGGACAGCGGTAAACCGGGAGCACAACGGCTTGTTGGTACCTTCCCGCCAGGTGATAGCCTGATAGGCATTGGCATCCAGCGACTTGGCCAGTGCTTGTGCCGACACTGGGTGATGCTCCGTGGTCTGCTGCCATCGTGTCGGCGGTCGCCCCTGGCCGGACCACTTCGGAGGCAGAGGCTCACTGCCAGGCGGCCAGACACTGATACCCTCCGGCACGTCAACGCAATAACTCAAGCCCCATTTTGCAAGCTGTTCTCGCCAGGGCGTCACTTTGCCGTAAGCCGCATCTGCCAGCACGATACCGGGCGTGATACCGGCCTCCAGTGTCTCGCGCACCTGCTGAAGGGCAATCTCCGGTTTGGTGGCAAAGTCGACCTCTTCTGGCACGCCAGCGCGGCGACAGCGCGCCGGATCGTTTGTCCATGATGTGGGCAAATAAAGCCGCCATGCGACCGGCAGGCTGGCCTGTTCGGTCGCCACCGATAGGCTAACGACGACCTGACAATTGTCCTGTTTACCAATCTCACCGCAGTACTGGCGACTAACGCCCACCGAATGTCGTCCTTTCTTGCGAATACCGGTGTCATCGATAATCCAAAAAGGCGTCGTATCGGGGGACAGCAAGTAGGGTAGCACCTGCTGCGCCACGCCATTGAGCATCCCTCGGTCAGACCATCCAGAGCGAGCCACCAGGTGATGCAGCGACTGATGACAGGCTTGAACGTTACCCGGATCGACACTGGCGGCGATGGGCTCGATACTCTTGCGTTCCAGCGGCAGCATCAAGCCACGACAGTAATTCTGAAAACCCTTCACTCGATCAGCATGGCCCAGGCGAGGTGCTAGCTCATCAAGATACGTCTCGAAGCGGTCGTGAAGTGCGTCGTTTACCATAATGCGAAATCGCTATACAGATGACACAATACGTATTGATAACATATCTATTTATGACACAGTAGTACTAGGCTTTGTGCGAAAAGTTGGCTCGCAAGCAACGCTCTATGCAGGTTACGCATACCATCGCTCTGAAACTGCTCGCTAATTTCTCATAGCGCGTTGCAAATCGACGTAATTCTTTAAGCCATCCAAAGCAGCGTTCTACCGTATTTCTCTGGCGGTATCTGTGCTGATCAAAGCGCCTCGGCAAATCAGGGCGTGTCTTGCGATGCATTTGACGTTGCGCAATAACAGGTTTTATACCGTGCCTGTCACAGTAACGGCGCAGTTCATCACTGTCATGTCCTTTATCAGCGACGACGTAGCGGCTACGTTTGCGGAGCCTTCCAACCTGTCCTGGTAGATAAACACTCTCCAGCGTCGAGATGAAATGTCGTGAATCAGCCTGCTGTCCTGGAGACAGGATAAATGCCAGCGGCCAACCATGAGAATCACATGCCATGTGGGTTGTTGTCGTTAAACCACCACGACTACGCCCTAATGCGTGATCTACAGGTTATTCTGAGCCCCCTTTTTGCCGCCTCCTGCGGCAGCGCGGGTGGAGCGTATTGAGGTCGAATCAAACATCCATGCATCCAGATCCATCAGTCCATCTTCACATAGTCTGAGCTGTAAGCGGGAAAGAATGGCTTCAAACGTGCCATCATCTCGCCATTTTCGAAAGCGCTCATAGGCGGTTGACCAGGGACCATATCGCTCGGGTAGATCTCGCCATTTGGCACCAGAACAGAGTACCCAGAAAATGCCATTGAGGGCCTGTCGGTCATCCCGCCGTGGCCTGCCCATTACCTGAGTTGGCGACACAATATCTGTAATCTGTGCCCAGTTCTCATTGGATATCTCGTACCGGCCAACCATCATTTTCTCCCTATGCAGCTATTGCATGGGAAAACTTAGCAGATATAACTTTTCGTACAAAACCTAGCACTAACCCTAGCAGCCAAGTAAGGGAGTAGAGGGGGGAGAGGCCACTTGTCTATGTACTTTCATTTAGCTTGGATGCAACCACTTTGCCGAGTTTAAAGGTTAATACATGACAAGCTTGGCCTCAGTTAAGCTTTATTGAGATTGATTTGAGTGGTTTGATTAAATAGCAAAATAACATGCTGAGGCGCTGGTTTAAGTAAAAGGCCTATCCTTAGGCCCGTAATGCCTCTGTAATTCGATTAGCCGTTTCGATAACAGCTGGGGCCAAGGCGTCTTGACGGCTTTCGGGAAGGCGTTCAGCCGGCCCTGATACGCTAATTGAGGCAAAAACCCGTCCGCGTGAGTCATGGATGGGCGCTCCCACGCACCGGATACCAATCTCATTTTCCTCGTCGTCCCGTGCGTACCCGCGGGACAAGATACACGTCAGATCGGCTTTTAACTCAGCAATAGTCGAAAGTGTGTTCTCTGTGCGCTTTTCAAGCCCCTCTTCATCGATAATTCGATTAATTAAATCTTCTTCCTGAAAGGCCAGGAAGGCTTTGCCCACACTTGTGGTATGGATAGGTGCAGCCTCAATCGTTGTAAGCGTCGTGTTACGCTCTGCTCCCATTTCCTCCCGCTCAATACAGACCATCTGACTTCCGTCAAACATATGAAGATGCACTAACTCTCCCGTGATCTGGTGCAGTTGAAGGACATGGGGATGGGCATGGCGGTTGAGGTCAAGGTTCGCTATTACCGCGCTGCCGTAATAAAACATTTTGAGACCAAGGCGGTAGTCGCCTCGTCTATTGTCTTGATCGATCATCTCAATTTCACGAAGAGAAGCAACGATACGATGAATCGTAGTGCGTGGTAGACCAGTCAGGCTCATTATATCGGAAATCGATAAATGCTTGCGGGAGCGCGTGAAGCAGTCGAGCACCCGCGCCATCTTATAAAAGGACTTGGCGCCATTATCCCGCATCTCGCTTATTGGGGTTTGACCTAATGACCCCCTGATGCCCTTATTCATGATCAATCTCCCTGTTAGCGGTAAAGATAGCTAGTGAATACAATTGTACGGAAAAATAATAGTTTGTCCGAACTGTTTTCCCACTTTAAATTAGAAGCAAGGGAGAAACTTGCCTATAGTTCCATTTTTCGGATATTGTTAATTTTGTACTTACTCTGTTCCGAAAAGTGGAATTTATTTCGATAAGGAAAGGCTTATGAAGAAGTTAGTTAATGATCCTCGCCGCGTTGTCAGAGAGCTTTTAGAGGGCTTGGTCGATTGCAATCCTGAACTTGCCATTCTATCCGAAGAAAATGTAATCCTGCGTGCAGACATCCCGCAAGAGCCGAAACAGCGTGCTGTAGCTCTTGTCTCGGGAGGTGGCTCAGGGCACGAGCCGGCTCATGCTGGTTTTGTTGGGTACGGCATGCTCACCTCAGCTATCGCTGGTGACGTTTTCACCTCGCCTAGTGTTGATGCCGTGCTCGCCGCGCTGCGCGCTTCTGCTGGCCCTGCTGGCGCAGTGCTTATTGTCAAAAATTATACAGGCGACCGATTAAATTTCTCTCTCGCTGCTGAAATTGCCCGTGCTGAGAACATTCCAACAGAAGTAGTCTTTGTAGGTGATGATGTGGCCCTTCGTGATCGCCTGCCACGAACGCAAAGTCGCGGCATCGCAGGAACGGTATTGGTTCATAAGATTGCAGGGGCAGCTGTCGCAGAGGGGAAAACGGCAATAGAGGTTGCAAATCTTGCGCGGGCAGTGGCGGCGGATCTTGCTTCGATGGGTGTTGGGCTAGGGGCTTGCACAGTCCCTGCTGCAGGCAAACCAGGCTTCACTCTTGAAGAAGATGAGGTGGAGTTCGGACTCGGAATTCATGGCGAGAAGGGGTTACGCCGTAGCCATGTTGAGAGCGCTGATTCGATTGCCCGCGAGCTTCTTAATACGATTCTAACTAATTATGGCGGGACTGAACTCCCTGTCGGGCTGCTGGTTAATGGGCTTGGTGGAACGCCTCCGATGGAGCTAAGTATAATCGCGCGATCTGCGCTTGCAGAATTGCGCCGTCGAGGGCTAACTCCCCAGCTGGTTTGGACGGGCGAGTTCATGACCGCACTTGAGATGCCTGGCTGTTCTCTTACACTAATTCCTCTTAATGAAGAGCGTAAGCGTTTGCTGCAGGCTGAGACATCAGCCCGATACTGGCCCCGATCAGCTTCTCTACCCACGCATCGATATGTGATTGACGCCCCAAAACCGGTAAACGAAGAAAAAAATTATGAGCCGAGCCCGCATGCCAAGTTAATGCAAGCGATAGTCGAGAGGGTTTCATATGAACTCGACGCTCAAGAGCAAGTACTTACAGCACTCGACGCGGCTGGAGGAGACGGTGACCTCGGGGCTAGCATGCAGAGGGGGGCCCAAGCCCTGCGCGATCTGCCCAACGAGGCCTATGCCGATCCCAAGGCTTTATTTTTCTGTATGGCCCAAGCCTTGCGACGTGCTATAGCAGGTAGTTCCGGCCCTTTCTATGCCGCTGGCCTGATGCGCGCATCAAATACCCTTCCGTCTGGGACGCCGAATGCCGAGGAATGGGCAGCTGCCTTTATAGCAGCCAGTGATTCGGTGCAAAAGATTGGTGGTGCGAAAGTAGGCGATCGCACCATGGTCGATGCCCTTGAACCTGCTGCCCGAGCCTTCGAGGAGGCCATTGAAGCAGGGGCTTTGCCGCAAAAGGCCTTAGAGAGTGCCTCGAGTGCCGCCGATGCCGGAGCTCACGCTACAAAAACAATGCAACCAAAATTTGGACGTGCCGCATACCTAGGTGAGCGGGCGGTTGGCACAGTCGACGGCGGCGCCATGGCCGTTAGTATTTGGATGACGGCACTACAGGAGGGGCTTGCGGGCTGAAGAGAAGAGCAGACCACACCACTAGTCCCTCATAAAACGTGCTAATTACAATGACAATTGTCGTAACAAAAAAGAGAGGTAAGACCTGTGAAGAAGACTCTAATAGCAATGTTAGCTATCGCAGCTTTACCATGCACAGCCTTGGCTGAGTTTCCCGATAGGCCTATTACCATCATCGTACCTGCCGGAGCAGGCGGCGGTGGTGACACCACGACCCGTTTACTGGCTAAGGAGATAGAGAATGAACTTGGCGAGGCGATTACCATCATAAACCAAGGTCAAGGCGGAGGAGTAGTAGGCTTAACCTCAATCCGAAATGCTGAAGCTGATGGCTACACACTCGGCCTATTATTCCCTTATGCGGGATACCACTATACTGGCCAAGGAGATTTCACTGTATCTGATTTTACTCCGGTAGCCAACTTTAACGGCGATAGCTCTGCTCTACTGACTGGAGCAAATTCCCGCTTTAGAACAGCAGAAGAGGTAGTCGAGGCGCTTAAGGAAACACCTGAAGAATATACCATTCATTGCTCGGGTGCCTGTGGAAGCGTTTGGGACATTCCTATAGCCGGTATGTTACTTGACCTAGGGGTTGATGTTGCCAAGATACGCTGGATCCCAGGCAAGGGCGCTGCGAGCGGACTATCCGAACTCGCCAGCGGTGGGGTGGACTTCCAAGCGGCCTCGCTACCTGAAGCTGCAGCCATGACCGAGGCTGGGCAAGTGCGTCCGCTTACCGTATTGAGTACACAACCTGTCCCCGGCTTTGAAGATGTGCCGCTCGCGGAAACTCTGACTGGGAAACCTGTTGATGGTGGCACCTGGCGAGCCTTGGGTGGCCCGGCGGGTATACCAGAGGGTCGAGTTAAGATTCTACAAGAGGCGGTTCTTGCCGCGGCCTCTTCCTCTGCGTTTCGGGAAGCAATGGATAAGTCTGGTTTCGGCGTGCAGCCGCTAGAGGCGGTAGCACTTTATGAGGTCATGCTACAGCATGAAGAAGATACGGCTAGGGTTATGGAGGCACTTGGCTACTGATTGCCAGCAATGCCTCGCCCATCATTTTGCTGGGCGGGGCAGATAACTTTCAAAATACTCTTTGTAGTGCTAAATCTTGGGTTCATCGCACTTTACCGGGAAATGCTGCTTTTATCTTTAGGAGGGAGCAGGCGTTGTCCCGGTAGCCATAAGCCATTCGCTTGATCACCTTGATCTTGTTGTTCATTCCTTCCAGTACGCTTGTGCTCATTTGGTAGATCGCACTGGCGATAACTCCTTCGATGTAGCCTTTGAGGTGTCTGGCAAATTGCTGCGCGGGCGCCAGTCCACTGCTTAGGGCCAACTTCAGCCAGTGCTGCCAGCGTTGTTTGGCTTCAGCCTCTGAGGGGGCGTACCAGAGCTCTTTGAGCTGCTCCTTCAATACGTAGACGGTCATCAGAGGCTGATTCGCTTGCAGCAACTCTTCGAGCTTCAGAGCTTGTTCATCCTTGAGATTGGCCCGATTTCTGAGCAACAGCCAACGGCTGCGCTTCACCACTTGGCGAGCCGGTTTGTCGTGACCAGGTTTGTTGGCTTGATCGACCCGAACCCGGTCAATCACTTCCCGCCCGAACTTGGCAACAACGTGGAACAGGTCATAAATCACGCGAGCTTGCGAGCAGTGGTGCTGCACCTCCAGATCCATGTCAGTATCCATCGCCACAGCCTCGATCTGGCCGCAAGCCTCAGGCCCCAGCCATTCAAAGAAGGGCCGCACTGCTGCTCGGCTACGTCCTTCCCCGACCCAAAGCACTTGTTGGGTGTCTGCATCGATCACCACGGTGGCGTATCGATGGCCCTTGAAAAGAGCGAATTCGTCCATGATCAGCCGACGAATCTGGCGTTTATCTGGCTCAGTTACTTCTCTCATAAGACGCTGATGGTCGATGGTCTTGACCGTATGCCAGTGCAAGCCCAGCAGGGCTGCCACGTGCTGGACCGGCATCAGGCACACCAGAGACTCAACCCAACCGATCATGCCTGCCGTCAGGCGCTGACGTCCTGCTAGCCAGTGAATTTTTTCACGTCTAGGGCCGCATGTTGCGCAGCGGACTCGACGAACGGGCACCTCCAGCCAAACGCGATAGTTGAACAAGTCGCGTTCTCGGACTCGTCGGATGCTGATGTCATGGATGGTAAGCGTTTGTTGGTTACAACCACTGCAGCATGGTAAGTAGTCATCGGCAGGTTGGAGCCGGATAAGCAGAGATTGAGCATCAATCTGGGCATAAGATTCTATCGTGAATCCTTTCCAGAACAGAGTCAGAGGATTAGCATTCATGGGGACGGTGGTAAGTCGGTTAGGTTTGTTGTTTTGGCGAACTCAAAACTAACCGGCTTTACCGCCGTCTCCTACTTTTTCACGCTAACCCGCGATGAACCGAACTTAAGCGGCTGATCAAAGAGGCAGAAGAGGGATCGGCAGTCATCGTTTCTTCGAATTAAAGGAGGCGCCGCAGCTACTGGGGTGGTGGGGTGAGGAGATTGCTTGGCTTTTTGGTCAGCATGTCACTCGGCTCGACGATTATCTTGCCGTCGAACGTACTGGACGAGGCACCGCAGTACGTGTGACGCAGGAAGACCGTCGTTTTATCTGGTTTGTTTTTGAGTTGTTTTTGAGTTGTTTTTGAGTTGTATTTGGAGTGGCTAGAGGAAACCCGCCAGGAGGACTATGACAATCCCGCTGGAGTGCTGTTGCGCGTGTTGATGGAGCGGGGCAGAGATCTCCCTGATGACTACCGCTACGATCACGTCGTGATTGATGAGGTGCAGGATTTCGACAAGAGCTGGGTGCTGGTGGCCGCAAAGATTCCGCGTGTATCGCTAAGCATGGCCGGTGACATGGCGCAGAAGATCTATCGCCGTAGCTTCACTTGGTCCTCTGTCGGCATACAGGTGCAGGGTGGCCGCTCCCGGCGCTTGTCTGCTAGTCACCGGACCACACAACAGATCATGGATGTGGCCGAGCATTTGTTGGCGAACAATGACGTGACCGAGAGTAGTGATTACACGACACCGGTTCGTCCAACCAAGAAAGGCGACAAGGTCAAATTGCTGTTGGCACCTGATGCCAAGCAGGCCTATGAGAAAGGCTACGATTTTGTTGCCCGCGAGTTTAAGCGGCTACGCACGACGTCTGTGGCGGTGGTGTTGCCGTTTTCTCGTCAGCTCTATCCTGCTCAGAAAGCACTGGAAAAGCGCGGCGTCAAGGTCAAGAAGGTCAAGGGTGCCGGGCTTGGCGGCTTTACAGGCGGAGTAGCCGTGACCACCTATCATCAGCTGAAGGGCTTAGAATTCGACCATGTGGTCGTCATGGGGCTGCATGACGCTCAATATCCTGGCCGCATTCTCGACAGCGTTGCACGAGAAGAGGAGGAACTAGAGGCGAGCCTGTTGCGCCGTGTTCTCTACGTCGCCATGACGCGAGCCAAACAGAGCGTCACACTGGCTGGTTCCTTGCCGTTCTGTCGCTTTTTTGAAGATGTGCCGGAAGAGCTATTCGATAGTATTTCATGACTATATTTTGCAGGCCTCAAGGAGAGGCGCTGCAAGTGAGCTCTTGC
>NZ_VIFN01000040.1:0-1234 GCF_013183775.1 Halomonas hibernica
TGAATCGCCCCGGATATTCTAGACACCCGTTAGGCTCTTAAAGTAACGCCTTTCATACTCAACCGGTGACAAGTTATCACTTGTGCCGTGTCGGCGCTTTGGGTTGTAAAACATTTCGATATAATTGAACACGTCGCGTCTAGCCGCTTCCCGTGTCGAATAAATCTGTCGCTTGATCCGCTCTCGCTTGAAGAGTTGAAAAAAGCTCTCAGCAACGGCGTTATCATGACAGTTACCACGCCGACTCATGCTGCCCACCAAGTGATTGGCTTTCAGAAAGCTTTGCCAATCTCCGCTGCTGAATTGGCTTCCTTGATCTGAATGCACCATCACAGTTTCTTGTGGCTTGCGTCGCCAGACTGCCGATAACAAAGCATCCAGCACTAACTCCGTCGTCATACGAGACTTCATCGACCAGCCAACCACTTGACGGGAAAACAGGTCGATCACCACCGCTAAGTAAAGCCAGCCTTCGTACGTTCGGATGTACGTAATATCTGTCACCCAAGCAACATTGGGCGCTGTTACTTCAAACTGACGGTCTAAATGGTTGGGTGATACAACAGCCGGTTTTCCGCCGCCATAGCAGCCAGGGCGTCGTCGATAGCCCGTCTGAGAGCGTAAACCTTCCCTACGCATCAGGCGGGCCACTCGGTGCTTACCGCAGGCTTCGCCAGCCTCACGCAAATCCTGATAGACCTTGCGATAGCCATATACACCGCCACTTTCAAGCCACGCATGCTTGATCAATCCCAATAGACGCTGATCATCCCGGTCTCGATTAGACAGTGCTTTTTTACACCATGCATAGTAGCCACTAGGATGCACGGCCATCATGCGGCACAAGCGCCGTACCGGATATTGACTCGCATGCTTTTGAATAAACGCGTACCTCAGTCGGACTCTCTGGCGAAGTACGCGGTGGCCTTTTTTAATATATCTCGCTCTTCTGACACGCGTTTTAATTCAGCCTTTAAACGACGGTTTTCAGCTTGGAGATCATCGTCTTCTTGCCGTTGTTCTACCGGCTTATCGTAGCGCTTGATCCAGTGGTACAAGCTGTGGCCTGACACGCCCAAACGCTCAGCGACCTCGGCAACTCGATGGCCACGCTCTACCACCTGTTTAACGGCTTCGATTTTGAATTCTTCAGTGTAACGGGGACGGCTCATGGATCCTCCTAGGTACCTTTAGTATAAGGCCTAGAGGTGTCTACGAAACCCGGGGCGGTTCA
>NZ_VIFN01000041.1:0-1216 GCF_013183775.1 Halomonas hibernica
AAATTATTAGTTGGAATTTTTCGGATAGAAAACAATACCGCACACATTATAGAATTATTTATATTCACAGGAGCTTTAAGCTTACCATGATGTTGTCTATGAACGACCGCATACCATCACAACCTGCTATCCACACTCATTCTCTGGCGAGAAGAGGTGCTGATCGTCGCCCTCGTATTTCTGTGCCTCGGCATGGAAGACCTACTCGACGTGGCATGTGAGTACATGAACCCTCGGCTATCTCACTCAGGATTGCATCACATGCTCAAACGTCGCAAAGTATCAACACTGGCAGAATTTGTACCTCAGGCTGCCAGATATATTGGTAAGCCCCAGCATAAGCCCTTCAACGACTACGGGCCTGGGTACGCGCATATTGATGTCAAACATCTGCCTCACATGCATGCCGAAGAGCGGAAATGTTACCTGTATGTCGCCATCGATAGTGCTACACGCCTCGTCTATCTGGAAGTAAGGCGCGGCCAGTCTGTCAAGAAGTTCATGATGCGTGTAGCAGTTAACAGACGTTGCTCGCATACAATGCTAAGTCGTTCATCGTTCGCTTCACTCGGGCAGGTGGGAAGCCCCCCTCCACCTTCGATCCGGAAGGCCAGGCCGCTAGTATCAAACCCAGTCTGATCAAGCCGGGAAAGTCACAGACGAACGGTACAGTGAAGCGATTCAACAGCCGCGCTAGGGACGAGCTGATGCTTCAGTGCTATGCTTCAAGTGAAGATATGGAACACACGCTCAAGCGCTACTCTTGGCTGTACAATCACCATATCCCTCAGAAGTTGCTACGCTGTCAACCGTCGATAGAAGGAATAAAGGAATGGCAATCCAACGTCCTGAGATATTTCCAAGCGAGTGGTCAATCACTCGGGCACATAAACTATGTCACTTTCAGAATACTGGAAGGTGTGATTTTTTAAAAATCACAAACCCAATATATCTATACCAACCTCATCAGAGTTAACATATGTCCAAAGTAATTATCGGTAAGTCACCAGACTTATCCTTCTTAACAATCGGCGGATCTGGTAAAGAAAAAACGCGCCATCCTTTACCCATGATTTTGAAAGATAATGGATCCTTTGACTGGGAGGCTAACCATTTTTTAACTACATATGCCGGTGGAGCAACTGCATACAATATATCGCCTATTGCTGAAACTGTTTTAAAAAAAGCTTACAGTTTAAATGTTTTCTGCGATTAT
>NZ_VIFN01000042.1:0-1166 GCF_013183775.1 Halomonas hibernica
AGCTAGGGAAGGTCTGAATAACTGCCGATATTCATCACCGCTCACTTGAGCCGAGAAAAAATCGAAAATTCAGACATTCTTCTCCCGTTCTTTGTGTATTTTTGCCCGTTTCCCGCTCATTGAGCGGAAAACGGGCGCAATCGCCCTATTCCCATAGGTATTTCTCACTGATCAGCAGGTTGCTGAACGCCGCCAGCAAGTGCAGGCGCTGAGTGTTTTTGGCCAGTCCACGATAGCGAGCCTTGCCATAACCAAAAACTTGTTTGATGTACCGAAAGGGGTGCTCCACCTTGGCACGGATACTGGCTTTGATTTTTTCGACTTTCTGTCGCCTGGCATCTAGCTGCTTGCGGGTGCCAGGCCGTTTGGCAATATACCAAGAGACATCGTTGCGGTGCTTGTGCTCGTCTCGTTTTTGAATACCAAGGTAACCGGCATCACCGAAGACGCGTTGCTCTTCACCGTGAAGGAGCTTATCGGCAGGCACAATGTCATGGACATTGGCAGCCGTGGTCTCAATGCTGTGAATCAACCCAAGCTTATCGTCGACACCTATGTGCATTTTCATGCCAAAGTGCCAAGAGCTACCTTTTTTAGTTTGGTGCATTTGCGGATCGCGCTCGCCTTTTTTGTTTTTGGTGGAACTAGGCGCAGAAATGATAGTGGCATCGACAATGCTCCCTTCGCGCAGCATCAGGCCATTTTTCTCCAGGTGGTTGTTCACTTCCTGGAACAGCACCTTGCCAAGGCCGTGGCGTTCCAGAAAATGGCGAAACTTGAGAATCGTGGTTTCGTCCGGCAATCGGTCCAGTTTCAAACCGGCGAATTGGCGCATGGACTCGATCTCGTAGAGGGCGTCTTCCATGGCCGGATCGCTCAGGTTGTAAAACAATTGCATGCAATGGACGCGGAGCATGGCAGACAGTTGATACGGAGGCCGCCCGCTCTCGCCCTTGGGGTAATAACGGGCTACCTTCTTCTCCAACTGCGTCCAGGGGATCAGCTTGTCCATCCGCTCCAGAAAGAGTTCGCGGCGGGTCTTTCGCTTCTTGTTCTGGTACTCGGCTTCTGAGAAGGTGATTTGATCCATGGCAGCACTGAATCCTATGCAGTTGACGATAGCCGTATTATCGCTGATGGCAGTGACTTTTTCAGAGCTTCCCTAG
>NZ_VIFN01000043.1:0-1035 GCF_013183775.1 Halomonas hibernica
CCTGGATTCATAGAATAACCGCAGCACTTTGGATCGCACAGTAGAGGAAGGAGGGTCAGCGCCGGTACCCTCTCGACTTTACCGACCAAAGTGAAGCAGAGAATGGGATACCGACAACTGACCCAGGCCCAACGATACCAAATTTTCGCTTACCTTGAGACCGGCATCAGCCAGCGACAGATAGCCAAGGCTATTGGGGTTCACAGCAGCACCATTAGTCGGGAGATAAAGCGCAATGGGCTTACTGCTGGCTATGCGCCTGAGCAGGCTCAATTGAGAAGTGATCAGCGTCGATGCAGCGCCTGGAAAGTGACGAAGCGATTGCCCAGCCTAATTCGATGGGTCACTGATCAACTGAGGGACGAATGGAGCCCCCAGCAAATTAGTGGCTTCATGGCGAATGCCAACGGGGCTTGCGTAAGCCATCAGTGGATCTATGCGTTAGTCTGGGACGACAAGAAACACGGCGGCGAATTATGGAAGCGACTCCGTCTACCACGCCAGCGGCGCTATCAGCGCCGGCTGGCCAAGCATGCGGGATTGGGTAAAATTCCACACCGGGTAGGCATTGAACAACGTCCCGCCGAAGTGGAAGAAAGGCGCCATATCGGCCATTGGGAAGGCGATACGGTGCTCAAGGGCCACAAAGAATCCGGCCTGGTGACCCTCGTCGAGAGACGCAGCGGATACCTCTTGGCAGCGCGCCTGCCGACGATCACGGCCACAGGAACGGCCGAAGCGATGACCCGGTTATTAAAACCACGCCGAGGTGCAGTACAGACCATCACCTTGGATAACGGCTCGGAATTCGCCGAGCATCGACAGGTTGCCAGGGCCGTCTCGGCCAAGACCTATTTTTGCGACCCGTACCGCTCATGCCAGCGTGGTACCAATGAAAACACCAACGGACTGATTCGCCAATATTTCCCGAAAGGGACGGACTTCCGAAAGGTGAGCGACTCAGCACTGAGGCGAGTCGTTGCCAAGCTGAATAATCGCCCCAGAAAACGCTTGGGGTATCGGACACCGGCACAA
>NZ_VIFN01000005.1:0-302674 GCF_013183775.1 Halomonas hibernica
CGGGCGTTTGGCAAGGCCTTTTTGAAGATAGTTTCAAAAAGTTCAAACAAGCGTCACACGACCGTAACGTTTCTTGCCTGCCTGTATAACGTAGGCCTTACCCGTTGCCAGCATGGTGTCCTGCGCAACCACGTCGCCATCGACCTTAATACTCCCGTTCTTAAGCATGTCTTTCGCCTGAGCACTGTTTTTGGTCAGGCCTGAACGGTTGAGTACGGCAGCAATGGGGGCTTGATCAGCGACTTCAAAATCCACTTCTATTTCTGGCAGATCGTCAGGCAGTTCGCCATCGGCCAGTTGGTTACCTGCGGACTTGTGCGCATTAGCGGCGGCTTCTTCACCGTGGTAGCGAGCAATCAACTCACGCGCCAGCTCCATTTTCACGTCACGTGGGTTCGCACCCTGCTCAACACTCTGCTTAAGCGCATCAAGCTCTTCGTTGGATTTCAGCGACAGTAGCTCAAAGTAGCGCCACATTAAGCTATCGGGCATTGAAACCAGCTTGTTGAACATGGAACCCGGTGCTTCATCAACGCCCACGTAGTTACCGAGCGACTTCGACATCTTCTGCACGCCGTCAAGACCTTCCAGCAACGGCATGGTGATAACAACTTGAGGCTCCTGGCCGAAGTGCTTTTGAATTTCACGCCCCATCAGCAGGTTAAACTTCTGGTCGGTGCCGCCTAACTCGATATCCGCTTCCAGCGCCACAGAGTCATAGCCCTGAACCAGCGGATACAGAAACTCATGAATGGCGATAGGCTGATTGGCTTTATAGCGTTTTTCAAAATCATCCCGCTCAAGCATACGCGCAACGGTGCTTTGTGCGGCCAGCTCAATCATCTTGGCGGCGGTCAGCTCGCCAAACCACTCCGCATTAAAGCGCACCTCGGTCTTTTCAGGATCAAGGATCTTGAAAACCTGCTCTTTATAGGTTTCCGCGTTGGCTTTCACATCGGCTTCGGTCAGTGGCTTGCGGGTGATGTTCTTACCCGTCGGGTCACCAATACGTCCAGTGAAGTCACCGATCAGAAAAATAACGGTATGCCCCAGGTCCTGGAATTGACGCATTTTGGTCAGAAGTACGCTGTGACCCAAATGCAGGTCTGGGGCGGTGGGGTCAAAACCAGCTTTGATACGCAGCTTGCGCCCGGAGGCCAGCTTCTTTTTAAGCTCGTCCTCTACGAGGATTTCATGCGTACCCCGCGCCAACAGCGCTAAAGCCTGATCCACCTCACTCATTGCCTCTCTCCACTCTAAACGTTGCCCCATTGGGCATACAGATGAACAATAGCCGACGATGTTACCATGCCTGCCCGACCTGGTTGAGCCTTCGCACCGCCTTGGATACTCTGCTTTATGAAAACGCCCCCGACTGCTCCCACGCTTTATTATATGGGTTTAATGTCAGGCACCAGCCTTGACGGCATTGATGCAGCGCTTGTTGCGATCACTCACAGCGCCCCACCTCGGTTAGTGGCAACCCATGCCGAGCCCATGCCGGAGGCATTGCACAGCGCACTATTAACGCTATGTAACGCAGAGCAGGTAAATTTCGCCCAGTTGGCCTTGGCCGAAAATGCCTTTTGCCATCTTCAGGCGCAGGCTATTAACACCCTTTTGGCCCAGCAAGGCCTTTCACCCAGCCAGATCAGTGCAATCGGCAGCCATGGCCAAACTATCGAGCATGCGCCTGACGGACATAGCGGTGGCCCTGCCTACACGCTGCAGCTGGATAACCCAAGCCTATTGGCGGAATTGACAGGCTGTACGGTCGTCGCCGACTTTCGCCGCCGCGACTTGGCGGCAGGCGGTCAGGCGGCCCCACTTGCGCCCGCCTTTCATCAGGCGCTATTCGGCAGGCAAACGGCAGAACAACTCATCCTCAACCTGGGCGGGATTGCCAACGTTACCTGGCTACCGCGCCATGCTGAACAGCCGGTATTAGGGTTTGATACCGGCCCGGCTAATGTATTACTGGACGCCTGGTTTGCAAAACATTATCCCGGCCGCTTTGATCAAAACGGCAGCTGGGCCAAAAGCGGCCAGGTAGATAGCGCTCTCTTGGCGCGTTGCCTCAACGAACCCTACTTTCGTCAACCGCCGCCGCGCAGCACCGGGCGCGAACTGTTTCACTTAACGTGGCTCAAGCAGCACCTTACCGGCACGGAGTCACCCGAAGATGTGCAGGCCACACTTGCCGAGCTAACAGCGATCAGCGTGGCCGAAGGCATTAAGCACTTATTGCCCGACAACCAACCCGCAACCCTAATCACCTGCGGCGGAGGCGCCCACAACGCCTACTTAATGGCACGCCTTGCCCATTACCTACCTAACGCCGCGTTTACCTCGCCATCGGCTTACGGCTGGCCAGAAGACTGGATTGAAGCAGGCGCCTTTGCCTGGCTTGCCCATCAGCGTTTGCACCATTTACCTGGTAATTTACCCTCGGTCACGGGTGCCAGCGGCCTGCGTGTATTAGGGGGCATTTACTCACGCTAAGCGTCAGGCGATGGAAGCTGCTGATATTTATTAGCGAAAAGAGGCCGTTCATACGCATTCTACTTTGCCGAGGATGCTCGCAGTTCGGTAATATCCCTCTCACTTCCAACTGCGGTAAGGTGCTTGAGTATGATGGACATCGCGCTTCCTGAGTCGCTCGCCCAAGCGCGAGAACGTCTGCATCAGGCGCTTTTAGAGGCCAAGCGTCCTTTAAATGACGCAACGCTGCTTGCGGTGAGTAAAACCAAGCCAGCCCCTCTGATTCGCCAGGCTTATGCACTTGGTCAGCGGGCGTTCGGCGAAAACTACCTGCAAGAAGCATTAGACAAGCAGACCGAGCTTGCTGACCTAAACGATATTGTGTGGCATTTCATTGGCCCGCTACAGTCGAATAAAACCCGCGCAGTGGCAGAGCACTTTGACTGGATGCATAGCGTTGACCGTTTAAAAGTTGCCAACCGACTCAGCGAGCAGCGCCCAGGTCATTTAGCGCCGTTAAATATATGTTTACAGGTTAATATTAGCCGTGAGGCGTCTAAATCGGGGGTGATGCCTGAAGACGTTAGGGCGCTGGCCCATGAGGTAGCCCAGCTACCCCGTTTACGGCTGCGCGGTTTAATGGCAATTCCCGCGCCAGCGGACACACTAGAGGCACAGCGCAAGCCGTTAGCCGAACTAAGGCACCTGCTGACAGAACTACAGACAACGCTGCCTCAGGCCCCATTAGATACGCTTTCAATGGGCATGAGTGATGACCTTGAAGCCGCCGTCATGGAAGGTGCCACACTGGTACGCTTAGGCACCGCTATTTTCGGTGCGCGCGGCGCAGTCAATTCATAACACAGGACACGCACATGACAAATAAGATCACTTTCATCGGCGCAGGCAATATGGCGACCGCTATTATCGGCGGCCTTATCGACAGCGGTGTTGCACCCACGGACCTTACCGCCACCGCGCCCAGCAGCAGCGAGCTTGCGCCGGTAAAAGAGCGCCTGGGTATTAATATTCACACCGACAACAACGTTGCCGTCAGTCACGCTGACGTGGTGGTGCTGGCCGTTAAGCCGCAAATCATGCGGGTGGTATGTGAAAAGCTGCGGGAGACTATTCAGCAACAGCGCCCGCTGGTGATCTCCATTGCAGCAGGTCTGGACGCCGCGACCATCGACCAGTGGCTAGGGGGCAATAACGCCCTGGTCCGCTGCATGCCCAACACACCTTCGCTGGTGGGATACGGCGCCAGCGGCCTGTTCGCCAATTCAGCCGTGAGCGATGCCCAGCGCGATATCGCCACTCAGCTAATGGAAGCTGTCGGCATTGTTGAGTGGGTGGAAGAAGAGCCGCTTTTGGACGCGGTAACGGCGGTTTCTGGTAGCGCCCCGGCCTATTTCTTTTTAATGCTTGAAGCCATGGAAGAGGCTGCCGTAACGCTTGGATTACCGGCTGAAACGGCGCGCCGCCTGGCCATCCAAACGGCGCTGGGCGCCGCTACCATGGCGCAGAAGAGTGACAAAGACCCTGCCACGCTCAAGCAAAACGTGATGTCGCCAGGCGGCACCACTGAGCGCGCGATTCATCATCTGGAAGAGGCGCAGTTGCGCACTACCATTGCCGATGCCATGGAAGCCTGTGCCAAGCGCGCCCAGGAAATGGCCCGTGAATTAAGCAGCCACTGAATCATCTAACGTAACGGAGACACCAGCAATGGGCAGTCAATTGGGTAGCGCCGGGTTAACGCTAGTTAACTCGCTGATCAATATCTATTTATTTTTACTGATGCTGCGATTCTTATTGCAGGCATCGCGGGCGGACTACTATAACCCGCTAAGTCAGTCGGTGGTTAAGATCACCCAGCCTGTCGTAAGGCCTTTTCAGAGCTTTTTGGGCCCTGTGGCGGGCCGTTTCGACCTTGCCACGCTCGCCGCAGGCTTTGTGCTAAAAGTAGTGAGCATGGTGGCTATCTTCATGGTGATCGGCATTGGTATCCCGCCCATTGCCGGGCTACTGATTGCCGGGGTGGCGGCGATTGCCAATGCGATATTAAAGATCTACTTTTTCGCTCTGATTGTGATGATCATTTTAAGCTGGGTGGCTCCGAATGCCAGCCACCCGGGCGCACTGCTGGTCATGCAGGTGGTTGAGCCCATCATGGCGCCGGTACGCCGGGTGATTCCACCGCTGGGAATGATCGACCTGTCCCCCATTGTGGTCTTTATTGCCATTAATCTTCTTGATGGCCTGGTGGTTGGCTCTCTGATCCGTGCTGCCGGCATTTCAGGGGCCCTGGTAGGGCTTTAAGGCTTTAGCCCCGCTTCCCCCGGCTTTATTCAGAAGAACCCTTTTTGCAGGACTAACGCTTTCGATGCCCGACTCAGATACGCTTGCCCTTGCTGACCGACCAACGGACGCCGTTGGTCTTGTCACGCCTCATGTTGCGCAGTTCGACACACCGCTTGCCCTCGCCTGCGGAAAAGTACTTCCGGAATATGAGCTGATCTATGAGACCTACGGCACCTTAAACGCCGAACGCAGCAATGCGGTGTTGATTTGCCATGCGCTTTCCGGCCACCACCACGCGGCGGGCTATCACAGTCTGGATGACCGAAAGCCCGGCTGGTGGGATGCGCACATTGGGCCAGGTAAATCGATCGACACCAATCGCTTCTTTGTCGTTTCCCTGAATAACCTGGGCGGCTGTCACGGCAGCACCGGCCCGGTTAGCCACAACCCTGAAACCGGTCGCCAGTGGGGGCCAGATTTCCCCATGGTCACGGTCAGCGACTGGGTCGCAAGCCAGGCACGCCTGGCCGACCATCTGGGGATTGAGCGCTGGGCGGCCGCCGTGGGCGGAAGCCTCGGTGGCATGCAGGTACTGCAGTGGACAATAACCTACCCTGAGCGAGTAGCAAATGCCGTGGTAATTGCCGCAACGCCCCGGCTTTCAGCGCAGAACATTGCGTTTAACGAAGTAGCCCGTCAGGCCATTCGCTCAGACACCGAGTTCTTCGGCGGCTGGTACGCCGAGCATGACACCGTACCCAAGCGCGGGTTGAAACTGGCACGCATGGTGGGACATATCACCTACTTGTCAGAAGACGCCATGGGCAGCAAGTTCGGGCGCGACCTTAGAAGCGACGACCTTAACTTCGGCTTCGATGTTGAGTTCCAGGTCGAATCCTACCTGCGCTACCAGGGCGATGCATTCTCCACCGCCTTTGATGCCAATACCTATCTTCTGATGACCAAGGCGCTGGACTATTTCGACCCGGCCGCCACCTGCGGCGGTGACCTGGCCAAAGCGCTTGCCCCGGCACAGTGCCCTTTCTTGATTGTCAGTTTCACTACCGATTGGCGCTTCCCGCCCGCCCGTTCCCGTGAGCTGGTCGATGCCCTTATCCGAGCGGGCAAGTCGGTTAGCTACGCCAATATTGCGTCGCCCCATGGGCACGATGCGTTCCTGCTACCAGAGCCGCGTTATGAAGCGCTGTTCAGCGCCTTTATGAACCGTACTGCTCGTGAGCTAGGCCTGGAGGAGACCCGTTGATGCGCGCCGACCTTGAACTGATTTACGACTGGGTGCCTAAAGGCGCTCACGTACTGGATCTCGCCTGCGGCGATGGCGAACTTCTGGAGAGCCTGGCCCGCGACAAGAGCGTCACTGGCTATGGTCTGGAGATCGACCCAGACGGCATTACCAGCTGCGTGGCACGCGGTGTCAGCGTGATAGAGCACAACCTGGACGACGGACTGGCCAGCTTTTGCGATCACAGCTACGACCTGGTCATCATGACCCAAGCACTCCAGGCACTGCGCCGCCCCGACAAAATGCTTGATGAAATGCTGCGCGTCGCTGACGAAGGCATTATCACCTTCCCCAACTTTGCCTACTGGCGTCACCGCGTCTACCTGGGTCTACGCGGCTACATGCCGGTCTCCAAGTCGCTGCCTCACGCCTGGTACGACACGCCCAACATTCACTTGTCGACCTTTAACGACTTCGAGCAGCTGTGCCGTGAAAAGGGCCTGGTCATCGTGGATCGTGCCGTGGGTGTGGGCGAGCGCCGCGGGCACTGGACCTCAAAGTGGTGGCCCAACCTCTTCGGCGAGATCGCCATCTTTCGCGTACGTCGCCGTTAAGCGAACCGGCAGCGTGCGCGCAAGCGTTACGCTGACCGGAACACCCTCCTTCCACTGAGTGCTCGTACCATACGCGAGCACTTCAACACCGCTGGCAACCGCCGCCTCAAGCCCTGCCGCATAGGCGGCGTCGATATGTGCAGCGGGTGCAACATCGTTAATACCTTCGTGGGCAATGCAAAACAGCAGCACGGCCCGCTCCCCCTGCAAGGCCAATGCACTTAACGCCTGCAGGTGTTTAAGCCCGCGCACGCTTACCGAGTCGGGGAAATAACCGTATCCATCCTGCTCTTTGAGGGTTACCTGTTTGACCTCAATGTACGCGCGCCCTTTCACCGGGTCCTCAAGCAGAAAATCAAGCCGCGACTCCCCGACCTTTACCTCACGACGCTGGCAGGCATAACCGGTAAGCGCCTCCAGTTGGTTAGCACTGAGCGCCGCCTCGACAATCCGGTTGGTTCGCCCCGTATGAACCGATACCAACGACACGCTACCATCGGGCTGGGGCAGCTCAATGAGCTCCCATGTCCATAAAAGCTTGCGCTTGGGGTTATCACTGGGTGACAGCCACACTCGGCAGCCGGGCACATTGACGGCTTTCATCGACCCGGTATTGGGGCAGTGCGCTACCACTTCTCGGCCATCGTCCAAGCGCACGTCAGCAAAAAAACGCTTATAGCGGCGCAGCAGCGTACCGGGAACCAGTGACGGATAACCCAATGGAGAAGGCAGCGAAGAGGCCCGTGTCATAGCCGCCCCACGAAGCGGGTGATCCGCGCCACCGCCTCCTCAAGCCGAGCAACATCATTGGTAAACGCAATCCGCACATGGTGCTCGCCACCGCGCACGGCAAAATCAATACCGGGGGTAATGGCTACGTTTTCCTCTTCCAGCAGCCGTTCACAAAAGGCCTGGCTATCGCGGCTATAGCGCGAGATATCCAGCCAGACATAAAACGCGCCTTGAGGCGGTAAGTCGGGCGCCAGGCCAAGCGTCGCCAGCCCATCAAGCAATACCTGACGGCGCTCAGCGAGAATTTCACGACGCTGCTCCAGAATCGCCCGGCACTCGGGAGTGAAAGCGGCAAGCGCTGCATGCTGAGACGGGGTAGAAGCTGCCAGAAAGACGTTCTGGGCAAGCCGGGTCAAGGGCTCAACCGCGCGCTGCGGCGCGACCAGCCAGCCCAAGCGCCAGCCGGTCATACCGAAATATTTTGAGAAGCTGTTAACCACAAACGCTTCGCTGGAAAGTGATGTCGCAGACAGCGGAACATCGTCGTAGTTGAGCCCTTGATAGATCTCGTCAACGATCACTTCGCCCGAGCGCGTGGCCACAGCGTCCAGCACTTGAGACAGCTGCTCAGCACTCAAGGTGTGCCCGGTAGGGTTGGAGGGCGAAGCCAGCATGGCCAGCCGGGTTTCATCACGCCAGTGCCGCTCGACCAAACCGGCATCCAACTGCCAGCCGCTCTCACGCCCCACGGAAACCGCGTCAACTTCAGCGCCTGCCAACGCCATAAAGTGGCGGTTGCATGGATAATTGGGGTCCGCCATCAGCACCCGGTCACCGCTCTCTACAAGCAGTTGGCTTGCCAGCAGCAGCGCGCCGGATGCACCCGGCGTAACCAGAATTCGGGCAGGGTCCACGTCAGCATTAAAGTGTTCAGCGTAGTGCCTGGCAATGGCCTCACGTAGCGCAGGCAGCCCGGCGGCGGGAGTGTAACGCGTCTGGCCACGTGATAAGGCCTGTTGACCTGCCGCAATGACCGACTCAGGCGTGGCAAAGTCTGGTTCGCCGACCTCCAGATGAATCACGTCATGCCCCGCCGCCTCCCGCGCCTGGGCCATTTCCAATAGATGCATCACGCGAAAAGGTGCCACGTGGCTGATTCGTGGGTTCCAGGCCATAACGGCTCCTTCATCTAGCAAAGTTAAAGCATGACAGGGGTCTTACAAGCAGTAGGACCATAGTCGCAAACGCACCATTATGCTTGCAAAGCGGGAGTTTTTCAGCTAAACAAGCATCCCTTTGGCGTGAGATCGTGGCATACGCTCATGATCGATCAGCAGTCATATACGTAAGGGGCAATCCCATGCCAGTAGCGGAAAAAAAACCGGAAGCGGCCAAGTCCTTCACTCCGTATGAGTCGGCACCGGGTGAAGAGTACATGAACGATAAGCAGTTGGCGCATTTTCGTCAGCTGCTGTTGGACTGGAAGCAAGACCTCATGGAAGAGGTGGACCGCACCGTGCGCCACCTTCAGGAAGACGCCAACAACTACGCCGACCCCGCCGACCGGGCAACGCAGGAAGAGGGCTTTAGCCTTGAACTGCGCACTCGCGACCGCGAGCGCAAGCTGCTCAAGAAAATCAATGAAACCATCGAAAATATCGACGACGACGATTATGGTTTCTGCGAAGCATGCGGCGTTGAAATCGGTATTCGTCGTTTGGAAGCCCGTCCTACCGCCACCCTTTGCGTTGATTGCAAAACCCTGGCGGAACTTAAAGAAAAACAGCTTGGCGGCTAAGCCGGTTATTTAACCCCTTGGTACGCTAACGCTGAAGCGGGCACCTTTGGGTGCCCGCTTTTGTTTTGGGTAAAGGTTTGCATGATGTCTTCTACCAGCTACCGGGGGCGCTTTGCCCCCACTCCTTCAGGGCCTTTGCATTTTGGTTCGCTTGTTGCAGCGCTCGGCAGTTATCTGGATGCCCGTGCCGCTGGCGGGCGCTGGCTGGTGCGTATTGAAGATATCGACCCACCGCGCTGCCCCCAAGGGGCAGACGCCACCATTTTGCGCCAGTTGGAACGCTTTGGCTTACAGTGGGATGAAACGCTATGCTGGCAGCACAACCGCCATGACGCTTATCAACAAGCGCTGGATCAACTCATTGATCAGCGCTTGGCGTATCCTTGTAGCTGCTCACGCAAACAGTGGCAATCGCATGCTATTTATCCAGGCTGGTGCCGTGACGGGTTAAGGGAGCCGGATAAGCCGGTTGCCTGGCGGTTACGCAGTGACCTGGCCAAGCGCCCGATTGTCTGGCAGGACCGTCTGTTTGGCGCGCAGCAGTTTGACCCAGTAGCGCTGGGTGACGTGGTACTTAAGCGCAAGGATGGTCTTTGGGCTTATCAGTTGGCGGTCGTCGTTGACGATGCCGAGCAGGGTATTACCGACGTGGTTCGTGGGCTCGATTTACTCGACAACACCCCTTGGCAGCGTCAGCTTCAAAGCGCTTTGAAGCTTCCAGAACCGCGCTATTTACATTTGCCACTGGTCGTCACCCCAGACGGCCAAAAGCTTTCAAAACAGAACCTGGCCCCGGCGCTTGCCGAGGACGAGGACGGCAGGCGGCGCCAGCTTTTTCAGGCGCTTCAAGCGCTTGATCAAGCACCACCGGCCGCTCTGGCCACAGAACCTCCCGCCAGCCAGCTACACTGGGCAGTGGCAAACTGGGCGATTGAGCGCCTTTCCCCCACCGAACACCGCCGCTCGCCGTAAGGAGTTCTCCATGTATGTCTATCGCATCATGCTGTTTTTGGTGTTTGGCGGTTATTTGCTCTCTCCGTTATTAATGGACGGCTGGAGCAATCCGAGCACGGCCTGGTATCGCCCGTTCGCTATCTGGGGCGTGTTGATTGCGCTCACGCTATGGCTTGAGCAAAAAAGGAAGTTAGATGAGCGTTGAGTTAACCGGCGTTTTACTGCTCGGTCTGGGCTTCCTGGGGCTGATGTTTAGCTGTGGCGTCGCCGTTGAGCGCGGCTGGTTGCCTACATACGTTACCCGCCATCCCATCGTTTACACCCTCGCCCTCGGCGTTTATGCCAGCGCCTGGGCAATTTATGGCAGCATTGAACTTGCGGCCCAGGCAGGGTTTGGCTACCTGGCTTACTACCTGGGCGCGGCCGGTACCTTTCTACTTGCTCCGGTCCTGCTAGTGCCTATCCAGCGGATTACCCGCACGTATCAGCTCGCTTCACTCGCGGATCTGTTTGCGTTCCGGTTTCGTTCGCGCTGGGCAGGCTCACTGGTCACGTTAATCAGTCTTTTGGCCGTGCTGCCACTGTTAGGCATTCAAGTTCAAACCTTGAGCAGCGCTATTCAATGGCTCACCGGCAGTGCCTATAGTTCCGCGGTCGCCCTGCTATTTTGTGGGCTGATTGCGGTACTCGCCGTGATGTTCGGAGCCCGACATAGCCATACGCGCCAGGACCCGTTAATCAGCATGTTGGCGCTTGAGTCTCTGATCAAACTACTCGCCATGCTGTGCCTGGGAGCGGTGGCCTTATGGCTTGTGTTTGATGGACCCAATGATTTACAACGCTGGCTTGAGGGGCCAGGCCTACAAGCCCAGCAGGCAACCTATCAGTTGGATGACGCTCAATGGCGCACGCTGTTACTGCTGTTTTTTGCAGCCGCGTTCATGATGCCCCATCTATTTCATATTACCTTTGCCGAAAACCTGTCACGCCACACCCTGCTTCAGGCCAGCTGGACATTACCGCTTTACCTGTTATTGATGGCCTTGCCGATACCACTTATCTGGTGGGCCGCTCAATCGGTCAATAACGAGCTTCCGATCACGGCCTACGCGGTGTATATGATCAGCGAACACTGGTGGGTCAAAGCACTGGCATTTCTGGCCGGGCTCGCTGCGGTCACCGGTACGATGATCATGATCGCCCTGGCGCTATCCGGCATGGTGCTCAACCATATTGTACTGGTGGCCAGGCCGCCCGAAGCGCGTAGCGATCTTTATGGCTGGCTACTCTGGCTACGCCGAGCCTTGGTGGTCGGCGTGATTGTTAGCGGCTGGCTATTTTATGAGGGGGTTGGGCGCCATCACGACCTCGTGAGCCTGGGCATGGCCTCTTTTGTGGGTATGGCGCAGTGCTTGCCCGGCATGCTGGCACTGCTTTACTGGCCAGGTGCAAATCGCAAAGGCATGGTTGTTGGCCTTATCGCAGGTGTCATCCTATGGCTTTGGGGGCTTTGGCTACCGCTTATCTTCACGTTCCCGACCCCCGCACTGCCCTTTACTCACCTGATGAGCGACAGTGCGCCGCCCTGGTACACGGTAACGCTGGTATCACTGGCGACCAACATTGTTCTCTTGATGGTTATTTCGCTGTTTACACGTATTTCAGAGGGCGAAAAATCAGCCGCCGAGGCGTGCTCCGTCGATGCCGTTATCCGCTCCAAGCGGCTACCGCTGGAGGCAGCCACCGCTGCTGACTTTTCTACTCATCTGGCGCAAGCGATCGGCGATGAAGCCGCCCAGCGAGAAGTATCCAGAGCATTAAAAGCGCTCAAGTTCACGCCACAAGAACGCCGCCCTTACGCACTGCGCCGCCTGCGTGACCGCATTCAGGCCAACCTGTCAGGCTTAATGGGGCCTTCGGTCGCACGTGATATTGTCGACCGCTACCTGCCCTACCGCCATGACGACGCCCCGGTAACGGACGATATCCACTTTGTGGAGAGCCGCCTGGAAGCCTACCGTTCACGCCTGACCGGGCTTGCCCGAGAGCTTGACGGACTGCGCCGCCACCACCGCCAAACGCTGGCTTATCTTCCTGTTGGTCTGTGCGTATTTGGCGATGACAAAGAGCTTTTGATGTGGAACGAGGCGCTTTCCCAGCTTTCTGGCATCAGCGGCGAAAGCGTGATTGGCGCGCGCTGCGATAATTTACCTGCGCCGTGGCCTGAGCTATTGGGCAACGTCTTACTGGCCTCCCACACACCGCTTTATAAGCAGGCGGTGTCGCTGCACGGCAAGGATTACTTTCTTACCCTGCATAAAGCCGAGCTTAGCGGCCACGACAGCCGGGGTGGCAGCGTGGTGTTGGTCGAAGACCACACCGAGATGAAGTGGCTGGAAGATGAGTTGGTCCATGCTGCCCGCCTGGCTTCTATTGGCCAGTTGGCAGCCGGCGTTGCCCACGAGATTGGCAACCCGATTACCGGGATTTCGTCACTGGCACAAAATTTACGCTACGATACCAATGACCCCGCCCTGCTGGAGACTGCGGATCAGATCCAGCAGCTAACCCGGCGCGTAACGACCATTGTAAACTCGCTGGTCGGCTTTGCGCATGGCGGGCGCCAGGCAGGCCCGCCGCCTGCGTCTCCTGCGGCGCTTAACACGCTGAGCGAAGACGCATTAAACTTGATCCACCTCGCGCGCTCGGGTGAGGATGTAACGTTGACCAATGCGTGCCCTGATGGTCTTGTGGTACGCGGGGATGCTCAGCGTTTAACCCAAGTGATGGTCAACCTGCTTAGCAACGCCAGGGACGCTTGCATGCCCGGCGGCCAAGTGGTGATTACCGCAGGGCAGCAGGCAGGCAGTGCCTGGTGGCGGGTAACGGATAACGGCCAGGGAATCGATCCTCGCGTGCGTGACCACTTGTTTGAGCCATTCACCACGACCAAACCAGCAGGCGAAGGCACAGGACTTGGGCTGTCGCTTGCGTATCAAATTATCAACGAGCACCAAGGCAGAATAGACGTGGCCTCGCCGCCGCCCAATGAGCCTCGCGGCACGGCCATTACGCTTTGGCTGCCGCTTTACCAACAGGATGGCCAGCGACCCTATGCCCAGGATTCTGATTGTTGAAGATGAAGCGATTATTCGCAGTGCGCTAAAGCGCCTGCTTGAGCGTCATGACTATACCGTCAGCGAAGCAGGCAGCGTTGAAGAGGCCAACCAACTAACGCTTTCTGAGTTCGACCTCATTATCAGTGACCTGCGTCTGCCGGGTGAGCCTGGCACCACGTTGATTGGCGCTGCTGCTCCCGCACCGGTGCTGATCATGACCAGCTATGCCAGCATGCGCTCAGCGGTAGATGCCTTAAAACAAGGTGCCGTCGATTATATCGCCAAGCCGTTTGACCATACTGAAATGCTGGAGACCGTTGAGCGTATATTGCATCAGCAGTCGATGCAGCATGGCGAGCCACCTGCGATTACCGATGATGGTGGCAGCCAGCAGATGATGATTGGCGAATGCGCGGCCATGCAGCAGGTCTATACGCGTATCCGCAAAACCGCCCCGGCCGATGTGACCGTGCTGATTTTAGGAGAATCAGGTACCGGAAAAGAGCTGGTTGCGCGGGCCATTCACCAACAAAGCAAGCGCGCCAACGCCCCGCTAATCAGCGTTAACTGTGCCGCTATTCCCGAAACGCTGATTGAGTCTGAACTGTTCGGCCATGAGAAAGGCGCGTTTACCGGCGCCAGCGCATCACGCACCGGCTTGGTGGAGGCCGCCGACCAGGGCACGCTGTTTCTTGATGAGATTGGTGAGCTGCCCCTTGATGCCCAGGCACGCCTGCTGCGTGTGTTACAGGAGGGAGAAATCCGCAAGATTGGTTCTGTGGAGACCCGCCACGTTAATGTCCGCCTGATTGCCGCGACCCACCGCGACCTGCGTGCCTTATCCAAAAGTGGTGAATTTCGCCTGGACCTTTACTACCGCTTAAACGTGATGCAGATCGAGCTCCCCCCGCTGCGCGAACGCGAAGACGACGTGCTCCAGATTGCCGATATCTTGCTGGATAAAGCGTGCACGCGTCACGAGCGCCCCGGCCTACGGCTTTCAAGGGCCGCCCGTCAGGACCTGCGTGATTACCCGTGGCCAGGTAACGTTCGTGAGCTTGAAAACGCCCTGGAGCGAGGCGTGATTTTAGCCGAAGGCCATCTGATTCACCCGGACGATCTCGGGTTGGCACCTGCACCGCCTCGCGCCCATTCACAGGCGAGTTCAGCGGCTTCCTCCAGCGACGAGAGCACGCCAGCGGAGGATGAGGATGATCTCTCTTTGGAAGACTATTTCCAGCACTTTGTGCTTGAGCATCAGGACCTGATGAGCGAAACCGAGCTGGCTCAAAAACTGGGCATTAGTCGTAAAAACCTGTGGGAACGGCGCCAGCGGCTTGGCATCCCGCGTAAAAAAACTGCTCGGCGTCCCAATTGACGTCGCTGACTGGCCTGCCCACCAGCGCCTCACACCAAATGCTTACGACCATCGTCTACTATACTGATTTAAATAAAAAATAACCGATTTACGTTACCCAATCATTGTTACCTACCCACACAATGCCCGTAAAAAACCGGACCAAAAACGGTAACACTTATCTGTCACCGAAGTTCCTCAAAATAAAAAAATAATCATAAGCACATGAAATAAATAAACATTTAAACAAGTGGCACGACGAGTGCAATATTACTGGGTAAGAAAAATAAACTGGGCCAAGCGGTGGGTCACTAACAAAAACAACATGACACCACCCTAACCTGAGCCATAACAAAAACAACAAGGCCAGGGGAGATAACAGCACTAATAATAACAACAGGCTTCAATCTCATGACTTGCTGGCGCTAAGCACAATAAGCGCAGCTAATAAAAACAACAGGTAGCAAGTGCCCAAAATGGACGCGACGTACACCAAATGATCTGCGCCCCAACAAGAATAATAGCAGTGAGTGTGTACACCCCCGGAACCAACAATAATACGTCGGGGAAGAAAAGTTCGCGGTTGGATTATTGTTTTGAATACGAGGCGGTCGGATACTGCCTATCGACTGCGGTGCGTATTCAGGGCGATGTGCCATCATGAAGAAAAACAGCAGCATGGACGCTGATTAAATGCTTTATAGGGGAGGCTCTTTTAGCCTCCCCTTTCCGCGTTTAAAGGGGAAGGCGTTCGCAAACCTGCCCGAGATGCTTTGCAAGCGTAAAGGGGTCGGCTACACTCATCGGCTTACCGCTTACTTCACGGTCACTTTTTCGATACCCTGCGAGTCGATATCGCCGCATGTTCAAAGGATTTACCCGTTTCTTACATAGCCCGGGAGAGCAATTGAAAACCCTGCTCGATCCCCAAGAGAGTGGAACCGCTCTCAGCCCACGCATTATCCCTCGGTCCGAGCACCCTGTTTCTCGCCAACATATCAGCGACGCTGCGCTAAAAGTGCTTTACCGCCTTAGCGGTGCAGGCTTCGACGCCTACCTGGTGGGCGGATGTATTCGCGATGCGCTGCTTGGCAAAATGCCCAAGGACTTTGACGTTGCCACCAACGCCACGCCGGAGCAGGTGCGTGACCTGTTTCGCAATTCGCGCTTGATTGGCCGACGCTTTCGTATTGTCCATGTCCGCTTTGGGCGCGAGGTCATCGAAGTCACTACGTTCCGTGGCAAGCCGCAAGACGAACACGGCGAGAATATCGCGCACCAGTCGGACGCCGGCTTGCTGCTGCGAGATAATGTATGGGGCAGCATTGAGGAAGATGCCTTACGGCGTGACTTCACCGTTAACGCGCTGTATTACAACATTGCCGACTTCAGCCTTCACGACTTTGCCAACGGTGCGCGTGATATTGAATCGCGCACGCTGCGCCTGATTGGCGACCCAGCCACCCGCTACCGGGAAGACCCGGTGCGTATGCTGCGCGCCGTTCGCTTCGCGGCCAAGCTCGACTTCACTATTGAGCCTGACACCGAAGCACCGATGTACGACCTTGCGCCGCTGTTGCTGCAAATTCCGCCTGCACGGCTATTTGATGAAGTGCTTAAGATGTTTATGTCAGGCTATGGGTTGGCAACCTTCCGCCTGCTTAGCCATTACGGCCTGTTTGGCATGCTCTTCCCCGAATCGGAAGAGGCCATGGCCGATGCGGCGTGGGCGGAAAAGCTCATTGAATTCGCCTTGGCCAATACCGACAAGCGCATTGCCGAAGGTCGCCCGGTGACGCCTGCCTTCCTGCTGGCCGCCTTCTTATGGGCCCCGGTTGCCAATCGCCAGGCCGAGCTTGAAAGTGAAGGCATGCCCGCGATACCGGCACTGCAAACGGCATCGCAGGAGGTGGTGTCGCGTCAATTGGAACATACCTCTATCCCTAAACGCTTTGGCATGCCCATGCGCGATATTTGGGAGCTACAGGCACGTCTGCCGTTACGACGCGGCAAGCGTGCGTTCCAAACCCGCGAGCACCCACGTTTTCGTGCCGCTTACGACTTACTGCTGCTGCGTGAGCAGGCGGGCGAAATCCCGCGCGGCTTGGGCGACTGGTGGACGGCCTTCCAGCAGGGCGACGAGCATGAGCAGCTTCGCTTGCTACAAAAAATTGGGGGCGACCCGGCAAGCCAGGGCGACCGCCGCCGCAAACGGCGCCGTAAACCCACGCGCAAATCGGAAAAGTGAGCAACGCATGAGCCCGACATCGCTTACGTATATTGGCTTGGGTAGTAATCTTGATGATCCTATCAGGCAGGTGCGCCAGGCGATTTCGGCACTTGCCCTGCTGCCCTTGAGCCAGTTGACGGCCACCTCCTCACTTTACGCGAGCCGCCCAGTTGGCCCCCAGGACCAGCCGGATTTTGTCAACGCAGTAGTCGCCCTGACAACGCGCCTTTCACCGCTGGCGCTGCTTGACCAACTACAGGCGCTGGAACAACAGCACCGGCGCCAGCGGCTACGCCACTGGGGCCCACGCACACTGGATCTGGATTTACTGCTTTTTGACCAGCAGGCAATTGCCTATCCGCGTTTAAACGTTCCCCATCCGCGTATGCTCGAGCGCGCCTTTGTGCTCGCTCCCCTGGCGGAACTGGATGCAACGCTGACGCTTCGCCAGCAGCCGGTAAGCGAATGGCTAAATCAAATCCCCGAACCAGGCATTCAGCGTTTAGTCGAAGATGGCCCTGCCTAAGCGGTTATCTTGCTACCCTAGCCTCGACACACAACACTGGACCGGGTAACAATCGTTTTCCAGCCCACACACTAACGTTCTGGTTTGTCTTTCAGGGCCCATTTTTTAAGAACATCGCAACAGCGTGATATTAACAACGGCCGGCTGCCCATGCCGCAGCGGCCACGACGAGTGAGAGCATGCCATGAAACCCGTGACTCTAAGCACGCTACAGGCCTACAAGCGCGCTGGCGAAACGTTTAGTTGCTTAACCGCTTACGATGCCTCCTTTGCCCAAGCGGCGAGCCACGCCGGTATCGACGTGCTTTTGGTGGGTGACTCGCTCGGCATGGTGCTCCAGGGGCATACCAGCACGCTCCCCGTGACAGTCGACGATATTTGCTACCACACCCGCTGTGCCGCACGCGGCAAAGGCCATAGTCTGTTGATGGTTGACCTGCCGTTTATGAGTAACGCCTCTACGCAGCGCATGCTGGAAGACGGCGCAGCCCTCATGCGTGCCGGTGCGGAACTGGTCAAGGTAGAAGGCGAAGCCTGGATGGCCGAGGGGATCCGTGAGCTAACACGCCGCGGCGTGCCCGTATGCGCCCACTTGGGCTTAACGCCACAGGCGGTTTATCAGCTAGGTGGCTACAAGGTACAAGGACGAGACACCACCCAGGCAGAGCGTATCCTGCAAGATGCCAAAGTGCTGGTTGAGGCGGGCGCTTCGGTTATATTACTGGAGTGCGTACCGGCAAGCCTGGGCAAGGCCATTACCAACGCACTTGATGTACCGGTCATCGGAATTGGCGCAGGCCCCGATACCGATGGTCAAATTCTGGTCATGCATGATGTGCTCGGCGTCACCCATGGCCGCCCGCCGCGGTTTGTGAAAAACTTCATGGCAGATGCTGGCAATATTCAGGGCGCCTTTCAGGACTTCCACGAGGCGGTCAAAACGCGCGCCTTCCCAGCTCCCGAGCACTGCTTCTAATCTGCCCGTTTGCGACGTAACCTTACGACACATGACTATGCGTACATTGCGAGAGATCAACGACCTGCGCAGCCTCCTGCGCGACTACCGAACGCGCGGCCAGCGAATCGCGCTCGTGCCGACCATGGGCAATCTTCATGCCGGGCATTTAGCGCTGGTTGCCAAGGCGCGTGAGCACGCAGATGTTGTCGTTGCCAGCCTGTTTGTAAACCCCATGCAGTTTGGGCCTAACGAAGATCTGGACGGCTACCCACGCACCTTCACCGATGACCAGGCAAAGCTTAGGGCAGCCGGATGCGACGTGCTCTTTTCACCCTCGGTAAGCACGCTTTATCCCAATGGGCTAACCTCACAAACGTGCGTTCACGTGCCTGACGTGGGTGAGGGCCTGTGCGGTGGCTCACGGCCCGGGCACTTTGACGGCGTGTCTACCGTTGTCACGCTGCTGTTTAATCTGGTACAGCCTGACGTTGCCTGCTTTGGTGAGAAGGACTACCAGCAGCTTGCCGTTATTCGCAAGTGTGTGCAGGACCTGCATATGCCGATTGACATTATTGGCGTGCCGATTGTGCGCGATGACGATGGGCTGGCACTTTCATCGCGTAACGGCTACTTGAGCGATGCCGAACGCGCGATAGCCCCTACGCTTTACCACACACTATGTGAATTGCGCGACGCCTTGGAACAGGGTGAGTCACTGGAAACCGCCTTCAGGTACGGTTTAAAGTCGCTTACCGAGTCGGGCTTTACGCCCGATTACCTTGAGCTTCGTACGCCCGAGTTAACGCCTGTCAGCACCACCACTCGTGACGCGGTATTACTGGCCGCTGCTCGGCTAGGTCCCGCTCGCTTGATTGATAATCTCAGCGTGCAGCTGCCCGCTTGATCCATTACGCTTTATCGCCAAGCCGCAGGCTTCGCAACCAGGAGTTGTTATGCAAACAATTATGCTCAAAGCCAAGCTCCATATGGCACGCGTTACCCATGCAGTGCTTAATTACGAAGGGTCTTGCGCCATTGATGGCGACCTGCTGGATATGGCCGGTATTCGTGAAAACGAACAAATCCAGATCTATAATGTTGAAAACGGTGAGCGTTTTACCACCTACGCGATCCGTGGCGAAGAAGGCTCTCGTTTGATCTCGATTAACGGCGCGGCAGCGCATTTAGCTGCCCCCGGCCACCGGATTATTATTTGTAGCTACGCCCACTATTCGGAAGCCGAGCTTGAACAGCACCAGCCAGCTCTGGTCTACCTACAAGAAGGTAACGAGGTTAGCCATACCAGCAACGCTATCCCGGTGCAGCTGGCGTAGGCTACGCCTTCTAGTCATCTACCGAGCGGACCTTCAGGGTCCGTTTTTATTTGCCTTTAAAAAAGCGCATTGCCGCAACGCACAACTTTCCCCTATGCTGAGTAGCAAGCCTGACATAAAAAACAGATAGCGTAGGTTATGCTCAGTACATCAGGCAGTAAGAACAGACAGTAAAACAGGTCCGTAAAAACAGGCCCGTACAAACAAAATAGCAAAACAGGCGGTCTACCTTACTCACGTTAGGAGTCATCTCATGCAAGAAGTGGTCATTGTTGCGGCTCGCCGCACCGCGGTCGGTTCCTTTGGCGGTTCACTGGCAGGCATTCCTGCAAGCGAGCTTGGCGCGTTAGTGATTAAGGATATCCTTGAATCAACCGGCGTTTCCCCCGACCAGGTGGACGAAGTACTCCTCGGTCAAGTACTGACGGCGGGCGTAGGGCAAAACCCTGCTCGTCAGGCGGCGATTAAAGCGGGCCTGCCGGCCTCTGTACCGGCCATGACAATCAACAAGGTATGTGGCTCAGGCCTAAAAGCCGTGCATCTTGCCACACAAGCGATTCGCTGTGGCGACGCTGAGCTGATCCTGGCGGGTGGGCAGGAAAACATGTCGGCGTCTCCCCATGTATTGCCCCATTCGCGCACTGGTCAGCGCATGGGCGATTGGAAAGCCATTGATACCATGGTGCATGACGGCCTTTGGGACGCCTTCAATGACTACCATATGGGCATCACCGCCGAAAACCTGGCTGAAAAATACGGTATCACCCGCGAGGAAATGGACGCGTTTGCCGCTCAGTCGCAACAGAACGCTGCCAAGGCCATTAAAGAGGGCAAATTTAAAAGCCAGATCGTGCCGGTGCAGATCCCCCAGCGCAAAGGCGATCCCGTTGTGTTTGATACCGACGAGAACCCGCGCGAAATTACCGCTGAAAAGCTGGCGGGCATGCGCCCAGCGTTCAAAAAGGATGGCACCGTTACCGCAGGTAACGCCTCCTCATTGAACGATGGCGCGGCCGTTGTGATGATCTGCTCGGCAGAAAAAGCCAAGGCGTTAGGTCTTGAGCCGCTGGCACGTATTGCCGCTTATGCCAATGCGGGCGTAGACCCTGCCATTATGGGTATTGGCCCCGTGCCCGCTACCCGTCGCTGCCTGGAAAAAGCCGGCTGGAGCCTGGAGGACCTGGACCTGGCGGAAGCCAACGAGGCTTTTGCGGCACAGGCCCTTTCTGTTCAGAAAGAGCTGGGCTGGGATATATCCAAGGTCAACGTCAACGGTGGCGCGATTGCCCTGGGCCACCCGATTGGCGCTTCTGGCTGTCGCGTACTGGTATCGCTCCTTCATGAGATGATTGCCCGGGATGCCAAGAAAGGCCTGGCAACGCTGTGTATCGGCGGCGGCCAAGGGGTGGCACTGGCGATTGAGCGCCCCTGATCTCGGCGATTAACGCTTAAAATGTAAATGCCCCTGTCACTGACAGGGGCATTTTTATGCCTCAAGGCTTCGCATCTGGCATCTAGCACTCATGGGGCGCTTAGCGGTGCTTTTCACCCACAATGGTGGCGGGTGTTCGCCATACCAACAGCGCGCCCAGCAAGAATAGGCCCGATGCGGCCCACATGGTAATAGGCAGGCTAGTAGCATCAACAACCCGGCCACCGACCATCGCGCCCAGCCCAATGGAGAGGTTGAATACAAAGGCCATCAAGGCGGTCGCGGCTTCGGTATTGGGTGCCGTGCGTAAAATCCACGTCTGTATGCTCACCGACACGCTGCCAAAGGCCGCGCCCCACACCATGAGTAGCAGCACGCCGCTGACAGGCTCGACCCCGAGCAGCGGGAAAGACGCCACCACCAATAGCAGCAAGCTTGGGATCGCCAGCACCGCTCGGTAAGGATGGCGCCCAGCGAACATGCCTGCGGCGATATTGCCCAGTATTCCTGCCGCCCCATACAGTAGCAGCAAGCTGCCCACATGGCGCTGAGCTACACCGCTTATCTCCTGAAGGATAGGGCTAATGAAAGTGTACGCTGCAAAGTGTCCAACAACTACAAAGCCCGTGACCAGAACCGCGACCCGAACGCCACGGCTAGTGAACTGCTGGGCCAGCACTTTGAGACGGACTGGCTCCCTGGGTGGAAGTGGCGGCAGCCAGCACCACAGTGCCAGTGCGGTTAACAGGCTAAAACCGCCCAAAGCCCCAAACGCGATTCGCCAGTTGCTTAGATCACCCAGTAAGGTACCCAGTGGCACGCCAAGCACCGATGCAGCGGCTACGCCGCCAAAAATAATCGTCATGGCCTTGGGCACTTTATCGCTGGGCACCAAGCGCGGAGCAATACTCCCGGCCACGGCCCAATAACCGCCGATACTGACACCCACCAGCACGCGGGCGGCCAGCAGCAGAATAAAGCTACTGGCCAGCGCTGAAAGCACGCTACCAATCACCATGACGACCATGAGTAGCGTGAGCATAATGCGCCTATCCAACCGGCCTACCGCCACGGGCAGTAGCGGCGCCGAAAAAGCGGCGACCACGCCCGGTACCGTTACCATCAAGCCAGCGACACCGGGTGTTACATCCATGGATGAAGCCACCTGAGACAACAACCCGATAGGCAGCTGTTCAGCGGTTACCAATAGAAAAATGCCGATCATCACGGCGACCACCGCCCACCAACGCGGTGCCTGTTCCTTCTCCATGCCTACTTCCTTCTAACTAAACGTCCACCCAACCAAATGCTCTTTTAATCACACTTTCTTTCAACCAAACGACTCCGCCCCCGCAACCAGGGGCTACGGGGGCGGAAGAGACAACCTTACGGCGACTTAGTCCGCGGTGTTCTCACTTTCAGCGGCAAACGCTGCTTTCTCTTCTTCGGTGATCTCTTTCATCGAGAGCTTCACGCGGTTGCGGTTATCGATGTCGAGCACCTTCACAATCACGTCGTCGCCTTCATTCAGGAAATCGCGCACGTTGTTAACGCGCTCAGCCACGATTTGCGAAATATGCACAAGACCATCGGTACCCGGCATGATGTTCACAAAGGCACCGAAGTCAGCAATACGTACGACCTTGCCGTTATACAGCTTGCCAATTTCCGCTTCTGCCGTAATCGCCAATACGGTATCGATGGCTTTTTTCGCCGCAGCCTTGTCTTCAGCGTAGATGCGCACGGTGCCGTCGTCATCGAGGTCGATAGACGCGCCAGTATCTTCGCAAATTTTGCGAATGGTGGCGCCGCCTTTACCAATAACGTCACGGATCTTGTCCGGGTCGATCTTGATGGTGGCCATGGAAGGCGCATTATCGGAGACGTCGGTACGACTCTGGCTGATGACTACATTCATCTGCTCAAGAATACCCAGACGCGCTTTGTGGGCTTGCTGAAGCGCAGTCTCCATGATCTCTTCGTTGATGCCTTCAATCTTGATGTCCATCTGCAGAGCAGTAACACCCTCTTCTGAACCGGCCACTTTAAAGTCCATATCGCCAAGGTGATCTTCATCACCCAGGATATCGGTCAGTACCGCGTAGCCATCTTCGTCTTTCACCAAGCCCATGGCGATACCCGCCACCGGTGCTTTCAACGGAACACCCGCATCCATCAGCGCAAGTGAGGAGCCACATACCGAAGCCATCGAGCTTGAGCCGTTGGATTCAGTAATTTCCGATACCACACGAATAGTGTAGGGGAAGGCTTCTTCAGACGGCAGCATGGCCTGAACACCACGGCGTGCCAAACGGCCATGGCCGATTTCACGACGTTTCGGGCCACCCATAAAGCCCGCTTCACCGACCGAGTAGGGAGGGAAGTTGTAGTGCAGCATAAAGCGGTCTTTACGCTCGCCTTCCAGCGACTCGATCAACTGAGAGTCACGCAGGGTGCCCAGCGTTGCCACTGCAATCGCTTGGGTCTCACCACGAGTGAACACCGCCGAACCGTGAGTCTTGGGCAGCGCGCCCACTTCGATCGCCAGCGGGCGCACGGTGAAGTTGTCACGGCCATCAATGCGCGGCTCACCTTTTACAACGCGTGAACGTACAACGCGTTTCTCAAGACCAGCAAAGGCACCTTTTACTTCGTCTTTGCTGAACTTGTCGTTAACCGGTTCACCGTCAATGGCTGCCAGCTGTTCAACCGCCTGATCTTTCAGGGCTGCCAGGGCATCCTGGCGCTGCATCTTATCGGTGATGCGATAGGCATCGCCCACCTGCGCTTCAAACGCATCCGCAATGGCGGTTTTCAGCGCTACGTTCTCAGGGGCTGGCTGCCAGTCCCAGCGCGGTTTGCCGGCCTCGGCAACCAGCTCGTTAATCGCGCTAACCGCGACCTGCATTTCCTGGTGGCCAAACAGTACGGCGCCCAGCATCTCGTCTTCCAGAAGCTCTTTGGCTTCGGACTCGACCATCAGCACGGCGTTTTCAGTACCGGCAACGACCATGTCCAGCTCGGAAGTCGCAAGCTCTTCAACGGTCGGGTTAAGGAAATACCCCTGCTCTTCGTTGAAACCAACGCGCGCAGCACCGATCGGGCCGTTGAACGGCACGCCAGAAATGCTCAGTGCAGCGGAGGTACCCAGCATCGCGGCAATATCCGGGTCGTGATTACGATCGGTGGAAAGAACGGTACAGATAACCTGCACTTCGTTCATAAAGCCTTTGGGGAAAAGCGGACGGATCGGACGATCGATCAGACGCGAGGTTAAAGTTTCTTTCTCGGTCGGACGTCCTTCGCGCTTAAAGAAGCCGCCGGGAATTTTACCTACTGCGTAGGTTTTTTCCTGGTAATGAACCGAGAGCGGGAAAAAGGGTTGGCTGGGGTTGGCTTCTTTGCGCGCCACCACGGTACACAGCACAACGGTATCTTCCATGGTGACCATAACGGCCCCCGTGGCTTGACGAGCGATACGCCCGGTTTCTAGCGTGACGGTGCTACGACCGTACTGAAACGTTTTTTTTACCGGATTCACGGCGACTTCCTTTAACATTAATATCTACTTGTCTATTCGTTTGGGTCGTTTTGACTCGCCACCATTCTAGGCGCTGTAGCGCCATACGGCTACCAGAAACCCAAAATCACCGGGGCAAGCCACGGCCTGTGGGCGACACGCATAAAAAAACGGGCAGCTCACAAGGAGCTGCCCGTTTCTCAATCTTCGCCAACAATAGCTTAGCGACGCAGACCTAAACGCTGGATCAGAGACTGATAGCGTTCGAAATCTTTACGCTTCAGGTAGTCCAGCAGTTTACGACGCTGGTTTACCATGCGGATCAGACCACGACGCGAGTGGTGATCCTGCTTGTTGGTTTTGAAGTGGTCCTGCAGGCCATTGATGTTGGCGCTCAGCAGTGCAACCTGTACTTCAGGGGAACCGGTATCGTTATCGCCGCGGCCGTATTCGTTGACGATTTCGGCTTTCGTTTCAGCGGTTAATGCCATCTGTCTCTCCAGTAAGCAATATGCCTAAAATTTAATGGGTGAGACCACGCATATTTGCAGTCTCAGGCGACTCTTTTCGACGTACTGTTTCCAGCACTATTTCAAGTACCGTTTCCAGTACTATTTCAAGTGCTATTTTCGCGTAAATCGTCACATCCTTGCAACGTTTCACCCGGACTCTTACGAGATAGCGACGGTACTTAACAGCCGCTTGGGTGCTACTTCCTGAGCACCTTTTACAACACCGAGGCCGATAAACGTCTCAGCATAATAAAGTCTTGCCAATGCATCGGGAGCCAGCGTACCAATACTCAAGTTGACTGATTGGCCGTGGGCTAAGCGCCCGTAAGCCGTTTCGTCCACCTCAAGCGTCGGCAGATGATCCACCAGCACATCAGCGGGCATTAATTCAGCCTCACGCGAGGTCTGATCCGCCAATGCTTCAAGCGCTTCGAGGGTCCACATCGCATCGCCCGTAAAAGGCCCGGTTTTGAGCCTGCGGAGCTGACTGATGTGAGCACCACACCCCAGTGCCAAACCGATATCTTCGGCCAGCGTACGGATGTAAGTCCCCTTGCTGCAGGTGACTTCAAGCTCGAAGGCTTCGCCGTCAAACGCAAGCAGGCGCGCATCATACACGCTTACCCGCCGCGCTGCACGCTCTACCTGCTTACCCTCACGGGCCAGCTCATAGAGTTTTTTACCCTGATGCTTGAGCGCCGAATACATCGGCGGCACTTGATCGATCTCACCGCGAAAGCGCGCAATCGCGGCTTCAACGTCATCCGCTGTTAACGACGGCACATCGCGGCGCTCAATCACCGTGCCTTCTGCATCACCGGTGTCGGTGATCACACCCAGCTCAACGCGGGTGCGATACATCTTGTCGGCTTCCAGCAGGTGCGCGGAGAACTTGGTGGCCTCGCCCAGGCAAATCGGCAATAAGCCGGTTGCCATGGGGTCCAGCGTGCCGGTATGCCCGGCTTTTTGAGCCTCGAACAAACGACGCACACGCTGCAAGGCATGGTTGCTGGAAATGCCCTTGGGCTTATCCAGCAGCAATACCCCATTGACCGGTAAACCGCGACGGCGACGGGCCATTAGCGCGTCTCCTCACCTTGATCAGAATCACCCTCTTCATCTACTTGACGGGCCCGGTCAGTCGACACGGCCTCTTCAATCAGGGAAGAGAGGTGCTGCCCACGCACCACGCTCTCATCGTAATGAAAACGCAGTTCAGGGACATGGCGCAGCTGAATGCGTTTGGCAATCTGGCTCCTTAGAAAACCGGCGGCACGCTTAAGCACCTGCAGGTTCTCCTTGATACGCTCAGGCTCCTGCTCACCCAACAGGGTGACATGGATATCGGCGTAGCCAAGATCACGGCTAACGGTTACGCCGCTCACCGTGATCATGCCCAAACGCGGGTCTTTCACTTCGCGTTGAATAAGTACCGCCAGCTCCTTTTGGAGCTGGTCGGCTACTCGGTCGGTACGCTTAAATTCGCGCATGGTTGTCTCCTCGCGGCCTTACAGGCTGCGCTCGACTCTGACTTGATCGAAGACTTCGATCTTGTCGCCGACCTGGACATCGTTGTAGTTCTTCACGCCGATGCCACACTCCATACCGTTACGCACTTCTTGTACGTCGTCCTTGAAGCGGCGCAGCGATTCGAGCTCGCCTTCGTAGATGACCACGTTGTCACGCAGTACGCGGATGCGTTTGCTGCGGGACACGGAACCTTCGACGACCATACAACCCGCCACTGCACCGATCTTCGGCGCACGGAACACATCGCGCACTTCGGCAACACCGACGATTTCTTCTTTCCAGTCGGGGGCGAGCATACCGCTCATCGCCTGCTTGACCTCATCGATCAAGTGGTAGATGACGCTGTAGTAACGCAGATCCAAGCCTTCACGCTCGATAATCTCGCGGGCAGCGGCGTCGGCACGGACGTTGAAGCCGACCACGATTGCCTCAGAGGCAAGCGCCAGGTTGGCGTCAGTACCGGTGATACCACCAACACCTGAAGAGACCACAGCCACTTGTACTTCATCAGTGGAGAGTTCTTCCAGGGCACCTTTAATCGCCTCCAGAGAGCCTTGTACGTCAGCTTTAAGAACGATATTAACCTTGGCCACTTCATCCTGACCCATCTGGCTAAACATGTTCTCAAGCTTGGCTTTCTGCTGACGCGCCAGACGTACTTCGCGGTACTTGCCTTGACGGAAGTTAGCCACTTCGCGGGCTTTCTTCTCATCGGCCACGACCATGAAGTCATCACCCGCATCCGGCGTACCGTCCAGGCCCTGAATCTCAACAGGCATGGCCGGGCCAACGCTTTCAACCTGCAGGCCAAGTTCGTTGGTCAGCGCACGTACACGGCCGTAGTGCAGGCCAGCCAGAACGATATCGCCTTTCTGCAGCGTACCGTTTTGAACCAGTACGGTGGCAACGGGGCCACGACCTCGATCAAGACGCGACTCAACGACAACGCCTTTCGCAGGTGCCGACGGCACTGCTTTTAGCTCAAGTACTTCAGAAACCAGCTGAATCGCTTCCAGCAGCTCTTCAATACCGTCACCGGTCTTGGCGGAAACGTGTACAAACTGCGTATCACCGCCCCACTCTTCGGAAATCACGCCGTGCTGCGAGAGTTCGTTACGAATGCGGTCAAAATCAACACCAATCTTATCGACCTTGTTCACCGCAACGACCATGGGTACTTCAGCCGCTTTGGAGTGCTCGATCGCCTCAATGGTCTGGGGCATCACGCCGTCGTCAGCAGCGACCACCAGGATAACCACGTCGGTTGCCTTGGCACCACGAGCACGCATGGCGGTAAACGCCGCGTGGCCAGGGGTATCCAGGAAGGTCACGCCACCATGGCTGTCTTCAACGTGGTAAGCACCGATATGCTGGGTGATACCACCCGCTTCACCGGTGGCCACTTTGGCACGGCGAATGTAGTCCAGCAGTGAGGTCTTACCGTGGTCAACGTGGCCCATAACGGTCACGACGGGAGAGCGGGTGATCTCTTCGCCTTCATAGGAGATGCCTTCAAGCATTTCCGTTTCCAGCGCATCATCTTTCACCAGCTTGACCTTGTGGCCCATCTCTTCCACTACGATGGCCGCTGTATCCTGGTCAATCGTTTGGTTGATGGTCACGGCCGCGCCCATGTTAAACATGGCCTTGATGACTTCGTTGGCCTTGATCGACATTTTGTCGGCAAGCTCAGCCACGCTGATTGACTCAGGGATCGATACTTCACGTACGATCGGCTGAGTCGGCTTTTGGAAGCCGTGCTTGCCATTGCCGCTCTGACTTGGGCCACGGCGGCCGCCACGACGCTCGGCACGTTTTACTTTCTTCGCCCCGCCGCCGCGCTTACGCTCTTCGCGATCACCACGGTCATCTTCGTCATCACGACCTTTTTTCTTCGCGACAGCTTTCTTGGGCGGTGCGGTACGACGGTCGGTACGGCCTTCTTTCGGCGGTGCTGGCGGCATTTCCTCTGTCGCTGGCGCAGCTTCGATCTGAAGTTCGGGCACTTCAAGTTTAGGCTCAGCCGCTGCTTTCGCTTCGGCTTCTTTACGCGCGGCGTCTTCCGCTGCTTTGGCTTTAGCGGCGGCTGCTTTCTCGGCAGCTTCACGTGCTTCGCGCGCTTTACGCTCGGCTTCGGCTTCGGCCATATCGCCTACCAACTGACGCGGACCTGAATGCTTGGGCTCAGCGACTTTCGGCTTATCCTCTTCGGCGCTTTTAACGTACGTTTTTTTCTTACGTACTTGCACTTCAATCGTTTTACCGCGTTCGCCGGTTTTAATACGGCTGCGCGTTTTACGGGTCAGCGTGATACGGTTTTTGCTTGTATCAGTGTCGCTGTCGCCGCCATGGCTTTTCTTCAGAAAAGTCAGCAGTTTCTGCTTGTCTTCTTCAGACACGGCATCGCCTTCAGAGGCGTGCTTCAAGCCAGCTTCTTTCATCTGTTCTAGCAGGCGGGGCACATCACGGCCCACCTTTACTGCAAAATCTTTAACTGTCATATCTGACATAGTGACCCTCCTCAGCCCGTGACCTGTTTACTGTGTGTTCGAATCCGATGCGTTATCGTCTTCAAACCAGGGCGCACGGGCAGTCATGATCAGTGCCGCTGCGCGCGCTTCGTCCAACTCCTCGATATCGACCAGATCGTCGACAGACTGCTCGGCGAGATCTTCCATAGTGACAATGCCACGGCTAGCCAGAATGAAGGCCAGATGGCGCTCCATGCCGTCCATTTCCAGCAGATCAGTTGCTGGCTGGGCACCGTCTAGCGCTTCTTCCGAGGCAATCGCCATCGTCAGCAGCTCGTCTTTCGCACGTGCACGCAGCTCTTCAACCAGATCTTCATCGAACTCTTCGATCTCGAGCATTTCTTCAAGCGGCACGTAGGCAACTTCTTCCAGGGTAGTAAACCCTTCTTCTACCAGCAGGCGGGCCACGTCTTCGTCCACTTCAAGGTGCTGAACGAACGTGTCCACCAGGCTATCAATCTCCTGCTCGCGCTTGGAGTCAGCTTCTTCTTCGGTCATCACGTTGATACGCCAGCCGGTAAGCTCTGACGCCAAGCGTACGTTTTGACCACTACGCCCAATTGCCTGTGCCAGGTTATCCTGAGCAACCGCCACGTCCATTGCGTGGGCGTCCTCGTCGACAAGGATAGACCCAACATCAGCGGGCGCCATGGCATTAATGACCAGCTGGGCGGGATTGTCGTCCCACAGCACGATATCGACACGCTCATTTTGCAGCTCAGACGAAACAGCCTGAACGCGTGAACCACGCATCCCCACACACGCCCCTACCGGGTCGATGCGGCGATCATTGGTCTTAACGGCAATTTTGGCACGTGAGCCAGGGTCGCGCGCAGCCCCTTTAATCTCAATCAGCTGTTCAGCGATTTCAGGTACTTCAATTTTAAACAGCTCGATAATCAACGCCGGGTTGGTACGCGACAGCTGCAGCTGGGCACCCCGTGCATCCGGGTCAACTTTAACCAGCAGTGCGCGAACCCGCTCGTTCATGCGGTAACGCTCGCCGTGGATCATCTCATTGCGCGGCAAGAAGGCTTCAGCATTCTCGCCCAAATCGATAATCAGGCCGTCGCGAGTGGTCTTTTTGACAATACCGGCCACCAGCTCGCCTTCACGGTCCGCATATTGGCGAACCACTTCAGCGCGCTCAGCTTCACGCACTTTTTGTACGATGACCTGCTTGGCGGTTTGGGCGGCAATGCGTCCAAACATCGCGTTTTCGATCTGCTGTTCGACAACGTCGCCAAGTTTCAAAGGCGGGTCGCGCTGCTCGGCGATGGTTTCTTTGATTTCGTAATCTGGCGTTTCGAATTCGTCATCTTCAACCACTGTCCAATAGCGGAAGGTGTCGTATTCCCCTGTACGGCGGTCGATACGTACCCGCACATTGGCTTCTTCATTTTCAAAACGCTTGCGTGACGCGCTCGCAAGAGCCGCTTCTACCGCCTCGAAGATGACATCCCGGGGGACGCCTTTTTCGTTGGAGATCGCGTCAACGACCATTAAAATTTCTTTACTCATGCGTTTGCCTCGCCAGAAAACCTGTCCTTTTGTGCATCACCCCGGCAGCCTGCCGGCAGCGCCGCCACCCGGTTAATCGTCGAACTGCGGTACGATGTGCGCTGAATCAATGCTTTCAATCGGAAAGCAGAACTCCTCGCCATCCAGTTGTAGCAGTACTTCATCACCCTCGACACCTGCCAAGAGCCCCTGGTATTTGCGCCGTCCATCAAACGCCACGCGCAGCTTAAGTGCGACATGGTGGCCTTGATAGCGGGTAAATTGATCCAGGGTATATAAAGGGCGTGCCATACCGGGCGAAGAGACTTCCAGCCGGTACTCACCGGGAATGGGATCTTCCACGTCCATCACAGCACTGACTTGGCGACTAATATCAGCGCAATTTTCCACACTGACACCGCTTTCGCTTTCGATGTAAACCACCAACCGCGAATGCTTGCCTTGGGAAACATGATCGATGCCCCATAGCTCAAAGCCCATGGCGGCGACGACAGGTTCAATTAGCGCATGTAGCGCTGCGTGTTTAGTGGCCACAGACAAAGCTCCTATAGCCGTTGCATCAGGCACCTGGCCAGGAGTTATTAGAGAAGCCAGGAGGCTGATTGGCGTTACCCGGAATGTGTCTCCGGCAACTCGGACGATATCCGCTCTTGAGACACGCTTGTTAACAAAAAGCTTGCTAACAAAAAGCCCCTTCACAGGAAGGGGCTTTTCATAAGAAACCTGTAATACCAACCAGGAAACACAGCGCAGGATTTACCTACTTGGCAATTAACCCTTATCGACATCTCATTACCATGATCTGTCAGGCTAGTCGCCTATCTAACGTGCTACCAGGAAATGGTAGCGGGGACCGGATTTGAACCGATGACCTTCGGGTTATGAGCCCGACGAGCTACCAGACTGCTCCACCCCGCATCAATCTAGGTCGACGATAATAGACACTTGAACCACTTACGTCAAGAACTCTTTTCGTCTCAGGCGCTAAACCTGGGTTTCTTTATCAAAACGTTTTTTGACGAACGTTGTTTGATAAAGAGTCTGGGAAGCTGGCGAGCCAGCAAAACAGATGGTGCCGAAGGCGGGACTTGAACCCGCACGACCATACGGTCACTACCCCCTCAAGATAGCGTGTCTACCAATTCCACCACTTCGGCATCAGGGGAGGCTAAAGAAAGCGACATCAAGCATTTACTCGCTGCTTTCCTCTAGCACTGGCGCGGTATTATCCACACTTGCAGGGCTATCGTCAAGCGTTGGAACGCTTTGCTGTTGCTCGATCAGGCGTGAATCAGGAATACCCGCTTCCGGCGCCTGGCCTGCTTGCGTTGCAAAGTACGCCAGCGCCATAGAGGTTACGAAAAAACCTGCTGCCAGAACCGCGGTGGTACGCGACAAAAAGCTACCGCTACCGCGCGAGCCAAATACCGTTTGCGAGGCACCGCCTCCAAACGCGGCACCCGCTTCGGCACCTTTACCCTGCTGAAGCAGGATCAATACAACCAGGGCGACCGCAATCACCACGTGGACCATAAGAATTGCAACTTGCATGGCGTTATCCTGCTGACTGACAAATGGCGTAAAAATCATCGGTTTTGAGCGAAGCACCGCCCACTAAACCGCCGTCGATATCCGGCTGGGCAAGTAGCTCAGCCGCATTTTTTGCGTTCATACTGCCGCCGTAGAGCAACCGCATCTGCTCAGCGAGCGCTGCACTAAACTCTGCGAGGTAGGCGCGGATTCCGGCCATTACGTCCTGCGCCTGCTCGGGCGTTGCTGTCCGCCCGGTACCAATCGCCCATACGGGTTCATAGGCAATCACGACCGCTTGGCGCTGCTCGGGCGCTAAACGCGTCATCGCATAGCCTACCTGGCGCAATACCACATCCATGGTCTTCTCGGCATCGCGTTCGGCAAGTGACTCACCCACACACAGAATGGGCGTCAGGCCATTATCCAGCGCCGCCAATAAGCGATCAAACACCTGCTCATCGCTTTCACGGTACAGCTCGCGACGCTCGGAGTGACCCGCCAGCACATACGACACTTCGAACTCTTTGAGCATACGTCCGCTCACTTCACCCGTGTGCGCACCAGACTCGATAGGGTTGAGCGTCTGGGCGCCTAGCGCTAGCGGTGTATTGCGAAACGCCTGACGCGCCGCGTCCAGATAAGGAAAGGGGGGGATAAGCACAACGTCCAAGGCTGCAGGTAACGAGACATCAGCAAACGCGCTGCCAAAATCATTTATCAGTGCAGCGGACCCGTTCATTTTCCAATTACCGGCAATTAATGGCGTACGCATGAACTCTCCTCACTCAAGGTGGAGCGAAATGGTATAGGAGCGGCCTTGACAAGACAACCGCTGACAAGCACAGCTGCCTTATTTGAGCAAGGCTTGAACACGATCAGCCAGCCCCTGAGTCAACTGATCAACATTCAAGTGACCGCAGCCTTCTACCATCACGCGAATCAATGGCTCGGTGCCGGAGGGCCGCAACAGCACCCGCCCTTGATCACCCAGCTGTTTTTCAACGTCAGCAACAGCGTCCTGCAGGGCGCTTAATGCCATGACATCATGCGCCAAGGTCCCAGCGGGCAAGCGCACATTCACCAAGGCCTGCGGGACTTTCTCAAACCCTTTCAGCAATTCCGGCAGCGATGCTTGCTCACGGATCATCAATGCCAACACCTGTAGAGCAGCGACAATGCCGTCACCAGTGGTTTGCACATGACCGCATACGATATGCCCCGACGCTTCGCCACCCAACTCCCACTCGTTAGCCGCCATCATCTCCATGACAAAGCGGTCGCCTACCTTGGCCCGCTTAAAGGGAATACCCAGCTTTTCAAGCGCGACAGCAAGGCCAAAGTTACTCATTAAGGTGCCGACCACACCGCCTGCTAACAGGCCTCGCTCATGACGGTCACGAGCAATCAAATAGAGGATATCATCGCCATCAATTTCGCGGCCATCACTATCCACCATCAGCACGCGGTCCCCATCACCATCAAATGCGATGCCTAAATCGGCCCCCCGGTGGATGACCGCAGCACGTAGCGCCGCAGGATGTGTAGAGCCTACTTGATGGTTAATATTCAAGCCGTCAGGTGACGCGCCGATAACGCTGACCTCTGCGCCTAGCTCGCGAAACACGTTTGGCGCAATGTGATAGGTCGCACCGTGGGAGCAATCCAGCACAACGTTTAGCCCATGCAGGCTTAAGCGGTCTGGCAGTGTCGATTTGCAAAATTCAATATAGCGACCAGCGGCATCACCGATCCGAGTTGCCTTGCCTAGCTGGGCCGCTTCAGCGGTCGTTAACGGCGCCTCCAGCATGGCTTCGATACGGTCTTCTGTCTCATCGGGGAGCTTTTTACCCTCTGCCGAGAAAAACTTGATGCCGTTATCATCAAACGGATTATGTGATGCTGAAATCACGATCCCTGCATCGGCACGAAACGTGCGGGTGAGATACGCAATACCTGGTGTCGGCATGGGCCCCAAAAGCGACACATCAACGCCTGCTGCTGAAAGCCCGGCTTCTAACGCCGACTCAAACATGTAACCTGAAATACGCGTGTCTTTACCAATCAACACCCGCGTCCGCCCCTTTTCGCGGCGCAATACCTGGCCCGCTGCCCAACCAAGCTTGAGCATAAAATCGGCAGTGATTGGTGCCTGTCCGACCGTGCCCCGAATCCCGTCGGTACCAAAATAGCGTCGTGTCATGAATATTTTTCCTCGTTTAGCGGCATGTCGCACCCCTCCTGGAGTACCGCCCAGGCCATATTAACGGCATCGACCGTCGGCCCCACATCGTGCACACGTAGAATTTTAGCGCCACGCTCAACGGCCATGGCAGACAGCGCAAGACCACCCGCCAAACGCTCTTCAACCGGACGCCCCAGCACTTTGCCAATCATGCTTTTACGCGACATTCCCACCAACAGCGGCAAACCAAGCGCCTGCAGGGCATCCATATATTTTAGCAGGCGCAAATTGTGTTCAACCGTTTTACCAAACCCAAAGCCCGGGTCGAGCAGCAAACGGCTGCGACGCAGGCCAGCAGCCTCGCACTCCGCGACACGCTGCGCTAGATAATCAGCGACAGCCGCTTCCACCGGCTGGTCATAAGAAGGTGACTGCTGCATATCCTGCGGCTCACCCTGGCGGTGCATTAAACAGACAGGAAGCCCGCTGCCAATGGCCGCCATTAAGGCATCTTCACGCTCAAGCGCACGCACGTCGTTAATCATTCCAGCGCCCAGCGCGCTTGATTCGCGCATCACCAGCGAGCAGCTGGTATCGACTGATACCAACGCATCCAGCTCACGAACCAGCGCTTCAACAACCGGCCCGACCCGATCAAGCTCCTCTTGAGCACTTAGCGGCTCAGCCCCGGGGCGCGTCGACTCACCGCCCACATCAATAATCGCGGCACCTTCGGTAAGCATACGCTCGGCATGACGCAGCGCGTCATCCAGCGCTACGTGCCGACCACCATCAGAAAAAGAGTCGGGCGTAACATTTAAAATCCCCATAACGCGAGGAAAAGAGAGATCCAGTACATGGCGCCCGCAACGCATGTGCACATTCTCATTCATTGCGGGTGATAAAGAGGGGTCAATTATTGATTTCATGCGGCTGCCTATTAAAAAGAAGCACTGCTACTGCCTGAATAACAGCATAACAAAAAGGCGCCCCATATTGGGGCGCCTTTGCAGTGGCCGGAGCGTATCAGGAGCCCGTTGAACCACCTAGCGGGTCAGAGGGGCGTCGGCGAGGCTTGTCATCATCCTCGTCACCCTCATCCCCTGAAGCACCACCACCAGACGCATGATCAGTGGCGTTCGGTGAATCGTTCTGCGTCGTCGGTGCGTCATCGCTAACGGGCGTGCCACCACCAGGTGAATCACCGTCGTTCCAACCTTCCGGCGGACGCGGGTCACGGCCCTCCATGATATCTTTCAACTGGTCGGCATCGATGGTTTCGTACTTCATCAACGCTTCGGTCATGGCTTCCAGCTTATCGCGATTATCGGTCAGGATCTGACGCGCCTGCTCATAACAATCGTCAATAATCTTACGTACTTCTTTATCAAGACGCGTCGTTGTGTCACCCGACTTCATCTTGCTGCCGCCCTGGCCCGGGCCACCGAGAAACTGATGTGACTCATCTTCGTCGTACATGATCGGGCCCATCTCGTCTGACAGCCCCCATTTCGCGACCATGTTATGAGCCAGTTCGGTAGCGCGCTTGATGTCATTAGAAGCGCCGGTGGTGACACCGTTGGCCCCCAGCGTCATCTCTTCGGCGATACGGCCACCGAACAGCGAACAAATCTGGCTAAGAATCTGCTGACGCGACAGGCTATAACGGTCTTCCTCGGGCAGGAACATGGTGACACCCAATGCCCGACCGCGCGGAATAATCGTTACCTTGTAGACCGGGTCGTGCTCAGGCATCACCAGGCCGATAATCGCATGGCCCGATTCGTGATAAGCCGTATTCAACTTCTCTTTATCGGTCATGACCATCGATTTGCGCTCAGCACCCATCATGATCTTGTCTTTGGCAAGCTCTAGCTCTTCCATGCTGACCAAGCGCTTGTTACGGCGCGCGGCGAACAGTGCTGACTCATTCACCAGGTTAGCCAAATCGGCACCTGAGAAGCCTGGCGTTCCACGCGCAATGATCGACGGTTTAACGTCTTCCGCCAGCGGCACCTTACGCAGGTGAACGCCCAGAATATGCTCACGGCCACGGATGTCCGGCAAGCCAACGGTCACCTGACGGTCAAAGCGGCCTGGACGCAGCAGCGCCGGGTCGAGTACGTCCGGGCGGTTGGTGGCGGCAATCACGATAACGCCTTCGTTGGCTTCAAAGCCGTCCATTTCAACCAGTAGTTGGTTGAGCGTCTGCTCGCGCTCGTCGTTACCGCCACCCATACCAGCACCGCGTGACCGGCCAACCGCGTCAATCTCATCGATAAAGATGATGCAGGGCGCCTGCTTCTTGGCCTGCTCGAACATGTCACGCACGCGAGACGCACCGACACCCACGAACATTTCAACGAAGTCGGAACCGGAAATCGAGAAGAACGGCACCTTGGCTTCACCGGCAATCGATTTTGCCAGTAGCGTTTTACCGGTACCCGGCGGACCCACCATCAATACACCGCGAGGAATCGTACCGCCCAGGCGCTGGAATTTCGTTGGATCGCGCAGGAAGTCGACAAGCTCTTCCACTTCCTCTTTCGCTTCATCACAACCGGCTACATCGGCAAACGTGGTTTTGATCTGGTCCTGAGAAAGCAGCTTGGCCTTGGACTTGCCAAAGCTCATCGGGCCGCCTTTACCGCCACCAGCACCGCCCTGCATCTGGCGCATAAAGAACATAAAGATGGCCAGGATCAACAGAATCGGGAAGCTTGCGATCAGCAGGCGCATCCAGATGCTTTGCTGCTCTGGCGCTTTACCCACCACCGTTACATTATTGCTTAGCAGGTCATCCATCAGCTTGGGGTCTTCAGCCGCCGGACGAATCGTCTGGAACTGCGAACCGTCCGTACGCTCACCGTTAATGGTATAGCCATCAATGGTAACGCTACGCACCTGCTGATTTTGCACCTGCTCCACAAACTGGGAGTAATTGGTGCTTTGGGGAGCACTTTCGGTACTAAAATTGTTGAACACTGTTAGTAGCACAGCCGCGATGACCAGCCACAGAATCAGGTTCTTCGCCATATCGTTCAAGGGGCTACCCTCATTACAAGAATCCGTCAGTTAAACGCCAATACTGAGACCTTACACCAGTACCTGGCGTTCAACCATTGCCAAAGCACTATTAACTTTGGGCCATCTGTATCACGCTTATCTCATGCGTATAATGTGACACACCTTGCGCCTGCCTGTCTGGCAATCGCGATGATAAATCTTTGCTATGCACGACCTGTCAGTTTAGCCGCGAAACCCCTCCGCTAGAAAGTAGACTTCCCGCGAACGAGCCCGCGAGGCATCTGGCTTACGGATCACGACACGATCAAAACTGCCGCGCAATTCTTTAAGGTAGGCATCAAATCCTTCCCCCTGAAACACCTTGGCCAGAAAGCGACCTTTGGGGGGCAGTGTCTCACGGGCGAGCTCTAGCGCCAGCTCTACAAGGTACATAGCCTGAGGCTGGTCAATAGCCGCCATACCACTCATATTGGGGGCCATGTCGGACATCACAAGGTCTACCTGACGATTTCCCAGCCGTTCAAGAATCGCATTAAGCACCGACTCTTCCGTAAAATCGCCTTGAATAAAGTCCACCCCTGCCAGCGCGTCCATCTCCAGTATGTCAGAGGCGATCACCACACCGTCCATACCGACTTTTTCAGCGGCGATCTGACTCCAACCGCCAGGCGCCGCGCCTAGATCAATGATCGTCATGCCCGGGCGAAGCAGCTTATCTTTTTCATCCAGCTCCAGCAGTTTATAGCTTGCGCGAGAGCGATAACCATCCTGCCAACTCTGTTTCACGTACTGGTCGTCAAAGTGCTCTTTCTTCCAGTTGTTGCTGGTTTTGCTCACTGAATGTTTACGACTCGGGGGCTTTTGCTGCATATCAGAATCTAACACTGCAATATAGAGATGGGCGCGTTAACGCGATAGCTTTCACTTGGTGGCATTTCACCGTAAGATGGAACGTTAAGCGCTAACCGGGATACCGCAAGATACCATGAGCTTGTCACAGGCACAAAAGAAAGCATTTCGCAGCATTGGCCACCATTTGAACCCAGTGGTCACCGTTTCTGAAAACGGCGTCTCCGAAAATTTGCTCACAGAACTCAACCGCGCGCTCAACGATCACGAGCTTATCAAGGTGAAACTTGCCCTGCCTGAGCGTGACGACCGTGCGGCCATGCTAAACGAACTGGTCACCGGCAGCCGCGCCGACGTCGTGCAAACGATTGGCAAAATGGCACTGCTTTATCGCAAAAACCCTAAAGCCAATCCGAAGCTCTCTAACGTTTCACGCTTCGAGGGTCACCACGGCCGCCACTAACGCGTCATTGCCTGGCTGTTACAAAGAGCGATAAAAAGCCCGCGATTCGGTTGATATCAACCTGATAAGCGGGCTTTTTTTTATGGGCGCCCATTAAGTTGGGCACCCACTAGCTCTATAGACCTAGCGCTTAGGCATATTCAACGCTTTCGATCTCATACTCAACGTCGCCACCGGGTGTTTTCACCACGGCAACGTCGCCCTCTTCTTTACCGATCAACGCACGTGCAATAGGGGACGTGACAGAAATGCGGCCAGACTTAATATCTGCCTCATCTTCGCCCACAATGCGGTAGGTCACGCTGGCATCCGTATCCAGGTTGAGCAGAGCGACCGTGACACCAAAGATCACTTTCCCTGTATTTGGCAGCTTGGTGACATCAATCACCTGCGCTACCGAAAGCTTGCTCTCGATTTCCTGAATACGGCCTTCGATAAACCCCTGTTGTTCACGGGCAGCGTGGTATTCGGCGTTCTCCTTAAGGTCGCCGTGCTCACGCGCTTCGGCAATCGACGCAATCACTCGCGGGCGCGCTTCGCCCTTAAGATGATTGAGTTCTTCGCGAAGGCTTTTTTCACCCGCAACCGTCATCGGGACCTTGTTCATTGACTTGCTCCTGCATGCAGATCCTGAAGGCGACGCACCGTAATCTCCCTACCGTACTCAAGTGCCATACAAACGGCATTAGCGCCCGCCAAGGTGGTTGCATAGGGCACCTTGCGCGCAAGAGCAGTACGGCGAATGACCGAAGAGTCATTAATAGCCTGACGACCTTCGGTAGTGTTCACGATGTAGGCGATTTCGTCGTTCTTAAGCAGATCGACGATATGGGGACGACCTTCATAGACTTTATTGACGTGCTCGACCGCAAGCCCAGCGGCTTCCAGTGCTTCGGCTGTGCCGCGTGTCGCGCATAGTGTGAAGCCTAATGTTAGCAGAGAACGAGCGACTTCGATAATCCCCGCCTTGTCCGGCTCACGCACGGAAAGGAACGCCTTGCGGTCACCCTCAAGCGCCGGGATCGCTTCGCCTGCACCCAGCTGCGCCTTAAAGAATGCTTCGGCAAAGGTCTCGCCTGAACCCATTACTTCACCGGTGGACTTCATTTCCGGCGACAGAATCGGGTCAACGCCCTGGAACTTATTGAACGGGAAAACCGCCTCTTTCACGCTATAGAAGTGCGGAATGATTTCGCGCTCAAAGCCCTGCTCGGCAAGTGTTGTGCCCGCCATGCAGCGTGCCGCAATCTGGGCCAGCGAGGTACCAATGCACTTGGAGACAAACGGCACGGTACGCGACGCACGCGGGTTAACTTCAATCACGTAGATCTCGCCATCCTGCCAGGCCAGCTGCACGTTCATTAAACCTTTAACGCCCAGCTCAACCGCCATCTGCTTGACCTGATGGCGCATCTCATCCTGTACATCGGCGGGCAGCGAGTAAGGCGGCAGCGCACAGGCGGAATCACCGGAGTGAACGCCCGCTTGCTCGACATGCTGCATAATGCCGCCAATGACTACCTGCTGGCCGTCTGATACCGCATCAATGTCGATCTCAATGGCAGCACTCAGGAAGTGGTCCAGCAGCACCGGTGAGTCGTTGGAAACCTTGACCGCATTGGTCATGTAGTTCTCAAGCTCGGAGGCGTCGTAGACGATCTCCATGGCCCGACCGCCCAACACGTAGCTGGGGCGCACTACCAGTGGGTAACCAATGGTTTCCGCCTTGGCGAAGGCTTCTTCAAAGCTGCGTGCGGTAGCGTTAGGCGGCTGTTTCAGGGCAAGCTTGTCAATCATCACCTGGAAGCGCTCGCGGTCTTCAGCACGGTCAATCGCATCCGGTGTGGTGCCGATAATTGGCACACCAGCCGCTTCCAGCTCACGAGCCAGTTTCAGCGGCGTTTGACCACCGAACTGAACAATCACGCCAACCGGCTTCTCTTTGTCAGCAATTTCAAGCACGTCTTCCAGCGTTACCGGCTCGAAGTAGAGGCGATCAGAAGTGTCATAATCCGTCGACACGGTTTCCGGGTTGCAGTTAACCATGATGGTTTCATAACCGTCATCGCGCATGGCGAAGGCGGCGTGAACACAGCAGTAGTCAAACTCGATGCCTTGACCAATACGGTTCGGCCCGCCACCCAGCACCATGATCTTCTGGCGATCAGATACGTCCGCTTCACACTCCTCTTCATAGGTGGAGTACATGTAGGCGGTATCAGAAGCGAACTCGGCGGCGCAGGTATCCACGCGTTTGTAGACCGGACGAACACCTGCGGCCTGACGCGTTTGGCGGAACTCTTTTTCGCTCACGCTCAGCAGCGTGGCCAGGCGCGCATCGCCAAAGCCTTTGCGCTTGAGCTGATAAAGCTCGCGCGCAGAGAAGTCGCTTAGCGAGCGTTTGGCAACAGCGGCTTCGGTCAGTACCAGGTCTTCCATCTGGACCAGGAACCAGGGGTCGATATTAGTCAGTGCGAAGACGTCATCCACGCTCATACCTGAACGCATGGCATCGGCCACATAGAAGATACGCTCAGCGCCTGCCGCCTGAAGCTCTCCCTTGATCAGGGCCATATTTTCCGGGTTGAAGTCGGTAATAATCGGGTCGAGGCCGTCGTTACCGGTTTCCGTACCGCGCAGTGCTTTTTGCAGCGACTCCTGGAAGGTACGGCCAATGGCCATGACCTCGCCCACCGACTTCATCTGAGTCGTCAGGCGATCATTGGCCTGCGGAAACTTCTCAAACGTGAAGCGCGGGATCTTGGTGACCACGTAGTCGATAGACGGCTCGAACGACGCTGGCGTGCGTCCACCAGTAATATCGTTTTGCAGCTCATCCAGGGTGTAACCAATCGCCAGCTTGGCGGCGATTTTGGCAATCGGGAAGCCGGTGGCCTTGGACGCCAGTGCGGAAGAGCGAGACACCCGCGGGTTCATCTCGATCACGACCAGGCGGCCGGTTTTCGGGTCCATACCGAACTGCACGTTGGAGCCACCGGTTTCCACGCCAATCTCGCGCAGCACCGCAAGGCTTGCGTCGCGCATGATCTGGTACTCTTTGTCCGTCAGCGTTTGTGCCGGTGCGACAGTAATCGAGTCGCCGGTATGCACACCCATCGGGTCAAAGTTTTCAATCGCACAGACAATAATGCAGTTATCTTTTTTGTCGCGTACAACCTCCATTTCGTACTCTTTCCAACCCAGCAGCGACTCATCAATCAGCAGCTCGTGGTTGTTGGAAAGCTCGAAACCACGCGTACAAATCTCTTCAAACTCTTCCTTGTTGTACGCCACGCCGCCACCGGAGCCGCCCATGGTGTAGGAAGGCCGAATGATGGTCGGAAAGCCAAGCTCGGCTTGAATTTCCCACGCTTCGTCCATGGTGTGCGCGACTTTCGCTTTCGGGCACTCAAGGCCAATACGCTTCATGGCCTGGTCAAACAGGTCGCGGTCTTCGGCCATGTTGATGGCGTCAGCGTTGGCACCGATCATCTCCACGCCGTGCTTTTCCAACACGCCATGTTTTTCCAGATCCAGCGCACAGTTAAGCGCGGTCTGACCGCCCATGGTGGGCAGAATAGCATCGGGCTTTTCAGCCTCGATGATCTTCTCAACGGCCTGCCAGGTAATCGGCTCAATGTAGGTAGCATCCGCCATGGCCGGGTCGGTCATGATGGTGGCCGGGTTGGAGTTCACCAAAATAACCCGGAACCCCTCCTCGCGCAGCGCCTTACACGCCTGGGCGCCGGAGTAGTCGAATTCGCAGGCCTGGCCGATAACAATCGGGCCAGCGCCAATGATCAAAATACTGTTTAAGTCGGTACGCTTAGGCATAACGGTTCCCGCAAAAAATGGTGACGAAGAGCGACAAAAGCGGCATACAGTGATGAAGCAGAGCCTGCGTTAGCGGCGTGCCTGCATCATCGTGATGAAGCGATCAAACAGCGGCGCTACATCACGCGGGCCGGGGCTGGCTTCCGGGTGACCCTGAAAACTAAATGCGGGTCGGTCGGTGCGCTCAATACCCTGCAGCGTGCCGTCGAACAGCGAACGATGGGTGGCGCGCAAATTGGCCGGAAGGCTCGTTTCATCGGCGGCAAAACCATGGTTCTGACTGGTGATCATCACAGCGCCCGTGTCCAAATCCTGAACCGGGTGGTTAGCACCGTGGTGACCATGGTTCATTTTGACGGTTTTGGCACCCGAGGCGAGCGCGAGCAACTGGTGGCCCAGGCAAATACCGAACACCGGCGTGTCCGTTTCGAGTACGTCCTGAATGGCTTTGATGGCGTAATCGCAGGGTTCGGGGTCACCTGGGCCGTTGGCCAGGAAAACACCGTCCGGATTCATCGCCAGCACGTCAGCGGCGGGTGTTTGCGCGGGCACCACCGTCAGGCGGCAGCCGCGGGCAGCCAGCATGCGCAGAATGTTGAATTTCACGCCGTAATCAAACGCCACAACATGGTAAGGGCGCTCGCCTTTCGTTGCATCCGCATAGCCTTCGCCCAGCGTCCACTCACCCTCTGTCCACTCATAAGCCTCTTTGCAGGAGACTTCTTTGGCCAGGTCCATACCTTTCAAACCAGGAAAGGCGTTGGCGGCCGCCAACGCGCGCTCAACAGCGTCATCGCCCTGCGCGTCCTCGCCTGCCAAAATCGCACCGTTCTGGGCACCTTTATCGCGCAAAATACGCGTCAGGCGGCGGGTATCAATATCAGCGATACCCACAACGTTTTGGCTTGCCAGGTAGTCAGACAGCGTTTGCTCAGAGCGGAAACTGCTGGCCATCAGGGGCAAGTCGCGGATAACCAAACCGGCGGCGGCAATAGAAGCTGACTCAATGTCTTCAGCGTTAATGCCGGTATTGCCGATATGGGGATAAGTGAGCGTTACGATTTGGCGGGTATAGGAGGGGTCAGTCAGGATTTCTTGATAGCCGGTCATGGCTGTATTGAACACTACCTCACCGCTTGTTAATCCGTCCGCGCCAATGGCGATTCCATGAAACACGCTGCCGTCTTCCAGGGCCAAAATCGCAGGTTTGCTCAATGCGGGGTTATTCAAGTCAAGGTCCTCCCATGCTGGTGGGAGCCTGTGGGCGCAGGCTCAGCGATGCTGGTTGAAAGCATCCGCAGGATGCCCTCACCAGAATCGAGATTAATGTTTGAAGTCTGGTTTTTTTAAACCCGGTGTTGAAACCCAGCTACCAAAACTTCAGTATCAAATGCTTAAAACTCGGGTCGTAAAAAAGCGGGACGAAGCCGATAAAGAAAAAATCGGTTTCATCCCGCTTGTTGTTCTGGGCATCTCAGGTCTGTGATCAGGCCTATATGCCAAAGGCAATACAGACGCTGTAGCTAATTTCGCTGTCACTAAATTCGCACTAACGAACCTGAGCAGGCAGTGGGCTGACCAACGCAACAAGCGCGCCGTCTGTTTTTCATGGGCCACCCGGCCAAAATTTATGGAATGTTACAGCATATTCTGGCCTTTGACTACCCATAAAAACCCGCAACGCGTGGTGCGCTTCTAAAGCGGGCCAAGATCGATGCGATGCTTCTCACTAAAGCCCTAACACATCCTGCATGTCGTAACGGCCATGCTTTTGGCCTGCGACCCAGCGCGCCGCACGTACAGCCCCTTTGGCAAACGTCATGCGGCTGGAAGCCTTGTGGGTAATTTCGATGCGCTCGCCTTCGGTGGCGAACATCACCGTGTGCTCGCCGACGATATCGCCCGCACGTACAGTGGCAAAGCCAATCTCTTTATCGGTACGCGGACCACACTGGCCTACTCGCTCAAACACGCCGTGCTCTTTTAAGGTACGTCCGAGGCTATCGGCCACCACTTCGCCCATTTTAATCGCAGTGCCGGAGGGCGCATCCACCTTGTGGCGGTGATGCGACTCGATAATCTCGATATCGTAGCCTTCATCACCCAGCGCTTTAGCGGCGGTTTCCAGAAGCTTGAGCGTGAGATTAACCCCAACGCTCATATTAGGCGCGAACACCATCGCCACTTTATCGCGGTAGCTATCCAGTTGGGCGAGCTCATCATCGCTCATGCCCGTGGTGCCAATCACCATGCACTTATCGTGCTTGGCACAAAATGCCAGATTCGCCAGCGTTACCTGGGGCGCGGTAAAGTCGATCAGCACATCGAAGTCGTTAACGATTGCATCAAGGGAGTCGACTGCGCTAACACCGCGCTTGCCCACGCCCGCTAACTCACCAATATCCGCACCTGCCAACGAGCTGCCTGGCTCGACAATTCCACCGGCGAGCGTCGCGCCAGCATCCTGTTCAATAGCGCTTACCAGCGTACGGCCCATTCGGCCAGCCACGCCTACAATGGCAACTCGGGTCATGCGAACTCCTGCATTTTGCGATCAATTACGTCGAATCAAACTGAATAGTAACCAAGCGGTGATTATAACAGACGCTTCAAGCAGTGCTGTGCTTGTGTTTCAGGCGGCCTGACTTTCCTTGCCGCTGGTTTTCAACGCTCTAGCATCTAAAGGCATGTCTTCTAAAAGCGTCAGTTTTGCCAAACGACAATCAGTTCCTCGTCTTTCGCCATGCGCACAAGGTGATTTTCCACCACGCCTTCCAACTGATCCAGATGCTCCTCTTCCAGGGCTTCGATAGACACCAGCAACTTGTCAGCTTCTGCGTGCAACAAGCAGGTGCCTTTGTCAGGAAATACAATCCTGCCCTCCTGCTGGCTGTGCTCAACCTCCAACTTATGCGCCCAGTGCTTGCAAAGCCGGTTAATGATGCGCTCGCCTGATGCAGTCGCAATTTCAGCACGTGATAAAGGCATAGTATTCTCCACTGGATAAAGGGTGTTACCTCTAGCTTATGGGTAACAGGGATAGCCGCCAAACAGTTAAATGCCTTGATAGCGCAACAGCGTGTTCAGCACCGTCTGAAAAATGTTCTTACCGTAACAGATGTCATCTCGACAGCTACATCGGATTCCATGATAATGCATCACTATGAGAATGCGAATTATACCCAAAAACTTCATATTCGATGCTATGCGCTGACACCAGCTCCAGCTTGGCGCACTGACAACCGACCCACCCACAAGTGATCAATACGCTTATGAGTCCTCTCTTTTAAAAACGCTGATAGGTACGGCAGCGGCAGACCCTGTTACCGTTACCGATGTTACCGGCCGTGAAGTCACACTGGAGGCGCCCGCTGAGCGTGTTATCCTGGGTGAGGGTCGTCAGATCTACTTGCTCGGCCTACTGGAGCCTGAAGCCCCGTTTGCGCATATCGTCGGCTGGCGCGAAGATTTTTTCCAAGCAGACCCTGATAACTACGCCCGCTACGCGGAACGCTTTCCTGAAATTGAAGCTCTGCCAACGTTTGGCGGCTTTAAAGACGGCACCTTCGACGTTGAGCAGGCCGCCTCGCTTAACCCTGACGTGGTCTTTATGAACCTTGAGGCCAAAGCCGCCACCGAAGATGCCGCCTATGATGACAAACTTGCTCAATTGGGCATTCCGATCATCTACGTCGATTTTCGTGAAGACCCCATCGAGCACACCATCCCCTCCATGCGCATCATGGGCCAGGTCATGAACGACGAAGCGGCGGCTGAGGAGTTTATTGACTTCGCTGAGGCGCAGCTGGCGCGGGTGACCGATGTCATTAACGAAGCGAACCCCGAGCGCCCCAGCGTCTTTATCGACCGCGCGGGCGGCTACTCGGATGAGTGCTGCATGAGCTTTGGGCCCGGTAACTTCGGCAAGTACGTGACACTGGCAGGCGGCACCAATATTGCCGACGGCATCATTCCTGGCAGTTTCGGCACGCTAAATCCTGAGCAGATCATTGCCGCAAACCCTGATCACGTTGTAGTGACTGGCGGTAATTGGGACGCCTACGTACCCGGCGGTGCCTGGGTAGGCGTAGGGCCCGGCTCTGGTATGCAAGCCGCTCACGCCAAGCTTGAAGCGCTGACCTCGCGTACCGCCATGACCGGCATCCAGGCGGTGGAAGATGGTAACTTTCACGCTATTTGGCACCAGTTTTACAACAGCCCCTACTACTTCGTGGCCATTCAGCAGCTCGCCAAATGGCTGCACCCAGCGCTGTTTGAAGATTTAGACCCTGAAGCCACCCTGCAAGAGCTTCACGACCGCTTCTTGCCTATTGATTACGAGCCGGGTTACTGGGTATCGCTCCATGACGACTGAGACTATCGCCGCCGACAGCTACTCACAGGGGCGCGCCTTCTACCGCACTCAGGTATTCCGCCGCCAGATGATTCTTCTGGCGCTGGTGGTGGCACTGTTATTTAGCCTCTGCGTTGATTTGGCACTGGGGCCAGCCCGCTACAGCCTGGGCGAAGTGGTCGCCGCTCTGCTGACGCCCCAAAGCGTCAGCCAGCAGGCACGTGTCATTCTCTGGGAAATCCGCATGCCGGTGGCGCTAATGGCCCTGGTGGTAGGCGCCAGCCTTTCGGTAGCGGGCGCGCAGATGCAAACCATTCTAAGCAACCCGCTGGCCAGCCCCTTTACGCTGGGCATTTCCGCCGGGGCAAGCTTTGGCGCCGCCCTTGGGCTTGCCTTCGGCGTGGCGATTGTGCCCACCGCCATTGAGTTCGTGGTGCCGCTCAACGCCTTTATCATGGCCATGTTCACCGCGTTTCTCATCCACGCGCTGAGCCTTAAACGCGGCGTGACGGTGGAAACCATCGTACTGCTCGGCATCGCCATGGTGTTCATCTTCAACTCACTAATGGCGCTGATCCAGTTTTTTGCAAGCCAGGAAGCCGTCTCGGCAGTGGTGTTCTGGACCATGGGCAGCTTAACCAAAGCGACATGGCCCAAATTCTGGATTGCGCTGGGCATTCTTGCCGCCGTTATGCCGCTGCTTGCCCGTCACGGCTGGGCGCTTACCGCCATGCGCCTGGGCGATGCCAAGGCCGAAAGCATGGGCGTTAACCCGCGTGCGCTGCGTTTGGAAGTGCTGGTGCTGGTATCGCTGCTTGCCGCAGTGGCCGTGGCGTTTGTAGGTACCATCGGTTTTATCGGCTTGGTGGGGCCGCATATTGCGCGCATCCTGCTCGGTGAAGACCAACGCTTCTTCCTGCCGGGTTCAGCACTTTGCGGTGCACTGATTCTTTCGGTGGGCTCGGTGATCTCCAAGATTATTATTCCAGGCACGATTATTCCCATCGGCATTATCACATCGCTGGTGGGCATTCCCTTCTTCCTGTTTCTGGTGCTCAACCACAAGAAGGCTTCATGGTAACCCTACAGCTAACCCGCGTTTCGGCCCGCTACGGACGCCGCTCAATTCTGGAAGATATCACGACGCCCTGCTTTCAAGGCGGTCAAGTCGTTGCCCTGCTGGGCCCTAACGCTGCCGGAAAATCGACGCTTTTCAGGCGTATTCTAGGCTTGCTGAAAGGCGAAGGTGACGTCGCTATTCGCCATACAAGCGCCGAGCGCCCGGTGGCCTATATGCCCCAGGACACCGGCGCCAAAGCGGTGTTGACGGTTTATGAGTCGGTGCTGCTCGCACGCATGCAAGGACGCAGCCTGAAAGTGCAGCCAGAGGATCTGGCCCAGGTGGACCGGGCACTTGAAGAGCTTAATATCACGCCACTTGGCGAGCGTGACATTGGCAATTTAAGCGGCGGCCAACGCCAGCTGGTCAGCGCGGCGCAGGCACTGGTACAAGAGCCCGAGATTCTGATGCTGGACGAGCCAGCCTCAGCGTTGGACCTTAACCGCCAGATCAACCTGCTAACGGTGCTGCGCCGCTTGGCAGATGAGCGCCAGATGCTGATTCTGGTGGCGCTCCACGATTTAGGCCATGCGCTGCGCTTTACCGATGCCTCCATGGTGCTTGAAAACGGCCGCCTGATCGCATGCGGCCCCACCGAAGAGGTCATTACTCCTGAGCTTTTGCGCCAGGTGTACAAGGTCGCGGCACGTATCGAGACCTGCTCGAAAGGCCGCCCCCAGCTTATCGTCGAAGAAGCTGTCTAAACCGCCGCCCTTCCAGGGCGGCGAGCGCCACCCCACTGAGCATCAAGGGAAGCGCCAGCAAGAAATTACTTGATACCGGAATGCCGAACAGCACCCAATCGGCGGCTACTGGCCAAATCAGTGCAATGTACTCAAACGGTGCAAGCCGCGATGCCTCGGCATAGCGAAGTGCCAGCGTCATGGCAATATGCGCCGCACCACCAAACAGCCCCGAGAGCACCAACAGCCAAAGGGCCTTTGTATCCAGCGCCGACCATCCCAACGGCAGCGTGGCCAGCCCCGCAAGCGCAGACACCAAAATAAAGTAAAAGGCGATAGAAGCTGCTGTTTCAGTACGTGAAATGCGCCTAACGGTAAGCAGCGCCCCTGCCGTTAAAAGTGCGCTTAGCGCGCCCAACACATAGCCGGTCATCAGGCCACTTTCAGAGCTGGCATTAAGGCCAGGCAGTACCAGCACCGCCATACCGGCAAGCGCCAACAAAATAGCCCCAGCGCGATAAAACGAGAACCGCTCACCCAGCAATAGCACCCCGCCCACTGCCATAAACACCGGCGTTAGCTGAGCCAACAGCGTTGCCTCGGCAACGGGCAGCAGCGCGACCGCCGCAAACGAGGCAAACATCGCCGCCGCCCCCAACCCCGAACGCAGCGCATGGCCCAACGGACGACGCGTCGCCAGCCCTCCCGGGAATTCCCGGCGAATCATCAGAAAAACCATAATCGGCAACAGCGCAAACAACGAGCGGAAAAACACCGACTGCCCCACCGGCACGTCATCACTCACCGCTTTAATACACACCAACATGCCGGTAAACAGCAGACCGGAAAGAACTCTGAGCCAAATGCCCAACGTGGGTTTGTCCTGCAAGCTATCCATTACGCTTTATGTTCCTTAAACGTCAAAAACCCCCGGCCTGGGCCGAGGGTCTACGGAACCTAACATTGTACAATTACGTTAGGGCAGTCACACCAATATCAGGACTTCATCTCTTCAAAGAACTTCTTCACGCTGTCGAAGAAGCCAGTTTTCTTGGGTGAATGGCTATTGCTGCCTTCCAGGCTTTCCTGGAATTTACGCAGCAAATCGCGCTGTTCTTCACCCAGGTTGACCGGGGTTTCGATAACGACTTTGCAGAGCAGGTCGCCCGGCGCACCACCGCGCACTGGTTTGACACCTTTGCCGCGTAGACGGAAGAGTTTGCCGGTTTGCGTCTCCGGTGGAATCTTCAGCTTCACACGGCCATCAAGCGTGGGCACTTCAAGCTCGCCACCCAGCGCGGCATCAACAAAGTTGATCGGTACGTCGCAGTGCAGGTTTTTACCATCGCGCTGGAAGATATGGTGCGCTTTGATAGAAACCTGAACGTAAAGGTCGCCCGCTGGGCCACCATTAACGCCGCTTTCGCCTTCGCCGTTCAGACGAATGCGATCACCGGTATCAACACCCGGCGGAATCTTCACAGAGAGCGTACGCGTTTCACGCACACGGCCTTCGCCGTTACATTTGTGGCACGGCACTTTGATGTGCTGGCCGCTACCGTGACAGGTCGGGCAGGTTTGCTGTACTGCGAAAAAGCCCTGCTGCATACGCACTTGGCCGTGGCCATGACACGTGGGGCAGGTTTCCTTGGAAGAACCTGGCTCAGCGCCATCGCCATCACAGCGGTCACACTCAATGTGGCGTGGCACACGGATGTCGACAGTGGTACCGGCTACCGCACTCTCAAGGTCCAACTCCAGGTTGTAGCGAAGGTCGGAGCCACGTGCGGGCGCATTAGGACCACGACGGCGGCCGCCGCCCGCGCCACCGAAAATATCACCAAACACATCGCCGAAGATGTCGCTAAAGTCACCCGCGCCACCACCACCGAAACCGCCGCCGCCAAAGCCACCGCCCTGGCCATCAACACCGGCATGACCAAACTGGTCGTACGCCGCACGTTTTTCGCCATCGCTAAGCACTTCGTAAGCTTCTGACACTTCGCGGAATTTTTCCGAGGCAGTATCATCGTCCGGGTTTCGATCAGGGTGGAATTTTTGCGCCAGGCGGCGGTAGGCCTTTTTGATCTCTTTCTGATCGGCCCCTTTATCGACACCCAGGACTTCGTAATAATCGCGTTTGGACATGGGTCCTACGCCTCCTGGTTAACTATGCTCTTGATTAGGCGTCTTGACCGCGGAAACAGCAACGCGGGAGTCTCCTCCCGCGTTACCTTCTTCCTTGGTAGAAAGAGGATGTTACGACTGTTTTTTGTCGTCGTTGACTTCTTCGTACTCGGCGTCAACCACGTCATCTTCCTGCTTGGTGCTGGCATCCTCAGCACCTTCATCCGCCTGCTGAGCAGCTTCCGCCTGTTCGGCGTACATCTTCTGCGCCAACTGACCAGACGCTTCGGTCAGTGCATCCAGTTTCTTCTGGATGTTGTCCGTGTCGTCAGTCTTGACGGCTTCTTCCAGCTCGCTGATCGCGGTTTCGATGGCCTGTTTCTCATCATCCGTCGCTTTGTCGCCCGCTTCTTGAACGGTTTTGCGCGTTGCGTGGATCATGCCGTCGGCCTGGTTACGCAGCTGTACCAACGCTTCGAATTTTTTATCTTCGTCAGCGTGGGCTTCAGCGTCGCGTACCATTTGATCGATCTCTTCATCCGTCAGACCGCTGGACGCTTTAATGACAATCGACTGCTCTTTACCGGTCGCTTTGTCTTTGGCAGAAACGTTCAGAATACCGTTGGCATCCAGGTCAAACGCCACTTCGATCTGCGGAACACCGCGCGGCGCAGGCGGAATATCAGACAAGTCGAAACGACCGAGCGACTTGTTCTGCGTCACTTGCTTACGCTCACCTTGAACGACGTGAATGGTCACGGCCGTCTGGTTATCATCCGCCGTGGAGAAGGTTTGCGTCTTCTTCGTCGGGATGGTGGTGTTCTTGTCGATCAACGGCGTCATCACGCCGCCCATTGTTTCGATACCCAGAGTCAGCGGGGTAACGTCCAGCAGCAGTACGTCTTTCACGTCGCCGCCCAGAACGCCACCTTGAATCGCTGCACCTACGGCAACCGCTTCGTCAGGGTTAACATCTTTACGCGCTTCTTTACCGAAGAAATCAGCGGCTTTCTGTTGCACCATCGGCATACGTGTCTGGCCACCGACCAGGATCACTTCGTCGATTTCAGACGCAGACAGACCCGCATCTTTCAGCGCCATTTTGCAGGGCTCAAGTGAACGCTGAACCAGCTCTTCTACCAGCGATTCCAGCTTGGCACGAGTCACCTTAACGTTAAGGTGTTTCGGGCCAGTGTTGTCAGCCGTGATGTAGGGCAGGTTAACGTCGGTCTGCTGGGCGCTTGAAAGTTCAATTTTGGCTTTTTCAGCGGCTTCTTTCAGACGCTGCATGGCCAGGTTGTCACCCGACAGATCAATACCGCTGTCAGACTTGAACTGGTCGACCAGGTAGTTGATCAGCGCCAGATCGAAGTCTTCGCCGCCCAGGAAGGTATCGCCATTGGTGGCGAGTACTTCAAACTGGGTTTCGCCTTCAACGTCGGCAATTTCGATGATCGAGATATCGAACGTACCGCCACCCAAGTCATAAACGGCGATGGTTTTATCACCGCGTGACTTGTCCATACCGTAGGCGAGTGCGGCTGCGGTCGGCTCGTTGATAATACGCTTAACGTCCAGACCCGCGATGCGACCTGCATCTTTAGTGGCCTGACGCTGGCTGTCGTTGAAGTAAGCCGGTACGGTGATAACCGCTTCCGTTACCGCTTCGCCGAGGTAATCTTCGGCGGTTTTCTTCATTTTCTTCAGCACTTCCGCACTTACTTGCGGCGGCGCCATTTTTTTACCTTTTACTTCTACCCACGCATCGCCGTTGTCAGCTTCAGCGATTTTGTAGGGCACCATCTTGATGTCTTTCTGAACAACGTCGTCTTTAAAGCGACGGCCGATCAGACGCTTGATGGCGTAAAGCGTGTTTTCCGGGTTGGTAACGGCTTGGCGCTTGGCGGCCTGGCCTACCAGAGTTTCGCCGTCATCGGTGTAAGCGATGATCGAAGGCGTGGTACGGCCACCTTCAGCATTCTCGATAACTTTAGCACTGTCGCCATCAAGTACTGCCACACAAGAGTTGGTAGTACCCAGGTCAATACCAATAATGCGTCCCATAGCAAAAACCTCGAATTCAGTTGTCTCAATACTTAAAACGTGTGCGGGATTTCCCCGCGGGTTGACCTTTATCTGGGGGCCGCCAGTGACTTTTCAAGGGCTTTTTTACGCTTTACGTCACTAAATCGGCTTAATTTGCCTTCTGACTGACCACGACCATCGCTGGGCGAACCAAACGACCATTGAGCAAGTAACCTTTCTGCATCACTTCCATTACGGTGTTGGGCTCAAGTTCGGGGTTCGGCACCATCGCCATGGCTTCGTGCACCTGGGGGTCAAAAGGCTCACCTTGGGGCTCAACGCTTTCAACACCAAACTTATTGAGCACCCCTAGCTGCATGTTGAGCGTCATGGAAACGCCCTCGCGGTGCGCCTCAGAGGCGTCGTCCTGCATGGATTCAAGCGCTTTTTCCAGGCTATCCACCACAGGCAGCAGCTCTTTTACAAATTTTTCCAAGGCAAACTTACGCGCCTTGTCTGCTTCCTGTTCGGCACGGCGGCGAACATTCTGCGCTTCAGCGGCGGCGCGCAACGCCTGGTCCTTGGCTTCTGCCAGGTTTTGCTCCAGCTCATTTACCTGAGCGGCGAGTACATCGGCCTCCGGGTCGGCGAAGCTGCCTTCAAGCGGCGCCTCGTCGTTAATCAGGCCTTCCAGCTCCCCATCAATCAAGCGCTCTTCAGACTCCTGGTCCCTCATATCGGCCTCACGCTGTTGGCGAGCGAGTTCGTCATCTAATGGAGTTTGCGGTTCTTTTGCCATGCCATGCTCCTCAAAAGGGTTCGGGCTTTTTCTGCCCAACACTGCTCATAAAAAATAATCAATAAATCAGTTTTAAAACAGCCTTAAACACGTATAGAGGCTATATGGGGGCCATAAAAGCCATCTCAAGAGGAGCATTGAAGTCAGTTATCGACTACTGTATAAAACAACATTTATTGGATAAGTATCCAGCTTCTGTGTCGCACCGCCTCAGGAGGCATCATGCTTACTCAGCTAGCGATTCAAGATTACGCCATTGTCGACCGCCTTGAGCTTGACCTGACCCACGGCATGACGGCCATCACGGGGGAAACAGGCGCAGGCAAATCCATTCTCCTAGGCGCACTGGGCCTGTGCCTTGGTGAGCGTGCCGATGCTGGCAGCGTGCGCCACGGCTGCGAGCGCACCGACCTATCGGCGCGTTTCGACATTCAACACCTGCCCGCCGCCGCCGAGTGGCTAACGGCCCGCGAGCTCCCCACCGACGAATGCCTACTGCGCCGTGTAGTGACCGCCAGTGGACGTTCAAAAGCATGGATTAACGGCCAGCCAGCGACCATTTCGGACTTAAAATCGCTTGGCGAGCAGCTCATTCAAATTCATGGCCAGCATGCCCATCAAGCGTTAATGCGTGAAGAGGTGCACCTGGCCCTGCTGGATGACTATGCCGGGCTGCGGGAGGCTCGCCAGCAACTGGCAGAAACCTTCCACGAATGGCGCAATGCGCGACGACGGCTTAAAAAGCTCAGTGAAGAAGGCAGTGAAGTAGAAGCCAAGCGCCAACTGCTGCGCTACCAGGTTGAAGAGCTGGACCAGCTGGGTCTGGGCGAAGGCGAACTACAGACGCTTGAAGAGGAGCAACTGACCCTTGCGCATGCCGAAGAGACGCTGCGTGAAACCCAGTTGGCTGCCGACTGCTGCGCCAGCGATGACGGCGGCGCGCTGTCGCTTCTTAATCAAGCTTATGCACACTTAAGCGCCCTACCGGGCAGCGATAAGGGCACACTTGCCAATACGCTCGCCATGCTCAGCGATGCGCGCATTCAGGTGGAAGAGGCCTCAAGCGAGTTGCAGCGCTTTGCCAGCAGCACCGAGCTCGACCCAGAGCGCCTGATGTGGGTGGAGGAGCGCTTGACGGATATACACCGCATTGCGCGCAAGCATCACGTCGCGCCTGAAGAAATTTACGCCCTGCATAGCACCCTTCAACGTGAAGTGGCTCAGCTGGAAGCCAGCGATGAGGACCTTGAAGCGCTGAGTGGGCAAGTCGCTGAGTATCGTGAGCGCTACCGCAGCGAAGCCAAGAAAATCAGCGATACCCGTCAAAAAGCTGCCCTGCGGCTGGGTAAAGAAGTTCAGCAGCAGCTGGCCTTTTTGGCCATGGGTAAGGCGCGCTTTGAAGTGGCCGTTGCTTCGCGTGAAACGCCTACGCCTGAGGGGCTGGATAGCGTACAGTTTTTGATCAGCGCCAACCCAGGCCAGCCTGCTCGCCCACTCGCCAAAGTTGCCTCTGGGGGTGAGCTTTCGCGTATCAGCCTGGCGATTCAGGTGGTGGCCGCCTCGCACTCGACGATTCCAAGCCTGGTGTTTGACGAGGTGGATGTGGGTATTTCAGGCGCCACGGCGGAAATTGTCGGCCAGTTACTGCGCAAGTTAGGCGAGAACGGCCAGGTCATGACCGTAACGCACCTGCCCCAGGTGGCCGCGCAGGCGCATCAGCACCTGCATATTGAAAAGCGTGCCAAGCGGGATACTACGCGTACCTATATGGCCTTGCTGGACGAGCGAGGCCGCATCAGCGAGCTTGCGCGCATGCTAGGCGGAGTGACGCTCTCTGACCAAACACTGGCTCATGCCCAGGAAATGCTGCATGCCAGCCAGCGCCCGCCTCATTAAGAGCTTTCTCACATCACTATCTAATTAACGGCTACCACGCAAAATACCCCCATGCTGCTCCCTGTAGTAACAAGGAGCGGCATGAGGGTTTGCATCACGGCCAAAACAGGTTTTGCGGGAAACCCTATTTTTTATTGATCGGCACGTTAACCTGGCGCGTTACGTCCGACCCGCGAGGGCGTACGTAAAGTACCAGAGCGTGATCGACAAGCTCGTAGCCGTGCTCTTCTGCAATTTCTTGCTGGCGTCGTTCAATGATGTCATCAAGAAACTCGATGATTTCACCACTTTCTAAACACACCATATGGTCGTGATGGTCTTCTTGCGTCATCTCAAAGACTGCGTGGCCACCGTCAAAATTATGACGAATTACCAAACCTGCTGATTCAAATTGCGTCAGCACGCGGTAAACGGTTGCCAAGCCAACATCCTCGCCCGCATCAATCAGTGTTTTATACACTTCTTCTGCGCTAAGGTGGTGTTGACCCGAAGCATTTTCGAGAATCTGAAGGATCTTGACGCGCGGCAGGGTCACTTTCAGCCCGGCTTTGCGCAGTTCATGGTTCTGATCGGCCATGGTTGCTCTTCGCAGTAACAGGTTAGGTCGGGTATGATCGACCGAAACCACGATAGTGAAGAACAGGTCCAAATGCAAAAATTGACTCGCATCATTACGCTTTCCGTTGCCCTTACTGTTGTAAGTGGCTGTAGTTACGTCGGTGTTTACAAACGTGACATCCCTCAAGGCAATCTGGTAACCGAAGAAATGGTTAGCCAGCTTCAGCCGGGCATGACGCAGGAGCAGGTCACCTACGTTATGGGCCGCCCTTTGTTGGAAGCCCCGTTTGATTCAAACCAGTGGGATTACGTCTATCGATTGGACGAAGCGTACGGTGGCGTTGTACAGCGACGCGTCACACTTACCTTTGACCCGATGGGCCGCTTAGCCAATGTGCAGCAGCAGGGCGATTTTTCCACCGATCTTTCGCTAAGCACCGACACCAGCCTAGGGCCTGCCGTTGAAGGTGCTGACCCGCTGAATGCGCTTCCCCAGGAGAATGTAAGCACGCAAACACCGGAGACAGCACCCGCGCCTCAGCCCGTATTGCGCGCTGAGTAACAGCGTTACTGGCCGCTTGCTTGGCGTTTGGCACGTTCCAGGCGGGCAGCTTTAGGGTCGATCTCAAGCGGGCGATAGACTTCGACACGATCCCCGGTGCGCAATGTGTGCGTCTCGGGGTTGCGTAGCGCTTTGCCAAAAATACCCAGCGGCGCCTTGCTGAACGTGTCTTCGGGCAACTCCGGAAATAGTTGAGGCAGGTTGGCAAGTGCTACCGCCTGCCGGGCAGTGGTGCCCTCAGGCACTTCCAGCGCCACCAGGCGCTGTTTGGCAGGCAACGCAAAGGCAACCTCTACTTGAAGGCGATCACCGCCCATACAGCTCATCAGCACGCTTAGTGAAGGCATCGACCAATTGACCGGCGATTTGCTGGAACAATCGACCAAAGGCCATGCTGAGCAGGCGGCTGGCAAACTCAAACTCCATTTCCAGACTCACCTTGCAAGCATCATCTCCCATCGGAGTGAACCGCCAGTGGCCTTTCAAGCGCTTAAATGGCCCTTTTACCAGCGACATCTCGATTTGCTCGGGGGCAAACAGGTCGTTACGTGTAGTGATCGTTTGCTCTATCCCCGCACGGCCCAGCGTCATTTCCCCAATTAAATGGGTGGCGTCACGCTCTACCAGACGCGCCTGACGACAGCCTGGTAAAAACTCGGGGTAGTGTTCGAAATCGTTGACCAGATCGAACATTTGCTGGGGGGTGTGCCGCACCAGGGCGGAACGATTGACGGTTGGCATTGACCTCTCCGCTGACTTCACAGTGCCCAAAGCGTATCATGGGAAACATTTATTCAGACCTTGAATGGTATCACGCCTCCCCATATAACGAAGGGGGTGCCACCGACAGATTATAGATGAGGTTTCATGGCCACTAAGAAAGGTAACAGCAAGGGCCCCGGCAGCAGCGTTATTGCCCAGAACAAGAAGGCAAGATTCGAATACCATATCGATGAGACCTTTGAAGCAGGGTTGGCACTCGCCGGCTGGGAAGTCAAAAGCCTGCGTGCGGGTAAAGCTCAGCTTACCGACACCTACATTCTGGTGCGTAACGGCGAGGCCTTCCTGCTTGGCAGCCACATCATGCCGCTTAATACAGCAAGCACCCATGAAATTGCCGACCCTACCCGCACGCGCAAACTACTGCTGCATCGTAAAGAAATCGCCAAAATCTTTTCGATTACCCAAGACAAGGGCCACACCTGCGTGCCGCTCAAGCTTTACTGGAAGCGCAATAAAGTGAAGTGCGAATTGGCGCTAGTGACCGGTAAACAGCTGCATGACAAGCGGGCGACAGAAAAAGATCGTGACTGGAGCCGTCAAAAAGGACGAATTATGCGGGAACATAACAAGGCTTAACTGGTCAATCAGGTGTGAGCACGTTAGAATGCTCATCTGAAAGAAGGGGGCGACATGGTTTCGACGCCGGTGACAACCCTTGCGGTGCATGCCGAGAGCATGATGTATCTCGTAAATCCCACATCACGAAAAAATAGTCGCAAATGACGAAAACTACGCTCAAGGCGCGCTAGCAGCTTAAACTGTTAGCTTCTTGTCTGGCCCCAAGGTGATGTGCCTATTCATCATTGAGGGGATACGAGCTAAAGCTGATAGGACCGCGTTTGGTGGTGTCTTCTCGCCAAGCGTTAAACTTTAGAAGGCTCGCGTTGCTGAATCCTGATCGTCGGAGTCAGTGGCGTTAAAACAAATGACGAAATCTAAGCATGTAGAGCCAATAGGCGCGTGCTGGCGGACGCGGGTTCAATTCCCGCCGCCTCCACCAGACACCCCTACAAATCAAGCACCTAGCGGTGCTTTTTTTGTGTCTACAGCCAGCCTTTGCATTAGCTACCTTACACAGCTAAGGTCGCCCTCTTCGCAGCTGGCATGCTCTTGCAGGCTTTGCGTACGTGCTTTGGTGAGCGCTTCAAGGCAGCCATTACGTACCATGGGCTGGGCGCTCCCCCCTTCGACCGCGCTACTCTCGAACGCACATTCGGCGTCACGAAAATCAATCCACTTGCGCTGGGCCACTCTGAGCTTCTCAAGCGATAAAGCATTATTCTCAAGCCTTCCAATCAATGCCTGATAAGCCTCATTAAGCGCATCATCGGCCGCTTGATACGTTTTCGCTGAACACTGCGTCATTTCCGCTTGGGTTTCAGGGCTAACACACTCTTCATTAGCGCTTACCAAGCCGCTGAAGATCAAAATCCCCATGCCTGCCCATCGTGAAAGTAGTCGCATCGTCGTACCTATTCTGGTGGATAAAGCCAACGTGGTAACAAGAACGCTACCTGCCTTACAGGTTAGCCTCTTTTTCATGCGCCCATAACGGCAAAACGCCAGCATTTCTGCTGGCGCCCGTCGACTAGCTATAAAAAAAGTGGCTCGACCTTAATGAGCGGTCATTTCTTCAGCGATTTCATTACCGTCTAAATCGGACGGGTAGTAGGTCGGCCAGTGAGAGACTTCTTCCAGCAGTGCTTCGCGATCATTGCCCCAGTAAAGGTGAAAGTGATGCGCGTCGGTTGGGTAGATAGCGTGGTCGCTGAATTGAATGTACTGAGGAAGATTTTCAGCGCTCTCACCCTCTAACTCGAAAATAAACCGCACGCCACGATTGCCTGCGTCGTAGGTTAAAATCTCGTAACCGTCGTATTGATACTCGCCCGTACTCTCTTCGCCGTTTTCGTAGAAGGTAATGTTATTGCCTTCAATAATGATACGGTCAACCGCTGTTTGGTAACCGGTGTCGTAGTACTCCTTGTACTCTTCAGCCGTTTTATCGCCATGCTCAGCTTTATGAGCAAACACCGCATCCAGCGTGCCATCCTCTAGATAGGGATAAACGGACTGCCAATCACCTTCCCAGTCGGAAAGTGAACGGTCCGCTACCTGGTCATCACTGAAATGCCCGGAATAAATATCACTACGGTGGTCGTGCGAATGGTCATGGGAGTGGTCGTGTGAATGATCATGGTCGTGGTGTTCATGCTTGTCATCTGCAACCACCGGCTGAATACCCGCCAATGCCAGCAAGCTGATGGCTAATGCGCTGAGTGCTTTTGATGAAAGTAATGGCATCTTTCAGACTTCCTTTTTCAGAGAATGAATGGTTTTTAAATCAACACAAAAGATACATTATAACATAACATCAATCAAACAAAGCATGTTGGCCTGAAACGATAAAGCACCTAACGCTTCTTGGCGGCAAGTGGGTCGACCATCATCGTACCGGCCGTGCCAGATCCAACAAGCACAACGGAGCCATTATCACTAGCCAATCAGTCGCCAAACTTGGTCGAAGTAAAAATTATTTTCGAAGAGGTTATACATTATATAGCTTTTATTAAAACAACATAAATTAGAAGTCGGCGCCATTTCATTGACAGTCAAAACAGCTTAACTATAAAGAGCTTAACGCTCTCTTTATCTGGCGAGACATTATATATGGTGCTCTTAACAATCATTGTTATTTTAACTATTTCAGCTTCTTTCCTTTGTTCGATACTTGAAGCCTCATTGCTGTCAATTACACCAAGCTATATTGCTCAGCTTAAAGAAGAGCGTCCTAAATTACATAAAGCACTTGATACATTAAAAGCCAACATCGACCGCCCGCTTGCGGCCATTTTAACGCTTAACACTATCGCCAATACGGCGGGCGCGACGGGGATAGGCGCTCAGGTAGCCGCTGTATTTGGGGATGTTTATGTCGCTGTTGCCTCGGCAGTTATGACCATTCTCATTCTGGTATTTTCAGAAATTATTCCTAAAACGTTAGGTGCCAACTACTGGCGCCGTTTGGCTCCTTTTCTGCCTCCTATTTTAAATACCTTAATGGTGGTGTTAATGCCCTTTATCTGGCTATCAAAAATGATTACTCAACGGCTGGGTGAGGCAGATGAAGGCATCGATGTGCGCAGTGAAATAAAAGTATTAGCGCGCGCAGGTCTGGAGGAAAAAGTGATGGATAATGATGAAACACGCACGATCACTAATATCCTTAATCTGCATGAAATTCCGGTGACCAAGGCGATGACACCACGCGCCGTCAGTGAAACGGTCACCCCAGAAATGACGGTGAGCGCTTTCGATGAGCGCTTCGGCAAGCTCTCTTTTACGCGCTACCCTGTGATGGATGCAAACGAGCAGGCGTTAGGCTATGTACATAAGCTTGATGTTTATCACGCCGAGCCAGGCCAAACCATGCAAACGTTAATGCACCCAATGGGGAGCATCGCCGATAGCGCAAGCGTTGAGCAGGTATTTACCGACATGCTAACCAGCCGTCACCATATGCGTGTGATCCATGATGAACATGGGACATGGCTTGGCATTATTACCCTTGAAGACGTTATCGAAACGATTCTGGGGCAGGATATTGTAGATGAAACGGATAAAATTCAGAATCTTAGAAACCATGCAAAGCAGCGTTGGCTCAAGCAAGTAACGTCCGATACGCCCCTTCACTAGCTGACCCTTAGCGAATATTTTAACCCCCTATGGCTGAAAAATAATGTGTCTCGCCACGCACCGAGTTTATGCTTATAGTCACTAACAATAAGCGCTTAGGCTACATGGTGGAGGCCCTTTATGCTGCTTTATGGACTGAGTTTATTAGCCGGCATCGTGCTTTTAACGCTAGGTGGCGAAGGATTGATTCGCGGCGCCGTCGCCGGGGCCAAACGGCTGGGCGTATCACCGCTGTTTACCGGATTGGTGATTGTCGGCTTTGGTACCTCATCGCCTGAACTGGTGGTCTCGATCCATGCCGCCATGAACCAGCAGCCCGACATTGCGATTGGCAATGTGGTCGGCAGCAATATCGGCAATATCTTGTTGATTCTGGGCCTTTGTGCGCTTATCTGCCCACTGACCACCCAGCCCCAAGCGCTTAAGCGCGATGGGTTGGTAATGATGCTCGCCACTGGGCTGTTTATTCTTTTAGCGTTTAACGGCAGCCTGGGGCGTTTCGATGCAGCGGTGCTACTCGCAAGCCTGGCGGCTTATCTGGTATGGGCCTACCGCAGCGAAAGCGGCCAGCACTCCCCTTCTGCCGAGCTACACACGGCCGAGGCAGAGGAAGTGACCCAACTGCCCAGCAGCACGCTGTTTATCGTGGTGGCTTTAATCGGCGGGCTGGCTCTACTGATCGGCGGCTCCCAATTGCTGCTTTATGGCGCCGTCGGCATTGCTCAGGCGCTGGGTATTTCTGAAGCGGTTATCGGGCTTACCATCGTGGCTATCGGCACCTCACTACCTGAACTCGCGGTATCGGTGATCGCGGCGCTGCGGCGTCATGCCGATGTGGCAGTAGGCAACATTCTGGGCAGCAATATCTTTAATTTACTCGGCATACTGGGCATCTCCGCCTTTCTTCAGCCGCTACCGCTTGTTGAGCGCATGGCATCCTTTGACCAGTGGGTAATGCTGGGCGCCTCTGCGCTGCTGATTGCTTTCCTCTATACCGGTCTACGCTTATCGCGTGGTGAGGGGTTATTGCTCCTGGTAGGATATATAGCGTATTTAACGGCCAGTTTTACGGTGATTAGTTAGGCTTTTTACGACAACGGCTTGCGCTCGACCATACGGCGTTAACGGCATAAGGAAGCACAATGATCCTTGGTACTCTGGGGCCTGAAGGCAACAATCATGCGTTGATTGCTGGGCACTATCTCAAGCGTCGGGCACCGCAAGGCGGCCAATGCATTTTCTTCGATACGTTTGAGGCGGCTTTCGAGGCACTGCTGGCCGGTGAGCTAACCCATGTACTGCAATGTACGGCCCACTTCAGCCATGCCGACTGCGTAGGTCGCTATATGCATCGCGCTTTTCCAGTCGATACGTTTATTGCGGGCAGTAAGCCGCTGGCGCTGCTCGCCCGTCGTGATGTTGCCGAACCAGAGCACATCGCGCTTCAGCCTGCCACGCGTTACTACACTGATTTAAGCGCGTTCAAGACGATCATTGAGGCACCGACAACCGTCGACGTTGCCAATGGGTTGATTGAAGGTCGTTATCAGGCCGGTATTTGTGCAGAAGAAGCACTGGCCCAGGCACCTGACACGCTAACCTTGGTACGCTCGCTAGGACCGGCCATTGATAGCTGGGTTATCTACGCCACCGAAGCGCTGAATGAGGGTTCGCCGCTGTATTTATAGCGTGCATTGGCAGCGGCGAACCCGGCAAGCTAGAGTGCGAAGATAATCAGCGCGCCCACCACCACAAGCGCCAAGCGCAGCCAGAGCGCTTTATGGGCAATGATGCCAAAGGAGATCGCCCCCAAGCCAACGGCCACCTTGGCGGTATCGAACAGCGCACCAGCGGGGTCAAAGGCAAGCCGAATCATGTCAGGATTAGCGACCATTGCTAACGGAATGATATAAAGCCCAATGCCCAGCGCCATGGCCTTCAGCGCTACCTTAAGCCAGTTCTCTCCCACCATGCCCGCCGCGATAAAGACACCACCACACACCGGCGGTGTAATCGTCGACAGTAGCGCATACCAGAAGACAAACAAGTGCGCGAGGAGCGGCTCAAGCCCAAGCGATGTCAGTGCAGGTCCCGCCACTGAGACACAGATGACATAGGCGGCCGTGGTGGGGACTTCCATGCCCAGAATCAAACACGCCAGTGCCGTCAACAACAGCGCAGGCCACAGCATATCGTTGGAAAGCGACAGGATACCGGAGGTAATTTTCACCCCAAGCCCGGTCAGCGAAAGCACGCCTATCACCAGCGAGGCGCAAATAATAATCGCGCCAATCATCGCAATCTGCCGCCCAGCGGTCACCATGGCAAGCATAAACCGGGTTATAAAACCGGAAAGAGAAAAACGCAGTGTGACGTTAAAAAACAGCAGGGCCAAACTGGCGAAAATGGCAATGCTCGCTGCATACTGAGGGGTGTATCCGCTGATAAAAATACACGCCAGTAGCAACACAAACGGGACCGCAAAAAACAGTGAGGTAATCAACACCTCTTTACGACTGGGCTGATCGCTTTTATCCAAAGGCTGCAAATCATGCCGAGTCGCGTAAGCATTAATCCCCATCCAGACCGTTAGAAAGTAAAGAAACGCCGGTAAAACAGCCGCCGCCATAATCTGTGTGTAGGGGGTTCCAGTGAGCTCCACCATGACGAAAGCCCCCGCTCCCATCAAGGGCGGCATGATTTGCCCACCCGAGGAGGCCACGGCTTCCACCGCCCCTGCCAGGGATTTCGGATAACGCAAACGCACCATGGAAGGAATGGTAATGGCCCCGGTAGACGCCACATTGGCGGAGGCCGACCCGGAAATGGACCCCATCAGCGCCGAAGAGATCACCGAGACTTTAGCCGCGCCACCGGTTAATCGGCCCGCCACAGCACTTGCCAGATTCATAAACCCTTGGCCTGCCTCGCCCGCGTTAAGCACCGCGCCAAAAATAACGAAAATCGCGACGACGCCCACACTGACACCAGTAAGCGACCCCCACAGCCCGCCTTCGGCAATGGTCAGCGAGCCCACCATGCTTGGCAGGGGAATACCTGGGTGACCAAACGTGCCGGGCACATACTGTCCAAAAGCGCCATACAGCAAAGCGAGCAACGCAACCAACGGTAAGGGCCAGCCGATAGCACGGCGCGCCGCTTCAAGCGCCAGAGCGATCAAAAAAAGCCCAATTCCCATCTGCAGATGGCTATCGATAAAACCGTACTGGTTGGCCAGTGATGCTTCGTTAAGGGCGATATAGCCACAGGCCGCCACACCAAGTAGTGTCAACACCCAGCCGCTCGCCCGCTGCCAAGGCGTTTTAGCCATAAATATCAGCACCCAGGGCAGCAGTAATGCCATATGCAGCGGTCGACTAATTAACGCAGGCGTTAACCCGTAAAAGATAAGCCCCATGTGGAAAACCACGCTTAAGGTGCCCAGCGCTACCCAGCCACGCGCAGCGGGCGCCTCGTCGTCTAGCGTCGAAGTTGAAAAAAGTGTCATGCCCTATGCCTATCAGAAACGAGTCAACAACAAATAGCGACGCCACGAAGCGGACCTCGTGGCGTCGGCACTGCCTGGGAGAGAATTAACGCAGCGATTCGGGAACGTCGATGCCGGCTTCCTCGTAATAGCGCAGAGCGCCGGGGTGCAGCATACCTGCCATATTTTCGAGCTGGTCCGGGGTAATACCGCCCCACCACGCGGTCTCTTCGGCCATGGCGTCACGGCGTTCCCAGAAGGTTTTGGTCAACGTATACGCGGTTTCGTCATCCATTTGTGATGTGGTATACGCCATGACCGGCAGCGACGTGGTTTGTACGTCCTCATCAATACCTGGGTAGGTGCCGCCAGGAATTACCTGACGCGGCGCGCCGGTCATGTCGATCTGCTCGTCAGTGAGACTCACCATCGCAATCGGCATGCCCGCAGCCACTTCGATAATATTGGGCGTTGGGTAAGAGCTTGCGGTTACAAAGCCGTCAATCTGTCCGTTTTTTAACGCGTCGGGGCCGCTGCCCAAGGCAGCATCGGCAACCTGTACGCTCTCTTCCAATCCAAACAGCGCCAAGTAACGCGCGGCTTCACGTGCGCCGAACGTGCCCCGGCCAATCAGGATATGTTTATCTTCAAGTTCCTCAATACCCACGACACCTTTATCCTCGCCCAGGATGAAGTGCATGGTAATCGCTGGAATGGGAAACAGGCCGCGGATCTCCTGAAAACGTGGGTTCTGACGTTCAGCAAAAGGCCCTTCACCCGCCATGGCCTGGTCAACCAATGCAGGCGGCGTGGTAAAAACATAGTTACCCTGGCGCGCCATGACTTCCATCACGTTTTGCACCGAGCCTTGGCTCTCTTCCAGGGTAAGAATAATAGCGTCATCCGTGCCTTGGCGAATGGCTTCTGATAACTCGACGCCCATCTGATAATAAGCCGTTCCCGCCGTTGCCGACTTATAGGTAACGCGGGTTTCCGCTTGGGCAGCCAAGCTAAGTGAAAGCGTGGTGGCTACGAGTAAGGGCGTGCATAAAGCAGAGCGTATAAAGGGGAGCATGTGTCAATTCCTGGTATCCAGCGACCTCAACGGCCTGATTTTTTTGTCGCGCTGAAAGAATAATAAACGCCAGCGGGCCAGGTCGTGAACAGTGCCCCGCCTAGCGCCGCTAACATTAGCATGTAATACGCCGAGCAGGAACGCTGTGCCTCAACGGAGTAGCCCGACCAAGACAGCCCGAATTCGATGCATAGGCAGCACTGACGGGCAATAATGGCAAACAGAGTATGGCACTCAGCGTTCGTCTTACTGCATCGCTTATCGCTTGCAACTTTGGTTTATTACCATAAAGATTAATCACTGTTAAAATGTATCGCACTTTATCAACAAACTTACTATTAGCTAAATGGGTAATTTGCTAAAAAAAGATGCCATGGCGAGTTAATAAACGATCTTTATTCGGTTTTATTCTTTATTTAGAAAACCGGCAATTTGTTATACTTAACGCCGCTTATTAACCCTTCCTACCACCTTTAAATAAGGATAAACGCATCATGTTGACGCAGGATTGCGACCCAGGCCAGCCGAGATTTTCTCGTCGCTGGCTTTTTTTGTTAGCCCCCTTACTATTTTTCTATAGCGTGTCGACCTTTGCTGTGACGGGTGAGATTGATTTAACGACATCTTTTATCGGTTTTTTTGCTGTCGCCATTTTTGTTTTGGCATATGCCTTGGTGATGGCAGAAGAAAAGATTCATATGCGTAAATCAAAGCCAGTGCTAATAGCGGCAGGTATTATTTGGAGCCTCATCGGCTGGGTGTATGTTCAAAACGGCATGTCAGAAACCTCAGAATATGCGTTTCGCATGACCCTTTTAGAGTTCACCGAGCTGATGCTGTTCCTGCTGGTGGCCATGACCTATATCAACGCCATGGAGGAGCGTCGAGTATTTGATGCTCTGCGCTCCTGGATGCTGCGTAAAGGATTTAACTATCGCACGCTTTTCTGGCTGACCGGCGGCTTGGCATTTATTCTTTCACCGATTGCCGATAACTTAACCACCGCGCTGCTAATGTGTGCCGTCATCACCAAGGTGGCCGAAGGTGACAAGCGCTTTATTAACCTGGCGTGCATTAATATTGTGGTCGCCGCCAACGCGGGGGGCGCCTTTAGCCCATTTGGAGACATCACCACGCTGATGGTATGGCAGGCAGGCATTCTTCAATTCCAGGAGTTTTTTACTCTTTTCCTCCCTTCGTTGGTTAACTTCCTGATTCCGGCCATGATCATGAGCCTGTTTATCAAGGACCAAAAGCCCGGTAGCGTATATGAGGATGTGCAACTGAAACGCGGTGCACGACGGATTATCGTGCTTTTCTTACTGACCATTTTAACCGCCGTCATCTGCCACACCTTCTTACACTTGCCGCCCGTGCTCGGCATGATGACAGGGCTTGGTTATCTTCAGTTCTTTGGCTTCTACCTACGCAAGAGCCTGCCTCGTTCGCTGGAGCGTAAGCGTGAACGCTACAGTCGTCGTGGGGATAACAAGAAACTGGCGCAGTTAGGTAGCGTGGTACCGTTTGACGTATTTAACCGCGTGGCGCGGGCCGAGTGGGACACACTGCTGTTTTTCTACGGCGTGGTGATGTGCGTAGGTGGGCTTGGCTTTATGGGCTACCTTGGCTTGCTGTCCGATGCGCTTTATACCAACTGGGATGCTACGTGGGCGAACATTGTGTTGGGCGTGGTCTCCGCTGTGGTGGATAACATTCCCGTGATGTTTGCGGTGCTTACCATGCAACCTGAAATGTCTGACGGGCAGTGGCTGTTGATCACCCTAACCGCCGGTGTTGGAGGCAGCCTGCTCTCTATTGGTTCAGCAGCTGGTGTTGCGGTTATGGGCCAAGCACGCGGCGCTTATACCTTTATGGGCCACTTGCGCTGGGCGCCGGTTATTCTATTGGGCTACATCGCCAGTATTGCCGTTCATTTATGGCTTAATGCAGGAAGCTTTACCGCCGCTTAAGACAGATTGATACGCTGTTTTTTAACACACGTCCTCACTACAATAGATAACGCCCTTATCCAGGGCGTTATCGTTTAACTTTTTAATAGCTTTCAAACAAGCGATCAATGGATGTCGGGCGGCCAAACAGGTAACCCTGATAACGATAACAGCCATGACCTTTTAGCCAATCCAACTGCTCCTGCTTCTCGACCCCTTCGGCTACCACCGTTAACCCAAGACTCACCGCCAACAAAATGGTGGTATCGACGATGGCGGCATCCGCTTTATCGGTTAAAAGCTCGCGGATAAACGACTGGTCAATCTTTAGTTCATCCAAGGGCAGTCGTTTAAGATAGCTTAACGACGAGTAGCCAGTACCAAAGTCATCAATCGCAAAGCGAACCCCTTGCGCACGCAATTTGAGCATTGTATTGCGCACGCGTGTTGGATCACGCATTAACAGGCTTTCGGTGACTTCCAACACCAGCCGCCCAGGTGGCGCTTGGGTCTGAGCAAGAAGACCTTCCAAATTGCGTACAAATTCAGGCTGCTGAAACTGTACCGAGCTCACGTTAACGGAAATCGTCAGCGCAGCATAAGGGGCCTGGTTGGCCCACTTGGCAAGCTGCTCGCAGGCAGAATGAAGCACCCAATACCCAATGGGTATAATTAGCCCATTCTCTTCTGCTAGAGGAATAAAGGTCGAGGGCGGCACCCAGCCACGCTGGGGGTGATACCAGCGTAAAAGCGCCTCCACACCGGTGGTGATGCCTTGATGGTTTACCTGAGCTTGATAGTGCAACGTCAGCTCATGACGTGCCAGCGCATGGTGTAAGTCGGCCTCAAGGTTGGCCCGCTCGATCAAGCGTGTTTGCATACTGCGATTAAAAAAGCGCAGCGTATTCCCACCCGCTGCTTTCGCCTGCTGAAGTGCCAAATCGGCCTGTTGGAGCACGCTGTTCATACTATGATCAGCGCCATCGAAGAGCGTAATACCAATACTGGCGCTGACGGGCAGCGAACGACCCGTACGCAGTTTGGAGATAGCGTCCAACAGCTGCTTGGCTGTGCGTTCAGCGCTTAACGCAGCATCCGCCTGGTGCTCGCCCAGCTTTGCCAGTAGCGCAACAAACTCATCCCCACTAAAGCGGGCCAACACAGCCCCTTCCGGTAACAACGGCCGCACCTGCTTGGCCACATCAATTAACAGCTGGTCGCCACTTTCATGGCCCTGAATATCGTTAACGAGATGAAAGTTATCCAGATCAATGGTCAGCAGTGCGCTGTAGAGATGGGACGTATTCTCCTGCTCAATTTTCCCGCTTAACGACTCCATCAATAAGCGTCGATTAGGCAGACCTGTCAGCGCATCGTAAAACGCCAGATGATTGGTACGCGATTGCAGTTCAAGGTAATCGGTTAATTCAGTGGAGATCCCGCACAGACTCGCGGGCTCGCCTGGGGAGAGGGACAACGGCATTTTAATAGTCACAAACGTGCGAACCTTATCGTTGTGCCGTAGTACGTTACTCTCTTCGAGCGTTATTTTTTTGCCTGATTCCATCACACTGCGGTCAATCTGGGCTATTTCATTCGCGGTTGTACGATCAAAAAATGCCTCGTCGCTCTTACCCAGAATTTGCTCTTTCGGCAGCCCAAAGAGCTCAACCACCCGCTGGTTGACAAACTGGTAATGTAACGAAGGTGTTTTGATATAGATGTAGGCGTCCACGTTATTAAGAATAGTGGCCAGCATGGCTTCATTAGCATCGAGCTGTGCCCTATTTAGCGTGACACGTCGTTTAAGCCACCATGCACTGCCTAGTGCCACAGCAAGTAGCGCCGTTAACAGACCAAGCCCGCCCCATAACCAGGTAGAGATCGTATCGGGTGGCGTTTCGGCACGCCAGGAACGCAGTATCCTAAAATACGCTGAACGTGGATTTTGCTTCCAACCAAGCAGCACATCGTCGATACGGTTCAGTATGGTTGCCGACACAGTAGGCGACCCGGCATAGAACAGCCGGATAGGTTGAAAGATGATGGGCGTTTCATATAGCCCATAGTCCTGCGCGCGCCAGTCTCCGAAGATATGGTCGGTAACCGCCAGGTCCGCATCCCTCATGGCCACTGCTTGAAAAGCATCCGCATAGCTATCAACGGGCAGCCAGGTGACCGCAACACCGAAGCGTTCTGTCACGGCGCTCAGGTAGTTCTGTTGAATAGAGCCATCTACAATGGCGACGCGTTTTTGTTCAAGGTCAAGAATCGCCTCGACCCGCTCGTTTTCGCGCTGATAAATCTGCGACCAGCTTTGGATAATCGGTTCACGATGAAACGTGATACGTTCACCACGCTCTTCACCCCAGGCAGTCCCGGGCAATATATCGATATCCCCCTGTTCAAGCAGGGTAAGACAGTGGTGGAATTCGCAGGCAATACTCTCAAGCTGCCAATCCTCTTCTTGTGCAATCGCTGCAAGCAGCTCACCCAAAATGCCGCGCAAATGCCCCTGGTCATCCACAAATATTTTTGGCGGATTGTTATAAACGCCCACCAATAAGGTGTCGCTGGCCATGCTTGAAAAAGCCAAACTCCAGAGGCCCAGCAACGCAGCGGCCTTAATAGCGCCTCTGCGTGTACGAGCAAGCAGTCGTCCTGACATCAACCACAGCGGGTGAGTAACGTATCCAGCCTTATCCTGCATCGTCCTGTTACTCGCCTGGCATAGTGAGCGGGCCTGCGCGCTCGACCACACGCTGCCAGGCAGGGTCAGCGTCAATACGCGCCACAAACCGCATAATGGCGGGATACGTTGTCAGCGTTTGGGTGGCAGCTATGGCCTGAAGAGGAAAGCTCATTTGAATATCGGCCCCGCTTGGCCACTCACCTGCAAAGTTCTCTTTACGCGCTAAATGATCTTCGATAAAGCCCAGATGCTGTTTAAGCTGAGGCGCTAAAAATTGCTGACTAACCTTATCGCCAATGCCTTTAGCGAGCGGTTTAATTAACCAGGGAGACTGTGCGGGTATCTTTTTAAACACCAGTTGCATCACCAGCAGTGGCATTAAAGAGCCTTCGGCATAATGTAGCCAATAGCGGTAATCAACCCAGTCGGCGATATTATCGGCAGAGGGTTGCAAGCGCTCTTTTCCGTAGGTGTGTATTAAGTAATCAATGATTGCCCCTGACTCTGCAATCACTAACTCGCCATCCATAATGACTGGGGATTTACCTAAAGGATGAATGTTTTTTAGTGCTTCAGGCGCCTGCTGAGTTTTACGATCACGCTGATATACATGGATGTCATAGTCCAACGCAAGCACTTCGAGAAGCCATAAAATTCTATGTGAGCGTGACTTTTCCAAATGATGGACGTGAATCATAAAGTACTCCATGAAGGCGATGTAATACGCAGGCGCTAGGCCTGCAGCAGTTGTCCTTTTACTGCAAGCTTAGTTAGCGTAGCAGCGTTGCCCCTCATGGAGTACATATATCCAGGTAAAAAAAGTCTTATGTTCGATTAATGCGCCGCACATGTATCCACCTATCCATTGGTGACCACTTCCCTTGCAGCCAAGGCGACAGTAACCGTGTGGAGAGTGGAATAAACACAAACACCATCACTGGCGTTAATATCAGAGTGCTCACTAACACGCGCGGGATCAGTGCCCAATCGGCCAACATACCGCCAAATACCCACTGAAAGAGTAACGAGATAGGAAAAAAGGCCAACCAAACGGCAACGGCCTGCTTCCAGCGAGGCGGCACACTGCCTGAGCCGGTTTGAAACCAGGCATCCAACCCCGTGGCACGGTGCTCATGAGGCGCATCATAAAGCCCCTTGCCGCGCACAAGCCAGGCATGACGTGAAGCCGAGTGCTCCCATGCATGGAGCGTTTCACTGCTGCTAAAGCGGAAGATAATCTGATATTCATCGTGATGTTCAGGTGGCGCAAGCACTCCTGAGCCCAGATAACCAGGAAAATCAGCCGCTAGCTCGCGACCTTCGTTCAACCACCGATTAAAATCATGGTAACGGCCACTGGCAATGCGCCGAGCTACCATCAATGTGACAGGTGAGGCAGACATGGTATATCTCCTGATATAACCACAACCAATGCTGGGTAAGCAGGTTGTAAACGACCCGGCGGATAAGCCTGATCGCGTTAACGGCATAAGCGAGGGATACCGCTTATGAGATGACGTAATTATATAGACAATAGCAATGCCATGTGGGTTATTTAACAGGTGACGTTAAGCCATCTTAAGCGCTCTAAGCGTGCAGCCTATGCATTAACGATAAGAGAGCGGATGGATGCTCGTAAAGCGCCCTTGCGCTGAGAACTCCAGCCGGAAAACGCCATGAACACCGTTTTTACCTACCACACGTCGAATAGCATCGGAGGGAAATACCACCCAACGCCCATCCACGCTGCGGGTACGCACGTTGGCAACGCGCCCTTCATAATGGGCCAAGCATTCATCGGGGCTAAGATGGAGAATCACATCAATGGACGGCATAGCGGTATCAGTTAAAAACGGTTATCCAGCAAGTGACATGCCCTTGCACGCTTCTATTGGTTTACGAATGCGCTATAGTAACGCAACCGTACAATAACGTAATGACTCAAACGGCGGTAACTGCTTATGGATGCGACCATCAGTGCTTTTTCCCCGGTTGGGGCCGCATATACCACGGCCTCCCATCGTGGGTCGTCGACTGACGACACCGAGGACACGCTAAAAGCGCCTTCCACCTCCGAAGACGAAACGGCCAAAACAGATAATGAGGCGGCTGCCCCTACGCGCCCCGATGGAACGCCTCTAGCGCCGGAAGAAATCAAGCTGATTGAGCAGTTAAAGCAGACCGACCGGGATGTTCGTCAGCATGAGATGGCTCACCAAATTACCGGCGGGGCCTATACTGGCGGCGCCACTTACGAATATGAAATAGGCCCCGATGGAAAGAAGTACGCCGTTGCGGGTGAAGTGCCTATCGATTACGGCCCCATCCCGGGTGACCCACAGTCCACCATAGAGAAAATGCAGACGGTGATTGCTGCCGCGCTGGCGCCAGCCGACCCGTCGCCAAAAGACGTGCAGGTAGCCGCCCAAGCCCGCCAATACTTGCTGGAAGCCCGCCTCGAGGCTTCCCAGCAAGAGAGCGCCACAAGATCTGCGCAGAGTGAACCTGAGCAGAACGAGCCTGAAGCGGCCGACTCGGGACAAGCCGCTTAACCGCTGCCCCGAAGCCGCAGTGCTTATGGAAGTTGTGTAAGCGACTGCCAATCGGCTCGTAACGGCCATCGCAAAAGCCAAGCATTAGGGCTACTTTTTTCGGCCCGGAGAGAACTCATTAAAAAGCGACCTTACGTCCCATAAGGTGGGATGTAATCGTAAGTAGGTGCGTTAAAGGTGCAGGCCAGGTATCAAGGAGCAAGTGCAGCGGCGCCTAAAAAGCGCTGCTGCCAGTAGTCGACATCCAAGGGAACGCTGACCACGGCGCGACCACTTCCCGGTGCATGGATCATCTGCTGGTTACCGCGATAGATGCCTACATGCGTGGCCTTGCTACGCTCTCCAAAGAAGAGCAGATCGCCAGGTTTGGGGGTATTAGCTGAAGGTAGCGCACGGAACTGTGCGTCTGCGGTGCGCGGTACGCGCATACCGGCCGCGCGATACGCCATTTCAACAAGCCCCGAGCAGTCGAGGCCGTCGGGCGTATTGCCGCCAAAGCGGTAAGGCGTGCCAATGGCCTGCTGAGCATGGGCCAGGATCAGCACGCGCTCCATGGAGAGCCCTTCGCGGGATTCGGCGGGCGATGAAGGGGGTGCGATAGCGACATCACGGCTGGCACAGCCCGAAAGCCACATTAACATCATCAAAGCGAACGTAAACCTTCCCAGCGTGATGGGCATTAGCAGCTCTCCTTGTGGCAATGCCCTTATCATGGCGCAAACGGGAGGGCAGCGCCAAGTTCAACTAACGGCCAATCCACTCAATAAAGCTGGTTTCGCCTAACGCATGGCGTTCGTGGCGTACACGACTCATCGCAGCGTAAGGCAAATCCATCGCCAATACACGCCCTAACGGTTGCCCCAGCACCTGGCGCAGCAGGCCATTGCAAACAAACAGATGCGCCACTACCAATACATGCTTACCAGGCGGGTTTGCCAGCACGTTTTGCCATACTTCAGCAAGCCGTGAATCAAAAACATCCATCGCCTCGCCCTGCGGTGGTGATACGGCCTCAGGGCTGTTCCAGAAAGCGCTCATCGGCGCGGAGCCCTCCTCGCTAAACACCTCAGCGTGGGTTTTGCCCTCCCAGCGTCCCAGGTGCAATTCGGCGAGATCGTCTTCAATCTGTACTGGCAACTCAAACTCTTCACCTAACCACAGCGCAAACTCACGACAGCGCATAAGCGGCGAGGTAAGCACCGCATCATAAGGCGGCCTGCCGTCAACGGTATGGCGCATGATGGCATCCGTTACCTGCTGCCAGCCAGTTTCACTCAGCGGGTGGTCAGTGGAACCGCGCAGCATACGCCCGCCAACGGGTTCGCCATGGCGCAGCAAATCAATAGTGGTGACATCAGCATCAGGAAAGCGCATTCAGAACTCCTCGCTTGGCGATTTATCAATCCGTGGGTTAAATAATCGCGTGGCGGACACGGGCGGATATCCATTCCGAGACCAATACCGTGGCGAAGATCATGACAAAAATAACGCTGACCTGATTCCAGGCGAGCATATTGATAGAGGCATTCAACTGAAGCCCGATCCCCCCAGCGCCCACCAGGCCAAGCACGGTGGATTCACGAATATTGATATCCCACCGGTAAACACTGATACCCGCAAACGCTGGCATGACCTGAGGCAGAACGCCGTAGTTCATGACCTGTAAACGGCTGGCACCGGTTGCGCTAATGGCCTCGACAGGCGTCGGGTGAATTTCCTCAATGGCCTCATAAAGAAGCTTGCCCACAAATCCAATCGAGCGCAGCGCAATGGCGATAATGCCTGCCAGGACGCCTGGACCCAAGATCGTTACCAACAGCATGGCCCAAATCAGCGAATTGATAGAGCGTGACGACACGATCACCATCAACGCCAGGCTTCGCACTAGCGGATGCGGCGTGGTGTTACGCGCGGCGAGAAACGCCACAGGAAACGCCATCACAATCCCCAAGGCGGTGCCCAGCGTGGCAATGTTCAGCGTATCCCACATGGGTTTCCACAGCACATTGGCGTATTCCCATTTGGGGGGCATCATCCGGCTTAAAAGATCACTGCCCTGGCGTCCAGCATCCTCAACAAACACCCACATGGTGTTGTCGGAAATCACCTTCCAGCAGAACAAGAACAGGCTAATCCCTACTAGCCACGCACTAAATTGCAGCCACTGGGCACGCGTGGTACGTAGCCGCCATACCGGGACCCCTTGCCGGGAGGTTGAAACAGGCATATAGATTCTCCGGAGATTACTGCGTCCAACGGCGGACGTGGCTTGAGCTGTATTCACACAGCAGCACAATAGCAATGATGATCAACAGAATGGCGGCTGACGTGTCGTACTCATAGCGGCTAAGCGAGGTATTCAGCGTGGCGCCTATTCCGCCTGCACCAACAATGCCGATCACTGACGATTCGCGAAAATTGATATCCAAACGGTACATGGAAAGGCCAATTAAGCGCGGCATGACCTGGGGCTGAATGGCGTGATTCATGGTTTGCCACCAGCTGGCGCCGGTCGCTCTCACCGCTTCTACCTGGCGCCAGTCCAGGTCTTCAACATCTTCGGCCAACAGCTTGGCCATAAAGCCGATAGTCGCAAACGCCAGCGTAATCATCCCCGCCAGCGGGCCAAAGCCAAACATCACCACAAACAGGATCGCAATAATGATCTCTTGAAAGGTACGTGAGACGGCAATGATGCTACGGCACACGAAATAAATCGGCAGCGGCGCAATGTTGCGTGCAGCGCCTAGTCCCACGGGAATCGCGAGCGCTACCCCAATGACCGTGGAGGTAAGCGTCATGGTCAAACTCTCGACCAGCCCATTGATAATATCGTTACCACGGCTGAAAAAATCAGGCTGCGCAAACGCGCTAATGAAACGCAGGCCGCGGCTGGTGCCTTCCGCCACACGTGCCCAATTCACCTCAACAGAGGCCAGCGCCAACACCAGGTAAGCCACCACACCCAAGGCAATAGCCCAACGCAACCACTGGCTATGCACAAGGGGTAACCGACGCCAATGCCCCTGGCGGGCCGCGTGTTGGCGGGCTTCAAAATACGCAGAGCGCTGCTCACTCATGGCGCTACCCCAGCCATCTCAACTGCGATAGAGCGACGCTCACAGGAAACGGCTTCACTATCAGGCTCATCGGCAGGTTCAGGAGAGGTATCCCAATCCTCTTCGCCATAAATCGTGGTGAGAATCTCGCTGGTTAGCTCATCCGGGCGGCCATCAAACACGATCTGGCCTGCCCGCAGGCCCACAATACGGTCCGCAAACTGCTGGGCGAGCGCCACGTCATGAATATTGATAATCGTCGCCAACTCGCGCTCAGCACACAGTTCACGAATCAGGCGCATAATCTGGCGTGAGGTTTTGGGGTCCAGGCTGGCGGTTGGCTCATCTACCAGTAACAGCTTGGGGCTTTGTAACAGTGCCCGAGCAATCCCCACTCGCTGGCGTTGGCCACCGGACAACGCATCAGCGCGCTTATCAATAGCGTGAGGCAGACCTACCCGCTCAAGCAGACGAAACGCTTCAGCGACGGCACCCTGCGGGTAGCGACGCAAAAAGCTACGCCAGAAGCCCACGTAGCCAAGCCGTCCGGAAAGCACGTTTTCCATCACGGTCAGGCGGTCAACCAGCGCATACTCCTGAAAAATCATGCCCATTGAGCGGCGTGCCTTACGCAGGCCGCTGCCCGAAAGCCTGGTAAGCTCTGTTCCTTCCAGGCAAATGCTGCCCGCCGTAGGCTCTACCAAGCGATTTACACAGCGAATCAGGGTGCTTTTACCCGCACCAGAGGGGCCGATAAGCGCCATCACCTGGCCTTTAGGCAGGGTAAGTTCGATATCGGTAAGCGCACGGTCCCCGGTTGGATAGCGTTTGGTAACGCCGCTGAGTGTCAACATCGCTCTACCTCATCTACATAATGTAACGGCCAGAAGGGATTAACCTTCTGGCCGAGTAACTGCAAAATTAAGGGCTTACTTAGTCACATTCGTACGTCACACCGTTAGCATCGGCGATCGTGCGGATAACGGACCAGTGCTCTTCATAGGTAATCGGCATAAATTGCGCTTCACCCGAGTTGGCAAACTCAGCCTGTAGCGCAGACCCTTCCCAGTCGTAGCTGAAGAACGCGTCTTGGATCTGTTCAGCCAGTTCAGGCTTCAAGTTATGCGCCAAACCGTACGCTGTGGTGGGGAAGGTTTCTGAGGTGTAGATAATGTCGTAATCGCCTTCATTAACTACGCCCCGGGCAATCATGCGCGTGCCAACGGAGTTAGCAATGGCCGCTGCGTCGTAGTCTTGATTCACAACGCCCAGAATGGAGTTATCGTGGGAACCCGAGAACGCTGTCTCGAAGGCTTCCCCTGCTTCCATGCCATATTCAGAACGCAGCAGCGCAGAAGGTGCCCGGAAGCCTGAGTTAGAGGTCTCAGAAGTAAACGCCAATTGGCGGCCTTCGAGGTCTTCAACCGACTCAATACCGCTACCTGGGTAGGTGATGATTTCCATTTCATAGCCATAGCTGCCGTCGTCTGCTGCCATAATGGCAAACGGACGGAAGCCACCGCAGTTTACGGCAACCGGAACACCACCGGTGTTAAAGCCCGCTACATGCAGGCGGCCAGCGCGCAGCGCTTCTTGCTGTGCCGCGTTGGATTGCACCGGGAAGAACTGAACGTCTTTGCCTGTGGCTTCACTCAGATGGTCCAAAAAACCGGCCCAAACATCCGCGTAAACAGCCGGGTCTTCAACCGGTGTATAAGCAAATACCAACGTATCGGGGTCGACCCACTGCGACTCGTCCGTGGGTGCATCCGCTACCATGTCGCCGTCGTTATCAACATAGCGCGCAGAGAGGTCTGCCGATGCATTAACGGCAACCAGAGCAAAGGCACTGACAACAGCAGCGCTGATCAAAGTACGGGGAAGAGTCACAGCATGCATACGTCACCTGAAATGTTGTTCAAAGATAGCGCCATCCTGCCGACGCTAGATGACAACACCGCGACACTTAAGTGACCACTTGATGACGGTTGCAAAACACTTAATGCAGCTCTACCAATAGCCCTGCCTGCATGGCCACATCAAACAAGCGCAGCGGCGGTGTTTTAGGCCCACGTATCAGACCTTCATAGCCGTAAATAGAGTGCTGGCTGGCATCCGCGATGGGTTGAAACAACACGTGCAGATCTTCTGATTCAATAACACGGTTAAGCCATTGAGCTTCCTGGGCGGTCAACGGCTGAATGCCTCTTGTATTAGAGACGGTGTTAGAGGCAGTTTGCAAAGGCTTTTTACGAGGACTGTCTAGTTAGCAAGCGTGCGACTTTTTTTATGACACTGACGCAACAGTTAGCGCGCTAAAATAGCTTACGTGTGAAGGGTAGTGGGCGGACAAGCGTCAGGGAATAGCCTCTAAAGGGGACGTGCTTGAGGTCATGGCGCCAAGCGTGAACGCAAGCGTCGATGCTGCAATCAGGCTTGCCGCATGTGCCTCGGAGCGTGCCAACCTTGCATCCAGAAGACCGGACTCCGCCGCAGTAGCCTCAGTGATAGTGCCTACCCCGTTGCGATAAGCATCAAAGGCCGCGTCGTAAGTCACCGCAGCCGCTTCGGTCAACGCGTCAGCGGCGTCAAAAGCCGCCAGTGAGGAGCGCAGTGCATCAGCAGCAACCACCATCTCGCGCATCGCCGTGTTGCGAATTTTCTCGAATGCCGCTTCGGCTGAAGCCGTGACAGAGACTGCCTGCTGGCGTTTGGCGGCAAGAAGGCCGCCATCATAGATAGGCATTGTCACCCCAAGGAACACTCCGGTGCCTGTGGTCTGGTTGCCAATACTGGGCAAATGACCAATGCTCAGATTTTGCTTGTTGGTTCCCGTGGCGGCGGCAACAAATACCCGGGGCATGAAGTCGGCATCGGCGGCACGCTCTGTCGCTTTGGCAGCTTGCAGCTCAGCATAGCTGGCCAGCACATCCGGCCGCTTGCTGAGTGCTGCCTCAATCGCAGAATCCACCGATGCCAACTCGTCAATACCCGGTAGCGGGCGATTCGACGTGCTGGCCACCTCGATCTGTGTCGTCGGCGAAGCGCCGAGAGCACTCAGCAACTCCTGATACTGATCGCGCAGCATACTCTGTGCCTGCACCATCCGCAGGTTAGATTGGGCGACAAGCTGACGGGCTTGAGCAACAGCGATACTGGTGCCGGCGCCATTGGCGTAGCGGGACTCAGCCGCATCCTGCAGAAGGCGGTTGTTGACCAGCACCTCCTCAGCAATTGCCAGCCTGTCCTTGGCAGCACCGTACTGGTAATAGCTACGCGTCACGTTGTAGATCACCGCCTGGTGGGCACCATTGAAGTTGACGTTGGCCGCATAGGCATTGTGTCGGGCGGCATCACTGAGCGCCTCGCGCCGACCAAAATCAAACACTAGCCACTGCAAAGCAAGGTTCGGCGCCACACCGCTGACGGTGGTATCGACATGGTGAGTGTCACCATCCAGCAATCCGCGATAAGGAATGCTGGTCTGCTGCCTGCCCGCAAACACATTGGCGGTCAGGATCGGCAGAAACGTGGCTTCAACCATTCCAGAGGCCAGCGCCAGCTGGCGCGCCTGTTCCCAGGCAATTCGGGTTGACGGGTTATGGCGTTGCGCAAAGTCTATCAGTTCGGGTAACTGATAAACCTTGTCCGACTGTAGATCCTGTGACACCGGGTCTGGCAGCAAGCCGATATCAGCTGAACCTGACACGGAAAAATCGCCAGGTAGCGCGGACTGACCTTGAGGCACCCAGGGTGTGCTGGGGGAGGCGGAAGTATTCTTCAGTGCATCCGTTGCACAGCCCTGCAGGCCCCCTATAGTGCCAAGAACAACGCCCAGAGCAATACAGGTTCTGAGCTTGGCTAATCTGAACACGCTAGCTTTTCTCAACATGCACAATCCGCTCTATCCGAGTGAGTTGCCGTTCTATATCACTATACGCGCCGTCGTCGAGGGGAGAGCCCTCGTAAGTCGAAGGCGCCCTGTTACGTCGGTTTTCAAGCTCAGTGACCAGCTGTGACTTGAGTCGCTGCAGGCGCTCTTTGATAGTGCCGTCATCCTGTTCTGCCATGTAAAGCTGGCTGGTGAGGTCATTGAGCTCTTCAACAATTCTCTCCACGCGCTCCAGCTCGTCAGCGCTGGCACGCAGACGCGACGGCTCGAAAGGCACCATATCGAGCAGTTCTTCGGCCTGGCCCAGTGCAAAATATGCAGTAGATGCCGCCTGGGTGCGCAACTGTTGATCCTGCCTGGAAAGCGTACTGAGATCGCTCAAGGCATCCAGCACATCGTTGAGCTGCCGTGCCACCTGATTGATGACGCTACGCGGCCAGAACTGGGTGAAGATCACATAGATAACAAAGATACCCAGCAAAATTCCGTAGATACGGTTGCTGGCTTGGGAGATATCAAAGCTGGGGCCGAACCCGTTGAGGGTGGTCAGCAAGAAAGCCAAGGCGATCTGCACGCCGGCATAATAGATCCGCTCAGTACCTGATGACACCCAGGCACCGATCAGCACGCCAAAGAACACCAGCCCCATCAGGCCACCGACGGAGTTCAGGTGCGGCATGATGAAGGCCAACGAAAAAATCCCCATCGCTGCGCCAATCAGACAACCGACGATCCGCAACGTCAGTTTGCGCAGTGTTTCCCCTGTAGTGCCGAGCGCGGCCACATAACAGGTGATCATCGCCGTATGAATGCCATCCCACTGCATGCCGGTGTAAATCAAATAGCAGAGCACCGCCGCGGCGGATGTCTTTAGCGCATAGCGCTGATGTATCGGATTGGAAAACGCATCAGCAGCCAGCAAAGGTATTTTTCTCGGACGCGGTGGCTGTGCAGCGCCTCCATCCGGCTGGGACAAACCCTGTAAGGCGACATAAAGCGGCTGTAAGCCGGCTTCTGTCGCTTCCGGCGCCGCCTGTAGCACTGGGCACGTATCATTGGCGATAGCATCCGCCGCTTGGCGTAACTCAACCGCCAGGTCACTCCTTGCTGCGCGGCTCAGGCTTTCAGGCAGGGCCCCCGCGATAATCAGGATGCGATAACTTGTCTCAGTGGCTCCGCTGAGCCAGCGAGAGCGTGCCGTCGATATCAGGTGCAGTAGCTTAACGAGCTGCATTTGCTGCAACGAGTCATCATTACCTTCGCTCACCAGGATGTTAAAAGCCGTGGATGCTTGCTGTGTCTCGATGCGGTCTGCCGCACAGCGCAGTCTTTCGACAATCCGGTTACGCACCAGTGTTTGCGAAGGAGTGCCGAACAGCAGGTTAAAAAGGATCATCAAAAACATCGGCATGCAGGCCATTTTCCATGCCATCAGCAAGCCTTTGTCAGCGACCTCTCCAACCGGCACCATGGTCACCAGCGTCATGATAAAGGCGATCACCAAGCCAACAATGGCCGCCTGCTCGCCCAGCGGAGTCGCTGAGCTGAGGAACAGGAAGATATACGAGGCAAAAAACATGACTGCCAGCCGCATGGCAGGGCTGTCGATGCTAACGTTGATGATCGGAATCATCAGCACCACCACGGTAGACGCCATCAAAATGACGCCCAAAGCCATAATGCAGTTCTTTACGGCATCCTGCTTGGACAGAAAAATGATCAGATAGCAGCTAATCGCGGCCTCAGGTATTTTCAGCAGCATGGCCGTTGCAGACACCAGAGCACACAGTAGCGCCACGCGCCAAGTCAGGCCCATCCTTCCGGGAAAGGGCTGGATATCCGCCCACGCCTGGCGGGCGATTTTCCCCCACGGAGATTCAGCAGCCATCGTGGTGGTGAACCGTTGCCACCGCCGATGCGCCAACACGCATCAATTCTGCCGGCGGGTCATCCAGCCGAATGCGGACGGGAAAGCGCTGCTGAACTCTCACCCAATCAAGAGATTTCGGCACAATCGGCAGCGATAACGGCAGGTCGATCAGGTCCTTCGAGGCCACGCCCCAGCCTATTCCCACCACTGTGCCTTTAATGGCACGGTCGCGGTTAGCCAGCGCATATACCGTGGCGCAGTCACCGACAGCGATATTGCCCAGCATGGTTTCGGTGAAGTTGGCCGAAGCATACCAGGTGTCCGTCTTGACCAGATTGAACTGGGACTGGGCAGGCAGCGCGTAGTCACCCACAGAAACGGTCACTCCGACAACCCGACCGTCGGCAGGCGCATAGACCCGAGTGCCGTCCAGCTCATGCTGGGCAATGTCCTGAGCGGCCCGGCGCGCTTCAATCAACGCCAGGGTTGCTTCATCATTACCCACCAGCGCCTCAGCGGCCTGACGCTGCTGAATCGCTTCCTGCAAGCTGATTTCGGCATTGCGTTTAACAGTGCGCGCGTCGTGGATCTGCTGCTGAGAAACATACCCCTTGGACTCCATCGGCAGCAGACGGTCAAGGGTCTGGTTCGCCAGCGCCAGGTTTGCCGTGGCTCGATTGACTTGGGCCTCGGCAATTTCTGCATTGGCCTGCTCCGCGCGGATAGTTCGAGACTGATCACCACTGGCCGCCGTTGCCATGGCCAGGTCGGCCTGTGTCTGTTTCAAGGCCAGCCGATAGGCAGTGTCATCAATTTCCAGCAACAGATCGCCCTTGCGGACAAAGTCATTTTCCTCAACATGCAAGGCTACGATGCGGCCCGCAACCGATGGAGCAATGTGGACAATATCGGCCCTCAGAGTGGCATCATCTGACAGCGGATTGGCACGCGCATTCTCGTAGCTGTGGTAAGCCAGAACAGCAGCGCCCGCAATGATGGCAATGGCGATCACGGCTCCGACAATGGATGCTACCCGCTTGGAAGCATGACCTTTCATGATTCAGCGTCCAAAAAAAAGATGAGAAGATAACAGCGTCATGGCCAGCGTCAGAGACAGATATACCAAGACACGCCACGGAATGATGTCATCAAGCTTCGTCACCACGAAAATGACACGGATAAAAATCGTTGCCACCACACCGATAAACAGCGAGATTAGCCAGTAAGGAAAGAAGCTACCAAACATGCCGACAGCCGGAGCGGCTGCCAAGGCCGGAGTGGCGGCCATCAACAAAAGGATCGCCAGAAAGATTCTTTTCAGCAGCCGTTCTTTCCTGGCGGCGCCTGCTCTCAGCACCAGAGCCTCCTATTCATTGCAGTCTGCCCCTATCAAATCTGCCCCTATCAAAATAGTGCCCAACAGGGCCTTTTACTTTTGTTCGATCTTGATGAGGCGATGCACCTGGTGCATGCCGTCCCCTAAGCATGCTTACTATGGCATGCGTGGTTCGCGGCTGTCTATGCCGCCGCCCGCGCTACACGCTATTCCAGCGAACAGCCCTGTTGTTTGCCATGCACTGACGTCAGATACACGTCATCAGATATAGGGAAGGTCAGCGGGCGGGGGAAAGACAACGTCATTGCCGTTGGCGTCCAACTGGCGAATATCCACCGGGCGGCCCTCAATATCCAGCGTTACAAGGCCAATACCGCTGGCGTTCCAAAGCCGCTCGCCCGCGCTTGCCCCGCTGGGGTCACGCGGGTGGATACTCAGCTTGCGACGTTTGGTAAACCAGTTAAGCGGCGACCAGGGCGCGTAGAGCCATCGGTTAAGCCGATCAAAGGTATTTAGCAACTGCACGGGGAAAGTGTTCTTGATGCCGCTGGAGGTCACCTGCCATAAATGTGGCGCACGCTTTTGGCGACGCACAATAATGTCGTAAGCAAACGAGTAGTGCACATCGCCAGAGAGAATCACGTAATTGCCCGGCGTTTTGGAATGACGCCAGATTTGCAGCAATGTATTGGCGGCGCCACGGTGGGCCATCCAGTTCTCGGCATCCACCACCAGCGGCTTGCCCGCCCAGGTGAATATCTTCTGAACGCCTTCAATCAGCTTTACCCCAAACATGGGAGCTGGCGAGACGATGACAGCGCTTTTGCAACCCAATAGCGCCTGCTGCATTTCCATCAGCGCTTCCCAATCCATTAAGCCGGACGGCTGTTTGGGGCTACGCTCGCTACGCCAGCGGCGGGTACGGGTATCCAAAACAATCAGCGCAGGCGTACCGGGCACCTGAAACTCCCACCCTTGAAAACGCAGTAGCCGTTCGATCAATGCATCCTGCCTGGCGCACGCAAGCGGCCCTTGCTCACGGAACAATTCGGCCGCCTGTTCGACCAGCGGGTTAAGCTTATCCGGTGCATTGCCCCACCCCTGGCAGAGCAAATAGGCCATCAGCGCATTGCCAATAATGCGCTTTGAGAACGGATGACCATACGCACAGCGCTCCCAATCGGCGGTCAGGTTCCAGTCGTCGGTAACATCGTGGTCGTCAAAGATCATCAAGCTGGGCAAATGCGCCATTAACCGAGCGCACTGCGGTAACCCGGCCACAAAATCATCCAAAGCCGCCTGCTCCTGGCGATAACGCTGGGCTGCTTTATCGTTAAGGGCAGGCATCTCCGGGGAAATCATTTGCCAAGCAACCGGCGACCACACTAAACAATACATGGCGAGCATTTCCGCCAGTGTCATTAGATGATTGGAGGCGTTCGCCGAGGTAAACACCGGCTTTTTAACACCGCCGAAAAATCGCTCGCGCAGCGCCACGTTGCTGGTGACATCAGGCAGCAGCGACTCGCGCTGGTAATAGCTATCAGGCGAGGCATAAAGCGCCTGGCTATCCTCCACCGTGGCGCCCTCCAGCCGCTCATCGACTAACCCCAGGCATTCAATAAGTGCATGCACCGCACGCAGCATGGGGCCTGCGACATCATCCACATACACCTGGTCGCCGGTCATTAACAACCATGCTGGCCACTCTTTCGGCGCTTGCTGCTTGTCCGCCAGCCAGCTGTCGGCGCGCACTAACCCATCGGCGCTCGCATGGTGAGGCTTACGGCACGAACCGTGCATCAACCGGTGATGGCGTGAGGCAATGACAAAGGCAGGATAAGCAGCGCCTTCATGGCACAGCCAGGGCGCCCACTCGGGCAGCGCCTGCCACTCCCCCGTCGCCGCTTGAAGTCGCAGGTCGTATTCGATGCGTTCATCAGTGGGTAGCGCGTGCGGCAAGCGCAGATCAATCAAGTGAATAAACGCGTGCCGACCGATAGTCAGGCACTGGTGATGATCATTTAAGTGAAAGCGCTGCTCATCGCTGCTGCCCGGGAAAAGCACCAGCGACATATCAAGCGGGCGCGTTGCCACTAACCACAACACCAGGCGTGTGGGGCTAATGCGGCGCAATAGCGGGCCGACCAATACATCCGGCAACGCATCATCCATTGTCATTGCATTTGTTCTCCCTTAGCCATGCGCCACCACCGGCAGTTCAACAGTAACCTCAAGCCCCCCAGCCTCTGCGCGCTGAAGGCGCATTTGGCCATGATAGAGCGTGACCAGGTCCGCTACGATGGCAAGACCCAAGCCACTTTGGGAGCGCTGTTCATCCAATCGCTTGCCGCGCTCAAGTGCCTCCTGGCTCTCTTGCTGTGTCATCCCAGGGCCATCATCACTGACGCTCAACCAAAGTGTCTGGTCGACAACCCACACTCTAAACGTCACTTCATGGCTTGCCCAGCGCAGCGCATTATCCAGTACGTTGCCGATAAGCTCCTGAATATCTTGGGCATCCAAGTGCACACGCGGGTGATTTTCCCAGATTTGATGCAGGGTAAGCGTGCGACGCTGAGCCAGCCGACCCAGCCCGTTGAGCAGTGGCGATAGCGTATCGTGCAGCGAAATCGGCGCAAAGCGGCCACCGTCACCGGCGGCAGAGGCCCGTGCCAGGTGATGGCGAACGGCACTGTCCATTCGGGTTAACTCGGCTTCCCAGGCGGCGCGATGCGCGTCAGGCAACTGGTGGACCAGCAAGCGCATAACGCTTAAGGGGGTTTTCAGGGCATGGGCCAAATTACCTGCCGTGTGTCGGCCACGCTCAATCAGGCGCTGGTCGCGGGCCAGTACGGCGTTCATGGAAGCCGCAAGCGTAGCAAGCTCGTTAGGCAGGTCCGTTGTCATTTCTGCTGCGCGCCCCTGCTCAACGTCTTTTAAGTTGGCCTGCATACGCCGCAGCGGCGCAAGCCCCCAGCGCACCTGTAGGCCCAACACGCCTAACAGCAATGCTCCAAGACTGACCAGGCCCAGCCAGAGCAAGCGCTGGAACTCGCGTATATCGGCCTTCAGCTCGTCATCGCGGGCCGCTACGCTAATATGCAAAGGGGCTTCTAAAGGGGCCAGGTAAATATCTCGCTCGACGGTACGCAGTGATTGCCCACGTGGGCCGGGCAACGAGCGCGCGCTCACCTCTTCGTTATCGATGACCGGCAGGCGTTGATCCCACAGCGAGCGCGAGGTGATCGTGTGCGTTTGTTGATCGGTAATTTGCCAGTACCAGCCCGAGAAGACCTGGTCAAAAAGTGGGTCCCCAAGAGCGCGGTCATAGCGCAACTGCTCACTTAGCGGGTCAACGGAAACGCCTGCAATAATCACGTTCAGCGTTGCTTCAAGGCGTTCATCAAACGACTCGGTCGCCGCGTTTCGGTAATGATGCGAGAGCAGCATTCCAGCGAGCGGCAAGGCCACTCCGATCATGACTAAAACGGCCAGCAGCAAGCGAAGGCTAATCGAGCGGCCTGCCCAGCGCGTTCGCCAAGTGGGCGTTACCTTGCTCATTCGCCGCCGGGCACTTCTGCCAAGAGCCGGTAACCCTGCCCACGCAGGGTGGCAAACCGCCAGGCCCCCAGCTTGCGACGTAGCCGGCTGATTTGCACATCAATCACGTTTGAGTCGGGCTCATGGTCGCGGTCATAAACGTGTTCAGAAAGCTCGCTTCGACTGACGACTCTAGGAGCGGCATGCATCAGGTAGCCGAGCAGACGTGTCTCCTGGGCAGTCAAGCTTACCGGGCGGCCCGCCAGGCTAACGTGCTGCGTATGAGTATCCAGGCTGAGTTCACCTACTTTGAGTACCGGATGAGCATGGCCGTGGGTACGCCGCACCAGTGCCCGTAGCCGAAACAACACCTCACCCGGCTCGAAAGGCTTGGTAACGTAGTCATCGGCACCTGCGGTAAAGCCCGCCGCTTTATCCGCCCAGCGCTCTCGAGCGGTCAGGATCAGCACAGGCAGGTCAATGCCGTCTTCACGCCAGGCAGCCAGCCAGCGCGTGCCGTCACCGTCGGGCAAACCTACATCGAGTATTACCGTATCGTAGGTTTCGGTACGCACCAGAAAGTCGGCCTCCTGGCCATTTTCGGCGTGCTCAACGACCCAGTCACCGTCACGCAGCGCTTGGCTCAGCTCGCGGGCAATCGCCTGATCATCCTCTACCAGCAAACACTTCATGGCGTCATACCTTGTGGGCGGCGCATCTCATTGATACGCACACCCTCTATTTTCATTAACTGACCATTGTGACCATCAAATTCAAACTCAACCACTTGACCTTGGGGGCCCAGCAGCTTGATTTCATACTCTACCAGACCCTGCTCGCGCTCTACCTCCACTTCCAGCACGTCTCCCAGATAGTTCGCTTCCAGCCAGTCTAAAATGGTTTCCAAGGGCACCACCTCCCCACGGCGCACTTCACTATGCAGTGTTTCCCAGTGCTGGTCACCCACAGCGCTGCCTATCAATATGGCAGCCAGCAGCGCCCCGCCCATCCACTTGGCAGAAGAGCGGAAGCAGTAAAAGAGTCGGTGCGTGAATCGATGGCGGAGTGACTTCATTGGACTAGAATGCCAGAAGCAACATGAACGCTAGATGAATGGATTGTTCAGCTTGGGGAAATAACCGCAGTGCTATAAATCCTCTGTCGCATTCGCTGAGTGATCTGTATCAGACCACATTCATCAGGCAATGCCATTCATTAAGCAAAGAAGGAATTTGATATGAACGTCATGCAAAAAATGCTGTTGATCCCCGCCTCTGCTCTGCTACTTACCGCAGCAGCAGGCAGCGCCCAAGCAGACGCGCTGTCCATGGATCGGGTTGACGAGGTGCTGGTACCTGCCGTCGATTATGGATTCACCCATTATGAAGAGATCAGCATTAAAAGCCGTGGACGCGCAGAAGTAGAAGGCTGGCTGGATGATGAGTGGTACGCCGACGTTGAATTTTCTCTGGATAACGGCGAAACCCTGAAAGAAGAGCGTAAACGCTTAATTACCGGTGCGTGGGGAATGAGCGAAGAGGACGTACGCCAGGCGCTGGAAGTGGCACGAAAAGAGGGTATGAGCGAGTTTGAGGATATCGACATTGATAAGGGCGGCATTATTGATATCGAAGGCCGGGATGAGAATGGCCGTGAGCTGGAAATAAGCCTGCGTCAAGGCTCTTACGAGATTACTGAAATTGACCGTGATTAATGGCTGCTAGCGGTAGCACCCTATCGCTGGCTAAGTGTTACCACACAGTGCGGGCCCTACGGGGCCCGCTTGTGTTTTTACCACTACCTAGCGACAGTTTTGTCAAGGGGAGAACATCGTGGAACTGATAACGTGGAAGTAAGAAGGCATCGTGCTGAGAAAAGCGAAGAGATGATAGCGCCGGGGGTGTCTCAAATAGCGCATGATTTGGCGTGGTTGATAACAGCGCCCGACCTGGTCACGCTCCCGCCGCCCATGCCAAACGGTGGCCGCCCGACGTGTCAGGAGTTGGGCCTGGCCGCAGGCACTGCTGACTGGCTACAGCAAATAACGCCGCTACTCGCAGGTGTTAACCGCCAACAGACAGGCCGCATGGGGCACTACCACGAGCGGCTGTGGCATCTCCTGCTGGATAACGCGCCTAACACGCGGCTACTCGCCAAAAATGTGCGCATCTTTAAAAAGCGTACAACGCTTGGCGAGCTGGATATGCTTTACCGCACCCGCGATAACCCGGCGCCCGTGCATCTGGAAGTGGCGATCAAGTTTTATTTGGGCCTGCCTGAAGGCCCCGGCCCGGCCGACAGCCCAAGCCGCTGGATCGGTCCTGGTGGGCTGGATAGCCTGGCGCTAAAATGCGCTCATTTATGCCAGCACCAGTTGCCGCGCTCCATAACGCCCGGGGCACTGGCCACGCTTGCTCACTGGCTAACCCCCCGCGACATCGCCACCTGCTCGTCCACGGTAGGAGAGCTTCTTACTCATCGCCTCGCCATGCCGGGCGTCTTGTTTTACCCGTGGCATACGGCGCTGCCTTCCCCCCAACATGCTACGCCGGACCATCACCGCGGCAGGTGGTGTTTTTTGCGTGACTGGCCTGCGCTGCGCGATAGCCTGGGTGCGTCGTTACGCATAGTCTGGTTACGAAAACCGCACTGGCTAGCGCCGCCCAGAGCGGAAGATTTTCAACCAGTGGCCGCCGTGATACCTGGCATTGAGCGACTCATCGAACAGTACGGGCCCCAGCAAATAATGCTCTACCTGCCCCACCAGCAGCGCATTGAGCGGGTATTTATTGTGCCCAACGACTGGCCCCGCCAAGTGCCCATCGCCCCCAAGGCAAAGTAGCGCACACATAAAAAAGCCGCTTACTGATCACAGCAAACGGCGTTTTGATGATGTTCTATTTCAACCAATACCCGGGCAAAAACCAAGCGCTAGATCACGACCAGGTTATCGCGGTGAATCAGTTCATGGGCTTCTACGTAGCCCAAAATAGCCTCAATTTGGTGACTCGGCTGCCCCGCCAACTGACGCGCTTCATCCACGCCGTAATTGACCAGCCCTTTGGCAACCGGCATGCCCTGCTCATCGACACACACCACCATATCGCCCCGCTTGAACGTGCCTTTTACACCCCGCACCCCTACCGGCAACAGGCTGGAGCCTTTTTCGCGCAGGACTTTTACCGCCCCGGCATCCAGCATCAGCGTGCCACGCACTTGCAGTTGCCCCGCCAGCCAGCGCTTACGCGCCGCCATCGGTGCCTGCTCCGGGTGCAGTAGCGTTCCCAACGCTTCACCACTCATAAGCCGGGTAATGACGCCTGGCTGGCGACCACTGGCAATCACTGTAACGGCGCCTGAACGCGCGGCAAGCTTGGCAGCACGCACCTTGGTGCTCATGCCACCCCGCCCCAGCGCTCCGCCGCTGCCCGCCACCGCTGCCAAGCGCGGGTCATCTGCGCGCCCTTCGGCGATCATCTGGGCATTGGGGTTATGGCGTGGGTCGGCATCGAACAAGCCTTCCTGGTCGGTCAGCAGCAGTAACGCGTCCGCTTCCAGCAGGTTGGCTACCAACGCACCCAGCGTATCGTTATCGCCAAAGCGTATTTCGTCGGTCACCACCGTATCGTTTTCGTTGATGACCGGCACCACGCGCATCTCCACCAGTGTGCGCAGGGCCGATAACGCATTGAGGTAGCGTTTGCGGTTGGAAAGGTCGTCATGAGTGAGCAGAATTTGCGCAGTGAGCATTTCGTGGCGAGCAAAATGTTGCTCATAGCACTGGGTAAGGCCGTTCTGGCCCACGGCGGCGGCGGCCTGCAGCTCATGCACCGCACTCGGGCGTGCTTGCCAGCCTAACCGCACCATGCCTGCTGCTACGGCGCCGGAGGAGACCAGCACCACTTCAACACCCTGTTGATGAAGCTCGGCAATCTGGTCAACCCAGCCGCCAATAGCAGCTTCATCCAGGCCACGGCCGTCGTTGGTCAGCAGTGCGCTACCGATTTTCACTACCACGCGGCGCGCACAGCTTAGCGCTTCGCGGCCCATCCCCTGCTCATGACTCTCCATCCGTCTCTACCTTATCAGGCACATTGTTAACGCTATTCAGCAACGATATTCAGCGATGGTATTCGACAACAATATTCAACGTCGGCCATTACTGGCAGGCTGAGCAAGCCTGCCGGTTTCGGCCGTTAGGGCGCGTACTCGACCTCAACGTCGTAATCATCATCATCGAAATCATCGTCGTCGGCTTCTTCAGCAGGCCGCTTGCGGCGACGCCCCAGACGCTCTTCGATACGAGCGACCGACTCATCTTCCATGCGGCGGCGCATTTCCTGCTCGCGGGCCAGCGCCTCTTCGTCTTCGTTCTCAAGGCGACGCTGCTCGGTCAGCCAGCGGTACGCGGCCTGAACCAGCTTGTCCGTGCCTTCATTGCTAATCGCCGAGATACGGAACACCGGGCCTTCCCAGCCAAGCGCATCAATGATCGCCTGGGCGCGCTCTTCGCGCTCCTCTTCCGGCAGCAGGTCAAACTTGTTCAACACCAGCCAGCGCGGGCGCTCGGAAAGCGCCGGAGAGAACTGGCCAAGCTCATACACAATCGCTTGGGCGGCTTCCACTGGGTCAGACTCATCAAAGGGCGCTATATCGACCACATGAAACAGCAGCCGCGTGCGGGTCAGGTGCTTAAGAAAGCGCAGCCCCAGGCCCGCACCATCAGAGGCACCTTCGATCAACCCCGGCACGTCCGCCATCACAAAGTGCTCGTGCATCCCCAGCTTCACCACACCCAGGTTAGGCACCAGCGTGGTAAACGGGTAGTTGGCGACTTTAGGTTTGGCCGCCGATACCGAGCGAATCAGGGTGGATTTGCCGGCATTGGGCATGCCCAACAGGCCAACATCCGCCATCACCTTCATTTCCAGACGCAGGTTGCGACGGTCGCCTTCGGTACCTGGCGTGGTACGCCGAGGAGCACGGTTGGTGGACGACTTGAAGTGGATGTTACCCAAACCACGTCGACCACCTTCCGCGACCAGTACCACCTGGCCAATTTCGGTAATATCCGCGATGACTTCCAGCGTATCAACGTCCACAACGGTGGTGCCTACCGGCACCTTAACGTGCAGATCTTCACCGGCTTTACCGCTCATCTGGCGGCCCATGCCGCCCTGGCCGTTCTCAGCCTTGTAAAAACGCTGAAACTTGAAGTCGACCAGCGTATTGAGCGCATCGTCACCAATCAGGTAAACGCTGCCGCCGTGCCCACCGTCACCACCATCGGGGCCACCCTTGGGCACATATTTTTCGCGGCGAAAGCTCAGACAGCCATTGCCGCCATTTCCCGCCTCAACAATAATCGAGGCTTCATCGACGAACTGCATAGTTTCTCCCGGCCGCTTCCGCCGCCCTATATGCAACGCTCCTGCCTCCATTCATTGGGCAAGAGGGTTTAAACAGACAAAAAAGCCCCGCCATAGCGGGGCTTTTCTTCATTAACTACGTTCTACGCAACCAGAGTTGCTTATTCAGAAACGATGCTAACGAATTTGCGGTTTTTCGGGCCTTTGGTCTCAAACTTCACAAAGCCTTCGTTCAGTGCGAACAAAGTGTGATCACGACCTAGACCAACGCCAGTACCCGCGTGGAAACGCGTGCCGCGCTGACGAACGATGATGCTACCTGCGTTCGCTGCTTGGCCACCGAAAAGCTTAACACCGAGGCGTTTGGATTCGGAATCGCGACCGTTACGCGTGGAGCCGGCTGCCTTTTTATGTGCCATTGCAAAATTCTCCTTTCAGGGAATGAACCGCTTACGCGGAAATTCCGGTAATTTTGACTTCAGTGAACCACTGACGGTGGCCCTGACGCTTCATGCTGTGCTTACGGCGACGGAATTTAATGATCGTCACCTTGTCACCGCGGCCGTGGGAAACGATTTCAGCGGAAACCTTGGCGCCACTCAACAGCGGAGCACCAATGTTTACGTCGTCGCCGTCTGCAACCAGCAGCACTTCATCAAACTCAATCGTTTCGCCGGTAGCGACTTCGATTTTCTCGAGTTTAAGGGTCTGACCTTCTTGAACGCGGTACTGCTTGCCACCGCTTTTGATAATTGCGTACATGTCGCTCTCCGGACTTGTCGGTAATGCCGTTATGCGTTGCATAACCAGCGCTCATCGCCTGACGCTCTTATTGACCTGCTGCGAGTGGCGCCCCTTTTGGAGCCATCTGACAGGGAGCATGATGAGTGGGTCGCGGATTATAACGACAATCGCCTTCTACCACAAGACTGTAGGCCGTTGTCAATTGATGATTATTGTCGCACGTCGAATGGATGCCCTGCACGCGCCTTGACGCTTTCCCGGTAGCCCCATAGCATGACCTCAATTCAGGGGCGTACCCCTCCACCTGCCGCGATGAACGGAACCCATGACCGCCAACGTCTCCCCAACCCCGACTGCCAGCCCTACGCCCTCACCGCTGCACGCCGTGGTGGCAGATGACTTTGAAGCCGTCAACCGGACGATTGTTGAGCAGCTCACCTCGAAAGTCCCGCTCGTCGAGACCATTAGCCAATACATTATTGAAAGCGGCGGCAAGCGTTTGCGGCCCATGCTGGTACTGCTGGCAGCCCGTTCACTGGACTACCAGGGCGACAAGCACATTACCCTGGCCACGCTGATCGAATTCATGCACACATCCACACTTCTGCACGACGATGTGGTGGATGAGTCTCACATGCGGCGGGGCAAAAAAACCGCCAACGATGCCTGGGGTAACGCGCCTTCGGTACTGGTCGGCGACTTTCTCTACTCGCGCTCGTTCCAGCTCATGGTCGATGTTGGGTCGATGCAGATCATGGCGATTCTCTCCAGCGCCACCTGCACCATCGCCGAAGGCGAAGTGCTACAGCTAACCAACATTGGCAACCCCAGCGTCTCTGAAGCGGACTACTTTGAAACCATTCAAGGTAAAACCGCCATGCTGTTTGAAGCTGCCAGCCACAGCGGTGCCGTACTTGCTGATGCCACACCAGAGCAAGCCCAGGCGCTACAGTTATATGGCCGTTACCTGGGCCTTGCCTTCCAGTTGATTGATGACCTGTTGGATTACCAAGGCGATGCCGACGCCATGGGTAAAAATGTCGGCGATGACCTGGCCGAAGGCAAGCCCACCCTGCCGCTGATTCACGCCATGGAGCAGGGCACGCCTGAGCAGGCCAAGCTGATTCGCCAGGTGATCCGCAAAGGCGGCCTTGAACAATTGGATGACGTACTCGCCATTGTTCACGCCACGGGCGCGCTTGAGTACACCCGTAAACGCGCCAATGAAATGGCCGATAAGGCACTGGCGCAATTAGAGTTACTTTCACCCAGCCCATATCGCGATAGCATGGCGCAACTCGCCCGCTTGGCCGTTGACAGGCAAGCATAAATTCGCACAACAGAGGCGCTGAGGCTTGATAAAAAGCGTCTACTTGTGTAAGATACGCCCCGTTGTCGAGCACCGCTCACAACCTTCGGAATATAGCTCAGCTTGGTAGAGCGCTGCCTTCGGGAGGCAGAGGTCGTAGGTTCGAATCCTGCTATTCCGACCAAGAACATATAAAAAACGGCCACTTAGCTAATATAGCAAGTGGCCGTTTTTTTAATCTACACTTCCCTTCCGCTAGCCTATTCTTCGAGCAGGTCAGGCGCGACGCTGATAACCTCGTTTCTATAGTCATTCAGCGCTTTTTCAATAATTTCGATCCAAGCGCCATCCGTTGCGAGATGCCGGTGCTCAAGGGCATGAACAGAAATGCGCTCTTGCTCCTCATTAGATCGTAGCTCTAGAACAGTTGCGATGCGGGTGTTCAGCGTGCCAGACCATCCCGGATTGAGCCATGCCCAAAACTCATCGATGTAAACATCTATAATAGGGGTATTTGTGGCGACACCAGTTGAATGAGCGAGAACATTATAGCCAGTTTCACGCAGGGCGAGAGTCAAATTGCTACGCACGACTTCATCAACGGTCTGTCCATTTTCTAAAAGAACATCCCCCATCGCCATACCGTAAGTGTTTCTTTTTCGACCAACCGCTCTTGCCTTGGTCTCATCGGACGCCTTACTTGCCCCTCCTTTCCCAAGCGAAGGAGTACTGGGCTCTCTTGGCGCCTCTTCGAAAACTCGTCGATCGATAACCTCGCCTATTATTACTTCTTGCCCTTCACTAATATATTGACTCGTATTTTCTTCTGGCAGTGTCAGCGCTATTTCGCTGCGGCTAGTAGCACACCCTGACAGCAACGCCAGACAAAAAACCGCCACTACCCCTGAATATATGTTAAGTCTCAATGCCTTATCCCCTTTGATTAGTTTTTATCTAATAAAGTTATTTACCAGGAGTTCAAGCTTCCTCCCTGGAGAGGACTATGTCAACTTAGACAAAGTCAGCATTATTGCCTCAAGCCTTGAACGATCTGCCTATTGAGATCACCTCACCGTTTCGCATCATTTGAGCCGCATTCCTTTTCCATACCCTATAATTAAGTTAAAGTAGCCGCCTTTTTTGAGCAGGCTGCTAAGTGGTGTCCTTTTCTCTATTTATCGAAGACTGGCGGGGCTGGCTTCCTGAAGAGGCAATGGCAACCGTTAAGCCAAATCGTCTTATTTCGGCCCAGCTGAGTAGCGAACTGCCTGCTATGCTGCGGCGACGGCTTGATGATACGGGGCGCGCCACTTGCGATATTCTGCGAGAACTCGACCCACAGGCTAACGCCCCCTTGGTGCATGCCTCACGACATGGCGATACGACGCATACGCTCGCGATGCTGGAGAGTCTGCAGCGGGGCGACCCGATCTCCCCTACCCGCTTCTCAATGTCAGTGCATAACGCTATTCTGGGCGTTCACTCTATTGCGCAATCGCATCACCGTCCCTTGCAGGCGTTAGGCGCTTGTGGTGATGAGTTTGATGCGCTTCTTCACGAGTCGTATGGGTATTTGCAAGCGGGCTACCCCGCCGTAGTTGCCGCATTTTCAGAAAGCTGTCTTCCTGCGGCCTATCAGGGCGAAACACAGCATCCAGGCACAGCCTGTGTTATTGGCATGCGCTTAACTCTACAACGAGGTCGCGCCATCACGGCATCTACATCAGCCCACAGCGCTTCTCCGACACCGGTCAATGTGCTGCAGTGGCTTAGTGGGGAGACCGCTTTCCTAAACGGTCGACAGCGCTGGCATCTGGAGCAGGAATGAGTATCAACCAACTGTATCGCGGCTTGGGTACAGCTATTTCCTTCACAGTCTTCGGGATCGGTGGCCTTTTCATTGGCTTGGTAATTGCGCCACTGTTGAACCTCTGCGTGCGTAATACTGAGCGGCGCCGCGACCTGGCGCGCCGCCTTATCCGCGTCTGCTTTCTCGGGTTCATCAATTTGATGAAAGGCCTTGGCGTGCTTGATTACCGCGTTGACAACCCTGAGCGCCTCAAACGCCCTGGATTGCTTGTGATTGCCAACCACCCCTCGCTCATCGACGTTATTTTTTTAATCGCTTACACGTCTCATGCCAACTGCATCGTAAAGGGTCGGCTGACCCGCAATTTTATTACCCGCGGCCCTATTCGTGCTGCGGGCTATATCACCAACGATGACCCCGAGTCAGTGCTGGAGGCTGCCCGTCAGAGCCTGCAACGAGGTGACTCACTGATTCTATTTCCTGAAGGCACCCGCACTAGCCCGAAACGCCCGATCAAATTTCGTCGCGGGGGAGCAAATATCGCCCTGCGCACCGGTACAGCGCTCACCCCTGTCCTGATACGCTGCACGCCGACCACACTGACAAAACACGAACCCTGGTACCACATCCCCGCTACCAGGGTTTTAATGGAGCTTAGCGTGCTTGACGACCTGCACGTTGATTCCGCTAGCCAACAACCAACCGGCCAGCTCGCTAGACAACTAACTCAATGGCTGAGCGACCACTTCAACAGAGAACTGGAACACTTCCATCATGATAGAAACCTGCAATCAGGCGCTGGAACTTGAACTCAAGCGTCTCATCATTGACGCGCTAGAGCTTGAAGATATTACGCCTGCCGATATTGACCCAAGCGCTCCCCTGTTTGGCGAAGGGCTAGGACTTGACTCTATCGATGCGCTTGAACTCGGGCTGGCACTGCAAAAGCAGTACGGTATCAAGCTTGATTCCGAAGCTGATGAGACGCGTCGCCATTTCGAAAGCCTCGCGGCGCTGCAAGCACTCGTGGAGGCCCGCCGTGTCAATTGAAACCGCTGATCACCAGCGCGCAGAAATACTCGCCCATATTCGCAAGACACTGGTTGATCTGTTTGACCTCAATGCCAGCGAAATAGAGCCCGACGCCCGCCTCTATGAGGACCTGGATATCGATAGCATCGACGCGGTGGACCTTGTCGTCGAGCTAAAGCAATTCACTGGACGACGCATCAAGCCTGAGGATTTCAAATCAGTGCGCACGATCAGCGATGTTGTCACTGCCGTCGAACACTTGATGCAGCAGTAATCATGTCCAAATACGCAAGCATGGCGTGCGCGTTGATGTGGCCACTACTGGTACTGCTTTTGCACGATGATATCGGCAGCTGGCCATTACTGGTCATCGGTGCGGCACTACTCGCCTGGAGAATGCCCCAAGCGCGCTATCTGGCGGCCGCTGCGGCGGTCCTGCTGGTCGGCCTGGGCGGGCTGGGGCACGCGGAACTCGGCATGCGCGCATACCCCGTGGCCGTAAACGCGGTCATGCTGGCTATTTTTCTCTCCAGTCTGTGGCGAGGAGTACCGGTCATCGAACGTTTGGCGCGCCTGCGCGAGCCCGAGCTGCCCGCCGCCGGCGTACGCTATACCCGAAATGTCACTTGGGCATGGTGTGGCTTTTTCATACTCAACGGTGCCATCGCAAGCTGGACAGCGCTGTACGCAAGCTTGGCAACATGGACACTGTACAACGGTGCCATCAGCTATGGCCTAATCGCCGTCATGTTTACCGGTGAATGGTTAGTACGTCATCAGCTGCGGAGCCGCCTGACATGACCTTTATCTCGCTTACTCAGTTACCCTGGCGTAGATCCACTCCCCGTCATGAGCCACTGCCCAACCACTGGGTGTGTGGCGCTTCGCTTACGGCGCATATTGATGCATGGCACCACTGGCTGACGGACAAACCCGCCGGCCGCTGGCTGCTGTGCCAGCAGCAACCGTTAGCGTTCTGCGCCGCACTGATCGCCTTGTGGGAAAGCGGCCGGGTCGCCGTGCTACCCGCCGATGATCGCCCCGAAACGCTCTCCCGGCTGGCAAGCGAAGTCGATGGCACCCTGCCCGATGTGCCCGAGCCGCGGCTCCCGCAGGGCGCTGAAACACGCCCCCGCACGGCATTTCTGGACCCGAGCGCTACCGCCGTTGTGCTATCTACTTCAGGCTCCACCGGCAACCCCGTTCAGTTAGCCAAGCGTTTTGATCAATTGGAAGCAGAGCTCTCAGCCCACGCCAGGCTTTGGCCACTGGCAGACAGCGGGGTTATTTCCCAGGTCAGCCACCAGCATATCTACGGGCTGCTCACCGGCATACTGCACCCCTTATGTGCGGGCGCGCCGTTCTGCGGTGGTGAAAGCCGTTATCCCGAAGCGCTGATGGCCCGTTTGCAGGAAGCCGATACAGCAGGCCTGCATCCGGTCGTGGTCAGCTCCCCCGCGCAGCTGTCGCGCTTGCCTGAACACCTGCCCTGGCACGCCGCTACGCCGCCGGTCCGCGTGTTCTCATCGGGTGCGCCCTTGGCGCTGGAACATGCGCAGCTTACTGAACGCCTGTTACAGGCGCCGGTCATCGAGATCTATGGCAGCACCGAAACGGGCGGCATTGCCCAGCGTCGGCAAACACGCCGTTCCAGCTGGCAGCCGCTGCCCGGCGTGGAGTTAGCATTTCAAGATGGCGGCCTGAGCCTGCGGTCGCCGTTTCTGGAGACGCCTCAACAGTGGTGGCATCAGCCTGATCAGGCGGCGCCGGCAGATGATGGCTTCACGCTGCTGGGCCGAGCGGATCGCCTGGTCAAGATTGGCGGCAAGCGTGTCTCTCTCGACCATGTCGAGCGCATTCTTGCGGCAGTGGAAGCGGTCAGCGAGGTTCGCTGTGTCGACCTTGACCGCGCCGATAGCCGTCTAGGCGCCATAATTGTGCTGGATAAACCATCGATTCCGCACCAGCGTGATGCTCGGCAGAATTTGATCCAGCGTATGCGCGAAAACCTTTCCGACCACCTGGAGCCTATTGCCGTGCCCCGCTATTGGCGCTTTGTTGAAACGCTGCCAAGCAATGCCCAGGGAAAGCTGGACCGCACGCTGATCAACCGCCTGTTTGCCGACCTGGACGACCCGAAAGTGCCGCGCTGGCTGGGAGAGCACCCTCTTGATGCCAATAGTCGCCTGCTCACCCTGGAAGTTCCGGAGCGGCTGGTGTTTCTGGAAGGCCACTTTGATCAGTACCCGCTGGTTCCGGGCGTGGTGATGGTGCAGTGGGCCATCCATTATGCCCACGATATCTTTGGCCACAGAGGCCTGTTTCTGGGTATCGAGCGCTTGAAGTTTACGCGCGCGCTGATGCCCGGCACTCGTTTCACCCTACAGCTGACCCGCCGCGAGGATGGTATCGCGTTTAGCATTGACTCCCAGGAAGGGCGCCACTGCACCGGGCAGGTTCGCCTGCAAACGCCCAAGGGAGACCAGCATGGCTGAACCAAGGCCCTGTATCCTTATCCCTGTGTATAACCACCCAGCGACAATCACCCCGCTATGCGAGGAACTGGCAGCGCTGGAGATACCGCTGCTACTGGTCGATGACGGTAGTGACCAACAGTGTGCCGCCGTTTTGGATCGCCTGGCTGAACAGGGCCATCACCTGCTGCGCCTTGAGACTAACCAGGGCAAGGGGGCGGCGGTGCGTGCCGGACTACGCTACGCCGAGCAGTTGGGGTTCAGCCATGCACTTCAGGTCGATGCCGACGGCCAGCACGGGGTCGATGATCTGCCCGCGTTTCTCGCCACGCTAACGGTAGCCCAGCACACGCTAGTAGTGGGTTATCCTCGATATGACGCTAGCGTGCCCCGAGTGCGCTTCTATGGCCGCTACGCCACCCATATCTGGGTGTGGATAAATACCTTATCGCTGGATATTCGCGACTCGATGTGTGGTGTCAGGCTCTACCCGGTGGCACCGCTCAACCGAATGCTGGCCCGCCACCCCTGCGGTAATCGCATGACCTTCGATACCGAAGTGCTGGTGCGCTGGCACTGGGAACAAGGCGCCATGATGCACCGCCCGGTACGTGTGCACTACCCCCGCGACGGTATCAGCCATTTTGCCGTATGGCGCGATAACCGGCAGATATCGCTGATGCATACGCGCCTGTTTTTCGGCATGTTGTGGCGCCTGCCACGCTTGCTCGCCCGGCGCTTTCCGCCACACCGCGTGGCGAGCCCATGAACTACCACTGGGCGCGGATCGGCGAACGCGGCACGCTGCTGGGGATGACCCTGATGGTGGCTATACAGCGGCGCCTGGGCCGCTGGCCTTTTCGGCTGGCGCTATGGCCGGTGATGCTCTGGTATTTTCTCGTCCACACCACGGCGCGACGCGCTTCCCAGGCTTTTCTGCAACGCCTTTATCCCTCACTCAAGCAGCAGCCTTTCGCCCGTTGGTGGCAAAGCTATCGCCACTTTCTGGCCTTTGGCGAAACGCTGATGGACAAGGTTGAAGCGTGGAGCGGCAATATTGCCGACGAGCGCCTGATGGGTAGCGGGGTCGAGCGCTTCACTCAAGCGATCGCTGGCGGTCAGGGCGGATTGATCCTTGTCGCCCACCACGGCAACCTTGACGTTGTGAATGCGCTGACCGAACGCCATACCAATCTCGACCTGACGGTAATGATGCACACCCGCAATGCGCGCAAGTTCAATGCCCTGCTTGAACGCGTCACGGGCAAGCCGCGCCCACAGATTCTCGAAGTCAGCGAAGTTACCCCGGCCACAGCCCAGACGCTGGCCGAGCGCATTAACGCCGGTGGCTATGTGGTCATCGCCGCCGACCGCCTTCCCCTGTCAGGCGAGCGAACCCAGCCGCTTGATTTTCTCGGCGACCGGGCAAGCTTCCCGGAAGGCCCTTTCCGCCTGGCCACCTTGCTGCGTTGCCCTCTCTATACGCTGGCCTGCGTACGCGATGATGACAACTTCAGGATCGACTTTGAGCTTCTTGGCGACACCCAGAGCCTGCCTCGTCGTCAGCGTGAAACGTGGATTGCCGATACCATGCAGGCGCATGCCGACCATCTGTCCGAACGCGTTCGGCGGCACCCGCTGCAATGGTTCAATTTTTATCCCTTCTGGATAAATGACACTGGATACCTTCATGACGATACTGCGTGACCCGACGGCGGGCCCTCTCACCAGCGAGCCGCTCATTCTGGATGGATCGATGGTCAACCTTGAAGACGTGCTGGCGGTTGCCGAAGGTCGCCGCCGCGTCATCCTGTCGACGACGCCCGATTTTCGTAAGCGTATTGCCAAAGGCAATGCCTTTCTCGAGCGCCTGCTAGAGGAAGAGGGCGTTGTCTACGGCGTTACCACCGGTTATGGCGATTCCTGCACCCGCGAAGTCTCCGCCTCCGACCTGGAGCAACTGCCCCGCCAGCTGTACACCTTTCATGGCTGCGGGCTGGGCGAGGCGCTGTCGGTTGAAGCCGCGCGGGCGGTGATCATGGTACGCCTTGTCTCGCTTTGTCGCGGCGTATCCGGCGTCAGCGTCGAACTTCTCGAGCGCCTGACATGGTTGCTTGAACACGACGTGATACCGGTGATTCCTGAAGAAGGCTCTGTCGGGGCCAGCGGGGATCTCACACCGCTATCTTACCTGGCTGCCGTCTTGTGCGGTGAGCGGGACGTATTTCATGACGGCAAGCGACGGCCTACGGCTGAGGTGTTTACCGAGCACGGGCTTGCACCCTATCGCCTGAAGCCCAAGGAAGGCCTGGCGCTGATGAACGGCACCGCGGTGATGACAGCGCTGAGCGTGTTCGCCTTCGCCCGCACCACTTATCTGGCGCGCCTGACCACCCGTATCACGGCGCTTTCCGTGCATGCGCTGAACGGCAACCCCTACCATTTTGATGCCGAGCTTTTCGCCGCCAAACCGCATCCAGGGCAGAACAAGGTAGCTGAACGCCTGCGCGAGGATCTCCACGCGCCCGATACGCCGCGCAACTCATCGCGCCTTCAGGATCGCTACTCGACGCGCTGCGCCCCGCATGTGATCGGCGTAGTAGAAGATGCCCTGCCCTGGTGGCGCCAGTTTCTCGAGAACGAACTCAACAGCGCCAACGACAATCCGTTGATCGACGCCGAACAAGGCAAGGTCATGCACGGCGGCCACTTTTACGGCGGCCATGTCGCCTTCGCCATGGATAGCCTCAAGCAGGCCTGCGCCAACCTCGCGGATCTGCTCGACCGCCAACTGGCGCTGCTGGTGGATGCTCGTTTCAATCATGGCTTGCCCAGCAACTTAAGCGGTGCCGTCCCCGAGCGGGCCAGCCTTAATCATGGCTACAAGGCCGTGCAGATCGGTGCGTCCGCATGGACCGCCGAGGCGCTGAAGCTGACCATGCCCGCCAGCGTTTTCTCGCGCTCCACCGAATGCCACAATCAGGACAAGGTCAGCATGGGCACGATTGCCGCCCGCGATGCGCTGCGTGTGCTCACCCTGGTAGAACAGGTCGCGGCCGCCACGCTGCATGCGGCCTGTCAGGGTGTTGAGCTACGCAGCCAGATAGGCGATGCGCCACCGCTGCCCGACCGCCTGGCTGAGTTTCTGACCGATTGCCGCCAGATCTTTCCGGCACTTGGCGAAGACCGCGCCCTGGAACACGAACTCCGCACTCTGTGTGACGTGATTCGCCAACGCCACTGGAGCCTATATGACGCTTGATAATGGCAAACTGCCCCGTTACGAAACCGAACTGTCGATACCGTTTCACGATATCGACATGATGCAGGTGGCCTGGCACGGCCACTATGTGCGCTACCTGGAAATTGCCCGCTGCACGCTGCTCGATGCGCTCGATTACAACTATCCCCAAATGCAGGCCTCAGGATTTGCCTGGCCGGTGATCGATTTACGCCTGCGCTACGCGGCGCCAGCGCTATTCGCCCAGCGAATCGCAATCGAAGCGCGCCTGAGCGAGTGGGAGAACCGCCTCAAGATCGACTACACCATTCGCGATGCACACACCCGCAAACGCCTGACGCGTGCCTGGAGCGTACAAGTGGCCGTCGGAATTGAAGACCGCGAAATGCGCCTGGAATCGCCCCCCGTTCTGCGGGAACGTCTGCTCGCCTGGCAGGAGGCCAATCAATGATGCGCGCTATTCACCAAGCGGCTTTTTTTGTCTTTACCCTTCTAGCCATCAGCGCCAGCGCTGCCGCCTGGGCGGCTCCCGACGCTGACGAGCTTGCCGCACGCCTGGCCGACAATGCACCGCAGTGCGGGCGATTCGAGCAGACACGCTGGCTAGCCGATCTCGACAGTCAGTTGGAAAGCCGTGGAACCTTTGAACATCAAGACGCAGGGCTTGTCTGGCAAACGACCTCCCCCATTAATGACCGCGTGGTGATGAGCGCGGACAACGACGAGCTACCGATGGGTTTTCAGGCGGTCGCACCGGTGCTTGGTGGCCTGCTTTCAGGTGACTGGCAGGCGTTGGAGAGATACTTCGCCATCGAACTCAGCGGCACCCAGGAAGAGTGGCAGGCCAAGCTGACGCCCAGTGAAGCGAACATCGCCCAACGGCTTGACCAGTTACTGGTTCACGGCAACCAGCAGGTAGAGCGTGTCGAGATCATGTTCACCAATGATGACCGCCTTGAGCTTACCTTGAGCGGTGCGGCTTGCGAGCGTCTTGAAGACGATAAGCATACATCGTGAGTGCAGCAACGCGTCCCGGCCGCCTGGAGCGTCTGGCAGCTATCGGCTGGGCGGGGCTGCTGCTGGGCTGCGCCTTGCTCTTGGCGAGCCTGCTGAGCAGGGGCGCAGCACTGGATACGCGCATTACCACGCTGTTGCCGGACACCCGGCAGGGAGCGCTGCTCGAACACGCTGAGCAGCGCCTGACGCAGGCCTTCGAGGATCGCTTCGTGCTGCTGTTGCAGAGCGAATCGCCGGCTCAGCTGGTTGCGGATCTCAAGACCCGTCTTAAACAATCGGCCAGCGTCACAGCCTTCGACGATGACCTTCTGCACACCCCCGACAGCGACTTGTCAGCGTACCGTTATCGGCTGCTATCGCCCTCGTTGGCCGCTGCCGATAACGACGTCTGGGTGCAACAAGGCCTGCGCCAGTTGTTCACGCCGGGAAGTGGCGCTGACCCACGCCAAGACCCCTTTGGCCTGCTGGATGCCTGGCAGGACCAACGCCTGGCGGGCCCCATTCGCCTGGTCGACGGCCTGCCTGCCGTCAGGGATGAGAGCGGTAACTGGTTCATCATCAGCGGTCAACTCACGGCCAGCCCCTACGATATGGCCATGCAGCAACGCCTTGTCACAGCGCTTGCGGAGTTTAGCGATGCTCATCCAGAAGCCGAGCTGTTGCGAAGCGGGCTGGTGTTTCACGCCGCCGCCGGTGCCGAGCAGGCCAAGCGCGAAACCTTGACCATCGGCATTGGCTCGCTGCTGGGTATCGCCTTGCTGCTCTGGGTCACCTTTCGGCGCGGTTCGATACTGGCCAGCCTGTTGCTACCGGTGGCGTGTGGCGTTCTGTTTGCACTGCCCTTGACTTGGCTACTTTTTGGTACGCTTAACCTGCTGACGCTGGCCTTTGGCGCTAGCTTGATCGGCATTGCGATAGATTACGCCCTGCATTTTCAATGCGCTCGCCAGCTGGCGCCCGAACAGCCGCTGGCCAGGCTTTGGCCGGGGCTATTACTCGGCCTGATATCCAGCCTGGTCGCCTATCTTGTCCAGCTTGCCACGCCGCTGCCGGGGCTGCGCCAGATGGCCACGTTCGTGGCACTGGGGCTAATTGGCGCCTGGCTAACGGTGCGGCTTTGGCTGCCGTGGTTCACCCCGCGCCCTCATGCCGCCACCACGCGTATTGCCACTCAGTTGAACCGTCTACGTTTACCGCCTCACGCACCCAGGTATTGGGGGCTACTCGCTCTACTTGGCGTTCTCGCAGTCGTCATGATCGCCACGCGGCTGTCCGCTGACGATGATCTTCGCCAGCTCAACCCATCACCGGCCGAGCTGATTAGCGAGCAGCAACGCGTACAAATACTGCTGGATAGCCCGACCGCCAGCCGCTACCTGCTTGTCACCGCCGAGCAGGAAGGCGAACTATTGGAGCGCCTTGAAGCTCTGGACGCGGACCTTGCCGATTTAGAGGCGCAAGGGCACTTGACCCACTACCGCCACCTGGCCCAAGCGGTGCCCTCTCCAGCGACACAAGACGCCAACCTTGAGCGTGTGCGCCAGGCCTACCGCAACGCCCTGCCCGAGCTGATCGCCCAAGCAGGCCTTCCCTCAACCTTACAGGAAGCCGCGCAGCGCTCACTTGAAAGCGTGCCGCTGCTGACGATCACGGCGTGGCTCAACACCCCGGCGGGGCAAGCCGATACCATGCTCTGGCTAGACGCAACCGCCGATGTCGAGCGTACAGACATGGCGGCGCTGATAACGCTGGGCGATGCCGACAGTACTGCTCAGCAAGCATTTACTCACCTTGCTGCACCGGAATACGTGCTCTACCAGGACCGCGTGGCAACGTTATCCAGCCATCTGTCGCAGCTCCGCGACCAGATCGCCCTGTGCCTGGCCATCGCCGTGGCGGGGCTTGCGGTGATATTTGGCGTTCGCTATCGCAGGCGGGCCTGGCGCGTATTATTGCCCCCGCTGGGCGCACTGCTGTCAACCATCGCGCTGTTGAGCGCCTTTAATATCGGCTTGACGCTTTTCCACCTGCTGGGATTGCTGCTGGTACTGGGTATCGGTCTCGACGCGGGTATCTTCAGCACCGAACACCCCAACAGCCCAGCTGCCTGGCTGGCCATTAGCCTGTCGTGTGCCTCAAGCCTATTGGCCTTTGGCCTACTGGCGTTCAGTGCCACCCCGGCGCTTCACTACCTGGGGCTCACTTGCCTCATTGGCCTTGCATCAGCTTGGGCACTTGTGCCGTTTGCCAGGGCGGGCACCAGGCCTCTATCTTCTCGACAGGACACTCCCTGATGGCTATAGAAACAACGCAACACATGAATATCCAAGATACCACCGATGTCGCCATCATCGGCGCCGGGCCTTCCGGAGCGGCTGCAGCGGCCTGGCTTGCCCAGCGGGGTCTGGATGTGCGGGTGATTGAGCGCAGCCGCTTTCCGCGCTTCTCCATCGGCGAAAGTTTGCTGCCACAGTGCATGGTCCATCTTGAAGCCTGTGGCCTGCTGGATGCCGCCAAGGCAGGCGGATTTCAAACCAAGAACGGGGCGGCCTTTACTTGGCAGGATCGCTATGCGGCCATCGATTTTCGCGACAAGTTCACGCCAGGCCCAGGCACCACGTGGCAGATCGAACGCGCTGATTTTGACCAGCGCCTGATCGAAGGCGCGCGCCAGCTGGGCGCCCAGGTTGAGTTTGACACCCGCGTTGAAGCCTTTGTCGCCGACCCCGAGCGCCCCAGCCTTACGTTGGTCGATGCCAACGGTGAGCAGCGCTCGTTACACGCACGCTTTGTGCTCGACGCCAGTGGTTATGGTCGCGTCCTTGCGCGCCTCACCGGCCTTGCCCGCCCCTCGACGCTTGAATCACGCTGCGCGCTGTTTACCCATATTGACGATCACATTGATTGTTCGCGTTACGACCGCGAGAAGATCCTGATCGGTTTACACCCTGAGCATCCCGGCATCTGGTACTGGCTGATTCCCTTCACGAATGGGCGGGCATCGGTTGGCGTAGTAGGTGATCGGGCAACGCTGGAAGCTGCAGGTATCAATGATGAGGAGCGCCTCTGGCACTTCATACGTGCCGAACCGAGGCTCGCCGAACTACTGGTCAATGCGAACGCCGTTCGCGCGGTTAGCCGCTTAGAGGGTTATTCAGCAGATGTCGAGCAACTGCACGGCCCCGGCTTTGCCTTACTGGGTAACGCGGGCGAATTTCTTGATCCGGTCTTCTCTTCAGGGGTCACCATTGCCCTGGATTCGGCCCTGCGTGCCGCCCCCCTGGTCGAGCGCCAGCTCGCCGGTGAGCACGTCGATTGGAATAGCCAGTTTGAACAGCCCCTACGACGCGGCGTTGCCACCTTCCGTGAATTCGTGGAGGCCTGGTACGATGGCCGCCTACCGCGGATCATCTTCAATGACCAGCAGATACCTCGCATACGCACCATGATCAGCTCAGTGCTCGCCGGCTACGCCTGGGATGAAGAAAACCCGTTCGTTGCCGCCAGCCGTCGGCGGTTAGACAGTCTGGCAGAGGCCTGTACCGATATGTACTGCGATACCGCAGGGAAGGAAAAATGACCACCACGTTGTTTCGCTTCGCATGTCAGGCAGGACTGCTCAGCGCCCTGCTTCTGCTGTTCGGCTGTGCCGGGCGGCCGGTGGCGACCGTACCCAGCCTCTCGACACTACCGGCGATGGAAACGCAGCGGCAGCGCCTGACGTTTGAACATAATGACCAGCACCATGAGATGATTGGCGTTCTGCGCCACGACGACAAGACGTTGCGCCTGGTCATACTAAGCCCACAAGGCCAGCGCCTGCTGACTCTGATACACGACGATAGCGGCAGCCGCTTTCTACAGGATGCCGCCTTTGAGCCGCCCTTTACCGCTGAGTGGCTGGCCAGCCGTTTGAGCTGGAACCTGTGGCCCGCACCGGCTATTGAACAAGCCTTTGGGTCCAACGCCTGGTCAATCCAGGAGGATAAGACAGGCCGCACGATGCGCTATCGACAGCGCGTCGTCGCGCGGATCAGCGGTAACTCGGCATGCACGTTAATTGACGACGTTGAGGCAGGCTACCGCCTGTATATCATGCCCCTTAGTGACACCGACCAGACAACCGCCCCATGCTTAACCCCTTGATAGCGTCTCAGATGCCTCCTTGTCGCCTCCTGCCACCGGCCCTGGTCTGTTCGATCGGTGACGACCTGGCCACCATAGCCGACGCCCTGTTTACTGGCCGTCGTGGGCTTGAGTATGACGACGTGTTTACCCCCGGCCGGCCTTTACCGTTAGGCCGAGTCACGACCTCCCTGCCCGATGCCCAGGCGCTACCGCCAGCACACCGTTCGCGCAATAACCAGCTGCTGGCCGCCGCCCTGGAGCAGTTGGCACCGACGCTTGAGGCTTTTCGCAAGCGGCACCCCCAAGCGCGTATCGGCGTGGTGCTCGGCACCAGTACCTCCGGCATCGGCGAAACCGAAACGGCGCTGGCTGAGCGTCAGCGCGAAGGCCACTGGCCCGACGACTTTCATTACCAGCGCCATGAAATTGGCTCACCAGCCCGCTTTGTTGCCGAGTGGCTCGGCCTGGACGGACCAACCTACACGCTCTCTACCGCCTGTACGTCGAGTGCGCGCGCCCTGGCAAGCGCCAAACGCCTGCTGGCGAGCGGCATGTGCGATGCGGTTATCGCCGGTGGGGCTGACAGTCTTTGCGGGTTGACCGTCAACGGGTTTGCCTCGCTTGAGGCGCTTAGCGACCGTCCTTCTCAGCCTTTCTCGGCCGAGCGTGACGGTATCAACCTTGGAGAAGCCGCCGCGCTGTTTCTGGTAACGGCAGAAACCGGCGGCATTCAGCTCAGTGGTTACGGTGAAAGCAGCGACGCTTACCATATTTCCGCTCCACGGCCAGATGGCCAGGGGGCCATTCAAGCGATGCAAGCCGCGCTTTTCATGGCACAGCTGCCCGCCACGGCCATTGATTATCTCAATCTGCACGGCACCGCCACGCGCCAGAACGACAGCATGGAAGCCAAGGCAGTCGCAACGCTTTTCGGCAATACGCTACCGTGCAGTTCAACGAAGGCCCTGACCGGGCATACGCTAGGCGCCTGCGGCGCGCTCGAAGCGGCGTTCTGCTGGCTGACGCTCAATGAGGGGCGCCTGCCGCCCCAGGTTCACGATAGTGACGTCGACCCAGAACTTCCGTTACTGAATTACGCCAAGGCGACGACTCATCACGGCCGTCGCGCGATCAGCAATGCCTTCGCGTTTGGGGGTAATAACATCGCCTTGTTGCTGGAACGTTTCAATGAATGATTCACTTATGCCCGCACGGCTTGACCTGCCCTGCGATATCGCGCCGTACGTGCCACACCGCCTGGGCATGTGCCTTCTGGATACGCTACTGGCCGTGGGTGACGAACACCTGCATGCCCGCGTCGTACCTCAACCCGACGACCTGTTTGCCACACCAGACGGCATTCCCGGCTGGGTCGGGTTAGAGTGGCTTGCCCAGGCCGTTGCCGCGTGGGCGGGTGTGCAGTCCGTGACGTCAGGCGATACGCCGAAAATTGGCTTTCTACTCGGCACGCGCCGTTATCAGTGCCAGCAGCCGTTTTTTAACTTCGACCAGCCGATACGCATCGAAGTAGAGCTCGATTTTCGGGCAGATAATGGCCTGGGCGCGTTTCAGGGGCGCTTGCTAGATGCTCAGCAACAGCTGATCGCTAACGCCACACTCAACGTGTTTCAGCCCGATACGCAACAGGCGCTGGAAATGATGCAACAAGGAAAAACTCAATGACGAACACCGTCCTGGTTACCGGTTCAAGCCGTGGTATCGGCCAAGCCATCGCCTTACGCTTGGCGCGGGATGGCTTCGATATCGTCATACATTGCCGTCAGCGTCAGGCAGAGGCAAAAGCCGTCGCAAACCAGATTCGTGAGATGGGCCGCAACGCCCGCGTGCTGTGCTTTGATGTTGCCGACAGGGCCGCGGCGCAGCAGGCGCTGGACGCCGATATCGAAGCGCATGGCGCCTACTATGGTGTTGTCTGCAATGCGGGAATTACCGCCGACGCCGCCTTCCCCGCGCTCTCTGATGAGGATTGGGACAGCGTGATCCACACCAATCTCGACGGTTTCTATAACGTTGTGAAGCCCCTCGTCATGCCGATGATTCGCCGCCGGGCGCCCGGCCGCATCGTCGTGATGTCCTCGGTTTCAGGCATGATGGGCAACCGTGGCCAGGTCAACTATAGCGCTGCCAAGGCCGGACTGATCGGTGCCATGAAAGCCTTGGCCGTGGAACTGGCGAAACGCCGCATTACGGTCAACTGCGTTGCCCCAGGCTTGATCGACACCGACATGACCGACGACCTGGTTACCGAGGAAGCGCTCAAGTTAATTCCCATGCAACGCACCGGTACCAGCGAAGAAGTCGCAGCCACAGTGGGCTTTTTATGTTCAGCCGATGCCGGCTATATCACTCGGCAAGTATTCGCCGTCAACGGAGGGATGTGCTGATGGCAAGTAATGTACAACGCCAAGACGGGCTGGGGCGCCGTGTGGTAGTGACCGGCATGGCCGGTTTCTCGCCGATCGGCAACGACTGGCCAAGCATCAAGGCTCGCCTTGAGCGTTTGCAAAACGGCGTTATCCACATGGATGACTGGGAAAGTTATGACGGCCTCAATACGCGCCTTGGGGCGCCCGTACGCGACGTTACCTTGCCTGCGCACTATCATCGCCGGGCGCTGCGCAGCATGGGCCGCGGCGCGCAAATGGCCACGCGTGCCAGTGAGCTGGCGCTGGAAGATGCAGGCCTGCTGGATACGCCGCTCTTAGGCAGTGGCCAGATGGGGATCGCGTACGGCGCCTCTGCTGGGGAGCCCGACGCCATTGCCGACTTTGGCAACATGTTGATCAATAAGTCGACCGATGGCCTGAACGCCAACTCCTATATTCGTATGATGGCCCACACCGCACCGGTCAATATCGGCGTTTTTCTCGGGGTGCGCGGGCGGATCTATACCACCTCAAGTGCCTGCACGTCTGGCAGCCAAGGCATCGGCTATGCTTACGAAGCCATCCGTTTCGGGCGCCAGACCGCCATGATTGCCGGTGGTTGCGAGGAGCTTTCAGCTTCCGAGGCGGCCGTCTTCGATACGCTGTTTGCGACCAGTACGCGCAATGACGCGCCGCACACCTCGCCGCGCCCCTTTGACGCCGAGCGCGACGGTCTGGTGATCGGAGAAGGGGCAGGCACGCTGATCCTTGAGGAACTGGAGCATGCCCAGGCACGGGGAGCCACCATTCACGCAGAGCTTGTGGGCTTTGGCACCAACAGCGATGGCCGCCACGTTACCCAGCCGGATGCCAGCATGATGGAGCAGGCGATTCGCCAAGCACTGGAGGATGCAAATTTGCAGCCCGAGCAGATTGGTTATGTCAGCGCCCACGGCACGGCCACCGAGCGGGGCGATATTGCCGAGAGTCATGCGACACACGCGGTGTTCGGCTCAAACCTGCCCATTAGCGCTTTTAAAAGCTTCACCGGCCACACGCTGGGCGCCTGCGGTGCGCTGGAAGCCTGGGTCGCCATCAAGATGATGCAGGAAGGCTGGTTCCACGGCACCGCCAATCTTGACCGCCTTGATGATGCCTGTGCAGAACTCGACTACTTGAACGGCCCAGGACGGAACATTGACTGTGACTATGTCATGAGCAATAACTTCGCTTTTGGAGGCATCAACACCTCGTTGATCTTCCGCCGCTGGCCCTGATATCGCTTACGACTCAGTGCCACTCACACTACCTGCTCTCAGGTACTTAAACCCAGCAAGAAGGAACGCTAAATGAGCCGAGGAATGATGTTAATGGGGGTGCTACTAGGCGCTCTACTAGTAAGCACGACGAGCCATGCGCGCGACACGACACACATGCTCTCTATTGAGGACGCAATGAACACGCCCGATGCGAGAGCACGGCTTGATTCCAATATTCAATTTATCTTTGGCGACACCCCGCACGGCGAGATTACCGCTGAGCATGGTCCTGCCGTCACAAATAAAAAGACCAATGCTTTCAACAAGTCTGATGTAGAAGCCTGCGAGTGGGTCATGCTCTCGGCGCTTCTTAGCTTGCAAGACCGCGTCAAAGCGGAAGGCGGTAATGCGGTGGTTAACATTGAGAGTTTCTATGACCGTCAGCCGATGTCCTCGACCAGTGAGTATGAGTGCCATGCAGGGGCGCTTATGGCCGGTGTCGCGCTGCGAGGTGACGTTGTCACGCTAGCCGACTAATGACCGCGTATTTAGACATTGTGTTGGCCCAAGCCCCCGCTCACAGCAGCGGGGCTTGTTTATCGGCGCTGGGCAGAGAGCTTCTCTCCCAGCTTGCCGACGCTCGCGGCTACCGCTGCCCTGTTAGCGAGTGGTCGCCTAGAGGCGGCGGTGCGCCGTGGCACCCAGCACTTCCGCCTCCGTGGAAAGCATGTCTCGCCCACCGCGACAACCGCGTGATTGCCGGTATCGCCACGGTCCCTGTGGGCATTGATATAGAGCATGTTCGCCTGCGACATAAAAAACGCCTACCCGAGCTGGTGGCGTGCCTGCCTGAGGCCGACGTACGCCGCAAGATACATCAGTCCGCTGTACCTCTAGACGCCTTTTACCGCGCATGGACACTCCACGAAGCGCTGTTCAAGTTGGATAGCCTGTCCGGCACTCCTTCAAGCCATGTATTGAGCACCCGTCTTGAGCGGCTAGCCCCTAGGGGCAATGTTCATGCCTGGCAATGGCAGCAGCAAGGCTGGACCATCAGCCTCTGTGCACACGCAAGTTCGCTTGAAATTCGCAGTCTCCCCAACCTCTCTTTTATGCAACTCGACTAACACTCGCCAACGCGGGCCGCCCCCTCCCTTACTTCCTGACGTAAAATAGTAGCTTGCTAACGACAGTGCTATTATCAGTGCCTTTGCCATCTCGATGTTCATCTAGGGAAGCTCACCATCAACCATTTAACCCATACCAAAGCCGTACTGCTGTTTGCCAGCACCATGACGGTGATGTCGGGCGCGATTATTGCGCCTGCTTTGCCGGGTATTAGCCGCCATTTTTCGGATCAGCCACAGGTGTTGATTCAACTGATCCTGACGCTTCCTGCGCTGATGATTACGCTGTTCAGCCCGCTAATGGGCTATCTGGCCGACCGGTTTGGGCGCAAGCCTCTACTCCTGATGATGCTGTCCATTTATGGCTTGGCGGGTGGAGCGGGCTTCTTGATTGATAGCGTGGACCTGTTGTTAGCATCACGGGCGCTGATGGGCATCGCCGTGGCCGGTATTTTAAGTATTAGTACTACGCTAGTTGGCGACTATTTTGATGGCCCCGAGCGAGTGCGTTTTTTGGGTCTGCAAAGTAGCTGCATGGCGCTCGGTGGGGTGGTGTTTATTAATCTGGGTGGGCTACTCTCCGACTGGAGTTGGCGGGGGCCTTTTCTGCTTTACCTAACCGGGGTGTTTCTACTGCCTTATGCCTGGGCGATGCTCAAGGCGCCTAAGCTTCAAAGCAATGCGCAGGCAGGCAGCGTCAACGCGCCAGTCAAGGTCGACTATATGCGCACCGGGATTGCCTATCTGGCGGGCATGCTGAGCATGATGATGTTTTACATGTTTCCGGCGCAACTGCCTTTTTTACTTTCAGAGCAGGGTGAGGTCAGCGGTTTAGCCATCGGCATTGCGCTCTCGACCGCCGCCTTTACCGCCAGCATCGTGTCGTTCTGCTATGGCTACTACAAACCCTTTTTGTCGGTCATGACGATCTATATAGCGGGCTTTGTACTGGCCGCGCTGGGCTTTATGGTGGTGGGCCTTACACAGAGTTATGCCATGGCGATTGTCGGCGCGGCCATTTCCGGGCTTGGCCTAGGCGCTTTTATGCCCAACACCACGGCTTGGCTAATGCGTATTACGCCACAGCGAGTGCGTGGCCGCGTGTTTGGTGGCTTTACCGCCACCTTCTTTCTTGGTCAGTTTATTTCGCCCATTGCGGTCGCTCCTGCGGTTACCTGGCTTGAGTCACTGCGCAATGTTTATACCGGCATGGCCGTGCTCTGCTGCGTGTTGGCGGTGATACTGGTGATCCTGAGCAGGACGTTGCTACGCGCCGACAGCACGCTTTAAGCGGTAGCAACGTTTTCATGCCAAGCCGATCATCAAGAAGGCGAAAATACCAACCCAATGATGCTGACAAAGATCAGCACCGCGCCCAGCACCCGGAAAAACACGCCCGTATCGGCTTTGATGATATAGCGGTGCGCTCGCTCACCCACCAGGTGCCCGGCATACGCGCAGGGCAATAGCCATAGTTGATGGATCAGCTGTAGGTCCACACCGGCAAACACAAACGAGATCATCTTGATCACGACCAGAATGAACCACAGCACGAACATGGTATCGCGCAGCTGCTCCTTGGCGACATGTGAGGCAAACACCGCCACAATCAGTGGCGCACCAATCAGCGACGTACCGCTGACATAGCCGCCCAAGGCCAGCAGCACATAGTCGACGTACCTGTTGTTGCTTTGAAACGGCTTATTGAGCACATAGCCAATAGCGTAGACCAGCACGATGCCGAAAATGATGCTGGTCATGATAGTGGCAGGCAGCGTTAACAGGCCCACCACGCCAACCAGCTTGGGAATGATCATGATTTTCAGGGCCTTGCGTAAATAGGCCCAATCAATATTGCTCTGTGCCGACGCGTTGCCACTCTCTCGCTTTATTTGGCGGTTACCCTGCCAAGCGATCCAGCTGGAGAAGATCAGCAGATGAATGGCGATAATTGGCAGGAAAAGTAGTGGATCGTTAACCACCAAGAGTAGAAACGGCAACGCCAATACAGCGCCGCCAAACCCCAGGCTGGTTCTAACAAAACCGCTCCAGGCAAAAATCAGCCCGATCAACGCATACTGATACCACAACAAATCCGCCATTCACTTGCGTCCCTGGTTATCACGTTGGTTATCAAAATGATGATCCGCCTACCGCCCACCAGCTGGGTAACAGCGCCTGCACGCGGGTGTGGGCAAAACGATCATCCATTAATACCACAACCCCTTCATCAGAGGGGCTGCGGATCACCCGTCCGGCGGCTTGTACTACCTTGATCATCCCCGGAATGCGGTAGGTGTAGTCATCGCCCTGGCCAAATCTTGCCGTGAGGCGCGCTTTAAGGGCTTCGTTGAAAGCATTAAACGGCGGCAGCCCAAGCGTTGCGATAAACGCACCAATCAGTCGGTCGCCGGGCAGGTCGATGCCTTCAGCAAAGGCGCCGCCCAGCACCGCAAAGCCGATGCCCTGCCCACCCGGCGTAAAACGCTGCAAGAACGCTTCGCGCTCGGCTTCACGCATGCCCGGCGTTTGGGCAAATGCAGGGATGTCAGGGTGCTGTTCACAAAACAGCTTAAGCGCGGCATTGAGGTAGGTGAAACTACTAAAAAATGCCAGATAGTGGCTCGGCGCCTGCTCGTACTGCTGGGCCATTTCGGCCACCATCGGCGCAAGCGACGCCTCCCGGTCGCGAAAGCGGGTCGAGATATCCCGGCGAATGCGCACTTCAAGCTGGCGGGCCACAAAGGGCGAACACACTTCGCGCCATACCGTGTTCGCTGGCAGGCCCAGCAGGTCACGGTAATAATGGGCAGGCGTTAGGGTGGCGGAGAACAGCACGGTGCTATGCGCAGCGTTGAAGCGTGGCGCTAGAAAGTCTGCCGGTATCAGATTACGCAGCCCCATCAGCGCTTTCCCTCGCCCTTTTAGCGTTACATCACACAGCGAGTGGTCGCCGAAATTCTCTGCCAGGCGGCAAAATGCCAGCGCCTCAAACAGCAGCTCCTGCAGCTCATAAGAGATATCTTCGGGGTGCTCGCCCAGGTGGTTGGTGATCGAGGCGGCAGCGTTCTGAAGGGCGCCCACCAGCTTATCGGGTAGCGACTCAAGCAGGTGATAGCCTTCCCGCTCAGCATCATCCGGCTTACTTTCGGCGACGTCTTTCACCACGGCCTGCCAATGAGCGGCTCAGGGCTTTCGGGGCGCTACGCTTAACGCGATTAAAACTCTGCTGGTCAAGCTCGGCGCTATACATGCTACGTGCCCTCTCGACCAGGTTGTGCGCTTCATCCACCAATAATCCCACTCGCCAACCATTGGCTTGTGCCAGGCCATGGAGCAACGCATGGCGATCAAACCAGTGGTTAACGTCGCCCACAATCACATCGGCCCAGCGCGCTAGTTCCTGGCCCAGGTAATAAGGGCAGACGCTGTGAGTAAGCGCTAACTTGCGCAGCGTTTCTCGGTCCCACCCGCTTTCAGACACGGCGGCCTGGCGTGCAGCGGGCAGGCGGTCATAGAAGCCCGCCGCTAACGGGCAGGCATCACCATGGCAGGCGGTTCCCGGGTATTCGCAGGCTTTTTCACGGGCAATGAGTTCCAGCACGCGCGGCGTACTGTTATCAGAATGTTCGGCGGATTGTACAGAAGAGCGAAGCTGAGCCAGGGCGTCCAACGCCAAGCGGCGCCCGGGTGTTTTCATGGTCAGAAAAGCAATCCGATCAAGCTGCTGACGAGGCATGGCGGTGAGCATGGGAAACAGCGTGGCCAGCGTTTTGCCGATCCCGGTAGGCGCCTGGGCCAGCAGACAGCGCCCGGTGCTGGCAGCCTTGTAAACATCTTCGGCAAGCTCACGCTGGCCGGGGCGAAACGTGGCATGGGGAAAGCTGAGTGTTGTTAACGCTAAATCACGCGCCTTGCGATGCGCCGCTTCCTGTTCGGCCCAGGCAATAAAGCGCTCGCACTGGGTGATAAAAAACGTCTCAAGCTCAGATGCTCGCGCTTTCTGGCTAAGCAAAGTCTCTTTTTCAGTGGCGATATCCAGATACACCAGCGTGAGCGTGACCTCCTCCAACTCGCGCGCTTTACATAACAGAGCGCCGTAGATCTTTACCTGTGCCCAGTGCAGCGCGCGCTGGTTGTCGGCCATGCGCTCAAGGCTACCGCGGTAGGTCTTGACCTCCTCCAAACGGTTTTCGTCAGGATAGTACCCATCGGCGCGTCCGGTGACGGCCAGGCTTTTGTAGCTACCGGTAAGCGGCATTTCGGCAATATAGTCATCGCCTCGGCGGCAGGCCACCAGGCGATGCCCGGCCATGCCTTCCTGAGCACTGGGCGAAGGGGTAAAGCGGTGATCCAGATCGCCCTCGCGGGCGGTGAAATCACACAGTGCACGGACGGCAATCCGGTACTCTGCGACGCTACTCATCGCGCCCCTAGTCATAACGCAGCAGGCGAGTCAGCCAGCCACTGCACGTAGCACACCGCGACTGGAATGTGATGCTGATGAAAAAACGCCAGCCAGCGGCGCTGGTTATCCTGAAGTCGGTCACCGGGGCCTTTTACCTCAATAAACCGATAGCGTGGTTCATTCGGTGGTGCGTTGGGTAAAAACTGGACCAGATCAGGCAGCCCTGCCCGGTTAGCTTTAATGTCTTGTAAAAGCCGTTCAAAACAGGCTTTCAAGTGGGCGGCGGGCAGGCACTTAAGCGCCAACGCTAAAAGCGTTTCGTCCAGCAATGGCCAGTGCACAAAGGGGGATGCCAGGCCGTGTTTTTGCTGCCAGGTGGTGTGAATCGTCTGCCGGTAGCTGCCATCCTCTAGCTGTGCCAGGCACTCATCAAACAGCCCACGCCGCCGGGCGACGAAATCTTCTCGATAAAGGTCCGCAGGCCCACTATGAAAAGGATGAAAAAACGCCCCAGGCAGCGGCGCAAAGATCGCAGGCCAGCAGAGCAGACCAAACAGGCCGGTGATTAGCGTGTTTTCTGCATAATACACCGGTGCTTCAGGCGTGCCGACGTGTAGTCCAACAGCGCGCTCTACCGGCTGAGGGCCGGGAAGCATTAACTCCCAGCGCGTGTAGGCGGGCTCATGCACCGGCGGCTGCGCCTCCATTTTCAACTTTTTACGCAGCCGAGGCAGCAACCGAGCGAGTGCCTGAACTTCGGTTTCATTGGGGGTAAGTCGCTGAGCATTCATTGCCAGCTCAAATGCCTCCTGATACCTCCCCAACCGCTCCAATACGCGCAGCTGGCGAACGCGGGCTTCGCTGCTATCCGCTTGTGCATAAAGTAAAACGGCCTGCTCGGTTTGGCCACTGCGCTCCGCTTCGCGGCCCATCTGTAACAGCACGCGGGCATGCCGAGTCGCTAACCAGGCGTTAGCGGGTTTGGGCGGTAGCTCACGTTGTAGATGCTCAAGTAGTTCGCCCTCATCAAGGCGCTGTCTAAGCCTATGCAAGTCGAAGTAAGCATTCACTTCTTCGCGTTTTTGAAAGGCACGCGAGGCGGCGGTGAACGGCACCTTTTCAAACCGCTGAAGCCCAAGCTCCGTCAGCACGAACTCGGCCCAGTCTTGGCGCAGGTTGCCAAAGAACATCAGTCGTAGCCGGTCACACACGTCCATTACGTTAAGGCGCACGATGCTGTCCGACGCTTTTGGCCACCACTCAGTTAACGGTTTGATCTCAGAGAGCTGGGGCGTTAGCGTGGCCTGGAGTACCGCTTTGCCAGCAGACGCGGGCAGCCCCGCATCGCGTATAGGCGTTGCCAAGGCTGAGCGCAGCTCGGCCAAGCGCAGTTGATGAAACAGCTCATCCACACTCAGCACCGGGGCAGTATCCACCCAACCAAGCGAGGCCAAAGGTGCGAGGGCATCCGCCGTGTCGCCTATTTCCGGGTAGTTGAGTTTGTAAAGCCGGAACAGCTCGCCCTTGCGCATTACCATACGGGTAAGTAACGCCTGGGAAGAGCGCGGCAGCGTATCAAAGCGGCTAATAAAGGTGAGTTCGTCGGCATCTAGAAGGTCAGCGTGGCGCTCACCCACCCACCCCAGCACGAAGCGAAAGTTCGTCAGGTAGTAGAAGGGGTCGTCGAGCGAAGCAGTAACGGAAGTGGCAGAAGCACTGTTCATGCATCCATTGTATCAGCGCGATTTGCCCCGCGTCATGGGCTATTTCAGCCCACGCGGTGCTGCATTAATACCTCAAGTGCTTCATCCACTTCGTCATGGGAAGCGCTGGAAGACACGGGGGATTGGCGGGTGGTGCAAGGCTTCGCACTATCACCTACCAGTACGTACCATTCGGCTTCGGTGAGATAGTGCTGACACCACCGACCCAGGCCGTCGGCCACTATGTCACGGCTCTGCTCGCCACCGCGAAAGCCGTGGGCCAAGTAAAGCAGGTCCTGCCGGGCGGTGCGCGCACGGGCATTGCCGCCATGTACCTTGGAAAGCGGGCAGCGCCGGTCGTAGGCCGCGTTGGTTAACGCATTAAGCCAACGCTCCAATTCATGCCCCTGAATACCGCCGTAAACTGCCACGCCTGCGCTCCCTGCCCGTTAGTGGGGGCGTTAGCCTGCCCTAATAAAGGCCAGCTGTCATCTATCTCGCGAGTTTATCTGCTCAAACCCTTGTAGCACATTGACGACGTTGACACCTATTTCTTCAACCGCATAGCCTCCCTCCATTAAAAAGGTGGTGGGTAGACCGGCTTCTGCCAAACGCTTGCCCAAGGCAATAAAGTCATCGCGCTTGAAAGTGAACGCGCTAATAGGGTCGCCTTCGAAGATATCCACGCCGAGCGATACGATCAACAGCTCACACTCATGGGTTTTGATGGCAATAAGCGCCTGCTCCAGCGTTTGCATCCAGGTGGCTACGCTGGTGCCAGGCGCCATCGGGTAGTTGAGGTTGAAGCCCTGCCCTTCGCCCGTACCGGTTTCATCGGCGTAGCCTAGATAGTAGGGAAAGGTCACATCAGGGTCGCCATGTAGCGAAGCAAACAGAACGTCGTTACGCGCATAGAAAATCTGTTGGGTGCCGTTGCCATGGTGGAAGTCGACATCCAGCACCGCCACGCGGCGTCGGCCTGCATCCAGCGCGTGCTGGGCAGCAATCGCGGCATTGTTAAAAAAGCAGTAGCCACCAAACTGATCAAATGCAGCGTGGTGCCCCGGCGGACGGCACAACCCAAAGCTGGGCTCTCCTGTGGCCAAGGTATATTCCACAGCACCCAACGCGGCGTCCTTACTCGCCATGGCCGCTTCAAAGGTGCCTTCACAGATAGAGGTTTCCGCCGCAAGCGCGTAGTAGCCAAGCTGGCCACTCACCGAGAGCGGAATTTTATCCTGACGCAGGGTGCGCGCTGGCCAGATATTGGGGATCGCCTCACCGCTATGCCCGGCTGCTTGCCATGCCTGCCAGCAGGTTTCAAGGAAGCTGACGTAACTGGCGTCGTGAATCGCACATACCGGCTCAAGGCCATAGGCGTCAGGAGCGCGCACTTCGAAACCAGCCTGGCGCAGTTGTTCGAGCACCAGGTCAACACGCTCGGGGCACTCAAAGGGGCTGACAAGTGCCCCGTCATGAAGCTCCGTTCGCGCCTGGCGCAAACGACTATCCTCAGAGAAAAACGTCAGCATGTTGGCTCCTGAATAACCGGGAAAGGCGGCAGGCTCGTATAAAAACGAGCGCTTTAGCTTTACGTTAGCTTAATCCACTTCTATCGAAAGCGGCCAGCGCGTTGCCCAATGACGTTTTTGAACAGAGGTTTGCTGTTTCAACTGATACTCCGCCCGGCTGGCGGCGGCCCTATCTTCAAACGGCTGGGCGCCCAGCAGAGCAACCGGTGGGTTAGCACGGGTATAACGCGCCCCTTTGCCCGCACAGTGGGCGCGATAGCGTTTGGCGATATTGTTGGTGATGCCCACATAAGTCCCGCGTCGGCACTCTAATAAGTAAACATACCAAGGGGTTGAGGGTAACGACATCCCAGCTCCTTAGGGAGATAAATGAGCAATAAAGGCTTGCAGGGCTTCCACTGGCATCGGCTTGGCCAGTAGATAGCCCTGGAAAATATCACACTGATAGCCCAGCAGGCGCTGATACTGCTCTTCGGTCTCCACTCCTTCAGCCACGACCTTGAGCCCCAAGTGGTGAGCCATGGAGATAATCCCTTGCACAATCGCCGCATCATCGTAGCTATTGGTGAGTTCATTAATAAAGCTGCGGTCAATTTTCACCGTGCTAATAGGCAGGTCCTTAAGATAACTAAGGCTTGAATAGCCCGTACCAAAATCATCAATCGACACGCCAATATGCATACTGCGCAGGGCATGCAGCGTATCGATCGCGCCTTCAGCGTTATCCGTCAAAATACCTTCGGTCAGTTCCAGACTCAGCTGTTCAGCCGGTAGGCCGGTGGTTAGCAGGGTTTGGCGCAGCGTGGCAAGAAAATTGGAGCGCTGGAACTGGAGCGGTGAAAGGTTAACCGCCACACGTATTTTACCCAGCCCTTGTTGCGCCAGTGACTGCATATCCTGGCAAGCACGTTGGAGTGCCCACTCACTGATCGGAATAATTTGCCCGGTGGTTTCTGCCAGCGGAATAAACCGCGCGGGAGAGATAAAGCCTTTTTCCGGATGCTCCCAGCGCAGTAGCGCTTCTACACCGGCAAGCTTTCCTTCCCGATTCATTAACGGCTGGTAATGCAGTGCGAACTCTTCGCGCTCAATGGCTTCCTGGAGATCATTACGCAGCACCATGCGCTCGCTAACCGTATCGGTAAACGCGTGGGTAAACCACTCGTAGGCATTACGCCCTTGCTGCTTGGCCTTGTACATCGCCATATCGGCTTGTTGAATCAGCGTTTTTGGCTGAAGTGTATCTGGCTGGCTCATCGCGATACCGATACTCGCGGTCAGGTAAAGCTCTTGGGATTCAATACGGTAAGGGCGCGCTAACATAGGCAGCAACCGCTCCACCAAATCAACAACGTCAGACTCGTCGTTAATCGCCGTTTGCAGAATAACGAACTCATCCCCGCCCATACGGGCAACCGTATCCTCAGGCCTGACCGCATTGATAAGCCTACGGGCGACTTCGACCAACACCTGATCACCCACTGCATGCCCCAAGTTGTCGTTAATGGGCTTGAAATCATCCAGATCCACAAACAGCACGGCCAGACGCTTTTTATCCTTACCCAGCGTAGAAAACTGCTTTAACAGCATTTCCTCAAAGAATGTACGGTTAGGCAGGCGGGTCAGGTCATCATGTGAAGCATTGTGAGCCAAACGCGCCTCGTACGCTTTATGCTCGGAAATATCTTGCTGCACGCCGACAAAGTGCGTTACCTGATCGTCCTGGTCGCGTACCGGCGCTATATACAGATCATTCCAGAATAGCGTGCCATCTTTGCGGTAATTGCAGATAGTGACGTTGACGTCTTTCTGCTCATTAATACAAGCACGAATGCGTTGGATAACCGCCGGATCGCTGCCAGGCCCCTGAAGCAGGCGACAGTTTTTACCAAGGATTTCCTCCTGGCGATATCCCGTTATTAACGTAAACGCTTTATTGGCATAAATAATGGGCAAATCAGGTTGTCCAGCATCGGCGATCACAATGCCGTTAACGCTGGCTTCCACACTGCGTTCCAGGATACGCAGGCGAGACTCCTGTTGACGAGCAGCCGTCACCTCCTGAGCAATGGCATGCACCCCTTGCACGGTGTTATGCACCACCATCGGCAGATGAATAATATCCAATTGATGCAAACGACCCGCGCGGTCTTTCAGATTGAGTTCATATCGGTAAATCCCCCCTTGCAGGGCCGTTTCGATATAGGCCTCTACGCGCGTCACATCCTGTTCAGCAATAAAAAAGGTGAACGGCTTGCCGAGCATTTCCTCAACCGAGTAACCGGTTAGTGACGCGCAGGTGGCATTGGCCGTTACAAAGCAGCCCGCCTCATCCAGGGTAAATACCGCATCAGGATGATGGGTAAACAGTGAGCGATAGCGCTGTTCGCTCTCCTCCAATGAGCTCCGCACCTGAAAACGCTCAACGGCCAGCGCCATCAAGCCAGCCGCTTTTTCAATTCGCACCGTATCGGCACTGCCTGGGGTGCTGGGCTTTGGGTAGTAAACCGCAATAGTGCCTACCAGTTGGCCCTCGCCACCGTAGACAGGGCTCGACCAACAGGAGGCAAGCCCGGCCTGTTTGGAAACGCCATGATAGCCCCGCCAGCGCTCATCCTCGGCAATATTAGCGCATATAACCGTTGCCCCCTGGTAGGCGGCACTACCACAAGCGCCATTATTCGCGCTGATCAAAATGCGTTGTATCGCGCTGCGGTAGGCGGCGGGCAGCCGGTCTCCCGCGATGAATTCCAGGTGAGTACCTGTATCGTTAGCCAACATGACAGAACAGATTGCCGAAGGTAACTCGCGCTCCAACATAAGACACAGACTTTCCAGCGTTTCCTTTAGGGGCTGCTCTTGGGCAATCATGTGCTGAATCGCCTGCTGGTCTTCCAGTGACTGACGCGTCTGAGCAAGCTCGCGGGCACGAGAAACACTGACGCTCACAACGCCAAGACTAAAGGCCAACAAACCACTAAGCAGCAAGCTGCCTAACGCAACCGCAAACGACAGCAGGTTCAATTGATGCCAGTTGTACTGGTTACCTGGGTAGGCATAAAGCGCCAGGTTAATGCCGCCGGGCAAGCCGATATAGCGTGATGCCAGCGCGAGCTCTGGCGTTTCCATACGGTCGGCAGCAAAACCAGCGGGGTATAACTTCATCAGCGGCATGTCATCACGATTCACTCTCACCTGGAAAGGGCCCACCTCAAGGCGCAACTCGTTTTCCAACATGGTGGCCAGGTTAAAACTGGCGAATAGGTAATGATTGTTAGCGGGAACCGGGATAACAAATATTGCTTCGTGGGGTCGGCTGGTATCCGTCATCAACATCCTTGGACGACCGAGCGGAATTTGCATCCAAGCACGTGTTTGCTCTTCCTCCAACTGCTGATGTAGCCATCGTTCCATTTCAGCCGTCCGCCCCACTCCCCACTCCCAGGTCAACTGCTGCTGATCAACTATCGCAATGGCGCTAATACTGGGGATGTCCCGAAGGTAGTGTTGTGCGTCATTATCCAGCAGGTTCACATCCCAGTCTGTGCCCATGGCGCTCAGCCGCTCTGCCATTCGTTGCATTAATCGCAAGCGGTCTTGTGTTGCTCGCTCGATATTGAGTTGAACGTTATCTAATAGATAGGCGGCTTGCTGTTGCAGCGACGTTTGTTGATAGGCGTTTAACAATAGCCAGATAAAACAACTGATCGTAACGCCCCATAGCGAGGCGACGACGGTCACCCGGCCTGGATTTAGACGTTGCGGTTTACCCCGCAAGCCTGCTGCCAGCATGGCGGTACCTAAAAAGCAGGTAATGACCAATGCACTCATGGGCGACGATGAGAACAGAGGAGATGCACCGCTTAGCGTAAGCCATAGTTTTCCAACCACAAAAAGGGCAAGCCCCCACAGGCTTAGCCCACCGGCTATCCATAACCAGCGCCGCCATGCGCTAGAAAGCCCCAACCAAAAGCACACCCCAATCATTAAAAAAAAGCCTGCCGACAAGCTGGTGATACGCGGCCCATTGCTGAGCCATGAGTCGCCTCGGCCGCCTTCCAGGCTATTATGTACCAAGGTGTAGGTGACGACCAAAAACAGAGATAAAATGCTGATAACTTTTGTTTTTCTCCATCCCTGAAGCGTCGCCAGCAGCGCAATACCGACCAGCAGAGTGACCAGTGCTCCATCCGGCACTAGCGTTGCAAAAAATGGCCGTGTCGGCACACTGAGACCGACCACTACCCCAACGACTCCCATGCAAACGAGGGTTGCCGATATCATAAGTAGCAGGGTTTCCAACGCCAATTGGCGCGTATTTATCCGCATGGTTCTACGCCCCATCAGGCCTTGGCAGTGATATCTTTCATTGTCCAAAGTGTACCCGTTCTGTGAGTGATACCAGCTCATTAAATTGCTCATCCAAATAGTCGCGATAAGTGCTCAGCGACCGATAATCAATTAATGAGCCATACTCATGTGTAATCCGATGACGTAATGGCTCGCTGGCAAGCGCGTAAGCTAACGCATCGTTCAAAACGGCAAGCTCTCCCGGTGGTGTTCCTGCAGGCGCAAACACACCTCGGTCGCTCGTATGGACCAGATCAATTCCCTGCTCACGAAGCGTAAGAACGTCCGGCAACCCAGAGAGTCGCTCACTCCCCGCTACGGCCAGTGGCACCAAGGCCCCCGAGACAAAAAGAGTGCCCGCCGAGGGCAGGTTAAGCATGGCGAAATCAATTTCTCTAGCCACCAAAGCTTCTACCTCGGAGGCCGTATCAGGAAAATGAACCAACTGTACATCCGAGAGCGAGATACCGCTTTGTTCAAAAAACTGCAGCCAGAACAAGTGGTCGGTGGAGTTAGCGATCACGCCAAACTTGAGCGGGGTTGAGGAAGTCTGAACTAACGCGCCAATATCGCTGGCTTGTTGGGCCGCATGCCCTGCATACGTGGCGGGAATATTAATCGTGCGAACCAGCAGTGACACCGGCGCAAAGTCTGCATGGGAAAACGAAGCGAGTCCCGCCAGGTACGAAAGATCAATCGTTTGATGACTGCCGAGCAACGTATAACCGTCGGGCGAGGCATTTTTGACATACTGAGCGCCCCGCATGGCTTCACGACCGGGCATATTAACCACAAGCACAGGCTGGTCTAGATAAATTTGTGCCGTGTCAAAAATATCCCGAAACAGCACATCGGTCGCCCCTCCTAAACCAAAGGGAATGACAACGGTAATTTCTCTATCCGGGTACCGATTTTCAGCAAACGCGAACGTCGTTCCCCACAATAACAACCCACTGACAAACCCTAATGTGATGCAATAACGAGCGAGTCCCCTGCCACTATATGCCATGACATCAACCCCTCGTTTTTATTAGTTAACGCATAGCTACTCTTTGCAACATAGCTTTAATTTTCGGCCGCTACCACAAAAGCAGGGATCGTTACGCTGCGGCTTGAGACGCACGACCTCAGGCGTACCATCCACGTACCACCACCGGCTCTGCTCAAACACGAAACGCGAGTTTTCTTCAAGCATGTGCCAGCGGCCACGCTCTTTGAAATAAGCGCGAAAATGAACATAACCTTTATCAGCATCAGGGGGCGTCTCTTCGGATGCTGCTTTAACAATGGTGAGAGCTTTCCACTCGGTGTTAAGGTCCGGTGATAGCGCTTCCGGGCGAGTGCTCACGTGCCAAGTGGCAAGCACGTAGTCGCATAGATTCAGCGCAAAGGCACTGTAGCGAGAGCGCATTAGCGCTTCCGGGGTAGGGGCTGGCGCGCCATCGTGGTAACGGCCACAGCATACGTCAGTCGACAATCCTGTACCGCAAGGGCAACTTTTTTCAATTAGAGACATCATAGAAAGGCTCATATATCACGGTCACTTAAGCCTAACCGATAATCCTTAAAACCGTCCTACACATGGCCCATGTTTTCGTTCGATTTTGGCCCCATGTTAAGCGTATAGTGGCTGAGCAAGATTTTTTTGACTTACGGAGTACGAAACACGACCCAAGATTCTTTCCAAATGCAGCGGAGGTTCTCATGAAGGTTTATAAACCCGAATGGCAGTGCACGTTTAGCGTAAACGAGGGCGCAGAAGAATCAGCCAACTGGAAAGAGCGAGTCGCCTGGCGACTGCGGGCGATAGCCGACCGTTTGGACGGTGTTGGTCGGACGCTGAAGGTTAATTGTCATGTTTCTCCTCAGGTCAGCCAGGAGGAAATGGATACCTGCCTGGGCAAAGGGTTTGAAGTGACCCAGCAGCTGTTAACCCAGTTGGCGCATCAGCAAGCGTGTGAAGATGTGATGCGCAATGCCAAAGCCGAGCTTTTCGAACAGAACCACCAGCATCATTAACGTGGAGGAGGCTCCCACCCGTTGAGCGGGTGGGTTGAAATGCGTCCATTCACATCGTTTTCAAACACGTTCTCAGATACCTTTCCCCACGACGTTTTCAAGTGCTTGTCTAATCAGCGCGATAGGGTTGGTGTAGCGCGTCTCCCAAACGGTCCATAAACGTCAGGCACGCCTCAAGTTCGCTTTTCTCAATATATTCATCCGGCTGATGCGCTTGAGCGATACTGCCCGGACCCAGAATAATCGTTTGTAACCCTTGGCCTTGATATTGTCCCGCCTCGGTGGCGTAGGCCACTGCGTGGTTGCAGCACTCACTTGGCAGGTGATCCTTGGCCAAGCGCAGTACAGCGTGGTTATCTCGGTCGGCAAGGCCTGGCACCGTTACATTCAGCGGCTCGGTCGTAATCTGGACGTCCTTGCCACGCGCCCTTAGCTCGGCACTTAACGTATCGGCATACGCTTCAAAACGCGCAAACACCTCATCAAACGTCTCGGTGGGCAGGTGGCGTATTTCCCACTCGAACTGGCACTCACGCGCCATGATATTGATCGCCGTACCGCCCTTGATCTTGCCTACGTGGAGGCTGGTGTGGGGTACGTTGAAAGCCTCATCCACTTTGCCCTCCTCCACCAACGCCGCCATGGTGTCTTCTATGAAGGTGACCAGTCGCGCTGCCACATGAATGGCCGAAGTGCCCTGGTTCACCTGACTGCTGTGCGCTTCGCGCCCTACGACGGTGGTGCGCAGATTGGTGGCGCCCTTCTGGGCCACGACGGGCTGCATGCTGGTCGGCTCACCGACAATGACGTGCGCGGTGGTTGAGTAGTGCTCGTAGAACCGTTTGATCAGCGCAGGCGCACCGACACAGCCAACCTCCTCGTCATAGGAAAAACCAAAATAGATCGGCTGCTGCAAAGGCGTTTTCACCCACGTGGGCACCATGGCAAGAGCGCAGGCAATGAAGCCTTTCATATCACAGGTGCCACGGCCGTAAAGCTTACCGTCCTGGCCGTCATGCAGGGCGAAAGGATCTGTCGACCAGGGCTGGCCTTCCACCGGCACCACATCGGTATGGCCGGAGAGCATCACCCCACCCGGCGCATCAGGGCCTATACGGGCAATCAAGTTCGCCTTGGTGCCGCAGGGGCTCATCACCCGTTCGGAGGCGACGCCGTACTCTTCAAGATAAGCTTCGACAAATTCGATCAGCGCCAGGTTAGAGCCACGGGAGGTAGTATCGAAAGAGACCAGTTTGGTTAATAGCGCTATTGCGTCACTCATACGACTCTCATTAGTTATGCACATTGTCTCAACCCTATCATCGCCCTCGCAGAGCGCCTACTACCAATGCCCTTGGATAAAACCCAAAGCTTTTATAAAACCTTGGTCCAGTTAGCATTCATCAAAATGTCATCTACACTCATTATTGTTCAGTGCACCCACAAATCTTAAAAAACGCATTGTGCCACCTGGCTCGCGCCAGGCCCAAAAGGAGCTCACATGTCTCGTTTTATGTTACGCGCGTTATCTACTGGCATCACCGCGGCTACGCTGAGTGTTTCCGCCCACGCCGCTACCGAGATCACCTGGTGGCACTCCATGGGCGGCGAGCTGGGCGAGCGCTTGAGCGCGCTTGCCGAAGACTTCAATGCCACCCAGGATGAGTACCGTGTTACGCCCTCCTATCGGGGTGAATACGAACAAACCATGGTTAACACCATTGCCGCTTTCCGTGCAGGCGAGCAGCCTCACATCGTACAAATTTACGAAGTGGGCACCGGCACCATGATGGCCGCCCAAGGCGCTATCTATCCGGTGTTTGAGCTGATGGAAGAGCACGGCAACACCTTTGACCCGGCTGATTATCTGCCTGTGGTAACCGGTTACTACACCGACACCAACGGCAACATGCTCTCCATGCCGTTCAACTCGTCCACACCGATTCTTTACTACAACAAAGCCATTTTTGAAGCGGCTGGCCTCGACCCTGAATCACCGCCTACTACGTGGGCTGAGATGGGCGAGATGGGTCAGCAAATCGTCGATGAAGGCGCGGCCTCTTGCGGTTTCACCATGGCCTATGCGGCCAACTGGGTCGGCCTTGAGAACTTCTCAGCGCTGCACAATCAGTCCATCGGCACCCAGGAGAACGGCTTCGGCGGTCTGGACACCGAGTTTGCCTTTAACGGCGACGTACAGGCGCGCTTTTGGGATCAGTTGAAAGAGTGGTCGGATAGCGGCGTCTATAGCTACGCAGGCCCAGCAAACGGCCCGGACGCGGCGCCCTCGTTCTATTCCAGCGACTGCGCGATGTACATGAACTCGTCAGCATCACGCGCCGATGTGTTGGCTAACTCCGACTTCGACGTAGGCTTTGGCATGCTGCCCTACTACGACGACGTAGACGGTGCACCGCAAAACTCAATCATCGGCGGCGCGACTCTGTGGGTGCTTTCCGGCCATGAAGACGACGAGTACACCGGCGTTGCTGAATTCCTTGAGTATCTCTCCTTGCCTGAGATTCAGGCCGAGTGGCACCAGGGAACCGGCTACCTGCCGATTACCACTGCCGCTTACGAGCTGAGCCAGGAGCAGGGTTACTACGATGAGAACCCAGGCGCGGATATTGCCATCGAGCAGATCAACTTAAACGAGCCGACAGAGAACTCCAAAGGCCTGCGCTTTGGCAACTACCCCCAAGTGCGCATGGTTCTGGACGAAGAGTTCCAGGCCGTACTAGCCGGCGACAAGAGCGGTCAGCAAGCCCTGGATGATGCGGCAAGCCGCGGCAACCAGATCCTGCGCGACTTTGAGGCAGCCAATAACTAAGCGCTTCGCGTTACTTGTCAACAAACCCCGGCTTTTATAGCCGGGGTTTGTTATAGGAGCCATCCCATACGCCCAAGTCACCGGGGCCTATGGGATGGCTTACTTCCTGGCAGCTGAGCACAGCGGCCAGCCGCACCAACGCCCGTACGACAGGATGTGTCATGCAGACCAAACGTTCCACCTATCAAAACCGGTGGCTCCCTTTCTTACTGTTAGCGCCGCAGTTGGCGATTACGCTGGTGTTTTTTATCTGGCCGGCAAGCCAGGCGGTTAAGTCGAGCTTCGAGCGCACCGATGCGTTCGGCTTTAAAACAACGTTTGTCGGTCTGGAGAACTATGCACGCGTTCTGGCCGACCCCAGCTACCTGAACGCGCTGGGGCGCACCGCGATTTTTTCCGTCTCGGTGACGGTACTTTCCATGAGCCTGGCGCTTTTACTGGCCGTTTGCGTCAACCGTGTGCTGAAGAGCGCCAAGTTCTACACCACGCTTCTGGTATGGCCTTACGCCGTCGCCCCAGTGGTAGCAGGTGTGTTGTGGTGGTTTCTGTTCAACCCCACCATCGGCCTCCTGCCGCATCTGCTCGACTGGTTCGGTATCAGCTGGAATCACCGCGTTTCGGGCTCTCAAGCAATGATTTTGATCACCATTGCCGCCGCTTGGAAGCAGATCTCCTATAACTTCCTGTTCTTCCTGGCAGGGCTGCAATCTGTTCCGCAGTCACTCATGGAGGCAGCGGCCATTGATGGCGCGGGCCCCTTTAAGCGCTTTTGGAGCATCGTGCTCCCGCTGCTATCGCCCACCACTTTCTTCCTGCTGATCATCAACATCAACTACGTGATGTTCGACACCTTCGGGGTGATCGATGCCACCACCGCTGGCGGGCCTGGCCAAGCCACCATGACATTGGTCTACAAGGTCTACACCGATGGCGTAGCGGGGCTGAATATAGGCTCCTCATCCGCCCAGTCGGTCATGCTGATGGGCATCGTGATTATCTTGACGTTTATCCAGTTCCGATACGTGGAACGCCGGGTCAACTACTAGTGCGTTAAGGAAGTAAACATGGTTGAAAAAAGACCCTTTCTAAATATTCTGACCCACCTGGTGCTCATTGCAGGCGTATTGGTGGTGGCGTTCCCGGTATACGTGGCCTTTATCGCCTCGACCCACGAATCCAGCGCCTTCGTGCGTGGGGTGCTGCCGCTGCTTCCCGGCGACAACATGTTTGCATCCTACCGACAGATGCTCAGTTCCGGCTGGCAGGTAGGCGGCACGCCGCCGGTCTGGCTGATGCTGGGTAACTCGCTGATCATGGCGCTAACCATTGCGATCGGTAAGATCGCCATTTCGATTCTTTCCGCTTTTGCGATTGTCTATTTCCGCTTTCCGTTTCGCATGCTGGCGTTCTGGGTCATTTTCATCACACTGATGCTACCGGTCGAAGTGCGTATCATCCCCACCTACGCCGTTGTGGCAGACCTCGGCATGCTGAACTCCTATGCGGGCTTAACCCTGCCACTGATTGCCTCCGCTACCGCGACCTTCCTGTTCCGCCAGTTCTTTATGACCGTGCCGGAAGAGCTGATGGAGGCCAGCCGAGTGGATGGCGCCGGGCCGATGAAGTTCTTCAAGGACATATTGCTGCCGGTATCGATCACCAATATCGCCGCTCTCTTTGTGATCATGTTTATTTACGGCTGGGTGCAGTACTTGTGGCCACTGCTGGTCACCACCGACGAAGACTTCTACACCATCGTGCTGGGCATCAAGCGCCTGATGGCCTCGTCCGACCGCGTACCCGCCTGGAACCTCATTATGGCGACCGTCACGCTTGCCATGCTGCCGCCGGTATTAGTGGTGCTGTTTATGCAAAAACTGTTCGTGAAAGGCCTGACCGAGACGGAGAAATAAGATGGCCAGTATTACCCTGGAAGGGCTTAGAAAAACCTACGCAGGCGACGTACACGCTGTTAAAGGCATTGATCTGGCGATTGAAGACGGCGAGTTTGTGGTGCTGGTGGGCCCTTCGGGCTGCGGTAAATCCACGCTGTTACGCATGGTAGCCGGGCTTGAAACGATTACCGACGGTACGCTTAAGATTGGTGATCGGGTGGTCAATAAGCTTGAACCCGCCGAGCGCGATATCGCCATGGTATTTCAAAACTACGCGCTTTACCCGCACATGACGGTGTACAGCAACCTCGCGTACGGGCTGAAAAACCGCGGTTTTAAAAAACCTGAAATCGAAGAACGGGTGCGCAAAGCGGCCAAAATGCTCGAAATCGAGGAATTTCTTGCGCGCAAGCCGCGCAAGCTCTCCGGCGGTCAGCGCCAGCGCGTCGCCATGGGCCGGGCATTGGTGCGCGAGCCCGCGGCTTTCCTGTTCGACGAGCCGCTCTCTAACCTGGATGCCAAGCTGCGCGTGCAGATGCGTGTGGAGATCAAGCAGCTTCAGCGCCGCTTGAAGACCACCAGCCTCTACGTAACCCACGACCAGTTAGAAGCGATGACGCTGGGCGACCGTTTGGTGGTGCTTAGCGCTGGCAAAATCGAGCAGGTAGGCACGCCCATGGAGATCTACGCGCGCCCTGCGTCGATGTTTGTAGCAGGTTTTATCGGCTCGCCTGCGATGAACATGGTGCCGCTTGAATACCTGCAAACGCGCGGCACCCATGACCTGCTAGACGATCTTCCCGCCGAGACCGACACAGTCGGCATTCGCCCGGACGATATGCGCCTATCGCCACCCAATGCCCCCCACCTGGTGGTCGACTCCACGCTGGAGCTTTTTGAAGCCGCCGGCGCCGAAAGCCACCTTTACGTGCGGCTCGCCGACAGCGACCAGCCCACTGTGATTCGGGTGAGTGGCCAGCCGCCGGTCAACGAAGGCGAAACGCTACGCTTCTATGTCACCCGCGAAGCGCTGCACCCGTTTAACAGTGTAACCGGCCAGCGCGCGGGGGATTGACTCGCCTTTTACGAAAACAACAGCCAGTAGAAAAAGAGCAAGTAAAAAGGGGCGCTATAGGCTAGGTTTGAGAAAGCATTATTGACTATTATCCACTTTGGCGCCCCTATAGATGCGAATGGGTCTTCTACCATGCGTCCTAAACCCTCCTTACTCGATGCCCTTTACCGTACTCATGCCAGACGTGTTCAGGCCACCCTGATCCGTCTGCTGGGAGACTTCGAGCTTGCCGAGGAAGCCATGCAAGATGCCTTTGTCGCCGCAGCTCAACAGTGGCCTGCCAAAGGCGCCCCCGATAACCCTCAGGCGTGGCTGATCCGCACCGGCTATTACTGCGGAATCGATCAAATTCGTCGACGCAGTACAGCACGCCGCCGGGCACATTTGCTATTACCGATGGAAGAAACCTGGGAATTCGACGATGTCGCTATCGCGGATGACTCACTGCGGCTGCTGTTTACCTGCTGCCACCCAAGCTTAAGCATAGAAGCACGCCTTGCGCTAACACTACGTGAGATGTGTGGGCTAACCACTGAGCAAGTCGCCCGTGCCCTACTGATGAAACCTTCAACCGTGGCACAGCGCATCGTACGGGCAAAACGCAAGATTCGCGATGCACATATTCCCTATGCGGTACCTGCGCCGGAGGCATTGCCCGAGCGTTTGCCGGACGTCCTCCAGATTATTTACCTGGTTTTCAATGAAGGTTATTCAAGCAGTAGCGGCACAATGGTGGTCGATATCAGCCTGACCCGCGAGGCGCTACGTCTTGGCGAGGAACTGGCAGCGTTGCTACCCCAGGGTGAAGTGTTTGGGCTACTGGCACTCATGCTGCTTACTAACGCCCGCCGAGATGCCCGCCAGGATAAACAAGGCGGCCTGGTCACACTGGAAGCGCAAAACAGGCACCTATGGCACCAGAAGGAAATTCACACAGGTATTGAGTGGCTCGAACAGGCACTCGCCCTTACCCCTGTTGGTTTTTATACCCTTCAAGCCTCTATTGCCGCCGTACACGCCCAAACCCATGACTCTGGGCAAACTGACTGGGCACGGGTTGTCAGGCTGTATGACGCTTTATGTCGCCATTATCCATCGCCTGTCCTGACCTTGAATCGCGCGGTGGCCGTTGCCATGCATGATTCTCCAGCAACCGGATTGAGACTGCTTGATGAGCTATCTCATCATCCTCAACTCTCTCGCTACTATTTATTGTATGCGGCACAGGCGGATTTGCTACGTCGACAGGGCAACAATGACGCAGCGCGCGATGCTTACCAAAAGGCCCTGACATTAACCACTCAGGATCCAGAAAAACGCTTTTTGCTCGACAGATTGACCGAACTTTAAGCATCGTTATAAAAACATCGCTATAAAAACCTTGTTATAAAAAAATAATCTGCAGGCCTGTCGATTTGCGAACACGCCAGACGTCTAGAGAGTATCCACCACAATAAAAGAGACTCTCAATGAAATTCATGCTGATACGGCGTGCCGATGCGGCCACCGAAAATGGCGTTATGCCATCCCAGGAAATGCTTGCCGCCATGGCTGATTACAACGAGCGCATGATGCAGGCAGGTGTACTCGTAAGCGGCAACGGCTTACATCCAACAAGCGATGGCTGCCTGATCCAGTTCAATAACGGCACTCCCACTATCCTCCCCGGCCCTCTGGCTCCTGCCAGTGAGCGTATCGCTGGTTATAGCGTGCTGGAGACACCTTCACTTGACGTCGCTTTGGAGTGGGCACAACAGTGGCCAACGCTGGATGCCGACGGCAACGTACTCCTTGAGCTAAGGCGCTACTTTACACTTGAGGAGTTTGAGCCCGGCGCAGGCCTGGATAAGCATCACGACCATGCTCGCGTACCGGATGCCATGAATGTGTATGTCGCCTTTCCTGGCACCTGCCGGGAAGCCATGCAGTTCTATGCCGACGTGCTCGGCGGCCACATAGAGTGCTTGCTGACTTACGCAGAAACCCCAGCGGCGGAACATGCGCCCCCTTCACTGCATGACCGCATCATCCACGCCTCGCTGAACCTACGCGGTCGTCGCTTGATGGGCGCCGACATGGCGCTTGAACAGCACATGCCACCACAAGGCGTGCAGATTCAGCTGGAGTATCAGGAGATCGAGCAAGCCTCCCGAACCTTTGCACGACTTTCCGAAGGCGGAGAGGTGATCATGCCTTTTGAACCAACATTCTGGTCTGCAGGGTTTGGCATGGCCACTGACCGCTTTGGCGTGCAGTGGATGATCAATGTGTCGGCGGATAGTTGCCTTTCTACTGAAGGAGAAACGCCATGAAATATGCGGCATTAGTGTACTACCAGGAACAACTTATTAGTGCCATGAGCGACCAGGCGTGGCATGACCTTAATCAGGAGTGCATCGCGGGGGTAGAGCGACTGAGCGCTCAAGGAAGTTACCTGGCCGGTGAAGCGCTGCAACCAATAGACACTGCTACCACGGTGCGTGTACGCAATGGCGAGACAGTGATTACCGACGGCCCGTTTGCGGAAACCAAAGAACAGCTGGCCGGTTTTTACCTGCTCGAAGCGCGTGATTTAAACGAGGCACTACAGCTAGCCAGCCGCATCCCACCCGCGAGACTCGGCAGCATTGAAGTACGCCCCATTCGAGAACTCCCGCCCAAAGCCCAGACTGGAGAAGCATCATGAGCACCACCACTCAACGCTATATTGATGGTTTCGTCGCGGCCGTGCCCACGGCTAATAAAGAAATATTCATCGAGCACGTCCGTGTTGCTGCCGAAGTTTTCAAAGAGCATGGCGCGCTGCGGGTAGTCGAGTGCTGGGGCGAGGATGTCCCCGAAGGGGAAATCACCTCTTACTCCATGGCTGTTCAGCGCAAGGATAATGAAACCATTATCTTCTCGTGGATCGAATGGCCATCCCGCGCCGTGCATGATGAGGCGATGCCCAAGGTCATGAAGGACCCGCGCTTACAGCCGGATATCAATCCCATGCCGTTTGATGGCAAGCGGGCGATATTCGGTAGTTTTGCCACGCTTATCGATGAGTGACCAGGCTTCTGCGTGGCTTTCATGACTCTGAATAAGGGCCGCCTCTACGTAACGTCCGGACGGCCCGTCATCCATATTTAATGTTGGCGAGCCTGGTCAGTGATGCGCCCTTCAACCTGATAAACCACTTCGCCAACAGCCACCATATGGTCACGCAGCATTTCCCAGTCGGTATTGCCGACAATGGTGCTGCGCTCATCTTCATAGGCGGCTTCTAACGCAGTATGGCTGTCGCCACCAGCTGCGGTAAAATGGTTGGTGGCGATGGTGTAGGTACTTTCAGGGTCTACCGGCTGCAACGTGCCATTCTGCGTCACCTTCAAGCTTACAACGCGCTCACCAACGGGTTGGCGGCTGTCATATACCAACTCGGTACCGTTCGACACCTGCAGAAAACCGCCGCTTTCATCCGGGGCATTTGCCAGTCCGATCTCGAACGTTTCCAAAAGCTCCGCGCCCGTCACACTCACCAGCGCCAGGCGATTGCCAAACGGCTGCACGGCAACCAGCTCACCCACACTCACATCACCCTGGGCGATGGGCTCACGAATACCGCCGCTATTTTGAATGGCCAGCACGGTTTCCGGGTTCACCTTGCGGGCAGCAGCAAGCTGACCATCGGCAATCAGATTGCCCAGCGCCGTTTCATCGGCACGCACGCTTTGTTCATCACCCTTGCCGTGGCGGGGGTTAGGCAGGGCTGAAACCACCCGAGCGCCCACCAGCGTATCGCGTACCTCCTCAATTTTCGCGGTATACGGCGCCAAGAGGGCGGCAGCTTCGGCGTCTGGCTCGCGTTCTGCGGTGGCAAGCAACTCCCCGTTAGCCTCCAGTACGTTGCCATTATCATCGAACGTTACCTGCATGACGCCCAGGTGCTGACCGTACTCGCCTGCCTGACCAATCACGGTGGGCGCTATCGGCTCGCCCCGGTCGTTTTCGGTTAGCATAACAGGGGCTTGCAAGTGAGTATGGCTGTGCCCGCCGATGATCACGTCCACTCCTTCCACATGCTGGGCGAGCAGCAGGTCATTGCCCATACTCGGGTCGCTGTCGTAACCCAGGTGAGTAAGCGCGACGATCTTGTTGACCCCTTGGGCTTCAAACGCTTCCACCATCGCTTCAGCGGCCGCCCTATAATCGCTAATGGTTACCTTACCGGGGCTGGAGACGGTCTCGCTGCCTTGCGTGCTTAGTCCAAAAATACCGATTCGCTCGCCACCTTGCTCTACCACAATGCCGTCGTACAGGTGGCCAGGCTTAGGCTTATTTTCGGGCTCGGCACCGATCGAATCACCGAGTAGCTCGGCAAACTCGGGCGAGGTAGAGAAGTCCAGGTTCGCTCCCACAATAGGAAAGTCTGCGGCAGCAAAGAAAGCCGCAAGGGCCTGATGACCCTCTTCCGGATCACCCAAGTCGAACTCATGGTTCCCCGGCACGAAAGCGTCATAGCCCATCAAATTCATGAACTCGACGGCGTCCTGCCCTTGGTATTCGGTGAAATAGAGCGTACCTGAAAAGATATCCCCAGCGTCCAGCAGCAATCCGTCGCCGAACCGCTCGCGCGCCTCGTCCAGCGTGGTGATGAGCTGAGGGTAGTGGTCGGTACGCCCGTGCAGGTCATTGGTATGAAAAATGGTCAGCGTATAGGGCGCAGCATACGCCGAGGTAGTAAGCAGCCCCGCCGCTATCCCTAGCGCAATACTGTGAGGAATAAGACGCATCAGTATGGTTCCTTTTATATAAGCGTTATAGCAAAACGATAGCGTGCCCTAAAAGCCTGACAAATTGGTGACGGTCCTTATGCATGTCATTTCAGCGCACTCATTTACCTTAGCTTAAGTGATACAAAAATAGCCTTTTACCTCATTTCACTCACGGCAACAGGCAGACTAAATAGCCCTCACTGTTCAAACCACCATGTCATGAGATAGAGATAAGACCGTCATCTTCGCTACACCAAAGTGTCATCAATAGCTGCCACTCTATGGAGCCATCACTCCATGCTAGGCAAGCTACTGCTGCGTCGCCTCTGATATCTCCTCTCTTGGGAAGCTCACAATGCACAAGTCACTCCTCGCGCTTGCACTCTCCACCGCCGCAACGCTGGCAACAACCGCCACCACCTATGCCAATGAAGATTTAAGCGACATTTGCCCTAACCCACTGCGCATGGCCGATACGGGGATTGAAGGCATGGGGCCACTGGCAGAAGCGTTTGGCCCCTTCGCTGAGGCGTTTGAGGAAACGACCGGACTTGAGCTTAAGATGTTTAGCCTAAGCAACCGTACAGCGGCGGGCACAGCGCTTCAATATGACGATGTGGATCTGGTATTTGCCGGTCCTTCGGAATTCGTGCTGTTTGATCGCGAAAGCGATATTGAAATTCTGTTCGCCATCGAGCGCCCACACTATGGCAGCAGCTTCTATGTGCCCGCCGATAGCGATATCTAATCTCTTGAAGATTTAGCAGGTCACCGCGTAGCGCTGAAGGATGTTGGCTCTACCAGTGGACATATTTTCCCAAGCCAAATGCTGGTGGATGCCGGGCTGGATATTAACCGGGACCTGGAAATTATCATGGCTGGCGACGCGCGTATTGCTGCCCTGATCAATGGCGATGTCGATGCCATGGGCGGCGGCAATCGCGACATTGATGAGATTCAAGCCATGGATCCTAACGGCGAATACCGTGTTATCGCCACGAGCGACGTACTGCCTGGCGACCCAGTGGTTATGCGGGGCTCTTTAGATGATGCCTGTAAAACAGCACTGCGTGACACGCTAAATGCCAATGCCGATACGCTGTGGAGTGCATTGATTGCCACAGAGCGCAACGAAGGCAAATTCTTAAACCGAGACTCATCATTGGGCTTTGACCGCACCAATGAAGATTACGACGTAGTCCGTCAAGCGTACGAAGCCGCGGGCATTCCCCTTTAACGGTTAGGTACCCAACATGCACAGGGACGTGCCGTTTAAAGGTTTCAACATGATGGCCTATAACCTCCCCCTCCTGGCAGTAACGCAGGAGGTTTTTGTATGAATGCGATCACCATTACTGACTTGCATAAATACTACGCAAAGCTTCACGTACTACGCGGCTTAAATCTCAGCGTTCGCCAAGGCGAATGCGTTATTTTGCTGGGCGCCAATGGATGCGGAAAATCGACACTGATGCGCTGTCTCAATGGTTTGGCACCTCACGACCAAGGCAGTATCCACATCCTTGGCGAGCCGCTAACGCGCCTGTCGACAGCCCAAATGCGCAGGCAGCGCCAGAAAATAGGCGTTGTGTTCCAGCAGTTCAATCTGGTGCAAAACGTGAGTGTTTTTCAAAACGTTTTATACGGTGCACTTGGCCAGCAGCGTTTAGGACTTCTCACCAGCCTTGCCTGTTTCGCCAGTGATGAGCTGCGCGAACGGGCGATGGCGGCGCTTGAGCGAGTAGGGTTGGCGCATAAAGCACAGGCTGAGTGTCGGGCACTTTCAGGCGGCCAACAGCAGCGCGTGGCCATCGCCAGAACACTTATGCAGGATGCCGAAATTATTATTGCAGATGAGCCTGTTGCCAGCCTCGACCCTAAAGCCGGCCGTGAAATCATGGATTTATTGCTGGATGTCGTGACAGAGCGAGGCATGACGGTGCTCTGCACGTTGCATCAGCTAGAGCTCGCCCAGCAATACGGCGACCGTATTGTAGGGATGAAAGCAGGAAGAATTGTTCTGGACTCGCCACGCCAACAGGTCGAATTAGACGATATGCAGCAACTGTATCAAGGCGAGACCCGTGTCGATCAACCACTGCTTTCGACCCCTACTCGTTTAACGCCCGTTACCCACTAACTGCCGAGAGCAGCCCATGCCTACTAATCGTCCGCTTGCGACGGCGTTGCCGCCCCGATTTAAGCGACCGTCACTGTTTACCTGGGGTATTGCCCTGGCGTTTTTAGCCCTGTTTATTCAAGGGGCTATGGCGACCAATGTCACGCTTGAGCGCTTGCTGCGCGGGGTCGTCAATCTGAGCCATTTTTTGGGTCGCGCCTTCCCCCCCGATCTCAGCAATCTGGATGTATTGGCATGGTCGATGTTTGAAACGCTAAACATTGCCATTGTGGGCGTGACCATTGGGGTAATACTTAGCCTACCGTTTGCCTTGCTGTCGGCACGTAATACCACCCCCGCCTCCTGGGTTCGCACCCTAACGCGGTTTATTGTTTCGACGATGCGCACCATTCCGGACCTGATTTGGGCGCTCATTTTCGTGGTGGCCGTTGGCTTGGGCCCCATGGCCGGCGTGTTGGCGATCATCATGGACACCATTGGTTTTGCAGCGCGCTTTTTCTCGGAGCGTATCGAAGAAGTCCACCCGGGGCCTTCTGAAGCGCTTAGCGCTACCGGTGCGGGTAAGCTTTCAGTGATCGGCGGCGCAATTTTGCCGGAGACGTTGGCCTCCATGACCGCGACTAGCCTATATAGCGTCGAAAAGGCCCTGCGCTCAGCAGTTACGTTAGGCCTGGTCGGGGCTGGCGGCATCGGTGTTGAGTTAGCTGCTGCCATGCGGCTTTTCAATTTTGATCGCGCACTGACTATTATTCTATTCATTCTGGTGGTCGTAATTGCCTTTGAACAATTGTCCTCACAAATCCGGAAACGAGTGATTTAGCGAACAATCAAATATAAGCGCTTACTTATCTAAAATCGCCGTTGGCTGTCACTATAAATGCGCTAATACAGAAGGCCGCGGCGTCTCCGGAATACTCATTCAAATTCCCCTTTCACGCTTTAACTTAAGTTCAATCCCGAGCCGCCCGCTTTTACAACCCTCCCCCCTTGACTACCTTTTGACCAATACATCTGCGCATTAAAGAGGACTGATACCAGGATAAAAACAAGGGATCCATGGAGGAATGCCCACATGAACCGACCGTGCACGATTACGTTTGATGATAAAACATTAACCGGCAACGCCGATGAACCGCTAATCGACTTTCTAAAAGCCCAAGGCATTAACTTACCCAGCGTCTGCTATCACCCTTCCTTGGGGCCTATCGAAACCTGCGATACGTGCTGGGTTAATGTTAACGGCGAGATAAAACGAGGCTGTACGCTGCGTACCGAAGAGGGTCTTAACGTTTCCAGCCAAGACAGAGAGGCCGAAGCCGCTCGCCATGAAGGAATGGATCGCTTGTTAGCCAAGCACGAGCTTTACTGCACCGTGTGCGAGAACAACAATGGCGACTGCACGGTGCACAATGCGCTGGTAGAAATGCAGATCCCCATCCAGCGCTACGAATTCACGTCCAAGCCTCATGAAAAAGATACTTCTAGCCCTTTCTATACCTACGACCCGGACCAGTGCATTCTGTGCGGCCAATGCGTGGAAGCGTGCCAAAACGTCGAAGTTAATGAGACGCTGAGCATCGACTTTTCCAGCGAAGACCCGCGCGTACTCTGGGATGGTGGCGAAAAGATCAACGACTCAAGCTGCGTACATTGCGGCCACTGTGTAACGGTTTGTCCGTGTAATGCGCTGCAGGAAAACAGCATGTACGGCCAGACAGGCCCGCTGACCGCACTGCCCTGGTTGCTTAAGCGGCCGATGATTGAAATAGTCAAGGAAGTCGAAAACACCACCAGCGCCATACCCATCACCGGTGTTTCAGAACTGGATGCCGCTTTGCGCGAGCCGGGCATCAAACGTACAAAAACGGTATGCACCTACTGCGGTGTAGGCTGCGCGTTTGAGATGTGGACCCGTGATCGCAACATTCTTAAGGTTCAGCCCACGCCAGATGCCCCGGCTAACGGTATCTCAACCTGCATCAAGGGCAAATTTGCCTGGGACTTTGTAAACAGTGAAAAACGCCTCTCGACACCGCTGATTCGGGAAAAGGGTCAGTTCCGTGAAGCCAGTTGGGACGAAGCGCTGGATCTGGTGGCGAGCCAACTGATGAGCGTGCGCGACACCCACGGCCCACAGAGCGTGGGCTTTATTGGTTCCAGTAAAGCCAGCAACGAAGAGGCCTACCTAACGCAGAAAATTGCCCGGCTGATCATTGGCACCAACAGCGTGGATAACTCATCCCGCTACTGCCAAAACCCGGCGACTAAAGGGCTTTTCCGCACCGTGGGTTACGGTGGCGACGCCGGTACCATCAAGGACATAGAGCAGGCTGAAGTAGTGGTGCTGGTAGGCAGCAATACCGCCGAAAACCACCCAGTGATTGCCTCGCGCATCAAGTCCTCACAGAAGCTGCACGGCCAAAAGCTGGTGGTGTTCGACCAGCGCCAACATGAAATGGCCGAGCGGGCGAATCTTTTCATGCGCCCCAATGTCAGCACCGATTTAATCTGGGCGTCGGCGCTATCACGCTATATGTTCGATAACGACCTGGCCGACCATGAATTCCTCGGGCGCTGGGTCAATAACGTCGATGAGTATCGTGAATCGCTGGCGCCGTTTACGCTTGATTTTGCGGAACAGAAAACCGGCATTCCCAAACAGCAATTGATTGAGGCCGCTGAATTAATCGGCCGGGCAAAACGTGTCTGCCTGCTATGGGCCATGGGAATTACTCAACATAGCCACGGTTCGGATACCAGCACCGCGCTTTCCAACTTGCTGCTGGTCACTGGTAACTACGGCAAGCCAGGTACCGGCGGTTATCCCATGCGCGGCCATAATAACGTGCAAGGCGCCAGCGACTTTGGTTGCTTGCGCAACATGTACCCAGGCTATGAAAAGGTCACCGACGAAGATGCCCGTAAGCGGTGGGCCAAAGGTTGGGGCGTTAAGCCTGAACAGCTCTCCAGTGAAATCGGTTATGGCAACTTCCTGATGGTGCAAGCCGCCGCCGAGGACAAGCTTAAAGCCATGTACATTATTGGCGAGGAAACGGCCTTCTCCGACTCCAATACCCATAACGTCCATTCCGCATTTGAAAGCCTCGACTTTATGGTCGTGCAGGACATGTTTTTAAGCCGTACCGCTGAGTTTGCCGATGTCGTGCTGCCCGCCTGCCCCAGCGTCGAGAAAGACGGCTCCTTTGTTAATACCGAGCGGCGTATTCAGCGCTTCTACCAAGTGCTTGACCCACTGGGCGATAGCCGCCCGGATTGGCGTATTTTAACGGACCTTGCCGCGCAAATGGGCCACGACTGGGGCTATAACCACCCCTCCGAGATCATGGCAGAGTGCGCATCTATATCCCCCATGTTCGCGGGGGTCAGCTACGAGCGCCTGGAAGGCTGGAAGTCGTTGCTCTGGCCGGTTGCCGAGGACGGCACCGATACGCCACTGCTGTATACCGATGGATTTCCGACGGAGGATGGCAAAGCTAGCCTGTTTCCGCTGGAGTGGAAAGAGCCTTCAGAGGCCTCGGATAAAGAGTACGGCCTAATGTTGAACAACGGTCGTCTGTTGGAACAGTTTCAGGGAACCAATCAGACTGGCCGCTCGCCGGGTATTTGTGACCAGGTAGCCCATGGGTTTGTTGAAGTTAGCCCCGAGCTTGCCGCCGAGCGCGGGATCGAAGACGGCACATGGGTCAAGATAGCTTCACGTCGGGATAGCATTGAGTTTCCAGCTATCGTCACCGAGCGTGCCGCAGGAAAAACTCTTTTTATGCCCATTCACTTCGGCAAACTGGGGGTTAACTCGCTGACCGGCGAACATAACGACCCCGATGTGCAAACACCTGCCTATAAGGAAGTTGCCGTAAAGCTTGAAGTGCTCGACAAACACACCGCCCTCCCGCTCCCCAGTAACAACTACCGCTACGGCCACCGTACGCCCAATAAGGGCGTTGCGGTCGAGGTCAAATGGGCAAAGGATGACTACCAGCTTCCGCCTGCCCAGCAAACCAATCCGAGGAAAATGTGATGGCCGAACGAATTTCCTACGACGTGCCGCCGCCTACTATCGGCCCGGATGCTCAGGAGGAACTTGATAGGCTGGTGCAAACGCTCCATGAGCACGGTCTGCTGCGGTTTGCCAATGACATGGTTGCCTCTAATCATGAGCTAATGCGTATTGCGGTAGACGGGTTAAATAAACCCGGCTCGCTTAACACTATTCAGAACTTATCGGTCATCGTGATGACGCTTTCAATGCTACCACCAGATCGGTTTTACCAAGTGATGTTTGCGCTTAAAGAGGGAATTGAGCAGGTTGGCAACCATCGCCATGAGGACAAGGCCAAGCACAAGGAGCAAGCACGAAGCCAAGACAAAGAAAAAGACACCGCCCCCGGCATCACCGGGGTGTATCACATGCTCAAAGATGACGAGCTGTGGTATGCCCTTAAACCGATTCTGGCAGGCCTGCGGGCTTTTTCCGAGCGGCTGGACCAGCCCATAGACAAACCGGTGACGGATTTCACCGGCAAGCCTACCGAAGGGCCTTAAACATATTGCTTAAATCTGTGTATGGTTATTAACGGCGTGAGTTTAATCCTTCTCAAGATAGACAGTCCGAGAGGGGAAGGCAAAATCGGCGTCATGACTATGCACGATGGTGATGATATTAAGGTAGATATCTTGTTGGATCGCCAGCCATTCCGCCCATTTCGTGGTCTTGGTAAAACCATAGACCATAATATTGAGTGAGGAATCCGCAAATTCGTTGAAGTAGACGAGGAGAGTCTGCGTGAAATCAATGCCGTCGTGCTTCTGAAGCATCGCGCGAATATCGTTGACGACGGCGGCAACCTTGTCGGCATCCTCGTACCTGAGGCCGACCGTAGTACTGATGCGCCTGTTATGCATCTGCCCCGGATTTTCGACGCTGATCGTTGAGAAAACGGAGTTAGGGACAAAGAGCGGGCGGTTATCGAAGGTGATGATCTTTGTCATTCTCCAACCGATTTCCTCGACGGTACCCTCAATATTACGGTCTGGAGACCGAATCCAGTCGCCAAACTTGAAGGGGCGGTCAAAATAGAGCATCACGCCGGAGAAAACATTGCTTAGAACATCCCGTCCGGCAATACCGATGGCGATACCGCCGAAGCCGCCAAAGGCCAAGAGGCCCGAAAAGCTCAGGCCCAGATGTTCACCGAACAAAAGCAGTAACACCAGCGCCATTGCAAGTTTAAGGATGCGGGCTATGCTTGTGGCCGAGGTTTTATCACTTCCCTTTGTTACCTGAGCGGCCGTCAGGCGGTTGATCAGCAGGAAGGTTTGCTGCATGGCTGTCAAACCAATAGCTACCAAGGTCAGGTCGTCAATGATATCCGGCTTTATGGCGGAGACCTTCCTGTCGACCAGTATCTGATTGATGGTCTTGTTCAGAGTCAGCAGGAAACCCGCATTCGCGGCGAACAGAACAACGTGAACGGAGATGCTGTGGGACCAGCTCCTTCTTTTCCGCATGATAAAACCGGAGGCCAGCGCGACCGTCAGAAAAGCTATCAAGAGCCCCGCATTTATCCAGTCGTTGATCATCATGTTTCCGTTCCTTGTTCCAGGCACCGCCAATTTCGCCCAGCTTCATCGCCATGTAAACCAGTGTTTATTCATGAATAACAATCCGGGCATGGCAAATCTTCTTTATTAAAACGTCATTAGAGCCTAATTAAACATACCACTTCTTAGCAACGCACTACCAATATGCTCAAGCAAAATCACAGAACGTAGTGGCATGCGCACATGGCTCTTTTAGTTGCCCATGAAAACCCTATTGTCCTAATAACACTGCAGCACACCCAACGGTAAAAAAAATAGCCAACGAATCTTTTATTATAAAATTCCTCTTTCAGTTGCTTTTATCAGGTTGTAATCTATTAATAATAACGCCGTTAAAAAGCAGGCCTATCAATAAGTAAATAAACGGCGATTGATATTTATGTCACTAGTTTTTCACTGTCCTGACTTGGCAATGTCATCGTTACCGGCCACACTAAGTTAAAATATGATTAAGGGGCGTATCGTTTATGCGGCTATGTATTGTGAGTGAAACGTGGTCACCCGATATTAATGGCGTTGCGCACACGCTAAGCCGCATTAACCACGAACTGCACCAGCAGGGCGTAACGGTCGATGTGATTCGCCCACGCCCCAAAGTACCCGGAAGCGCTACGCATATTGCCCAGGAAATGCAGGTTAAATCTGTCGCTTTACCTGGCTATGCGGAAGTACAGGTAGGCTTGGTAACGCCCGCTAAGCTGCGCCGTTTCTGGCGTAAGTACCGTCCTGATACGATCTATCTTGCTACCCAAGGCCCGCTTGGCTGGGCGGCACGACATGCGGCGAGGCAACTCAATATTCCTCTGGTGGCGGGCTGGCATACCAACTTTGACCACTACTGCCACGATTACGGCGTGTCGTGGTTATCCTCCGCCACGCGGCGCTATTTGCGCTACTTTCATAATGGCTGTACCACCACGCTGGTCCCCACCCGTTTACAAGCCGAGACGCTACGCCGCCAGGGTATCCACGGCGTTCAAGTGCTGTCGCGCGGAATCGACGGAGAGCGCTTTTCACCCGCTTTTCGGGATAGCGCGTTACGCCGTCAATGGGGAGTGAGTGACCATCAGCCCGTGGCCATTTATGTCGGTCGTTTAGCCGCTGAGAAAAACCTCACGCTACTCCAGGAAACACTGCAAGCCATGCGTGAAGTGCGCCCGGATATGGCCCAGGTCATTGTGGGCGATGGCCCAGCGCGTGCGCAGCTTGAAAAGGCGCTACCTGATGCACACTTCACCGGGTTCGTCGATAAACATGAATTAGCCCGCCACTATGCCAGCGCCGATATCTTTGTCTTCCCTTCGCTGTCAGAAACCTGGGGCAATGTGATTACGGAAGCCATGGCCAGTGGTCTGGCTGTTGTGGCCTATCGATACGCAGCAAGCGCTGAACTGATTGAAAATGATCAAAACGGAATGACGATAGCGCTTGATGATGGCGACGCGTTTCAGCAAGCAGCGGTCGAGCTTTGCCAACACCCCGCCGACTATGCACGGCTAGGGCGTGTTGCGCGCCTTCGCGCACTTGAGCAAAGCTGGTCGGGCATTGCAGACCAGTTTATGCAGTACCTTCAGCAAGCCCAGGAGAATTACCATGCGTCCGCGCCCGCTTGTCGTATTCGATCGTCTTGATTTACTGGAGTGGCGCCTCTGCCAGCGGGTGACACGACTCAACCTGTTTCGCCCGTGGCGAATTCTCTTGCAAGCCGCCAGTCGAATAGGTGACTGGCCTATCTGGGTACTGCTGATAGCCGCTCAGCCTTGGCTACAGCCGGATGGAATCTGGCGTATGGTGCAATACACCAGCATCGCACTGCTGGCGATGGCGGCTTATCGCTTAATCAAAACGCGGTTATGCCGCGAGCGGCCCTTTATTACCTACCTGGGTGGCGTGCATTGCGGTGAGCCTGCGCGTGATCGTTACAGTTTCCCCAGTGGCCACACCATGCACGCCGTAATGTTTAGCGTACTGGTGGCGGCTCATACGCCGTGGCTACTTCCTTTAGTGGTGCCTCTGGCCCTGCTGATTGCCGTTTCCCGTGTTGGCCTCGGACTCCACTACATTAGCGATGTTCTTGCAGGCGCCGCTATGGGTTATGGCTTTGCCCTACTTAGCCTCTATTGGGCAGGCTAAGCATTAACTATTCGCCAATTTAACCACGACGCACTACGTTAAAACCAACCCTGTCATTTACTTGGTCTTGTGAAGACGGCATACGCCCTCTCGCATTCATTAAGGAGTGATGTGATGACCATGACGGTTGGTGAGCTTTTTATTGCACTGGTGATTATCTCTCTCGCGCTCGTCGCAAGTAATGCGCTGCGGCTTCGGATTGGCTGGCTACGTAGGCTGTTCTTACCCAGTTCCGTCATTGCTGGTCTTGTGCTTTTATTGATGGGCCCGGACGTTATCGGCCGCTTGCTGCCTACTTTTTTTGAAGAGAGCCCCGGTCTTTTCCCCGCGTATGTACAAGAGAGCTGGTCTGCGCTACCTGGCCTTTTGATCAACGTGGTATTTGCTGCCCTCTTTATCGGTAAAACGATTCCTGGCATTCGTACTATCTGGCTGCGCGCAGGCCCCCAGGTCGTTGTTGGACAAACAATGGCGTGGGGCCAATACGTGGTGGGTCTGACGCTGGCGCTGTTGATACTTGTCCCCTTGTTTAATATGAACCCCATGGCGGGTGCCCTTATTGAAATTGGCTTTGAAGGCGGCCATGGTACGGCCGCTGGCATGGCCGATACGTTCGCTGACTTGGGGTTTGAAGAAGGCGCTGACCTTGCACTTGGTCTCGCCACCGTGGGCATTGTTTCCGGTGTACTCATTGGCACGCTCATGATTAACATTGCCGCGCGCCGCAACATCATTACGCCCAGCAACGAGAACGATGAACCTGATGACATGATCCGTGAGGACAGTCGCCCTTCTACTGAAGAGTTTAGCGAATTTAAAAAAGACCTCATGCATGAAGCAGGAACCACTGACCCGCTTAGCCTGCATATTGGGTTGGTGGGCATTGCCATTTTAATAGGTTGGCTGCTGCTCTCTGGCCTACAGTGGATCGAGCAGGTCACCTGGGCAAGCAATGGAGGCCTTGAGATATTAGCGCACGTGCCGCTATTTCCTATCGCGATGATTGGCGGCGTCATCGTCCAGTTAGTGATCACGCGCTTTGGCCTGGAGCACCATGTTTCCACACGCACCATGGCGCGAATTGCTGGCACCGCGCTTGATTTCACCATTGTCGCAGCACTTGCCACGCTGTCACTCACCACCCTGGGGGAATACTTCCTGCCCTTTTTACTGCTTGCCGTCGCCGGCATTGCCTGGGGGTTATTCGTTCTTATCGTGATTGCCCCCCGAGTGATTCCAGAAGGCTGGTTTGAGCGGGGCATTGGAGACTTTGGACAATCCATGGGGGTCACGGTGACGGGCTTATTGCTGATGAGAATGGCGGACCCCAGCAATAAATCCGGCGCGCTTGAGAGCTTTGGCTATAAGCAGCTTATGTTTGAACCGGTGGTAGGTGGTGGGTTATTTACCGCTGCTGCTCTGCCCTTGATAGGCGAGTTTGGTGCGCTCGCCATACTGGGCTTTTCGGCTATTTTAACCGTCGGCTGGTTAGTCTTTGGCCTGCTGTACTTCGGACGCATGGTGCCCGACAGAGGCCGTGGCCGCTGGCAGAAACAGTAGCCCGCCGCGTTATGCTCACCCCAAACGATCATGCCCACTTGCGTGGGCATGATCGCTTAGTGTACGTATTCTTTTTAGAACGCGCCGTTGGGCGGTAACCATCAAATATCGGGCGGTATGTCTTCGTGGTTGTCTGTTGTGACCATAAAAGAACTTTTAAACATCATGTATAACCCGATGGCGGAAAACACCAAGAACAGCACAAACATGCATAACATCAATCCCATCGCCATAACGCTTGTTCCTGAAATGCGCGGCTACTGCATTGGCATGTTCTAACCGCTTAGATTTAGTGTGCTGCAAGGATAGACTAAATCGGCGGCGTCATCTGTACAAATCTTTTGCAAATTATAGCTAGGAATCAACAATTTTATAATTTTCAACAGCTTAAAAAAACACACAACGCAAAAAAACCACAACGCTTACGCGAAATGGTCATTTTGCATCTCAGCCAATCCCTGGCCTCGACGATTAGCATATCCTTATGCTAATACAAATGAGCGGGTGAATGTCCTTTAACGTCCTGTTCTTCTACTTGGCTCCTGCCTTCCCTTGTTTCCTATCAATCCGCTCATGTTGTTCCTACTCATAATATTGCAGGCTTTAGGCCAACTGCCAACATGAAAACAAAAACCAAACAAAATCAAAAACTTGAAATAAAAGCACTTTCCTAAAAACAACGAAAAACCCTCTTTAGCCGTGTGTAAAAAAGGCACATGCGACAAAAATACCTGCTCATCGAATGGTCACCGTGACACTAAGCACCACTTGGGAAGCTGAACGTTTGGCTATTGCTCACTTTATTTCGGCAAAAACGTACTACTTCTTACCCTAACGTGTTATTGCTGGCTAATATAAAGAGAAGGCAAGATACTTCGAAGGCGCGCTTGGTATGGGCTACTGCGTTGCTGATGGCAGCCTTACTATTTTATGCAAGAATGGTTTTACGCAGGACTGTTTCTACTCACGACTATTTCTGATCAACAAGAAGGGATCATTCAATGAAACGCACATGGGCGATGGGTGTAGTGCTATTAACCACACTGCTGGCGATCAGCGGTTGTAATACGATTCATGGCGCGGGAGAGGATATCTCGGAAGGCGGCCAGGCGATTGAAAGAGCAGCGGAATAACCATAATGATGACCGTCTATCTTTCACACGGCCTGGAAAGCGGGCCCGGTGCCTTGAAAATTCAGGCACTCAAAGGGATCGCCGAAACGCTCGATGATTGTGAGCCGGTCGTTATGGATTACCGTGGCATGGCAGAGCCCCCCAGGCGGCTGGATCACCTGTTGGATACTCTGTCAAAACGCAATGATAACCCCGCAGCGTGTGTGCTAGCGGGTTCAAGCCTGGGAGGATGGCTGAGCGCTGCGGTTAGCGCTCAGCATCCCCTTTTAGGTTGTTTTTTACTTGCCCCTGCGCTTGGCTTACCGGCATACCCTGAAACCTCGCCGATGATTCAGGCTCAGCTTACCCATATCATCCACGGCTGGCAGGATGATGTCGTGCTGCCCGGCCCCGTTATTGAACGCGCCCAGTTACAACAACTCTCGTTACGGATGGTCAATGACGACCATCGTCTTCACGCTAGCCTGGACACCATACTGAGCGACTTTGAGCGTTTTCTAATGCAGTGCCAAGCGCTTACCAAGCAATCAATGCTCGTTTAGCGCGCACAGTGGCAGCGTTATTCGTCTGCCAGGGCGGGTAGCAACGTCTTTAATTTACGCGTTAGTGTATTGCGCCCCCAGCCTAACAATTCCGCTGCTTCTCCTTTACGCCCACCGGTATGTTTTAACGCCGTCTCAATCAGAATTTTCTCAACGTCGGGTACGGCCTCTTCCAACAGATGTGTATGCCCTTCGGCCAGAGCACGGTCGGCCCATTCCCGAAAGGCGCTGCGCCATTCGCCATGACCGCCGCTTTCAGTTGCCTGGGGGGAGCGTAGCTCTGGCGGTAAATCCTCCACCAGAATTTCACGCCCAGACGCCATTACCGTTAACCAGCGACAGATATTTTCCAGTTGGCGCACGTTACCCGGCCACGCCAGGCGCGTCAGGTGCTCCTCGGTTTCGGCCGTGAGTACCTTGATGTCGGTGGCAAGTTCTTTGGCGGCTTCAGCAAGAAAATGCCGTGTGAGGCGTGGGATATCCTCACGGCGTTCGGCAAGGCGCGGCAAGTGAATGCGGATAACGTTCAGGCGATGGAAAAGGTCCTCACGAAAGCGCCCGTCATCCACCAGCGACTCAAGGTTCTGGTGCGTCGCGGCGATAATCCGCACGTCAACCTTGACCGGGGTGTGCCCGCCCACTCGGTAGAACTCACCGTCGGCCAATACGCGCAGCAAGCGAGTTTGGGTTTCAGCCGGCATATCGCCGATCTCATCCAGAAACAGCGTGCCGCCGTTGGCCTGCTCAAAGCGCCCCTGGCGCTGGGCAGCGGCCCCGGTAAACGCACCTTTCTCGTGGCCAAACAGTTCAGACTCAATCAGATCACGCGGGATGGCCGCCATGTTCAGGGCAATAAACGGCTTGCCCGCCCGAGGGCTGTGCTGGTGGAGTGCCTGGGCTACACGCTCTTTACCGGTGCCCGACTCGCCATTGATGAGCACAGTAATATGCGAATGAGAGAGTCGCCCAATGGCCCGAAACACCTCCTGCATGGCCGGCGCTTCACCAATGATTTCTGCGTTCAAACCTTCGGGAACGCTGATCGGCCGTTGGCGCTCGCGCGCATGAGCCACCGCCCGGCGCACAAGCGCCAGCGCTTCATCCACATCAAACGGCTTGGGCAGGTACTCAAACGCACCGCCTTGATAAGAGGCCACTGCGCTGTCGAGATCCGAATGAGCGGTCATGATGATGACCGGCAAATCCGGGTGCGCCTCACGGATGTGCGACATAAGATCCAGCCCATCAATGCCCGGCATGCGAATGTCAGTCACCAGCACATCCGGTGGGGTTGTCAGCAGTCGTTCCAGTACGGTATCGGCGCGTTCTATGCACTCTACATCAAGATCCGGCTGTGCCAATGCACGTTCAAGCACCCAGCGGATAGCGCGATCGTCATCCACAACGACCACCCGTGCAACCTCGTTACGTGTCGCCTCTATCATGATGCTTCTCCGGTACAATTAATAACCAATGGAATCAGTAAGCGGAACTCGGTGTGCCCGGGACGTGAGTCACATTCAATCAACCCTTGATGCTGATGCAGGATCGACTGAGCGATGGACAACCCCAATCCGCTGCCTTCAGCACGCCCTGACACCATCGGGTAGAAGAGCGTCTCTTTAAGTCCTTCCGGGATACCAGGGCCGTTATCGATCACACCCACCTCGCTCACTAACCGGTGGCGCTCAGCACCCAGGGTGAACTGACGCCGGGCACGGGTGCGCAGCATCAATTCGGGCACAGGGGTCTCGGCATCGCTCATGGCCTGCACGGCGTTCCTGGCCACGTTAAGCACGGCCTGGATCATCTGCGCCTCATCCCCGGAAAGGTCCGGCAGGCTAGGGTCGTAATCGCGGTGGATGGTGATATTCGGATGTTCAGCCACCAGCAGCGTTCTTACCCGCTCCAGCACTTTGTGGATGTTCACCGGCGCGTGCTTAACAATGCGATTCGGGCCAAGCATCGAATCCACCAGATCACGCAAGCGGTCAACCTCCTCCACGATGATATGGGTAAACTCACGCAATTCAGGCTTATCCAGGTCACGCTCTAATAGCTGAGCCGCCCCGCGGATGCCGCCCAGCGGATTTTTCACTTCATGGGCCAAGCCTCGGGCTAGCACTTTGATGGTTTCCTGGCGCGTGGTTAGCGCTTCCTCGCGGGAAATTTGCATCAAGCGGTCACGAGGCTCTACTTCCAGCAGAAGCTCGTCTGCCGACAGGGGCGTCACGGTGTAATCCACCGTCAGCGCTTCACCGTTAACCGGGGTAATGCGCGCCTCGCGCTGGGTGTAGGGATGAAAGGCATCCCGCGCCTTGGCCAACACCTGGTCAATACTTTCATCACCGCCCAGCAGGGTATCCTGGCTGCTCCCCTGCACACGGCTAAAGCTTACTGCCAACAGCGCTTCGGCGGCAGGGTTCATCCAGCGTACGCGGAGCTCACCGTCCAGCAGCAGCACTGCCATGGAGAGATGTTCTAGTAAACGCTGATACATGAAGTGTCCTGAATGTCGCTGATAAAAACGTTCAATACGCAAGAGAAACTGCAAAAAGCACGCCAGGTTGGCCCCTTTCATCAGCATGCACGCCTTATGGGCGCCAAGCCTTGATTCAACGAGCGTTAAGCGCGCAACCTGCCATGGTGCGATCCACCACATGCACTATTTTAGTGCATGGAGTACCGTTAAGGCGCACCCTCTCACTGGTTAAGTGCAATAAAAAACCCCGCCGAAGCGGGGTTTTAGGGCTATCGCGTCAAAACGCGATTAGCAGCTGTAGTACATATCAAATTCGATAGGGTGCGTGGTCATGCGAATACGCTCCACTTCTTCCATCTTGAGTTCGATATAGGCATCAATCATATCGTCGGTGAACACGCCACCTTCGGTCAGGAACGCACGGTCAGCGTCGAGCGCTTCCAGAGCCTGGTCCAGGCTGTTGGCAACGGTCGGTACCAACTTGCCTTCTTCTGGCGGCAGGTCGTACAGGTTCTTGTCCATGGCATCGCCAGGATGAATCTTGTTCTTGATGCCGTCGATACCTGCCATTAGCAGGGCAGCAAACGACAGGTACGGGTTAGCGGTCGGGTCAGGGAAGCGGGTTTCAACGCGCTTGCCTTTGGGGCTGACCGTATAGGGAATCCGGATAGAGGCGGAACGGTTACGGGCGCTGTAAGCCAGCATAACCGGCGCTTCAAACCCCGGCACCAAACGCTTGTACGAGTTGGTAGAGGCGTTGGTGAAGGCGTTCAGAGCGCGTGCGTGCTTGATCACACCGCCGATGTAATACAGCGCCATTTCCGACAGGCCTGCGTATTCATCACCGGCAAACTGGTTCTGACCATCTTTCCAGAACGACTGGTGAATATGCATACCAGAACCGTTGTCGCCAACCAGCGGCTTGGGCATGAAGGTCGCGGTTTTGCCGTACGCGTGGGCCACGTTGTGGATCACGTACTTCATTTCCTGAACTTCGTCCGCCTTCTTCACCAGCGTATTGAATTTAACGCCGATCTCGTTCTGCCCCGCATTCGCCACTTCGTGGTGGTGAACTTCAACGGTCTGACCAATCGCTTCCAGGGTGTTACACATAGCGCCACGGATATCGTGGAAGCTGTCGACCGGAGGAACCGGGAAGTAACCGCCTTTAACGCGCGGACGGTGCCCCAGGTTGCCGCCCTCTACCTGATTACTGGTCGCCCAGGCGCCCTCGTCGGAAGAAATCTTGTACATGGAACCCTGAATATCAGACTTCCAATGTACTTCGTCAAAAATAAAGAACTCAGGCTCCGGACCGAAGAAAGCAGTATCGCCCAGGCCTGTGGACTCCAGGTACGCCTCAGCGCGCTTAGCAATAGAACGCGGGTCACGATCATAGCCCTGCATCGTGGCTGGCTCAATGATATCGCAACGCAAAATCAGAGTAGCGTCTTCGGTGAAGGGGTCGAGGAAAGCAGTGCCATCTTCCGGGCGCAGGATCATGTCGGATTCGTTAATGCCTTTCCAGCCCTCGATTGAGGAGCCATCGAACATTTGACCATTTTCGAAGAACTCTTCGTCTACATCGCGGGCAGGCACGGTAACGTGCTGCTCTTTACCACGAGTATCGGTGAAACGCAGGTCCACCCACTTAACATCATGTTCTTCAATTAGCGCGAGAGTCTTGGCTGACATTGTGCCTCCGATATGGGCGTGGCTTAAAGCATGTAACAGTAAGCTATCGATAAAAGTGTTATTAGACAAACCCCGTCATTCAATAAAGTACGTGCCTGACAGGCCTATCCTTTTTGTTCGCTTAACATTTGCCTGAAATTGAATCACACATCGCCTAGCGATCATTTCAAACCGGCTATTGTTGTAGCACGCCGAGAGGCATCTGCCTACGGTGGCTAGCCGCTGACAAATATAATGCAGAGAACATGCCAATCCTGCACCAACATGACCGAAACAATTACTAACCTGTTGTTTTAAGGCATATAAAAGCTGCGTCTGCATGCCTCTCTATGACGCATAAGTATTTCCCGAGGCTTTTAAACACACACGGACCTGTTTTTTTGACCCAAAATAGATCAAACACAAGCATAAGCGCACCTAATTGGTGCATGAAAGACATAGAGCGCCCCTCTCGGCTTCCAACCCACCGCACAGCGCGTCAACGCCCTACACTTTTAGCCGCTTGCCAAACATCATGGCCCCGGCTTTTGTGGTGTTCGCCATTTTACTGAGCAGGATAGAGCCCGTGGCGCCCGTCACTATCAGCAGCAGCACGTAAACCGTTATAGGCAACGCCAACGGCATCACCAACGCATCGGTAATGGCAAAAAACATGGGGTGCGCCAGGTAAATACCAAACGAATACTGGTTGATATAGCGCACCCAGCGAGGCGCTGTGATGTCTTTTAAATAACGCATCGCTACAAGCGTTGAGAGTATGAACAGCGGTATCACCCACACTTCCTTGGATGAGAACTGCAGCCACCCCGCCACACTGGCCGCGACCAGCAGGCAAACCAACACGACCAACCACAAAGGCCACGACAGGTACTGCATCCATAAAGGCCGCAGCGGTGCCTGGGCTCCACTATCAAAGGGGTAGTAACGCACCAGCGCCAGGGCCAGAAAGAACAGATATATCCAGCCCAGAGGCGCTACCCAGAGCAGATACCCCGGCAGCGCCACACCCAGCCAATACGCCACTCCCCAGTACGCCATACTCACCCAACAGCTCACCCACAGCCACGGCACCGGGTTAAAGCGCCACAGCTGCCAACGGGTAAACAGCCAATAAGCGATATAAAACTGCATGGCGATAATCAAGAAATAACCGTGCCACCCGGCGAAAACAAAGTACTCCAGCGCATTGGCGACAAAGCCTACCGACTCCCCTGCCATGTACAGCCGGACCCACTCGGCCGTCGAGTAGATAAAGCCATATACCAGATAAGGCAGCATGACGTACTTTACCCGTTGGGCCAAAAAGCCAGGCGGCACTGCCTTGTCATAGCGCATGGCAAACACAAACACTGAAATGAACAAAAAGATCGGTGTGCCCAATACCAGCGGCAGGCGCATCAGGTCGGTGGCCAGGTTATCCACACGCTGATTAACGTGGTCCAGCAAATGAAATAAAAACACGGCCACGCAGCCGTACGCACGCAACCAGTAAATTTCCTCTATCCTTTTATGCATACCTGCTCCGTGTATGCCTGACATTCGCCTGCGCTGAACAGTGTCGGCGGGTACGGGGTACGACGCTATAACCTTGCGATAATTCCCGGAGGCTGTTTGTCGCTCTTCTCATTTTCAAGTGTATTTCACGGGTTGTTACGTTTCTTGTTGACCAGCCTGACAGCCCTGGCGGGCCTATGGAGCCTGTTTAACGCCGCCGTTGCTGGCGAGGTGCACTACGCCACCTTTGACTCGCCCACGCTGGGCCACGCCTACCCTTACACCGTGTATCTACCCGACCATTATGACGCCACTGCCGCCGAGCCTTACCCAGTGGTTTATCTGCTCCATGGCTCTTTTGGCAACGAACGAGACTGGCTAGCCAAGGGCAACCTTGCCCAAACTGCTGATCGTTTGATTCGCGCTGGACACATTCCGCCGGCCGTTTTCATCATGCCCGGTAGTCGCAGCTGGTGGGTAGACGGCCATAATGAGGCCGCCCGCAGCGCCTTTTTTAACGACTTGATGCCGCATGTTGAAAACCAGTACCGAGTGGGCGCCACGCGAGCGCTTCGCGGCGTAGGCGGGCTATCCGCCGGAGGGTTTGGCGCGCTTAATTTTGCCCTGGAAAAGCCCGAGATGTTTGCCGCCGCCGCAGCGCTAAGCCCGGCAAGCTATCTTCCGTATCCGCCGAGCAACTCCTCAGCACACCGCCATCCCGCGTTTTTGGATGAACAAGGCCATTTTGATACGGCTTTATGGGACCAGCTCAACTACCCCGCTTACCTTGAAGCGTATCGCATTAACGTAACGCCCCGGCCCAGCGCAGAAGAGAGCGACATCCCGATCGTGCCACTTTACATTAGCGCAGGCCGCAGCGATGTGTACGACGCCGAGTTTCACGCCCGTAAGCTACGCCAAGCCATGGAACGCATTCAGCCTAATGATGTACGCTTGGACCTCTACCCCGGCGGGCACACTTGGCGCGTTTGGCGTGCCAGCCTACCTGCGGCCTTAACCTTTATGTTTCAGCATATTGGCAAAGGTCCCATTAACCAATAACTAGCAAAACTAATAAAAACCAAACTACACTTGTGTTTTTCGGCCCACTTACAAGGAAACCACGATGCATCGACATATCGAATGGGAAGACCCCGGCAAAGACAGCGTATCCAAATTATTTGCTAATGATCACCATGAACACGCCCGCATTGGCACCGGCGATATTTTATCCGCTCGCTACCAAGGCCACATTGTTCACGTAAAAGTGGAAGCCTACCGAGAAGAAGACGCCGTGAGCATTGGCAGCGTTGCCGCCATCATGGATACCAAAGGGCACCATATTAAAGGCCTGCCTGATCTAAACATCGGTGACATCGTCCGGCTCCCCGATGACAAGCGCGCCTTTGAACACTGGGACAAGGATAAATAAGCGGTTCCAACACCGCTATTTCAAAGAGCCTCCATTGAGGCTCTTTTGCTTAAAGCTGAACGCTAGCGTTAATTTCAAGACAGCACCAAAAGATAGTAACGCTTGTCTATTTCTCAGCTGCCTGGGCGGCAGCGAACCAGCCCAGCGATCTTTTCGACGCAATACGTGATTTCTGAGCTGCCTGGGCGGCAGCGAACCTGCAAATCGCCGGGGAGTAAACCTGTGGTGTTTCTGAGCTGCCTGGGCGGCAGCGAACATTTCCTAGCTGATTTACTGCATCCCTTGCACTTTCTAAGCTGCCTGGGCGGCAGCGAACCAGCACCTCGTACAGCGCGTCTGCTTTGTTACTTTCTAAGCTGCCTGGGCGGCAGCGAACCGGAAGATACCGGCGTCCAGATCATCCAGCAGTTTCTAAGCTGCCTGGGCGGCAGCGAACAGTTCAAAAAATACACCGTGGCCGTTCGTGGCTTTCTAAGCTGCCTGGGCGGCAGCGAACCTGGCGCTGGCCACCGGACGGCGCGCGATCGATTTCTAAGCTGCCTGGGCGGCAGCGAACGACGCGGTGGCGTTCGCCTTTGGCGAGGGTGGTTTCTAAGCTGCCTGGGCGGCAGCGAACGCGCACGTGGTCGTTGGCCGCGTCCACTTCCATTTCTAAGCTGCCTGGGCGGCAGCGAACGCGGCGGCGAACCATGACGCCCGCGGCCTTGCGTTTCTAAGCTGCCTGGGCGGCAGCGAACGTAGGGGTCGCTTCGATTAACGGGGTCGAGGTTTTCTAAGCTGCCTGGGCGGCAGCGAACGATTGCCGGTTCGTAGCTGGTCAGGCTCACGCTTTCTAAGCTGCCTGGGCGGCAGCGAACTTGAAGTGCGGGCGTAATAGCTAATGCCGTAGTTTCTAAGCTGCCTGGGCGGCAGCGAACTCGCATTTGAATACTCAAGCTGGTATTGCCACTTTCTAAGCTGCCTGGGCGGCAGCGAACTCGGTGCTTATTCGAGCTCGTAATCTGGATGCTTTCTAAGCTGCCTGGGCGGCAGCGAACTGAGGTATGAAGCCTATCGAGCCGGGGTGCATTTTCTAAGCTGCCTGGGCGGCAGCGAACGCTCATGGAACTCATCAACTATCGAACCACTTTTTCTAAGCTGCCTGGGCGGCAGCGAACCTTGATTTCAAGCTGTAGGCCGGTACTGGTATTTTCTAAGCTGCCTGGGCGGCAGCGAACATCATCAATATTTTCTCGGAGGCCGTCCCCCATTTCTAAGCTGCCTGGGCGGCAGCGAACAACCGGGATAATCGATCCGCCGTATTTCTCTTGTTTCTAAGCTGCCTGGGCGGCAGCGAACGAAAATTCGCGGCGCTGGTGGCGAAGGGTTCTTTTCTAAGCTGCCTGGGCGGCAGCGAACCTGTGTTAAATGCTCGCGCTTTAGGTCATTGCTTTCTAAGCTGCCTGGGCGGCAGCGAACATGTCGTTCTCGGTAAACGACGGCGCGAGGCCTTTCTAAGCTGCCTGGGCGGCAGCGAACTCAGTAGCTTACAGATCGCTACCCTCGCATTTTTTCTAAGCTGCCTGGGCGGCAGCGAACTCTTTGGGCTTGAAAGCCTTGATCTGCTTATCTTTCTAAGCTGCCTGGGCGGCAGCGAACTTGGCCACCATCGGCCAGCACGTTCAAAATCATTTCTAAGCTGCCTGGGCGGCAGCGAACATGAAGTAACGGTCGAAAGTTGCCGCAATCTCGTTTCTAAGCTGCCTGGGCGGCAGCGAACCGATAGCGCCGCTATGAATCCATTATCGCCGTTTTCTAAGCTGCCTGGGCGGCAGCGAACCGAACGAATCCCTTAAGCAGCTGGTGACGTTTTTTCTAAGCTGCCTGGGCGGCAGCGAACATTCGGCCCGGATGTAGGCCCGTTGGCGATGTTTTCTAAGCTGCCTGGGCGGCAGCGAACGGTCCGAACCATTCGTACTGAAGGCGACCAGTTTTCTAAGCTGCCTGGGCGGCAGCGAACGCTGCGACATCCAGATTCATGATGTCGACGAGTTTCTAAGCTGCCTGGGCGGCAGCGAACGTACCGCGAAGGCTTCGGCCAGCGTGAAGTCATTTTCTAAGCTGCCTGGGCGGCAGCGAACATCTGGAGGGCGAGCGATTCCCGATGCGTGGATTTCTAAGCTGCCTGGGCGGCAGCGAACGCAAGCGGCGCGCGGCATCCCGATCGAGCAACTTTCTAAGCTGCCTGGGCGGCAGCGAACCCACCGCTGTATCATTAACTACCGGCGCTGTATTTCTAAGCTGCCTGGGCGGCAGCGAACGTTCCCGAGAGAGTGTCCGCGACTCGGGTCATTTTCTAAGCTGCCTGGGCGGCAGCGAACGGTGAGCTACTAGCCTCGGCGCGCGGGGAGTATTTCTAAGCTGCCTGGGCGGCAGCGAACACTGAGTTTGACCGATCCGCTCGGGCGATGAATTTCTAAGCTGCCTGGGCGGCAGCGAACGTCAATTCGCGCATCGTCACGGTTAGCCTTAATTTCTAAGCTGCCTGGGCGGCAGCGAACCGCCTAACTGGTCGGTGTAATAAGGCTTTTTGTTTCTAAGCTGCCTGGGCGGCAGCGAACCACTGATTGATCGGCGGTTAGAGAGTGTTAGCTTTCTAAGCTGCCTGGGCGGCAGCGAACGTAAAAACTAACGCTGAGCGTGACAATAATATTTTCTAAGCTGCCTGGGCGGCAGCGAACGAACCCTGTAGCGAGGAACGAGCGTAATGGGTTTTCTAAGCTGCCTGGGCGGCAGCGAACTTGCATGCCTTTGTAACCGTCTCAATTCCTGATTTTCTAAGCTGCCTGGGCGGCAGCGAACGTTGAGGGCATGAATATTTCATCGGGCATGGTTTTCTAAGCTGCCTGGGCGGCAGCGAACCAGCTTTGGGGTAATGTTGGCCGCTTTGTGATTTTCTAAGCTGCCTGGGCGGCAGCGAACTTCGTCAGCCAGAATAGTGGCAGTGGTTGGCATTTCTAAGCTGCCTGGGCGGCAGCGAACTCTTTGGCGCCTTTAAACCAATCGCGCAAATCTTTCTAAGCTGCCTGGGCGGCAGCGAACAATATCCATGCTGGCCGTGGTGGCCGCACAGTTTTCTAAGCTGCCTGGGCGGCAGCGAACTCAAGCAAGCGGTCGTACTCTTTGCGAGGGATTTTCTAAGCTGCCTGGGCGGCAGCGAACGTGGCCCCATGATCATCCATGACGTTATTCAATTTCTAAGCTGCCTGGGCGGCAGCGAACTCCCAGCGCACCTTGTCATATTCGGCGATGGTTTTCTAAGCTGCCTGGGCGGCAGCGAACGTGCCGTTATTGACCCATTGCTTGCCGTTAATTTTCTAAGCTGCCTGGGCGGCAGCGAACGTGACTATAGCCGCATTGAAGATGATGAGTTTTTTCTAAGCTGCCTGGGCGGCAGCGAACGACGCGTACCGTTGATGACTGGGGAGTGGTTTTTTCTAAGCTGCCTGGGCGGCAGCGAACACGTTAGAGGTGATCGACCCGATAGACGGCATTTTCTAAGCTGCCTGGGCGGCAGCGAACGTATTCAATTCCGCTCTGGACGGCTCTGCAGATTTCTAAGCTGCCTGGGCGGCAGCGAACAGTGATGCTGCTGACGTTGCCGCCGAAAATCATTTCTAAGCTGCCTGGGCGGCAGCGAACTCACCTGCCATCGCTCGTCGATCTGACGAATGTTTCTAAGCTGCCTGGGCGGCAGCGAACCCCGGTACTCCATGCGGCGTTCGTCGAGCGTGTTTCTAAGCTGCCTGGGCGGCAGCGAACTTTTCGTCACTCATCGCGTTAGCAACGCCGATTTTCTAAGCTGCCTGGGCGGCAGCGAACAAAAGCGCGTGGTATTGCGGATTCCACGTGTCTTTCTAAGCTGCCTGGGCGGCAGCGAACGAGGAACATCTCATCGAATACGGTTTTCGTTCTTTCTAAGCTGCCTGGGCGGCAGCGAACCGAGTTAGCGCGACCGATGTTTAATATCATCTTTTCTAAGCTGCCTGGGCGGCAGCGAACCGAGTTAGCGCGACCGATGTTTAATATCATCTTTTCTAAGCTGCCTGGGCGGCAGCGAACCAACCGGCGTTACGGCGACACCCACGCTCACCTTTCTAAGCTGCCTGGGCGGCAGCGAACTCGCGGATCTGGTGCGGTCCACTGCGGAAGCTTTTCTAAGCTGCCTGGGCGGCAGCGAACCCGGGCGCTTGAGCTTTTGAAGCACGCTCTCGTTTCTAAGCTGCCTGGGCGGCAGCGAACCCAGGCGACACGTTCGAGCGCCCCGCCGAGCATTTCTAAGCTGCCTGGGCGGCAGCGAACTGCTTTGCGGGCGATGCTGAACGCTTCTTTACTTTCTAAGCTGCCTGGGCGGCAGCGAACGGCTAGGGCGTCGCGTACTTCGCGCCCCAGATTTTCTAAGCTGCCTGGGCGGCAGCGAACGCGCTTCTTGCTCATGCCTGAGCCATCAACAATTTCTAAGCTGCCTGGGCGGCAGCGAACCTGGGCAAAGCGCTGTCAGCCAGTACATGAATTTTCTAAGCTGCCTGGGCGGCAGCGAACCGTTGAATATGACGTCCAGCTCTCCTTTTGACTTTCTAAGCTGCCTGGGCGGCAGCGAACCTGTCGAGCTTCCCGGCGTTCAAGTGGGTCGATTTCTAAGCTGCCTGGGCGGCAGCGAACCTGTGAACGGTAACTTTTATGAAGATTGGTTTTTTCTAAGCTGCCTGGGCGGCAGCGAACGTCAGCGGGCGCGTGAGCAGTCGATCAACTCTTTTCTAAGCTGCCTGGGCGGCAGCGAACAGCACGGTCGAGATCTTGCCGGGCAGCACTGATTTCTAAGCTGCCTGGGCGGCAGCGAACGCTTTGCCGGTTCCAATCTGAGCAAAAACATTTTTCTAAGCTGCCTGGGCGGCAGCGAACTGAGTCGCGTGGATGCCCCTGCTTTGATTGGCTTTCTAAGCTGCCTGGGCGGCAGCGAACTGGGGCAGGCAGCCGATCCAGACCCACTTCCATTTCTAAGCTGCCTGGGCGGCAGCGAACGGCGCCGCGTTTGAGCAAGGCGACCGTGTGCTTTTCTAAGCTGCCTGGGCGGCAGCGAACATGAAGCGTTGACTGAAGCCCTTAATGCTTATGTTTCTAAGCTGCCTGGGCGGCAGCGAACGCTGGGTGCCTCGGCCAGTGATGGTGCTTAATTTTCTAAGCTGCCTGGGCGGCAGCGAACAACGATATGCTGGGCGCCAGCCCCATCGAAGCTTTCTAAGCTGCCTGGGCGGCAGCGAACGTAGGCGACCGGGAATCCAAGCTCCCTGCGCTTTTCTAAGCTGCCTGGGCGGCAGCGAACAGCATGTGGCCATGCTGTTGGCCGTGCAGTGCTTTCTAAGCTGCCTGGGCGGCAGCGAACCCGTTATGACGGGTTGCGCAGCGGTGATACTCTTTCTAAGCTGCCTGGGCGGCAGCGAACCAGGGCGACTAACCGCGCCTTACGTTCGGCGATTTCTAAGCTGCCTGGGCGGCAGCGAACTTGACTGCCATATCGGGTCGGGAATTACGCTATTTCTAAGCTGCCTGGGCGGCAGCGAACACGCTTCGTGAAAAGCATTATGTGCGCTATATTTTCTAAGCTGCCTGGGCGGCAGCGAACATTTCGGTTTTCCTTTTGCAGCCAATGAGGGCTTTCTAAGCTGCCTGGGCGGCAGCGAACCCGGTAGCTGCGCTGGGTGTCCATGTCTTCATTTTCTAAGCTGCCTGGGCGGCAGCGAACCTCGACCAGCGCCGCCGGCGCGTGCATCAAGTTTTCTAAGCTGCCTGGGCGGCAGCGAACAACCTGTGCAGGGTTATCGTTTATGTCGTAGTTTTCTAAGCTGCCTGGGCGGCAGCGAACCAGTATTTTGTTAACGCAAGCAGCGCGGCGATTTTCTAAGCTGCCTGGGCGGCAGCGAACTAGAGCTTACCAAAAATAATCTACTGATTGTTAAAGAACTTTGCCCAAAAAAAGCGGTATCACCCTTTCCTGGGAGATACCGCTAAGTGGTTGATTAATCGCGGTCCTTATTCATACAAAGAAAAAGGGTCAAAACCAGGGCACGGTGGCGTTACTGCTTAAGCCATAATGGTTAAATGTGCCTGCCACCGCTTTTTCCTGCGGCTTTCCATGTTCAATGAATAAGCAAAAGCGCTGCTGTGTAGAGCGGCTATTGATCTGCACAAACGGCAGCTCAATACGCTTTTCCGCTACTTTTGCGTAGATATCACGCGCTGCTTCTTCTGAAATGTCATGCCGCTTGGCATAGCGCTTCGCGCGGCTGGGGCTTCCTGTGTTGAACTGCTTGCGCGCTACGTTGGTATGCTTAGCATTGGCCGGGGTCGCCAACGCGTCGCTAACACTAACGTGATCACGCATACCGGTTAGCCACTGAACAGCCATCAGTTGTTCAAGGCTCGCTTGGGTGCCGTGCAAGCGTAGGTGCCCGCCCAAGCTGCGGGCGCGAACGCCGTGTTTACACAGCGGAAAGCTGACGCCGATAGCATTTGATTCCAGATCGAAAAGCGCCCGATGCAGCTTGTTATAAAGCGCGCCCATCAGCATTGGCTCGGGAAAATCCGGGTCTGGCCTTAGGCGGATATCGATATAGTGATCCATGGCTTACCCCGCATCGCCGAACACGCCGCCGCGAATCAGGGTGGCCATTACAAAATGCTGCTGCTCGGCGGGCGGAACCTGGTCTTTCAGCAGCCAGTTATCCAGCAGGTTGTAGAAATCCACTTTCTGTTTAGGCTGACGATAAGCCGTACCCTGTGTGGTCACCGAGCCGTAGGGCTCGACAGCGATGGGGCCTAGATCGCCGCCATCTTCCGGCGCCGGGTACCAGGTATCGATAGTGCGCAAGGCGTTACCGAGTTTCTGGGAGTGAATAGCCGCCTGCTTGTCGTCGCCGATGCTGTAGAGCGTCTTGCTCTTGTCGCCACGGGAGCGGTCCAGAATCAGTTCCTGCGAAGGGAATACTTCTTGACCGGCGCCAATACGGGCGAACGCAACAACATCAAGCAACAGGTACTGCTTACCTGCCAACGCTTGGGCGATAGCGGTCCCCAGCTCTTGGGTCTGTTTATCGCCGCTAAAGTCGCGAGTGGATTGTTCAAGTGCATCGAAAGTCCAGGTCTTTTCCGGCTGGCCCTCCTTCATCTGGCTGACGACAACCTCAACCTCCTCAGCGCCCATGCGATTGCGCCACAGGAAGCGGCCATTGGCAAGGTTGCAGGCGTAGCGATGAGCCAGCTCGTCGAAGCCGTGTTCGCTCACGTAGCCCGATACTGTCTGCGCCAGTTTCTTCTGATATTCAGCGTTATTGCAGGCAGAAGGTGTACCGGCGCCAGCCAGTACCCGTAGCGTAAAGCGAACCGCCAGCGTATCGGCGTCGTGAGGCAGAGTCGCGACATCTACTGTTTGGAGGTTGGGGTTCTCAATAGCGGCATCGAGTTTGAGCGGGTCTTGGTCCTTGGCTTTCAGACGATTGGAAATCGTACCGCGCACCGATTTTTCACGTACCGGTACGAAGTTCCATTGTGCTACCTGCGCGCGGTCTTCCCAGTTTCCGGCACGGAACAGCGCGTCGGAAGGATCGAGCTTGCGCTCGAAAGCGAGCACAGAAGCGGTTTTGAGTGTGTCATTCTTGGCCATGTCGTTTCCCCTTTGATTAGTCTTGTGTCAGCGCTTGGCGTAGTCGTTTTGCAGACGATAAATACCGCGATCCAGGTCATTCTCCACGAACCACATCAGATCCTCGGGTGTTTGAAAGCGATGCGGGCTTACCCACTCGCCAATGGAGTAGAGGCTTTCCACGAATTGGAATGGCACCTTAGGGTCGCGGGCGTTGGTAACATCGCCGGGCGCGTATAGCTCCGAGATAGCACCGTAGCCAACCGGAATCGGCACTAGCCAGCCGGGGTAAGGTCGGCGCACGTTCCATCGCACCACCTCTTTCTCTTTGTCGTCGTTGTTGCCCTTCACCTGCTCGACGTGACATTCGTGGTTAAGCCGGGAGAGGTCGAGCCAGGCGTCCAGCGCCGTGGCGCTTGCATCGTGAGCTTTTAGCGTGGCGGTGTGTTCAGCAAGTAGATCGTCACGCAGCACCAGTGCAAAACCGGGTAGAAGACGACGCTTGAGGCGCTGCCACTGTTTTTTTCTGTCTACTTCAATGGCGCTAAAGCTGATCAGCTCCGGGCGGTGGCGCTTTTGAGTATCGAGCGAAGGCATGACACTGCCACCCGCGATACGCATGCCCTGAACCTGCTCGTATAACGTCTGCGCAATAGCATTACGACGCTCGGCGCTGCCAAGGTCATCGCCTTCCGACTCCACGCCAATCAACAGGCTGATATCCAGATGCGCGCGCCCTTCTTCGACGATGGCTGCCGTGCTGCCGGTTTTATCGACCGGGTTGCGCGTCAGGTGAAACGCCTTGATGAAGCCGCCTTCGGTCACTTGGGGCTCGATGTGGTGACACACCACGCCAATCTCGTTAAAGACCAGTTTGATGTCGTCAGGCAGATTGCGCTCCAGCACTTGCTGAACACCGACGAACGCGCTCATGGCGGGAAAGCCCCAGGTCATCGGGCTGGAAATGGCATTGGCGTTCTGGATGCGCAGCCGAGGAAGTAACAGGAGATGATCGATCATGGGGACTCTCCTGGAAGGCTTTCCTCATCGTCGCGCAAAGCGTCCTCTATATCTTCCAGCTGGCGTCGGAATTTTTCCAAAACCATCTCAACCCTGCTCGTCCAATAATCATGTTCCGGGTCGCCCAGGCTGATCTTCAGACGCTTGGTCAGCGTGTTTTTTAGCCAACCCGCGACACGCCGGGAAACTTCTTCATGCCAATCAGATTGACGTCGTGCGCTTGCAAACTCGGCGTCCAACTCACTTCGGCCAGGGTCGAGCCAATAGCGCTCAGCCATTACTAATCGACACTCACTGTCTTTTGACCAGCCCGGCGTTAAACGATGAAGCTCGTGGGTAAACATCAAAAGCTCATCGGATAACATTGCCGTTAGATCGTCGTGCAAATCTCTATCCTGATACGTTTTCCTTGGCGTCTTTCCAGATAAAGCGCGCCGCTCATCCTCTTCCATACTTTGTTTTACCCAACTGACCAAATCATTAACCAATTGGCGAACCGGCGCTCGTCGGCCAAAGCGGGGTAGAACTGACTCCGTGCGAAGTGGCGGGGTTACGTCACGGGAAACCCAGTTCGGCGGAAGTGAGGCAAGCAGGTAGTTTTGCCCACCGCGCTCACTATTGAGCTGAGAAATATTCTGTGGTTTGGTGCCGCCCAGTTTTTGTACGGCTAGATTGAGATAGTCACTGTATCCACCCTCGAAGGCAACGCTATCGCGGCGGGCCTTGCGCCCGCCCTTGGCGTGTTCGCCGAAGCGCGCCTCGCTGAGCTGGGCATGGAACGGGTGCGTCAAGGCGGTGGCATACAGCGGAGCCAATAGATGATAACCGGCGTCATCGGCAGGCTCATCGCCCACCTGCCAGTACACCTGCTTGCCCCGCGCATGAGAACTAGGCGTTCCTTTTGGCTCAACGATATTGGCAAAGGCACGCGCCCACTCCTGCGCTTCTTCACGGTCCTTACTGAGCGTATTGATTAGTTCACTATCCTGGTCAAGCGCCCGTTCCAGCAGCGAACGTCCTTGCCATTCGAGCTTCAGAAACTTGTAGACATCAAGGGCGGCTGCGTTTCCCGTGACATCCCCTTGGAAGTTTTCAGGAAGGCAGTGGCTACCTACGAGATCACCTTGGTCAAGCGAGCGGGGCTCCACGTAAAGATTGGTGCCCTTGGCATCCGGATGGACCGCCTTGAGCGAATGCGTGACGACCTGAAGCTGACTGACACGCCTCGCGGCATCGGCCAGCCAAGTTTGCGGCGCGAACTGCTCTTGTAGCTTGAGATAGACGGGATCATCCGGCGTAAGCTTTTCTGTTTTGGTCGCAAAGCGGTTCTGAATGAAGGAATCAATCAGCTCCCGCAGTGAATCTGGGAGTTGGGGTTCTGACATAAACTCTCTGCCCTAGTTGGGGTACATGCCAGTGGCATGGCATAATGCGCCCCAAGCGCTGCTAACGCTTGGGGCTTGGTTAGGGTGCTGTCAGTCTCTTCTAACGGGACAATAGCCAATCATCCTCATACCTCCTTTCGCTTTTCCACAGCGGTCTCAACGTTTTCAGTGCTCAGCTCGCCCCAGAGCTGCAACTCTTGGGGTGAGCATTTCACCCGCTATCGCGAGCTTGAAGGCAAGCGTATACTCTTCAACAAATAAAATCAATCCTAACAACCAATATCTTTTAGAGACGTTACGCTGCGCTGAGAAAGTGTTAGAATCAGCACCGCTGCCGATTAGGCTGCTTAGAAATAACAACCAATATCCTTCGCTGCCGCCCAGGCAGCCGCAGTCGGCCGTATAAGGCCGACTGCCTCATTTCTTCCTCACAAACCCCAACGCAGGATGGAAGTGCCATCCGTAAGGGGCGTAGTCGGTTTTCAGTCGAATGCGGCCAAAGCGCTTGGCGCAGCGTTCAAGGCTCATGTCCATGGCGTCCGCTTGTTCTGTAAGAGCCGTCATATAGTCCGGTTCGTTCCAAGGCGTGATGCGCGAATTTTCCAGTAGCGTATTCGGCAACCGATCCAGTTCTCGCTCTGCCGGGGTCAGCTTCTCTTCAAGGCCGCTCTGTTCGATGCTGTAAAACAGGTAATCCTCTTCCGCCTCATCCGGCAGCAGCACAAATTCGCTCTCTTGGGCGTTATCCTCGCGAAATGGGGCGTGTTGTAGAGCAGCGGCGCTGAGTGTCATCGAGGCAGGCCGATAGAAAAGATAAGCACCGAGATCGACCTTGGGCGCCTCGCCCCGGCGCTTGCGTCGCCTTGGTGCGCCTACCGGTTCTGCGCTCTCAACCATCAACGACCCCAGCCGTGCGTGCTCCAGGTCGACCAGCTTGCCGGTGGGCTCAGGCGCCTCAGCGGGTGTCAGGCGTGGACGTGAATCAATCGGATCGATTTCATTTTCACGTAGCAGATCGGTGAGCCTGTGCGTACTTAATGGCCAGAATTGCTCGGTCTCAAAGCCTGGGTGGCTGAAAGCGGGTCGCCTTCCTTCAAGATGTTTCACGTTGGTATCAAGCAGCGCGATATTGGGTTTACTGACAGCCGTTGGACGATGGCGGCGAACACGCCCTGCCAGTTGGATAATCGAGCGCATGGAAGACGGCTCAACGATAGCCCAATCGTAATCGTGATCGCGCCCTACCTCAGTAACGGGCGAGCCCAATACGATAAATAAGTGATCAGCTGCCTCGCCCTTTAACTGCGCTTGAATATCCGGCTGCGTAAAAACGCCCCATTCATCTCGGCGGTCCAGCACACGATCAAGCCTCGCCTCCAGCCGCGAGCGCAGCAGTAGTGGAAACTGCGAGTGGTAAACGCATAGATGAACCTGTATACCGTCGGGAATTTCGGATCGATAAAGCGCCTGCGCCACGGTGACCAGTGGCGCAATATTGGCCATGCGTACCAAACCGAAACTAACCCGTTTTTCGCTTTGCGGATCTTGCGTGTGATGCACCTTGTGCAACGCGATGGCTTGGTCAATTACCGTTTGTGCCAAAGCGCCAGCGATGGCTTCCAGTGATGAAGGCGCCGAAAAAGGCACGAGGTAACCACGGCGTAGTGGCGGCTGAGACGCTAGTTTGGCAGCACGCTTGCGGGCAAACGTATCGTGTGCGGCATCAAAGCGTGCGCCATCGGCACAGCTTTCCTGTGTGCAGCTGTGCTCATCAAACCAGGCACAAACCGGCTCGACGGGCGCACCCGGCTCACCCCGGTGCCGCTGGTATTCAGCACGGCCCTCCCGGTAGGCGTCAAAAAGGCCGCGAACTAGCGCAGGAGGCAGCGTGGCGGAAGAAAGCAGTACCTTTGAACCCAACATGCCCGCCCAATAGACCAACCTTGTAAGCGCAGGCAAATCAGCAATATCGAAGTCGTCCGGCTCATCCAGCACCAGGTCGCTGCTCATCAGGCGCAGCATCGGGGCGATCTGATGGCCGCCACGCAGGCTTTCGGTGGCGGGTACCAGATGATCAATCGTAGAAACGAGAATGGGGGCACAGATGAGGGAACGTGCACGAGGATCGGCCACCGCCTTGCTCAAGAGAGGGTGCGTATCCACGTTGCCTTCGAAGTGAACATGGCTTTGCTCGTCTAACAAATCAGCCCGCGAATCCGAACCACCCTGCGCCTGCTGGTGCTCGAACAGCGCACGGCTGGCAGACCCGCCCACGCGTACTGCAAGATCATCGCTGCCCAGCCCCAAGCGCTCACGGTAGGCTTGCCCCGTTTGCAGCGTTAGCGTGCGAAGCCCCAGCGCAATCGAAAAGCGCGCACCAAGGTCAGGCTCGCTCAGACCATAAATGATTCGCCCGTTGGCAATCGTCTTGCCACACCCAGTCGAGGCCATATTGATACCGAAAAAGCCTTGGCGGTGGCTTTTCTCACGCAAGCCTACGGCTAAATCATAGGCTTTATCCTGCCAGCGAAAACGCGGGTTTTTACTACGGGCCTTAAACCCTTTATGCCCGGTAATACCACTCATCGCCTTGGTCATATCAGGTAAGCGGTGAACAATTTCCCCCACTGCACGTGTCACACCCAGCAAATGCTCCGTTAATGGCTGGCTCATCTGGCGCTTGCCGTTAACCGTTGCCGTATTGGCATACAGCGTTTTCTTCCAAGGCCCGGTTAGCCGCCCCATCCCCGTCAGGCTGGAGTAGTAATGATCCGCCAGCATCAATGCCATACGGGCCAAGTGCATCACGTAAGGAGATTCAAGCGGGGGCTGTGCAGGCTGTAACTTTCCTAGCTGGCGGGCCAAACGCTGTGCCCGCTCGCGCCACGTTTTTTCCGTTACCGGCAAGCCGTGAAGAAAGCGCCAGTAAGGGGCTACGTCTTTCTCGGCAGCGGGTTCCACGCGCTCGTTCCAAGCGGCGGTAATAGCCTTTGGCAACGTTGGCAAATTACCTGTGTTGAGTGGCGCTTTGGCGCCTAGCCATTTCTGGTTGCCATCATCATCGTAAGCGGGTAATGCGGGAAGACGGTGGTGACTGACGATCAGCCAACCAATCGCCGCTGCCAACGGAGGTAAATGACCGAATGGCTGCACTTGCCCCGAATCATCCGGCGCGTCACACCGGAGGTTTTCAAGCCAAAGGGCGTCGTCTTTTCCCTCAAGGCTTTCAAGACGAGAAAGCCACGCAGCATCGTCATCTTCGCCAACGAAAGCCTCCAGCAAGCGCAGCGATACCCACTCATGGCGGTAACGATTGCGGCCTTCAAGTTTGCCCTGCAAGCGAAGCTGAAAGGCCTCGCTGGCCTTACCCAAATCATGAAAGAGCGCGGCCACCGAGGCCAGCAGATGAATCAGCTGGCCGCTGTGCCAATCGTTCTCGTCTTCTGCACGAAGGATATTACGCCGCGTGGTATTGGTCGGCGTAGCCCCGCGCCGGTTGAACTTCGCGGCATCTCCCACTACCCACACAAGCTCGCTGTGGTCGTGGCCACGAATCCAGTGGCAGGCCACGGCGGTGTTCTTGCGGGCGGATTTGCGCAGCAGCTTTCTTAACGTATCCAGCCCCGCTTGGGTGATGGGCGTTTGCCAGGTGCGGTCGCCCCGGCGCTCGGCGAACTGGTCGAGAATGCGGCGGGTTTCTTTCAGCGCATTTTTATTGCACTGGGAAATCAGCAGCACGTTCATGGTTCACCGCTCCCTAGCGCTTGTGCCACGTCCTTGAGCGTGTCGATCATAAAGTCGAGGGATTCAGTGCGCGTTAAGCGCTCAATACATGCTTGGCGAAATTCTTGTTCTTCATCACCGCGCATGGCGGAGATAAACGCCTGAGGCAAAATAACGGCGTCCTTGACCAGGTCCGCCACGTCAAACACCAAGCCGCCCCGGCGGGTTTTACCATGCAGTACGGCAAGGCCATGCGGAATGCCCAGCACCCACGTGGCGGTCGCGGCCAAGCCGTAAGCCAGATAGTTGCCGTGGTCGAGAAAGCGGTTGGCGGGGTCGGCGCCTGTGCCACGTTTGGCACGGGTGAAGTCGCCGTAATCGGTGGCATTAACCGCCAATTTAAAGAGCGTTTTGGTTAAGCGTGCTTCCAGCGTCAGTAAATCCACGGTACTGGGCGCTTGTGTGATCGCTTGGCGGTGGTGATGAAGTGCGCTGTGTAGATGCTCCTTATCAATATTGAATCCAGCATCTTTCATTACGCGGCTTGTCCAAAGCGCTTCAATACGCGTTAAACGGGCTTGCTGGAATGCCCGAGCGGCGTTTAGGCGCTTTACATCGTCAAACCAGAAGCGCACCCAGTATTGAAGGTACTCGGTGGGCCGGTACTCGCTTTGCGGGGTCAGCCAAGCGACGTCTACATCGACTTCATTGGCAGCGAACAGCGGCGTGCCACCACCCCCACAGAACCCAACCAACACGCCTGCTTTGGCCAGTTCGCGCATAGCAGCTTGGGTAATGGAGGTGCCGGTGCCCAAAAGTAGCGAGGTGGTATTGGCGATGGGGATATTCCAGTAGCGCGATTTGCTCCCCTCATCGGTGACATACTCAACACGACCACCATTGACCAGCACCCGGCAGTGCTGCAAGTAATAGAGATTTGCACGCTTGGAGTGCAGGATCGTTTTTAGATCTGATGGTGAGAAATCATCCATTACGTGCACCTCTTGCTCTTTTCAACATCTAACCATCCTTCGCCTTTAAGCGCCATTGACCTTAGTCATACTTAACGTCAGGCTTCCGTGAAAATCCCCTTCCAGTACATGCTACGCTTAATGCCATCCCCCTTTGATGACAGGACTTTCCCGATGCGTTTACACCCTCTTTTAGGCGTACTGCTGTGCGTTGTGGCACTGCCAGCTTTGGCGCAAACAACCGATGAGTGGGCGGGTTATGACGATGTATTTGAGCGCGGTGCGCGGCAGGCCAATGTGTGGGAGTGGGGTTGGACAGGTATTTATGGCGCAAGCCTTGTGGTGGATGCTTACCAGGCAAGCGAAGCAAGCGACCGCGATGACCGTTTTGATGCGCGGATCGGTGTGGTGAAATCAGCCTTGGCGCTTGGCGGAGTGTTGCTGGATAGCCAGCCACACCAGGCGGCGTTGGCGCAGTACGAGCGTTTAAAAGCCCGTGGTGAGCTAAGCGGTGTGCAAGCGCTGGGGTTGGAACTTGCCCAGGCCGAGCGGGCACGCCGTGGCTGGGGTGAGCGGGTGAACTCACTGGTGATTAACAGCATTGCGGGCGGTATTATTGCGGCCGATGGCCGCGAGCGCGACGGGGCGATGAACTTTGCCATGGGCATGCTGGTCAATGAACTTCAGATTTGGACCCAGCCCAACCAGGCGTCATCCGCTATTAACCGTTTTCAGCCCGCCCGCGTTTCGCTTGGCCCAGTGACGATGGACGGTGAATATGCGCTGCTGGTCTCTCCCCAGCAGATTAGCGCTACATGGCGTTACTAAAACGCCCTGTGGATAAGTTACTTTGGGATGAGTGTGTGAGCGCGATTGTCATTGTCACGACGCGGTAAGCACGTAAAATATTCAGTAATTTTTTTGGCTTCGCCAATTGTTATGTTATAACTTATTCTATTATTAAGAGGGTACTCTGTGAGTCATCGCACGCACCGCCATAACCGGGAGGGGCCTTGCCACTTCTCTTTAATGTCATTGTCGGCCACGAAACGGCTGCTACTGGTGACGATACCGCTTGTGGCGCTATGGGCGCTGGTGGTGTGGGCTGGTGGGTGGCCTAAATGAGTCAGCGCACAACATCACGCTTACAGCTTAAGAATTTGCACTTGGCCCAAGGGCATCGCACCGTGCTTGAGCATGTGGATGGCGATATCAGGCCGGGGGCTATTACGGCATTAGTGGGTGCCAATGGGGCCGGTAAAAGCACTCTGATCCAGGCCATTATGGGCGAACTTCGCCCGGCAGGTGGCAACGTAATATGCAGCGTTCCTTCTGAACGCTGTGCCTGGCTGCCTCAGCAGTTGGCGCTGGACTTAACCTTTCCCATGAGTGTGGAGGAGTTGGTCATGACCGGCAGCTGGCCAAGCCATGGGGCACTAAAAGGCTACTGTGCGACGCACTACCGTAAAGGTCGCGACATCATGGCGCGCTTGGGTATTTCGCACTTGGCTCACCGCCCGTTAGGCGAGCTTTCCGGCGGCCAGCGCCAGCGGGCCTTGATTGGGCGTACGTTAATGCAGGAAGCCGAGCTGCTACTGCTGGATGAGCCTTTTGCCAACGTGGACAGCGACACGGTCGATATTTTAATCCGTATCCTGCGCCAGATGGCCGATGACGGTACGACGATTATTATTGTTCTGCACGATATGGACCATTTACGCCGCTTGGCCGATGAAATATTGATGTTAAACGGCGGCCATGCCCGCTGGGTGGCACCCAGTGAACTACATCATCAGCCACTGCCCGCCCAGGCTGTCCCTTTTACACTGGGGGAGCACCATGCTGGAACTGCTTAATACGTGGCTGATTGCGCCGTTTGATTACGGCTTTATGCGCCGCGCGGTGGTCGGCGGGTTAGCGCTGTCCATTGCGGCCCCGCCCTTGGGCGTTTTTCTGGTGCTACGCGGCATGAGTCTGATCGGCGATGCCTTGGCGCACGCCATTATGCCGGGCGTGGCTATCGGCTTTCTACTGGCCGGGTTCTCGCTGCCCATTATGAGTATTGGCGGCGTATTGTGCGGGTTAATGGTGGCGCTACTTGCCGGGGCAGTATCGAAGATAGGCGGCCAGCGTGAAGATGCGGCCATGGCGAGCTTTTTTATTATCTCGCTAGCGGCGGGGGTCATGCTGATCTCGATGGGGGGCAGCAGCGTTGACTTAACCCACGTTCTGTTTGGGTCGATTTTGGCCGTTAACGCCACTGCATTACTACTGATTGCAGGCATCAGCACGCTGATTCTGGTGACCCTGGCGATCATCTTCCGCGCGCTGGTGGTGGAGTGTTTGGACCCGCTTTTTTTACGCGGTCAAAACCGCCGCAACGGCTGGGTGCATAGCGTGTTTTTAGCCTTGCTGGTGCTCAACATGACGGCGGGCTTTCAAACGCTGGGCACGATGATGGCGGTAGGTTTAATGATGCTGCCCGCCACCGCCGCGCGTTTTTGGAGCAGGCGCCTTGAGGGGCTAATGGCGATTGCGGTCGTGATCGCCATGGTCGCCAGTACCGGTGGCTTGCTGCTCTCTTTTCATCTGGATATTCCCTCGGGGCCGAGCATTATTCTGCTGGCCGGCGTGGGCTATCTTTTCTCGGCGATGTTCGGGCGCTACCACAGTCTGGCTGCCCGGCTAAGGCGTAAAACAGCCCCGCTCAGTGCTGAGGCATCTACGTAACATCATTCAACAGGAGTCGGTATGTCTTTACGGTTATCTTCGCGCTTATTGGTTGGCGTATCCGCCATGTTGGCACTGCCCGCGGCCATCGCAGCAGACCGCGTTCAGGTGGTGACAAGCTTCTCCATCCTGGCCGATATGGTCGAGAACGTGGGCGGTGAGCACGTTGAAGTAACATCACTGGTGGGGCCTGACGGTGATTCGCACGTCTACTCCCCTCGCCCAGGCGATGCACGCGCACTGACAGAAGCGGATCTTGTGGTGTTCAATGGCCTACTGTTCGAAGGCTGGATGGAGCGGCTCATTGAATCCAGCGGCTACAACGGCGCATTGATCACGGCCACTGATGGCATTAACAAGCTCGACTACCATGGTCATGGGCACGACCACGGGCATGACCACGATCATGACCATAATCACGACCACGACCACGACCACGACCATGCGCATGGTGAATTTGATCCTCATGCCTGGCAGGATATGGCCCAAACGCGGATTTACGTTGCCAATATCCGTGACGGCCTGATTGAGGCCGATGAGGCTAACGCCGATGAGTACCGGGCTAACGCCGATAACTACCTGGCCAGCATGGCAGAAGTCGATGCTGAAATTCGTGAGCTCATCAGCGAAATCCCGGCCTCAACCAGCGTGATTACTGGCCACGACTCCTTTGGCTACTTCTCGAATGCTTACGGCGTCAACTTTTTGGCACCTACCGGCTTATCAACCGAAGTAGAACCCAGCGGCGCCAGCATGGCCGAGCTGGTGGACGTGATCAACGACCAGAACGTACAAGCCCTGTTCCATGAAAACATGACCAATCCTGCGGTCATTCAGCAACTTTCTGAAGAGACGAGCCTGCCGATTGCCGGAACACTGTATGCCGATGCGCTCTCTTCCGAGGGCGAAGCGAGCACTTACCTTGGCATGATGCGCCACAATGCGGTAGTGCTGCACGAAGCACTGGCCCAACCGGGCCATGATGACCATGCGCATGACGGCCACGACCATGCACATGACGATCATGACCATGATCATGACCATGATCATGACCACGGGCATGATCACAGCGAGCATAGCCATAGCCACTAGGCATTGGTTGCCAGGGTCAGCCACTCTCTAAAACAGGCCATGGCCTGGGTTTCTGGCCGCGACTGTAAGCGCGTCAGCCAGTACCCGCCTAAACTCACCGCGGTGCTGAACGGTTGTACCAAAGCACCGCTGGTGAGCGGGCGTGAGAACATTGAAGGCGGCGCCAGGGCAATGCCTACACCCTGCTGTGCGGCTTCTATCATGGCAATAGAAGAGTCAAACACGATACTTCTTGGCACAGAAACACTGCCTGATAACCCCGCCGCCAGTAGCCACTGCGTCCACTCATCGGTGCGATAAGAGCGTAGCCATGTTTCACCCACGACATCGGCCGGCGTCTTTAGCCGGGTGGCGATGTCAGGCGTGCACATGACCGACAGCGAGGCTGGCAACAAAGGCTGGGCCGCAATACCGTGCCAGGCGCCTGTTCCAAAACGAATAGCAAAGTCGAACCCTTCCGCGGCCATATCCGTGCGATTGTTATGGGTCGAAAGGCGCAGATCAATAAACGGATAGCGCTCCTGAAAGTCAGCAAGCCTGGGCAGCAACCAGCCGACGGCGAACGTGCCCACCGCGCCCACATTCAATACCTCCCGGTAGTTCTGCTCGCCTAATTGATCCAGCGTGTGCGTAATCTGATCAAAAGACGCCTTGAGGACCGGCAGTAACATTTCGCCCTCTTGCGTTAACATCAGCCCGCGCGGCAGGCGGGTGAACAGCGCTACCTTCAACTGGCCTTCCAGCAATTTTACGTGATGACTTACGGCCGCTTGCGTCACGCATAGCTCGGCAGCCGCTCGGGTAAAACTCAGGTGCCTGGCCGACGCTTCAAAGGCGCGCAGGGCTTTTAGTGGTAAGTAGGGACGCACGATACAGACCCCCAAATTTTTCTAATGGCTTATGCAAAATATCGCTGTTTGTCACCTTGTACGGTTCGCCGTAACGTAAGCAACGAATCAGCGGGGCCAACACCCGATGTTAACCAACAACACGTAACGGGTTTTCTGATGAACAAGATGTTAACAGCAAAAAATGCGCTTATTGTGGCAGGTTCGTTTCTTATCAGCGCTTTTGGCTATGCGAATGATGATCCACGCAGTCTGCCGGTGGCGTCGGTGGTCAACGACACTATCGTAGCCTTGATGGACGCGCACAGTGTCCCGGGCATGGCCGTAGCGGTGAGCGTTAAGGGCACGCCCCATTACTTTAATTATGGGGTCGCCGATCAAGAGGCTGGCGTGCCGGTAACCACCGATACGCTGTTTGAGTTGGGTTCCGTCAGCAAGACGTTTACGGCGACGCTGGCGGCTTACGCTCAGGCCAGCGGTGCTCTGTCACTTTCCGACCCCGCCAGCCAGTACCTGCCAGCCCTTGAAGGAAGCGCCTTTGATAACATCAGCCTATTGGAACTGGGCACCTACACGGCGGGTGGGCTGCCGTTGCAGTTTCCAGATAGCGTCAACAACGAAGACGACATGGTCGCCTACTACCGCCAGTGGGCACCGACGTATGCGCCAGGCACTCATCGGCTCTATTCAAATCCGAGCATTGGATTACTCGGTTACCTGACCGCCCAGCGGCTTGGAAAACCTTACGCCCAGTTGATGGAAGCGCACGTGTTTTCAGCACTCGGCCTTGAACACAGCTACCTGCAGGTACCTGAAGACGCGCAGGCGAACTACGCCTTCGGGTACTCAAAAGAGGATGAGCCGATTCGGGTGAACCCCGGCGTACTGGATGCAGAGGCCTACGGGGTAAAGTCGAATAGCGCCGATATGCTGGCGTTCATTAACGCCAACATGGACAGCTCAGCGGTGGATGAACCGCTGCGCGAAGCACTGGAAGCAACCCGGATGGGCTACGTCAACATGGGCGATATGACCCAAGGCCTCGGTTGGGAACGCTATGCCTACCCTGTGTCGCTTGACCAGCTACAAGCAGGCAATTCGCTGGAGATGGTGCTGGAGGCTAACAAGGCCGAGCAGCTTCAGACACCGCTACCGGCAGATGACGATGTGTGGTTTAACAAGACGGGCTCAACCAATGGCTTTGGCGCTTATGTCGCCTTTGTACCCAGCCAGCAAATAGGCATCGTGATGCTCGCCAACCGCAATTATCCCAACCAGGCACGTATTGAGGCCGCCCACCATATTCTGACGACGCTTGCGGCGACGCCCTGAAAAAAACCGCCTTTATGCAACGAGCCTCCCTAACGGCTCGTCATTAAAGCGCTCTTTTATGCATTGCATTTTGGGTGGTGGATAAGGAGACTTGCACTACCGCGATCCCCCCCACTGCAAAGAGCCAATACCATGCGCCTTAACGCCGACTTTAGCCACTTTGCCTGCGTAACGCCGGACCAATATCAATGGGTCGATTCGCCCAGTGCAGGCGTCACGCGCATGATGCTTGATCGCATCGGCGAGGAAGTCGCCAGAGCGACCAGCCTGGTATGCTACGCGCCCAACAGCCAGTTCACCGCACATACCCACGACGGCGGGGAAGAGATTCTTGTACTAGAGGGCGTGTTCGGTGATGAGCACGGCCGCTACCCTGCGGGCACCTATCTGCGCAATCCTATCGGTACGGGCCACACCCCGCACATAGGCGATGAGGGCGCGCTCATCCTGGTGAAGCTTCACCAGTTTGCAGCCAATGACACTCTTCAACTGGCCGTACCTGCCCACCGTTTACCTTGGCAGCCGGACCGTCGCCCAGGCATTACCTATAAAATGCTGCATACCTTTGGCCAAGAGCGCGCCAGCCTGGAGCGGTGGGAGGCGGGCGTGACGATTGTCTACCCAACGCTGGGCGGTGGCCTGGAAGCGTTTGTTCTGGAAGGCACCTTGTGCGACGGCGATACCGAATACCCGACGGGCAGCTGGTGTCGCTACCCTCCCGGCGCCGCTCCCCAACTTAGCGCGGGCAGCGAAGGGGTCAAGCTCTACTTAAAACGCGGGCACCTGCGGCTTGATTAACGTGTCAGGCCAAGAAATGGCAACAGCGTAAGCAGTGCCACCATGACGACCGCCACCATTACCAGGGTGACCTGAAAGGGATGCGCCGCCAGGCGGCGCCATAAGGTAGGTGCATCGCCTTGGCTCACGGCCTCGGCGTGCGCTTGCCGAGCCTTGGTGAAGCGCTCGGCTTGATACACCGCCAGTGCTGCTTCGGCCGCCTCACGCTGGGTTTCATCACGCAGCCAGATCGCGTCCACCCCTAAGCGGAAAAAACCGGCCTGCGTTTCATAGGTATCAAAACCATGTTCTGCCAGTAGTGAGCGGACTTCCATGGCTTCTTCATCGGTAACGTAGCGCAGCCGAAACAGCAAGTGTGCCATATCAGTCGCCCATCGCCGCCATTAGGTCGGCCTGGATAACTTCGATCCAGTAGCCGTCCGGGTCTTTCACAAAAATGACGCCCTGCATTTTGCCTTGATCCGCCCGCTTTATGAACGTCACATCGTGCTCATCAAACCACGCCTGGGCCGCTTCCAAGTCCGGCACGCTAAAGCAGATATGTCCAAAGCCCTGCGGTTCGGCATTGCCATCGTGGTAGGCAAAATCGTCCTGGTCTTCTGTGCCCCAGTTATGGGTAAGTTCTAACAGCCCCTTTTGGCTGAAGGTCCAGGCGGTACGCGCCTGGGTATCTTCCGGCACCTGGTCGTTGGCTTCCAGGTTCGCCAGAAAGTAGAGCGAAAACTGCATCTCTTCGAAATCCAGCCGACGCAGCACCTGCATGCCAAATACCTGGGAGTAAAAGGCCAATGAACGCTCGGGGTCTTTCGCCCGCAGCATCGTATGGTTTAAGCGAAACCCTTGGGTTTGCGCAGGGGCCGGACGAACGCCTTTATGCTGTTCACCTTGCAAAGTCATCTTGGGCTCCTTGTGGGAATTATGCTGTTAAATGAATTGATTGAGCGGTTATCTTTGACAAAAACCATACCGTGTACAAGCCTATCGCTAACCGTTTCACACCGCATGATGCCGTTGTGATGACATACCATGAGGGCAGAACAGCCATTATTCCAGCCCCGCTTACCCTACCGGCCTCCCCTTACACATCGTCTGCGCTTTACAGCACCGCCCAAGGCAAGGATAGTAGCCTGACGACAGGGGCGCTTGAGACGCTCAAGCTGAGATGCACCCTTAGAACCTGAACCGGATAATACCGGCGTAGGAAGTCGCGGTGTCATCACACCCGATCTACGCTGTGAGGTGGCCATGACATCACTCCCGCTGAGCGACGCGCTTTCCGCTGTACAACGCACCACGCCGTTAGTGCACTGTATTACCAATTTTGTAGCGATGAACAGCACAGCTAACTGCCTGCTGGCTGTCGGCGCTTCCCCTGCCATGCTGCATTCAACTGAGGAAGTCGCTGAGTTTACTCGCTTGGCCGGGGCACTTTCGATCAATATCGGTACGCCTTCACCACACTGGGCAGAAGGTATGCAACTTGCCGCCAAAACGGCCAACGAGCACAATACCCCCTGGGTATTGGACCCGGTTGCAGTGGGCGCCACTTATTACCGTCAAACGCTTTCACAAACGCTATTGGCTTTTAAGCCCAGCGTGATCCGTGGCAATACCTCAGAAGTCATGACGCTTTCCGGCTTGACCCACGCGGGCCGTGGGGTGGATGCCACGGCCTCTACGGATGAAGCGCGTGAGGCCGCCATTAACCTCGCCAAGCAGCAGCGCTGTATTGTCGCGATGACCGGCGTGCAGGATTTTATTACCGATGGCACTCAGCACTGGCGCTTGAGCGGCGGACACGCGCTTATGCCGCGTGTCACTACGCTTGGCTGCGCGTTAAGTGCCACCGTTGCCGCCTTTGTAGCGGCCAGCCCCGGAGCTCCCTTGAACGCCACGTTAGCCGCACTTACAAGCTTTGCTATCGCGGGTAGCCGCGCTGGACAACAGGCGGCAGGCCCGGGTAGTTTTCAGGTAGCCCTGTTGGACGCCTTGTATCAGCTAACGCCTACAGACGTCCGTCAGTTTACCGGGCTGGAGGAAGGATAATGCGTTTTGATCTTTCGCTTTATCTGGTCACTGACGCTCAACTCTGTCAAGCCGCAGGGCTAGAGCGCACCGTTATTGAGGCCGTCAAAGGGGGCGTCAGTTTTGTTCAACTGCGCGATAAACACGCAAGCGATACCGACATGATTGAACAGGCCAGGCGCTTGAAAGCCGCCCTGGCGGGTAGCGGGGTACCACTGGTGATTAATGACCGCTTGAACGTTGCCTTGCAAAGCGGCGCCGATGGGCTGCATGTCGGCCAAAGCGATACAGCGGTTCAAGAGGCACGGGCGGCCATGGGGCCAGAGGCAATTATCGGGCTTTCGATTAATACGCTTGAGCAGCTTCACTCAGCCCCCGTGGCCCTGCTCGACTACGTGGGCCTGGGCCCGGTGTTTACCACCCAAAGCAAGCAGGACCATGCTAAACCGTTGGGGTTTGAAGGCCTGGCTCAATTAGCCGCGGCCTGCACCTTGCCAAGCGTGGCCATTGGTGGGCTCAAGGCTGAACACGCCCAGCAGGTCGTTGCAGCCGGTGCCAATGGCCTGGCGGTTATCTCCGCCATTTGTGGCCAGCCTGATCCTTACCAGGCCGCACGGGCGTTGGCTCGGCCATGAACCAGCTCGATCATATTGCCGCTTTTGTCAAAGTTGCCGAGCTTGGCAGCTACACGCGGGCCGCTGAAGCATTGGATCTTTCCCGCACGCGGGTATCACGTATTGTCATGGCCCTTGAAGAGACGCTCGGGGTGCGGCTTATTCAGCGCACCACGCGGCGCCTGCATTTAACCGCCGAGGGCGAGCGCTACCTTGCGCATGCCCAAGCGATTTTACAGGCGCTTGATGAGGCTGCCGCCGACGTAGGCAGCGGTGTTTCTGAAATAAGCGGCCGTTTACGCATCAACGGCCCCATGAGTTTTGGCATGCGCCACCTCTCCCCGCTGGTGCCGCGCTTTATGGTGGCGTATCCTGGCCTGGACGTACGCCTGGACTTAGGTGACCGCCGCGTGGATCTTCTCGAAGAGGGCTACGATGTGGCCATTCGTATTGGCAACCTGCCCGACTCAAGCCTGATCGCCAGGCGTCTGACGCGCTGTCAAATGCTGTTTTGCGCATCCCCGGCGTACCTTGAAACCCATGGCGTGCCGGAAAATGCAGAGGCGCTTGCGCACCACCGCTGCCTGCGTTACCGCAGCGATTTAGCCAATAGCAACTGGCGTTTTGAAAATATGACGCTGACACCCCAAGGCCCGCTTGAAAGCAACAATGGCGATGTTTTAACCCATGCCGCCGAGGCAGGTATCGGTATCGCTCATCAACCCAGCTTTTTGGTAACGGAGAGCATTATCGCTGGGCGCCTGGTTCAGGTACTGCCGCACATCCCTCCCAAGATGCTGGATATTCATGCCATTTACCCTGCGCGACGCTTTTTACCTGCCAAGGTAGAGCGGTTTATTGAGTTGTTAACGGATGCCTGGGGTAGCCCGCCTTACTGGGAGCAGGAGATGGGATTGTCGCCTATTTCGCAACAGTGATGTTTGGTACGCGTGGATTATCTCTGCCGTCAATGAACGTAAAGTGTCCCCATTGAACTTTCATCACTGCCCAATGGAGATACCCCATGAATGCATCTTCTTCCACCATGAGCACAAACCTTCAACCCCACGCCATCGCACTGCTGCGACTATCACTTGGCGTGATGGCACTCGCCCATGGCCTGACCAAGGTGTTTGTGTTTACCCTGCCGGGCACGGTCGCCTACTTTGAGTCAATGGGCCTGCCAAGCGTTATAGCCTACTTAACGATTCTGGGCGAAGTTGGCGGCGGTCTGGCCTTGATTCTGGGTATTTATACGCGCTGGATTAGCCTTGCAATGATCCCTCTGCTACTGGGTGCTACGTCCGTGCATCTTGGCAACGGCTGGGCGTTTACCAACGCTGGCGGTGGTTGGGAGTTCCCGGCATTCTGGACCGTTGCCCTGCTCGTGCAGGCAGGTTTAGGCGGCGGCAGCTTTACACTGAACCGCCGCGTTAGCTAATCGCGTTAGGCGCACCCAAACGAGTTTATCTATCACCTTTTCTCCGCCATGCCTTTGCTCGCGCCCTGGTCACTGCCAGGGCCTTCTGCCAGGAGACGTTGTTATGCTACCCAGTCTTTTTATATCCCACGGCTCTCCCATGCTGATCCTCACCCCTACGCCTGCCCATCACTTTTTACGTTCGCTGGGCAAGCGACTGACGCCCAAGGCGATCATTGTGGTTTCGGCGCACTGGGAAAGTCAGACGCTGAAAGTCAGTAACAGCCCTTGGCCAGAAACCCTTCATGACTTCGGCGGCTTTCCCCGCGAACTGTTCGAGCAGCAGTACCCAGCACCTGGCGAGCCTGCACTGGCCAACCGCTTGGCCAAATTACTGGGCGCCTCAGAAGTGGAACGAGGGTTTGACCACGGCACCTGGGCACCTCTTTCGCTGATGTTTCCCAAGGCGGATATTCCTGTCGTTACGCTATCGCTGCCTGTGCGTTGGTCCAACGACAAGCTGGTTGAGCTGGGTAAGCGCCTGGCGCCACTGCGTGAAGAAGGTATTCTGGTGATCGGGTCGGGCAGCCTGACCCATAACCTTTACGAAACCATGCCGCTTGATAACCCAATGCCCAACTGGGTCGGCGCTTTTGCAGAGTGGGTCGACACCCAGCTTGTGAACAATGACCGTGAGGCGTTGCTTGCCTGGCAAACGGCCCCCGAAGCGAGCAGGAATCATCCAACGCCCGAGCATTTTCAGCCGTTACTGGTAGCCATGGGCGCAGGCGGTGATGTCACACCGCTCCACCGCAGCGTTGAGCATGGCGTGCTGGCAATGAACGCGTACGCCTTTGCCTAGCCTAAGCGATTGCGCGCGTACGTGTGCACTGGTGAAAAGCCGTAGTGGGTCGTGACATCAACCATAAAAAACCCCACCAGCTCATAAAAGCTGATGGGGTTTTTTGACATTTAAAACAAGGCTTAAAGGCTTGCGTTGACCACCATGCACTCCATGCCTTGCAGTTGTAGTTCACGGCAGGCTTCACGGGCGCGGTGCTCATCCAAAGCCACCAGGCGAGCACGGTATACCGGCGTTTGGCCTTCAAGCGTATCCACTTCCACGCGTCCGGCCAAGTTTTGCGTTAAGCGCTGGGCCGCTTGTTGGGCCAGCTGTTGAGCCTGCCCTTGCTGGCTAAATGCACCCACTTGGATACCCCAGGCGCCGGTCGGGGGAGCTTCCACCAAGCGCTCTCTTTGAATAAAGTCCTGCAAAGGGTCAGCGTTAGACGCGCGGGACGCCTCGGCCGGGCCTTCAACAGTGATCGTGGCCAGTTGCTCGTCTACGCTGGTATTGGGGGCAGGTGACAGCGTGGTCGTTTCAATACTGGCAAGCATTTGGCTTGGCGCAGGTGTTGGCGCCTTGGGGGGTGCCACGGGAGGTGTAGAACCACCAAACCCCATAAACTCCTGAGAGAAACTGGTATTGGCGACCCATGTACGCTGATCGCGCAGCTCAGCGCGCATAAAGCCTCGGTCGAGTAAATCGGCCATATGAGTATCACGCGATGAAGAGCTAAACCCTCCCATCACAATGGCAACCAGCCGCCGGCCATCATGCACCGCTGTCGTCGCGACGTTAAAGCCAGAGGCACGAATAAAGCCGGTTTTTAAACCATCGGCACCGGGATAGTCGCGCACCAGCCGATTATGACTGGTGTGGCGCTTGTCGCGATAAGTAAATTCCTGAAGACCGAAGTAATGGTAATACTGTGGAAAATCCTGCATGACACGCACCGAAAGTGTGAGCATGTCCCGCGCGGAGGTAATTTGCTGGTCATCAGGAAGTCCCGAGGCGTTGCGGAAGGTCGTGGCTGTCATACCTAACTCTCGCGCCTTTTCGGTCATAAGCCGCGCAAAGCGCTGCTCGCTACCGCCCAATGCTTCAGCCACCACAACGGCGACATCATTCGCCGAACGCACAGCCAGGGCGCGGATAGCGGTATCGACAGGAATCGTACTGCCCGCAGAAAGCCATAATTTGGTAGCGGGCATGGCCGCGGCCTGGGCAGAAACAGCGAGGGGCTCATTGAGCGTTAAAGTGCCACTTTCCAGCGCTTCAAAGGTCATGTACAGCGTCATCATTTTGGTCAGCGAAGCAGGATAACGCGGTGCATCCACATTTTCTGCGTATAAAACTTCACCGTTATCAAGATCGACCACAATACCTGCGTAACGTGGATTCGCCTGCACGGTCGAGGTGGTGATGATCAATAGCAGTAACATCGTTACCGCTAGCCATGCCCTCGACGCCTTGTTATCGTTTACTCCCCTCGTCACCATGTCTGCCCCTTGATGATTCATTTACGCTGGAAACGAGACGCACACTTTTTCCTCGGCCTGCACGCGTACACCCCCGCATTGAATAATGCGCCATGAATCAGTTCCCAAGGGTAAACAACTGCAGCGCCAATGGCCCCGTCAATTCACTCTAGACTAGCACGCTCGTCGGACAATTTAACGTTTATAGCGGCATTACTCGATACGCCAGGCATAAAAAAAACCGACCCAGCTGGGTCGGTTTTCATTCTGCTTTAAAGAGGCAGCAACTAAAGATTTACTCTTCAGCAGCGGCTTCTTCAGCAACCGGACGGTCTACTAGCTCAACGTACGCCATAGGCGCGTTGTCGCCGGTGCGGAAACCGCACTTGAGAATACGGATGTAGCCACCCGGACGCTCGGCGTAACGCGGACCCAGCTCATTGAACAGCTTGCCAACGGCTTCTTTGGAACGTGTGCGAGAGAACGCCAAACGACGGTTCGCAACGCTATCCTGCTTGGCTAAGGTGATCAGCGGCTCGATAACGCGACGCAGTTCCTTGGCCTTGGGCAGGGTTGTCTTGATGACTTCATGTTCGACCAGCGAGACAGACATGTTCTTGAACATGGCCTGACGATGCGAGCTGGTGCGATTCAGATGACGACCACTCTTACGATGACGCATGGTTGTAATTCCTTACCAAACTGGGACTCAAGTCGACACTCACGCGGTGGCCTTGTCGTCCTTCAGGCTAGCGGGCGGCCAATTTTCCAACCGCATGCCGAGGGACAAGCCGCGCGCCGCCAAAACGTCCTTGATTTCATTCAAGGATTTTTTACCGAGGTTCGGTGTCTTCAACAGCTCAACTTCTGTGCGCTGGATAAGATCACCGATATAGTAAATATTCTCGGCTTTTAGGCAGTTCGCGCTGCGAACGGTCAACTCAAGATCGTCTACGGGGCGCAATAGGATTGGATCAACGTGATCTTCTTCCTCTTCGACTTCCTGCTCTTTATCAGCTTCAAGGTCGACGAAGGCGGCCAGCTGCTCTTGCAGAATGGTCGCACTGCGACGGATAGCCTCTTCCGGATCCAAAGTACCGTCGGTTTCCAGATCGATAATCAGCTTATCGAGGTCGGTGCGCTGCTCAACACGAGCGGCTTCAACCGAGTAGGAAACGCGGCGGACAGGGCTGAAGGTGGCATCCAGCTGCAGGCGGCCAATAGCACGGGTCTCTTCATCAGAGCCACGGGCGTCAGCCGGTTCGTAGCCACGACCCAGCGCTACCTTAAGCTGAATTTTCAGCTCGGCACCTTCATTGACGTGTGCAATGACGTGGTCCGGGTTGACGATTTCGACGCTATGATCAAGCGCAATGTCGCCAGCAGTGACGACGGCTGGGCCCTGCTTGTTCAGCGAGAGCACCGCCTCATCGCGGCTGTGCATCTTGATCGCAACATCTTTCAAGTTCAGGAGGATTTCGATGACATCTTCCTGCACCCCTTCGAGCGCACTGTACTCGTGCTCTACACCCGCAATTTCAGCCTCTACCACGGCAGCGCCGGGCATAGACGAAAGCAGAATGCGACGCAGTGCATTCCCCAGGGTGTGACCAAAACCACGCTCGAACGGTTCGAGAACGATTTTGGCATGATGTGCGCTGATTTCTTCGACCTTGATGTCGCGAGGACGAAGAAACTCTGTCACTGAACGCTGCATATGAACACCTTTCAGGCTGCCAAACGGATACTGAGTTCTTAAGAACCGTACTCAAGAGCATCTGGGCGGTTAGCTTTGCTATCCCGCCCAGGCTTCAAGAAGCAGATTAATTAACGCCGCTTACTTGGAGTACAGCTCGACGATCAGGTTTTCGTTGATGTCGGCAGTCAGGTCACCGCGTTCAGGCAGAGCCTTGAAAGTGCCTTCCATCTTCTTGGCGTCGATTTCAATCCAGAGGATATCGCCACGGTTGGCCGCAATGGTCAACGCGTTTTGAATACGTGCCTGGTTCTTCGCCTTTTCGCGAATAGCAACAACGTCACCCGGCTTCACTTGGTAGGAAGCAACGTTAACGGTGCGGCCGTTCACGGAAATCGCCTTGTGGCTAACGAGCTGACGCGCTTCAGAGCGAGTCGAGCCGAAACCCATACGGTAGACGACGTTATCCAGTCGGGATTCAAGCAACTGCAACAATACTTCACCGGTCGCACCTTTCAGGCGAGCAGCTTCTTTGTAGTAGTTACGGAACTGTTTTTCGAGTACGCCATACATGCGACGTACTTTTTGCTTCTCACGAAGCTGCAAGCCGTAGTCTGAAAGACGCTGACGACGCTGGCCGTGTACACCCGGGATTTGCTCGGATTTACACTTTTTCTCGAAGGGAGTCACGCCACTCTTCAAAAAGAGATCGGTGCCTTCACGACGAGACAGTTTGCACTTCGGTCCAATATAACGAGCCATGAATCTGTCTCCTTAAACGCGGCGTTTCTTAGGCGGACGGCAGCCATTATGGGGAATGGGCGTCGCGTCTACGATGCTTTGCACGCGGAAGCCTGCGGCATTGAGTGCGCGCACGGCGGATTCACGACCGGGACCTGGGCCTTTAACCAGTACGTCTACGTTTTTCACACCATACTCGGCTGCAGCAGTCGCTGCACGCTCGCTTGCTACTTGAGCAGCGAACGGGGTGCTCTTGCGAGAACCACGAAAACCCGAACCACCGGCAGTTGCCCAAGAAAGAGCATTGCCCTGGCGGTCTGTGATCGTCACGATCGTGTTGTTAAAAGAGGCATGGATATGCGCAACGGCGTCCACTACCTGCTTTTTAACCTTTTTACGGTTACTACGCGGGTTAGCCATGTTGATGTCTATTCCTGTCGTTACGCCGGCTCTCTATTAAAGAGCCTGCGTATTATTTGCGGATCGGCTTACGCGGGCCCTTACGGGTGCGCGCGTTAGTCTTGGTCCGCTGACCACGCAGCGGAAGACTACGACGATGACGCAGACCACGGTAGCAGCCTAAGTCCATGAGACGCTTAATGTTCAGCGTAACATCACGACGAAGGTCGCCTTCTACGGTGTACTTACCAACTTCAGCACGCAGGGTATCCAGCTCTTCGCCAGACAGGTCCTGGGCCTTGGTAGTCGGCGCGATACCAGCAGCAGCACAGATATGCTGCGCGCGAGTACGGCCAATCCCGAAGATATAGGTCAGCGAGATCGCCGCATGCTTGTTGTCCGGGATATTGACGCCTGCAATACGGGCCATCAGCTTACTCCGAAATTTGAGCGGCTTGCTCGTTTATTCATCTACAAAAGGCGCAACAGCATACCCCTTTAAATGCCCTAAGGCAAGGGGTATGCCGAACACCCACTTAAAACAGCGTAGGAATTAACCCTGACGCTGTTTGTGCCGTGGTTCGATGCAGATGACGCGAACAGCGCCATTGCGTCGAATGATCTTACAGTTACGGCACATTTTCTTTACGGAAGCTCGAACTTTCATCGTTCTTTCTCCAAAAACGGCTCGCGGCGCGCCAATCGTAAGGCGGCGCCTCAGCGCGTGATGCCGCCGCTACCGTAGCCTTTCAGGTTGGACTTCTTCATCACCGAGTCATACTGATGCGACATGAGGTGTGACTGCACCTGGGCCATGAAGTCCATGATGACCACTACCACGATCAGGAGCGAGGTACCGCCAAAAAAGAATGGCACATTCCACGCAACGATCAGGAACTGGGGCATCAAGGAAACCGCAGTGATATATAGGGCACCGAACAAAGTCAGACGAGTCATGACTTTATCGATATAGCGAGCGGTCTGCTCGCCGGGGCGAATGCCCGGCAGGAACGCACCTGACTTTTTCAGATTGTCAGCTACATCCTTCGGATTGAAGACCAGCGCTGTGTAAAAGAAGCAGAAGAATACCACTGCCGCCGCGAAAAGCAAGATGTAAAGCGGTTGCCCAGGGGCTAATGCTTGTGATGCACGCTGTAACCACTCCATACCTTCACCTGCACCTACCCACTGACCAATAGAAGCCGGGAAGAGTAGAATGCTGGACGCGAAGATGGCAGGAATAACACCCGCCATGTTCACTTTCAAAGGCAGGTAGCTGCTTTGGCCTGCATACATCTTGTTGCCCACCTGACGACGTGGGTAGTTCACTTTCAAGCGGCGTTGACCGCGCTCAATGAACACCACAAACGCGACGGTGGCAATACCTAGCACTGACAGCGCTAACAGCGGAAGGACATTCCAGGCCCCTTCGTTACGAGCAAGTTCAAACGCTTGCCCCACGGCACTGGGCAGCCCAGCGACGATACCGGCGAAGATCAGCAACGAAATACCGTTGCCAATACCCTTCTCGGTAATCTGCTCACCTAGCCACATCATAAACACCGCGCCTGACACAAACGTAATCACGGCGGTGAAATAGAAGCTGAAGTCAGCGCTGTAAGCGATGCCTTGGCTAGCCAGACCGACCGACATGCCGGTAGCCTGGACAAGAGCCAGTATCACCGTGCCGTAGCGGGTGTACTGGCTAATCTTGCGGCGGCCGGACTCACCTTCCTTCTTGAGTTGTTCAAGATGGGGTGAGACCGCAGTCATCAGCTGCATGATAATCGACGCGGAAATATAAGGCATTATGCCCAAAGCGAGGACGCTCATGCGCTCCAGGGCGCCACCCGAGAACATGTTAAACATGCCCAGGATGGTGCCCTGTTGCTCCCTAAACAAGGCAGCAAGCTGGTCAGGATTGATACCGGGAACGGGAATGTGGGCACCGATACGGTACACCACGATGGCGAGGAGCACGAAGCGCAAACGCGCCCACAGTTCACTCAGACCGCTGCCCATCGCCGGCATATTTCCTGACTTGGCCATTTAGTCCTCTACCTTGCCGCCAGCAGCTTCGATCGCTTCACGGGCACCTTTGGTGACCTTGATACCACGAACGGTAACTGCCTTGTTCAGTTCGCCTGAAAGGATGATTTTCGCGTGTAGCGTTGCATCCTTCAGCACGTTGGCTTGCTTCAGTGTTTCCATAGTGACTTCGTCACCGGAAACCTTGGCAAGTTCAGCCAGGCGTACTTCTTCAGAGGCCAATGATTTAGCAGACGTAAAACCGAATTTCGGCAAACGACGCTGCATTGGCATCTGACCGCCTTCGAAACCAGGCTTGACGCTACCGCCACTGCGTGATTTCTGACCTTTGTGGCCACGGCCGCCGGTCTTACCAAGACCGGAACCGATACCACGACCAACGCGCTTTTCAGCGGGTTTGGAGCCCGGGGCCGGGCTTAAGGTATTAAGTTTCATGGATTACTCTCCCTCAACACGCACAAGGTAATTTACCTTGTGGATCATGCCGCGAACGGCAGGGGTGTCTTCCAGTTCAACCGAGTGACCGATGCGACGCAGGCCCAGGCCTTTCATAGTAGCCTTGTGCTTGGGCAAAATGCCGATGGTGCTGCGGATCTGGGTAACCTTGATCGTTGCTGCCATGGTGCCTTACCCCGTGATCGCGTCGACAGACAGACCGCGCTTGGCGGCGATGTCTTCCGGTGCATGCATAGCAGAGAGACCTTTAACAGTCGCTCGTACCACGTTAACCGGGTTGGTGGAACCGTAGCACTTGGCCAGTACATCGTGGACGCCAGCAAGCTCTAATACAGAGCGCATAGCACCACCGGCGATGATACCGGTACCTTCGGAGGCTGGCTGCATGTAGACCTTGGAAGCACCGTGACGGGCTTTCACAGGGTACTGCAGCGTGTTGCCTGCAAGGTTAACCTTGACCATGTTGCGACGAGCCTGGTCCATTGCTTTCTGGATTGCGACCGGCACTTCACGCGCCTTGCCACGACCGAAACCAACACGACCTTTACCATCACCTACGACGGTCAGTGCGGTGAAGCCGAAAATACGACCACCCTTGACCACCTTGGCGACGCGGTTAACCTGCACTAACTTCTCTTGCAGATCACCGTTTTGCTGTTCGTTCTTCGCCATCGTAAAACCCTTTAGAATTCCAGGCCGCCTTCACGAGCGGCGTCGGCCAGAGCCTTGACGCGACCGTGATACTTAAAGCCAGCACGGTCGAAGGCCACCTGGGTGATGCCTGCTTCTTTAGCGCGTTCAGCAATCAGAGCACCGACCTTGGAGGCCGCATCTGAGTTACCGGTCGCACCCTCGCGCAGTACTTTGTCCAGCGTAGAAGCACTGGCTAGTACTTTGCCACCATCCGGCGAGATAATCTGCGCGTAGATGTGACGCGGGGTACGGTTGACGCACAGGCGATACACGCCCAGCTCGCGGATCTTGGCGCGAGCACGGCGGGCACGACGGAGACGAGATTCTTTCTTCGCGTTCATAACCCTGCCTTACTTCTTCTTGGCTTCTTTGCGACGCACCTGCTCGTCGGCGTACCGAACACCCTTGCCTTTATACGGCTCAGGCGGACGGAAAGCGCGGATTTCCGCGGCGCACTGACCGAGCATCTGCTTATCCGCGCTTTTCAGCACGATAGTGGTGTTCTTCGGCGTTTCCGCTGAGACACCTTTCGGCAGTTCGTAGTCGACCGGGTGCGAGAAGCCCAGTGAAAGATTGAGCGTCTGGCCCTTAGCTTGGGCACGATAACCGACGCCAACAATTTCGAGAGTTTTTGTGAAACCCTCGGATACGCCCGTTACCAGGTTCTGAACCAAGGCGCGGGTAGTACCGGCCATTGCCCAGCTCTTGGCAGATTCGCTCGGGGCGAAGGTCAGCTGGCCATCTTCTTGACCAATCACCACGTCCTGGTGAATGGGCAGTGACAGCGTGCCTTGGCCGCCTTTGGCGGTCAGCTGGCTAGCATCGATTTTGATCTCGACACCAGCAGGCACTTTAACCGGATATTTCGCTATGCGGGACATTCCAGCCTCCTAGAATACGGTGCAGATGACTTCGCCACCTACACCCGCCTGGCGTGCGGCACGAGCGGTCATGACACCATTAGAGGTGGTGACAATCGCGATGCCCAGACCATCGGCAACCTTGGGCAGGTTGTCCTTGCCCTTGTACTGACGCAAAGACGGCTTGGAAACCCGCTGAATGTGCTCAATGACCGGCTTACCCTCAAAGTACTTGAGAGTCACGGTTAGTGCAGGCTTAACGCCTTCATCAACCGCAAAGTCGGTAATGTAGCCTTCTTCCTTTAGCACGCGGGCCACTTCCACTTTCAACTTGGAAGACGGCATGACTGCCGTCTCCTTGGTGGCCATCTGCGCATTGCGGATACGGGTAAACATATCCGCCAGAGTGTCTTGCATGCTCATTTAATGTGCGCTCCTGATGATTCTACGTGGCGTTACCAGCTGGACTTTTTCAGACCAGGGACGTCGCCACGCATGGCGGCTTCACGCAGCTTGTTGCGGCCAAGGCCGAACTTGTTGTAAAAACCGTGCGGACGACCCGTGATGCGGCAGCGGTTACGCTGACGTACCGGGCTTGAGTCGCGCGGCAGTTGCTGCAGCTTCAGCGTCGCCTCGAAGCGCTCTTCCTCAGACGTATTCACGCTTGAGATGATTGCCTTGAGCTCAGTACGCTTGGCCGCATACTTCTCGACCAGCTGCGTACGCTTGAGCTCACGCTCTACCATACTTTTCTTAGCCATGATCCAACCCTTATTTCTTAAACGGGAAGTTCAGTGACGCTAGCAGCGCACGACCTTCCTCGTCGGTGTTGGCAGTAGTAGTGATAGTGACGTCCAGCCCCCGAATGCGATCGATTTTATCATACTCGATCTCCGGGAAGATGATCTGCTCACGCACACCCATGGAGTAGTTGCCGCGACCGTCAAAAGACTTCGGGTTAAGACCACGGAAGTCACGCACGCGAGGAATCGCAATGTTAACCAGACGGTTCAAGAAGTCCCACATACGCTCACCGCGCAGCGTTACTTTGACACCAATCGGCCAACCTTCGCGCACCTTGAAGCCCGCGATGGACTTACGTGCTTTGGTCACCAGCGGCTTTTGACCGGACAATTTCTCCAGGTCACCGACGGCATTGTCGATCAGTTTTTTATCACTAACCGCTTCACCGATACCCATGTTCAGAGTCACTTTCGTGATCCGGGGTACCTGCATAACGTTGTTGTAGCTGAACTGCTCTTTGAGTTGAGCTACGACCTCGTTTTGATAACGTTCTTTCAAGTTCGCCATTTTGCTACCCGACTCGCGTTAGGCGTCGATCTGCGTCTGCGTCGACTTGTAGATACGTACCTTGGTACCGTCTTCCTTAACTTGGAAGCCGACGCGATCCGCCTTACCGGTCTCCGAATTGAAGATGGCTACGTTGGACGCGTGAATCGGAGCCTCACGCTCGACGATACCGCCCTGATTTCCCGCCATGGGATTCGGCTTGGTGTGACGTTTAATCATGTTCACACCGGATACCACGAAGCGGTTTTCTAATACCCGCTTAACGGTACCACGTTTGCCTTTATCCTTCCCGGCGATGACGATGACTTCATCGTCACGTTTGATCTTTTGCATATCCGCCTCGCTCCTTACAGCACTTCAGGCGCTAGGGAAATGATCTTCATGAACTTCTCATTACGAAGCTCACGAGTAACCGGCCCGAAGATGCGCGTGCCGATCGGCTGTTCGTTGGTGTTATTCAACAAAACCGCCGCATTTCCATCGAAACGGATCAGCGAACCGTCACTACGACGGACGCCACTACGGGTGCGAACCACTACCGCTTTCATGACTTGGCCTTTTTTGACCTTGCCACGCGGAATAGCTTCTTTCACCGTTACCTTAATGACGTCACCAACGCGGGCGTAGCGACGGTGTGAACCGCCTAGCACCTTGATGCACTGCACCCGGCGCGCTCCGCTGTTGTCGGCGACATCCAGCATTGTCTGAGTCTGAATCATCGGTTTTCTCCAAACCTAATCTGACTGCACTGATCGGCAGACTTTAGGTAATTAACCCTTAGCCTGCTCAACCACCTCGACCAGCGTCCAGGCTTTCTTTTTGGAAAGCGGACGGCACTCCTGAATGGAAACCGTATCGCCTGCCTTAGCCTGGTTCGCCTCATCATGGGCGTGCAGCTTGGTGGAGCGCTTAACGTATTTTCCGTAGATCGGGTGACGTTCACGACGCTCGATCATAACGACGATGGATTTATCCATCTTGTCGCTCACCACCTTACCGGTGAGCGTACGGGTTTTTTTCTCTTCGGCCATCTCAATCACCTGCCTTCTCGTTGAGCACAGTCTTAACGCGGGCGATATCCCGACGGACCTGCTTGAGCAGATGAGTCTGGCTCAGTTGGCCAGTGGCCTTCTGCATGCGCAGGTTAAACTGCTCGCGGAGTAGCTCGAGGAGCTGCTCTTTGAGCTCTCCTGCTGACTTTTCACGAATTTCCTGGGCTTTCATCACATCACCGTCCGTTTCGCAAAGGTGGTGGATAAGGGCATCTTCTGTGCGGCCAGTTCAAATGCTTCACGGGCCAGCTCTTCGGATACGCCTTCAATTTCGTACAGGACCCGACCCGGTTGGATCTGGGCTACCCAGTACTCAACAGAACCTTTACCTTTACCCATACGAACTTCGAGCGGCTTCTTGGAAATCGGCTTATCAGGGAAAACGCGGATCCAGATTTTACCGCCACGCTTAACGTGACGTGTGATCGCACGACGGCCGGCTTCGATCTGACGCGCAGTGATGCGGCCGCGACCAGTAGCTTTCAGACCGTACTCCCCGAAGCTGATCTTGCTTCCGCGATGCGCCAGGCCACGGTTGCGGCCTTTCATCATCTTGCGGAATTTCATACGCTTGGGCTGTAACATCGACTCGCTCTCCCCTTACCTGGAACCTTTCTTCTTGGGCGCGTTGCCGGCAGGCTGCTGTTGCTTAGCCTTGGCACGCACTTCCTCGATACCGCCGAGGATTTCGCCCTTGAAGATCCACACTTTAACGCCGATGACGCCATAGGTGGTGTGAGCTTCGTAAGTGGCGTAGTCGATGTCCGCACGCAGAGTGTGCAGCGGAACGCGACCTTCGCGGTACCATTCGGTACGTGCGATTTCGGCACCACCAAGACGACCTGACAGCTGAATCTTGATGCCGCCAGCGCCAAGACGCATTGCGTTCTGTACCGCGCGCTTCATGGCACGACGGAACATGACGCGACGCTCAAGCTGACCCGCTACGTTAGCAGCGACTAGCTTGGCATCCAGCTCTGGTTTGCGAACTTCTTCGATGTTCACATGAACCGGAACGCCCATCATTTCGGTAAGATCGCGACGCAGACGGTCGACATCTTCACCTTTTTTACCGATCACGATACCCGGACGGGCAGTGTGAATGGTGATGCGGGCGTTGTTAGCCGGACGCTCGATGTGAATGCGGCTTACGGAAGCGCTTTTAAGACGCTCTTCCAGGAAGCTGCGCACTTCGAGATCGTTATTGAGCTTATCGGCATAGGCGCCGCGCTCGGCATACCAGACAGAAGCATGGTCTTTGACGATGCCCAGTCGAATGCCTGTTGGATTGACTTTCTGACCCATCTGGTCGACTCCTACTTCTCGGCTACCTTGACGGTGATGTGGCAGGTGCGCTTCAAGATACGATCCGCACGGCCTTTGGCGCGCGGCTTGATACGCTTGAGCGTCATGCCCTCATCGACGCAGATGGTCGAGACACGCAGCTCGTCGATGTCCATGCCGTTATTTTCTTCCGCATTCGCGATGGCGGACTGAAGCACTTTCTTGACCAGCTTGGCAGCCTTCTTCGGTGAGAAGGTCAGCAGGTCAATAGCTTCGGCGACCGGTTTACCGCGCACCTGGTCAGCCACCAAACGGGCCTTCTGTGCGGATAAAGCAGCGCCACTCAGCTTAGCTGTGACTTCCATCTCTAAATCCTCTCTGGCTTACCGTTTGGCTTTCTTGTCCGCAACATGCCCGCGATATGTGCGAGTAGCAGCGAATTCGCCAAGTTTATGACCCACCATTTCCTCGGAGACGTGCACCGGGACATGCTGGCGTCCGTTATGGACCGCAATAGTCAGACCTACCATGTTGGGCAGGATCATCGAACGACGCGACCAGGTCTTGATCGGTTTACGGTCGTTCTTCTCCACTGCAGCCTCTACCTTCTTCAAAAGATGAAGGTCAATGAAGGGACCTTTCTTTAGTGAACGTGGCACAGCCGTTACCTCTTAAGTTCTTGGCAATTTCGATTAACGCGTCTTGTTACGACGACGGATAATCAGCTTGTCGGTGCGCTTGTTCTTACGCGTCTTGTGACCCTTAGTCGGTACGCCCCATGGGGATACCGGGTGACGACCACCACTAGTGCGGCCTTCACCACCACCGTGCGGGTGATCTACCGGGTTCATCGCGACACCGCGAACAGTCGGACGCACGCCTCTCCAGCGCTTCGCACCGGCCTTGCCAAGTTGACGCAGGCTGTGCTCGGAGTTGCTCACTTCACCCAGTGTTGCGCGGCACTCAGCCAAGATCTTACGCATTTCGCCAGAGCGAAGACGCAAGGTGGCGTAGTTACCTTCACGAGCAACCAGCTGAGCGCTAGTACCGGCACTGCGAGCAATCTGCGCGCCTTTACCCGGCTTCAGTTCGATACCGTGAACGGTAGAACCAAGCGGAATGTTGCGCAGCGGCAGGGCATTGCCTTTTTTGATGGGCGCGTTGACACCAGATTCCAGCACGTCACCCGCGCTGACACCTTTCGGTGCAATGATGTAACGACGCTCGCCATCTGCATATTTCAATAGTGCAATATGCGCGCTACGGTTCGGATCGTGTTCAAGACGCTCAACAGTGGCTGGAATGCCATCTTTGGTGCGCTTGAAGTCGATCAAACGGTAGTGCTGACGGTGACCACCGCCCACGTGGCGGGTGGTGATGCGACCGTTATTATTACGGCCACCGGACTTGGACTGTTTTTCCAAAAGCGGCGCATACGCACGGCCTTTGTACAGTTCCTCGCCAACGATCTTGACGACGTGGCGACGACCGGCGGATGTGGGTTTGGTCTTGACGATTGCCATTATCCGTACTCCTGCCCTTATTCGGCGCCAGAGAAGTCTTCGAGCGTTTCACCCGCAGCCAGGGTCACATAAGCTTTGCGGTAACCCTTACGCAGGCCAACGCCGTGTGCAGTACGCTTGGTTTTACCCTTAACGTTCAACACCTGAACGCTGCCGACCTGTTTGCCGAACAGTATTTCAACGGCTTTCTTGATCTCGGGCTTGGTAGCATCAGATGCCACCTTGAAAACGTACTGGTTGCGCTCTGCAGCCATCGCGGCCTTTTCGGTCACGTGCGGTCCAAGCAGAACCTTGAATACGCGTTCCTGGTTCATGCCAGCTTCTCCTCGAATTTACGCAGGGCGGAGACGGTGACCAGGACCTTATCAAAGGCAACCAGGCTCACCGGGTCAGCTGCCGCGACATCCACCACGTCAACGTGGGGAAGGTTGCGTGCGGCTAGATAGAGCGTTTCGTCCATTTCTTCAGTGACGATCAACACTTTCTCAAGGTTGAGCTCTTTCAGCTTGGCAGCTACCTGCTTGGTCTTGGGCGCTTCGACGCTGAACTCTTCAATTGCGACTAAACGCTCTTGACGGACAAGTTCAGACAGGATGGAGCGCATCGCCGCGCGGTACATTTTGCGGTTAACCTTCTGGGTATAGTCTTGCGGACGTGCCGCGAAGGTTACGCCGCCACTGCGCCACAGCGGAGAACGGATGGTACCAGCACGTGCACGGCCGGTACCTTTCTGACGCCACGGTTTTTTACCACCACCGCGAACATCGGAACGGCTCTTTTGAGCGCGAGTACCTTGACGGCCACCAGCCAAATAGGCGGTAACAACCTGGTGAACTAGCGCTTCGTTGAATTCTTTGCCAAAAGTGGCGTCGGCTACTTCAACGGTACCCGTGCCTGCAGCAAGATTCAGATTCATTGGTAATTATCCCCTTCAGCCAGCTTTCACGGCGCTGCGAACGATAACGTCGCTGCCGGGTGCTCCCGGTACGGCGCCCTTGATCAGCAGCAGGTTACGCTCGGCGTCAACACGGACGATCTCAAGGCTCTGTACGGTGCAACGGGCGTTACCCATTTGACCGGCCATTTTCTTGCCTTTAAATACGCGACCTGGTGTTTGACACATGCCGATAGAACCCGGCGCGCGGTGCGACAGGGAGTTACCATGGCTGTTGTCTTGGGTACGGAAGTTCCAGCGCTTAACAGCACCCTGGAAGCCTTTACCCTTAGAGGTGCCGGTCACGTCGATCATTTGACCAGCTTCGAAGAGGGATACGGTGAGTTCGCCACCCACTTCTGGAGCTTCTTCGCCTTCTGCAAGGCGGAATTCCATCAGTGAACGACCAGCCTCAACACCCGCTTTGGCAAACTGACCAGCCTGCGCTTTGGTGAGGTGTTTGGCTTTACGAGAACCTGTAGTGATCTGAATCGCTGCGTAGCCGTCAGACTCAATGGTCTTAACGCGCGTCACACGATTAGGATCAACTTCAATAACGGTCACGGGCACGGATGCGCCATCTTCGGTAAAGACACGGGTCATCCCGGCCTTTGTACCGACTAAACCGATAGTCATACTCAGTCTCCTATAGTGTACGGGGCTATCACCCGCTATGGCTGCCCTTTCCAGAGCATTCCACTAGCACATTGTGTGGCGCCTCACGGCGCGGCGGCTGCTGTTCATGCGATAAATGATGAACGCTGGGCCGCAAGTGTCTAGTGTAATTAGTTGAGCTTGATTTGCACGTCTACGCCAGCGGCGAGATCAAGCTTCATCAACGCATCAACAGTCTTTTCAGTTGGCTCAACGATGTCGAGCACACGCTTGTGCGTACGAATCTCATACTGATCACGCGCATCCTTATTAACGTGCGGTGAAACCAGGATGGTATAACGCTCGCGGTTGGTCGGCAGCGGGATCGGCCCACGAACCTGAGCACCAGTACGCTTAGCGGTTTCAACAATCTCCGCTGTGGACTGATCGATCAGGCGATGGTCGAACGCTTTCAACCGAATGCGAATCTTTTGGTTCTGCATTTGCCCTAAACTCCAATGGATGTCGACGGCGCGAGCCGTCTACCCACGCATTCAAAGGATGCGCATTATAGGCACGCCAAAAGCCCATGTCAAACATTTGCTATTGGTGCGCAGAAAAGGGGGCTCGCGAGAGCCCCCTTCATCGATCAAGTAAATCGATTACTTAACGATTTTTGCCACAACGCCAGCACCAACGGTACGACCACCTTCGCGAATAGCGAAGCGCAGACCGTCGTCCATAGCGATCGGAGCAATCAAGGTAACAACCATCTGAACGTTGTCACCCGGCATTACCATTTCAACACCTTCCGGCAGTTCACAGGTACCAGTGATGTCAGTGGTACGGAAGTAGAACTGCGGACGGTAGCCCTTGAAGAAAGGCGTGTGACGACCACCTTCTTCTTTGGACAGTACGTAAACTTCGGCTTCAAACTCGGTGTGCGGGTTGATAGTACCCGGCTTGGCCAGAACCTGACCACGCTCAACGTCATCGCGCTTGGTACCACGCAGCAACGCACCAACGTTCTCACCTGCACGACCTTCGTCGAGCAGCTTACGGAACATTTCAACACCGGTAACGATGGTTTTGGTGGTCTCGCGGATACCCACGATCTCAACTTCGCTACCCGGATTGATAATACCGCGCTCTACACGACCGGTAACAACAGTACCACGGCCAGAGATAGAGAATACGTCTTCAATCGGCATCAGGAACGGCTGGTCGACAGCACGCTCCGGCTCAGGAATGTAAGCATCCAGAGCTTTGATCAGATTAGCAACGGCGGTAGTACCCATGCCGTTCTCATCTTCACCATTCAGAGCCATCAGCGCTGAACCAGTGATGATCGGCGTGTCATCGCCCGGGAAGTCGTACTCGTCGAGGAGTTCACGAACTTCCATCTCAACCAGCTCAAGCAGCTCTTCGTCATCGACCATGTCCGCTTTATTCAGGAACACAACGATGTACGGAACGCCAACCTGGCGAGACAGCAGGATGTGCTCGCGCGTCTGCGGCATCGGGCCGTCAGCAGCAGAACACACCAGGATCGCGCCGTCCATCTGCGCAGCACCGGTGATCATGTTCTTGACGTAGTCAGCGTGCCCCGGGCAGTCAACGTGCGCGTAGTGACGCTCTTCAGACTGATATTCCACGTGGGAAGTCGCGATAGTGATACCACGCTCGCGCTCTTCAGGAGCGTTATCGATAGTATCAAATTCACGCCAATCGCCGCCGAAAACCTCAGCAGATACGCGGGTTAGGGCCGCAGTCAGAGTCGTTTTACCGTGGTCGACGTGACCGATGGTGCCGACGTTGACGTGCGGTTTGGAACGTTCGAATTTTTCCTTAGCCACTGCTATAACCTCTTTACGTTAGCTAACGGTTAACCGTTTTGATTGATGACGGCTTCAACGACGCTGGAGGGCGCCTCGTCGTACTTCGAGAACTCCATAGAGTAGCTCGCACGGCCCTGGGTTTGTGAGCGCAGGTCGGTTGCGTAACCGAACATCTCACCCAGCGGCACCGTCGCACGAATGACTTTACCAGAAGAGGAGTCATCCATACCCTGCACCAGACCGCGACGACGGCTCAGGTCGCCCATGACGTCGCCCATAAATTCCTCGGGAGTCACGACTTCGACCTTCATCACCGGCTCCAGCAGCACGGCCTTGGCCTTCCTGGCACCTTCCTTCACTGCCATAGAAGAAGCAATCTTGAACGCAGTCTCGTTAGAGTCTACGTCGTGGAAGGAGCCGTCGAACAGCGTCACTTTAACGTCGATCATCGGGTAACCCGCGATGACACCGTTTTTAAGCTGCTCGTAAGCGCCTTTCTCAACCGCAGGGACGTATTCCTTGGGAACCGTACCACCTACGATCTCAGAGTTGAATTTGAAGAAAATCTCTTCTTCGCCTTCACCCTTCTCTTCAGCAGTCAGCGGCTCAATACGCAGCAAAACGTGACCGTACTGACCACGACCACCGGACTGACGTACAAACTTGCCTTCCTGCTCAATGCTGCCACGAATAGTTTCGCGGTATGCTACCTGCGGCTTACCGATATTGGCTTCCACCTTAAACTCGCGACGCATACGGTCAACGAGAATATCCAGGTGAAGCTCACCCATACCAGAAATAATCGTCTGGCCGGTCTCTTCGTCGGTTTTAACCTGGAAAGAAGGATCTTCCTGGGCCAATTTACCCAGTGCAATACCCATTTTTTCCTGGTCAGCCTTGGACTTCGGCTCAACGGCAACCGAGATAACCGGATCCGGGAACTCCATGCGCTCAAGAACGATCTTGTTATCAATATCACACAGGGTATCACCCGTGGTGACATCTTTCAGACCGATACATGCTGCAATATCGCCAGCGAGTACTTCTTTGATCTCTTCGCGCGAGTTGGCGTGCATCTGTACGATACGACCAACGCGCTCTTTCTTCTGCTTAACGGAGTTATATACACCGTCACCAGACTTCAGAACGCCCGAGTAAACGCGGATAAAGGTCAGCGTACCAACGAAGGGGTCGGTAGCGATCTTGAATGCCAACGCTGCAAACGGCGCACTGTCATCGGCTTCACGCTTAGCGATGGTGCCATCTTTATCGTCCAGCTCACCTTCGATCGCCTTAACTTCAGTTGGCGAAGGCATGTACTCGATAACACCGTCCAGCACTGCCTGAACACCTTTATTCTTAAAGGCAGAACCGCAGGTAACCAGAACAATCTCATTGGCCAGAGTACGCGTACGAAGACCTGCCTTGATCTCTTCGATCGACAGCTCGACGCCTTCCAGGTACTTGTCCATTAGCTCGTCAGAGCCTTCGGCAGCCGCTTCAACCATCTGCTCGCGATACTTCTCGGCAGTCTCTTGCAGCTCAGCCGGAATATCCACGAGTTCGAAATTCATACCCAGGCTAGCCTCATCCCACAGGATAGCCTTCATCTGAATCAGGTCGATAACGCCCTTAAAGTCCTCTTCCGTACCCCAGTTGATCTGGATCGGCACGGCATTCGCACCCAAGCGCTCTTTCAACTGGTCAACAACCATGAAGAAATCAGCGCCAGTACGGTCCATCTTGTTAACAAAGACCATACGCGGTACTTCGTACTTATCGGCCTGACGCCATACTGTTTCGGTCTGCGGCTGAACGCCGGAAGACCCACACAGTACGACAACCGCACCATCAAGAACGCGCAATGAACGCTCAACTTCGATAGTGAAGTCAACGTGCCCAGGCGTATCGATGATGTTGATACGGTGCTCATCAAACTGCTTGGCCATACCTTGCCAGAAGGTGGTGACAGCGGCAGAGGTGATCGTAATACCACGCTCCTGCTCCTGCTCCATCCAGTCAGTCGTTGAGGCACCCTCGTGTGTTTCACCCAACTTGTGATTCAAGCCGGTATAGAACAGTACCCGCTCGGTCGTTGTGGTTTTACCCGCATCAACGTGCGCTACGATACCAATATTGCGATAACGATTAAGTGGTGTCTTGCGTGCCACGGTGAAACTCCCGTTAGTTGGCGATGCTCGTTAACTTAGCAGTGGCAAAAGTGAGCCTTACGCTACCGCCGCTATCACAGAATGATAACGGCGGGGTGTTGCAACAAAGCGACTCGACCTACCACTTCCAACGACGCCCTGCTGAAACAACGTGCATATATAAACGCGAACTTTATAAACACTGCGCTTACAAACGCCGTACTTAAAAACGTCACTCTTGAAAGGGACGCTCTTAGAAACGATAGTGCGAGAAAGCCTTGTTGGCTTCGGCCATACGATGCACGTCTTCGCGCTTCTTAACAGCAGAACCTTTACCTTCTGCGGCATCCAGCATTTCGCCTGCCAGACGCTGAACCATCGTTTTTTCACCGCGGCGACGCGCCGCGTCTACCAACCAGCGCATAGCGAGCGCTTGGCGGCGAGACGGACGAACTTCAACCGGAACCTGATAGGTCGCACCACCCACGCGGCGCGACTTCACTTCGACCATCGGCTGGATGGTTTCCAGCGCTTTGTCGAAGATTTCCAGCGGCTCTTCACTACTACGCTCGGCAACCTTGTCCAACGCACCGTAAACAATGCGCTCAGCTATGGACTTCTTGCCGCTGACCATCAGGTGGTTCATGAACTTCGCCAGACGCTCACTTCCGAACTTGGGATCCGGCAGGATTTCGCGTTTAGCTACAACTCTTCTTCTAGGCATGATAAGCCCTCAATTAAGGATCCTTCAGGTAAACCCGGAACTCGCGCTTAGTATCGACTACCCTGCACTGCCCGACCTTACTCTTATCAGACCATCATATTCGTGTTGGACATTACGTTACATACGCTGCAAACACAGCGTGACGGCAAGCTGTCTTAAGACTTCGGACGCTTAGTACCGTACTTGGAACGGCCCTGCTTACGATTCTGTACGCCAGAGGTGTCAAGGGCGCCACGAACGGTGTGATAACGCACACCTGGCAAATCCTTTACACGACCGCCGCGAATCAGAACAACAGAGTGCTCCTGCAGGTTGTGACCTTCACCACCAATGTAAGAAGAAACTTCGAAACCGTTGGTCAGGCGCACACGGCAAACCTTACGCAGGGCCGAGTTCGGCTTCTTGGGAGTAGTGGTGTATACGCGCGTACATACGCCGCGCTTTTGCGGACAAGCCTGAAGCGCGGGCACGTCACTTTTAGTAACGGGGCGCTTGCGCGGCTTACGCACTAGCTGATTAATCGTTGCCATGGTGTTTAGCTGACTCCAATGGTTGCCTAGCCTTTAACAAATACGGGCAGCGGATGCGGGCGCACCCACCCCACTGTTAAAGGCTGCGCATTCTAAAGGCTGACCCTAGTCGACGTCAAGTCTTGCCGGCGGTTTTACCGGCAAGATAGCGCTTCCAGGGTCAGATGCTCATTTTTTACTACTCGTTTTTAGAGCTCGTCGTCAGAATCAAGTGCTGTCAACTGTGCTCCAAGCTCCTGCTCTACCTCAGTCGCTGAGGGATTGAACAGGCGCTCAACGTCTTCGCGTTTGCGGCGACGTTCAGCGTGGTGAGTCAGACCGGTACCTGCCGGAATCAGACGTCCAACTACCACGTTTTCTTTCAGGCCGCGCAGATAATCGCGCTTGCCGGTAACGGCCGCTTCGGTCAGTACGCGGGTTGTCTCCTGGAAGGAGGCCGCAGAGATGAACGATTCGGTCGCTAGGCTGGCCTTGGTGATACCCAGCAACAAGCGCTGATACTTCGCCGGGAATTTACCTTCTTTTTCGAGACGAGCATTCTGCTCCAGCACGCGCACAAGCTCAGCCTGGTCGCCGGTGATGAAGTCAGAATCGCCTGAATCGGCAATTTCGACCTTACGTAGCATCTGACGCACAATAACTTCGATGTGCTTATCGTTGATGCCTACGCCCTGCAGACGGTAAACATCTTGCACTTCGGCCGTAATGTACTTGGCAAGCTCCGCTACGCCGAGCAAACGCAGAATATCGTGCGGATTGCTCGGGCCATCGGAGATGACCTCACCCTTCTCAACACTTTCACCTTCAAAGACGGCGATTTGACGCCATTTCGGGATCAGCGCTTCAAACGGATCGCCAGACCCTGGAGTAATCGTCAAACGACGCTTGCCTTTGGTCTCTTTACCGAAGCTCACCACACCGCTGATTTCGGCAAGGATTGCCGGCTCTTTCGGCTTACGTGCTTCGAACAGATCAGCAACGCGCGGCAGACCACCGGTGATATCCTTGTTACCTGATGCCTCAACCGGAATACGGGCAACTACCTCACCCACACCGATGGTAGAACCATCATCAACGGAGATAATGGAATTGCCTGGCAGCAGATATTGCACTGGCGTGTTCGAGCCGGAAACCGACACGTACTCACCGGCCGCATCTTGCAGCATGACCATCGGACGCTTGTCGCGACCAGCCATCGGGCGAGCGGCGGACTCAATGACTTCGATAGAGGAGAGACCGGTCATCTCGTCGACTGAGCGGTGCATGGTGACACCTTCGTCGAGATCGATGAACTGCGCCTTACCCTCTACTTCAGCAATGATCGGATGGGTGTGCGGGTCCCACTTGGCAACCATCGCACCGGCATCAACCACGTCGCCGTCGCGTACGGAAAGCTCAGCACCGTAGGGCAACTTGTAGTACTCACGCTCACGACCGTGATCGTCAGCAACCGCCAAGGCGCTAGAACGCGATACCACGACCAATTTACCGTCGGTACGCTCTACGTGCTTAATGTTATGCAGACGAACCTTACCGCCGTGCTTGACCTGTACGCTATCGACGGCCGATGAACGCGATGCCGCGCCACCGATGTGGAACGTACGCATGGTCAGCTGGGTACCCGGCTCACCGATTGACTGAGCGGCGATAACACCGACAGATTCACCGATGTTGACCTGGTGACCGCGGGCAAGATCACGTCCGTAACAGGACGAACATACGCCGTGCGGTGTGTCACAGGTAATGGTTGAGCGTACGATAATCTCATCCACACCCATGGTGTCGAGCTCAGCACACCACTTCTCGTCTAGCAGCGTGTTACGTGGGATCAGGACTTCTTCAGTACCTGGATCAACCACATCCAACGCAACCACACGACCCAATACGCGCTGTGATAGCGGTACGATGATGTCGCCACCCTCGATAATCGGATGCAGGGTCAGACCGTTTTCAGTACCACAGTCAACCTCGGTGATCACTAGATCCTGGGCCACGTCCACCAAACGACGCGTCAAGTAACCGGAGTTAGCCGTTTTCAGAGCCGTATCCGCCAGACCTTTACGTGCACCGTGGGTCGAGATGAAGTACTGAAGTACGTTCAGGCCTTCACGGAAGTTGGCGACGATCGGCGTCTCGATGATCGAGCCATCCGGCTTGGCCATCAGGCCACGCATACCCGCCAACTGGCGGATCTGAGCGGCACTACCCCGTGCACCGGAGTCGGCCATGATGAAGACGCTGTTGAACGATTCCTGCTCAACTTCGTTGCCATCGCGGTCAATAACGGTCTCTTTGGAGATACCGGTCATCATCGCCTTGGCGACTTTATCGTTGGCCTTGGACCAGATATCGATAACCTTGTTGTACTTCTCGCCCGCAGTTACCAGGCCAGAAGAGAACTGATCTTCGATCTCTTTGACTTCAGCTTCGGCCGCGTCGACGATCTCGGTTTTGGCATCCGGGATGACGAAGTCGTTAACGCCGATAGAGGCGCCGGACCAGGTCGCCAGACGGAAACCGGTGTACATCAGTTGGTCAGCGAAGATGACCGTCGGCTTGAGGCCGGAGCGGCGATATACTTCGTTGATCAGGCCAGAAATCGCCTTCTTCTTCATCGGCTGGTCGATCAGCGCAAACGGCACACCTTCAGGCAGAATGCGGAACAACAGCGCACGGCCAACCGTGGTTTCGTATAGACGACGATGGAATGACTTCTCGCCGGTCTCTTCTTCGATGTCGACCTCGTCCAGACGCACCTTGACACGGGCGTGCAGCGATACCGACTGAGTACCGAAGGCGCGCTCAACCTCGTTGAGGTCAGAGAACACCATGCCTTCGCCCTTGGCGTTGATCTTCTCACGGGTCATGTAGTAAAGACCCAGAACAACGTCCTGCGACGGCACGATGATCGGCTCGCCGTTGGCGGGCGACAGCACGTTGTTGGTCGCCATCATCAGCGCACGGGCTTCGAGCTGGGCTTCCAGGGTCAGCGGTACGTGTACTGCCATCTGGTCGCCATCGAAGTCGGCGTTGTAGGCCGCACACACCAGCGGGTGCAACTGGATCGCTTTACCTTCGATCAGCAGCGGTTCAAACGCCTGGATACCCAGACGGTGAAGCGTCGGTGCACGGTTAAGCAGTACCGGGTGTTCGCGGATAACATCAGCAAGGATATCCCACACTTCCGGCAGCTCGCGCTCAACCATTTTCTTCGCGGCTTTAATCGTTGAGGCGAAGCCTAGCGACTGAAGCTTGGAGTAGATAAACGGCTTGAACAGTTCCAGTGCCATTTTCTTCGGCAGACCACACTGATGCAGGCGCAGAGTAGGACCCACGGTAATCACCGAACGGCCCGAGTAATCGACGCGCTTACCCAACAAGTTCTGACGGAAACGACCCTGCTTACCTTTGATCATGTCGGCGAGCGACTTCAGCGGGCGCTTGTTGGAGCCCGTGATCGCGCGGCCACGACGACCGTTGTCAAGCAAAGCATCGACCGCTTCCTGAAGCATACGCTTCTCGTTGCGCACGATGATATCCGGCGCATTAAGGTCGAGCAGACGCTTCAGGCGGTTGTTACGGTTGATCACACGACGGTAAAGGTCGTTGAGATCGGAGGTCGCGAAGCGGCCGCCGTCCAGCGGTACCAGCGGACGTAAATCCGGTGGCAGGACAGGCAGCACTTCCATGACCATCCACGCCGGCGCATTGCCGGAGTGGTAAAACGCTTCCAGCAGCTTCAAACGCTTGGAAAGCTTCTTGATCTTGGTTTCAGAGTTAGTCTGCGGAATCTCTTCACGCAGGGTATTAATCTCTTCTTCAAGATCAATATCTTTGAGGAGTTCTTGCACCGCTTCGGCACCCATGCGGGCATCGAAGTCATCGCCGAACTCTTCAAGGGCTTCAAAGTACTGCTCATCGTTCATCAGCTGACCACGCTCAAGCGTGGTCATGCCTGGATCGATAACAACGAAGGACTCAAAGTACAGCACGCGTTCGATATCACGCAGGGTCATATCGAGGAACATGCCGATACGCGACGGCAATGATTTCAAAAACCAGATGTGAGCAACCGGCGAGGCCAGCTCAATGTGCCCCATGCGCTCACGACGCACGGCTGCCTTGGTGACTTCAACGCCACACTTTTCACAAATGATGCCGCGGTGCTTCATGCGCTTGTACTTACCGCACAAGCACTCGTAATCCTTTACCGGGCCAAAAATCTTGGCGCAGAACAGACCGTCCCGCTCCGGCTTAAAGGTACGGTAGTTAATGGTCTCAGGCTTCTTCACCTCGCCAAACGACCAGGAGCGAATCATGTCCGGCGACGCCAGAGTAATCTTGATCGCGTCAAACTCTTCGGACTGAGACTGCGATTTGAGTACTTTCACCAAATCTTTCATAGCACGGCTCCTAGCTCTCTAACTCAATATCGATGCCCAGCGAGCGGATTTCCTTCACGAGTACATTGAAGGATTCCGGCATGCCTGCCTGCATGGTGTGGTCGCCATCCACGATGTTTTTGTACATCTTGGTGCGGCCTTCGACGTCGTCCGATTTGACGGTGAGCATCTCTTGCAGGGTGTAGGCCGCGCCATAGGCTTCCAGCGCCCACACTTCCATCTCACCAAAGCGCTGACCACCGAACTGTGCTTTACCACCCAAGGGCTGCTGGGTAACCAGCGAGTAAGAGCCGGTAGAACGAGCGTGCATCTTGTCGTCTACCAAGTGGTTCAGCTTCAGCATGTACATGTAGCCGACGGTGACCGGGCGATCAAACGCATCACCGGTACGGCCATCGTGCAGCACCATTTGGCCAGACTCAGGAATGTCAGCAAGCTTCAGCAAGTGTTTGATTTCGTGCTCTTCGGCACCATCAAATACCGGCGTGGCCATGGGGACACCGCCTTTCAGGTTTTTCGCCAGCGCGATAACTTCGTCATCACTGAGCGAATCCAGATCTTCAAGGCGCGCACCCGGCGTGTTGTATACCTGGCCAAGGAAGTCACGGATCTCGGCAACCTGCTGGCCGCGCGCATCACGTAGCATAGCGTCGATTTTGACACCCAAACCACGCGCTGCCATTCCCAGGTGAGTTTCAAGAATCTGACCCACGTTCATACGCGACGGTACACCCAAGGGGTTAAGTACCACATCGACCGGCTCGCCCTTCTCATCGAACGGCATGTCTTCGATCGGCATAATCGCGGAGATAACACCCTTGTTACCGTGACGACCTGCCATCTTGTCGCCTGGCTGGATACGGCGCTTGACCGCCATGTAAACCTTGACGATTTTGAGCACGCCAGGCGCCAGGTCATCGCCCTGAGTCAGCTTGCGTTTCTTGTCTTCAAAACGCTCGTCCATCTCTTTACGACGGTTTTCCAACTGCTCGTCGGCCTGTGCCAGAAGCTCGTTGTAAGCCTCATCCTGCATGCGCAGCTTGAACCACTGCTGACGCGGCAGCTCGTCGAGGTAAGCCTCGTCCAGCACGTCGCCTTTCTTGAGGTTCGGACCGCCGTTAACCGCTTGGCCATCCAGCGTACGCTGCAGACGCTCAAACGTTGCGTCTTCAGCAATACGGTAGGTTTCCTGCAGGTCCTTACGCACTTCATCCAGCTGCATTTGCTCGATGGAGAGCGCACGTGAATCTTTTTCAACGCCGTCGCGAGTGAACACCTGAACGTCGATAACCGTACCTTTCATGCCCGTAGGAGCACGCAGGGAGGTATCTTTTACGTCAGACGCTTTCTCACCGAAGATCGCACGCAGCAGCTTCTCTTCTGGCGTCAGCTGGGTTTCACCCTTCGGCGTTACCTTACCGACCAGAATGTCGCCCGGGCCAACTTCAGCACCGATGTACACGACGCCCGCCTCGTCCAATTTACCCAGCGCGGACTCACCGACATTGGGAATATCAGAGGTGATCTCTTCCGGCCCTAGCTTGGTGTCGCGAGACACACAGGTCAGTTCCTGAATGTGGATCGTGGTGAAACGGTCTTCTTGAACGACCCGCTCAGAGAGCAGAATGGAGTCCTCGAAGTTGTAGCCGTTCCAGGGCATGAACGCGATGCGCATGTTCTGACCCAGTGCCAGGTCACCCATGTCAACAGACGGGCCGTCAGCCAGAATATCGCCACGTGCAACGCTGTCGCCAGGACGCACAATGGGGCGCTGGTTCATACAGGTGTTCTGGTTCGAGCGGGTGTACTTGGTCAGATTGTAGATATCAACGCCGGCTTCACCACCGATGATCTCATCTTCGCTAACCCGTACTACCACACGACGCGCATCTACCGAGTCGATAACGCCACCACGACGCGCTACGGCACATACGCCAGAGTCACGCGCAACGAAACGCTCCATGCCGGTACCTACCAGCGGTTTGTCAGCACGCAGAGTAGGAACGGCCTGACGCTGCATGTTCGCACCCATCAAGGCGCGGTTAGCATCATCGTGCTCCAGGAACGGAATCAGGGCAGCCGCCACCGACACGACCTGGCGAGGAGAAACGTCCATCAGCGTCACTTGCTCAGGACGCATAAAGGTGGTTTCACCACGGTGACGCACCTGAACCAGGTCGTCAGAAAGCTTATTGGACTCATCTACCGCTGCAGAAGCCTGAGCGATGATGTAGTCGCCCTCTTCAATAGCAGAGAGGTGCACAATATCGTCAGTTACCTGACCCGCATTCACCTTACGGTACGGCGTTTCGAGGAAGCCGTAGCTGTTGGTGTGGCTGTAGGTGGCCAGCGAGTTGATCAGACCGATGTTCGGTCCTTCAGGTGTTTCGATCGGGCATAAACGGCCGTAGTGCGTGGCGTGTACGTCACGTACTTCAAAGCCAGCGCGCTCACGGGTCAAACCACCCGGGCCGAGTGCAGACACACGACGCTTGTGGGTAACTTCCGAAAGCGGGTTGTTCTGGTCCATGAACTGGGACAGCTGGCTTGAACCGAAGAACTCTTTCACCGCCGCTGCAACTGGCTTGGCGTTGATCAAGTCCTGGGGCATCAGGCCTTCGCTTTCCGCCATGGAAAGACGCTCTTTTACCGCACGCTCAACGCGTACCAGGCCGACACGGAACTGGTTCTCGGCCATTTCGCCCACACAGCGAATACGACGGTTACCCAGGTGATCGATATCATCAACGTCACCAAAGCCGTTACGGATATTGATCAGCTCGCGCAGCACATCGAGGATGTCCTTGCGATCCAGTACGCCGGAACCCGTGTCGGATTCACGACGCAGGCGACGGTTGAACTTCATGCGGCCTACGCCCGACAGGTCGTAGCGGTCCTCAGAGAAGAACAGGTTGTTAAACAACGTCTCGGCAGACTCTTTTGTGGGCGGCTCGCCGGGACGCATCATGCGATAAATTTCAACGAGCGCTTCAAGTGCGGAGCCAGTCGTATCCAACTTTAAGGTGTCGGAAATGAACGAGCCGCAGTCGAGGTCGTTGGTGTAAAGCGTTTCAATGCGCTTGATGCTGCCTTGCGCCATGCGCTCAAGCACTTCAGGGGTAATTTCGGTGTTGCACGGGCAGATCAGCTCACCGGTTTTGGTGTCAATCTGATCCTTGGCCAGCGTTTTACCGAACAGGTATTCCATCGGTACTTCCAGACGCTCAAGGCCGGCTTTTTCAAGCTGACGAATGTGCTTCTGAGTAATCCGACGACCTTCTTCAACAATAATGTCGCCGTTGCCATCCTTGATATCAAAGGTGGCGGTTTCGCCGCGCAGACGCGAGGGTACCAGCTCCACGGAGAAGCCAGACTTCTCGATGTGGAAAACGCTGGTTTCGAAGAACTCACCAAGGATTTCTTCAGTACTCATGCCTAACGCACGCATCAGCACCGAGGCCGGCAGTTTACGGCGACGGTCAATACGTACAAACACGTTGTCTTTGGGGTCGAACTCGAAGTCCAACCAGGAACCACGGTAAGGAATTACGCGAGCAGAGTAGAGCAACTTGCCAGAAGAGTGGCTCTTGCCTTTGTCGTGATCGAAGAACACACCGGGCGAGCGGTGGAGCTGGGAAACGATAACCCGCTCAGTACCATTGATAACAAAGGTACCGTTCTCAGTCATCAGGGGGATTTCCCCCATGTAGACTTCTTGCTCTTTAATATCCTTGATTGCCTTGTTCGAGGAATCGCGATCATAAATGATCAAGCGAACCTTGACGCGCAGCGGGGCGGAATAGGTCACGCCACGCAGCTGACACTCCTTAACATCGAACGCCGGCGTACCAAAGCGATAGCTAACGTACTCAAGTGCCGCGTTGCCCGAGAAACTCTCGATCGGGAAAACGGACTTGAACGCCGCATGCAGGCCAACTTCGTGACGCTCATCAGGCGAACGATCTTGCTGGAGAAAGTCGTAATAGGAATCAAGCTGGATGGCCAGCAAGTAAGGCACATCCATCACTTGGGGCAGTTTGCCGAAATCCTTGCGGATGCGTTTTTTCTCAGTATATGAGTAAGCCATCTGTATTCCCCAGCTTGTTCACCATGGGTGACCGATGCGTGGTCATCGCTGCCCTGCGCGGGCGTGTCAGACGCAGACAGCAAGCTCCTAAACCGGTAGCTCGCCGTCGAAAATCTTGATCGATAACAGTATTACAACAACGGTATTACTGTGTTTCTGGTGCAACCTTAACGTTGCAACAGAAAAAGGCCGGCAGCGGGAAAACCCGCCGCCAGCCGTGGAAGCTTACGCAGCGCGTAAAGCCGTCAGCACAAGAATTACTTGAGCTCGACGCTTGCGCCCGCTTCTTCCAGCTTCGCTTTTGCTGCTTCTGCGTCGTCTTTGGACATGGCTTCTTTGATCGTTGCCGGAGCGCCGTCAACAGCGCCTTTAGCTTCTTTCAGGCCAAGACCAGTGATTTCGCGAACTGCTTTGATGACGTTAACTTTCTTGTCACCAGCAGCGGTCAGAACCAGGTCAAACTCAGTTTGCTCTTCTGCAGCAGCTTCGCCGCCAGCAGCCGGGCCAGCCATAACAGCTGCAGCAGCTGATACGCCGAATTTCTCTTCCATTGCTTCGATCAGCTCAACAACTTCCATTACGGACATGTCGGCTACAGCATTGATGATATCGTCTTTAGACAGTGCCATTTTTCATTCCTAACTTTGCGGGAGTCTCGGTCGGCCGAGAACTCGGGATTCATTGCTCGGTTCAGGCAACGCAACCGACATAGCGTTCACGCTGCCTGCAAAAAGGTCTGCTTACGCAGCTTCTTCTTGCTTCTGATCGCGCAGAGCGGCCAGGGTACGAACCAGCTTGCCAGCGGAGGCTTCTTTCATTACCGACATCAACTTGGCAATTGCTTCGTTGTAAGTCGGTAGGGTTGCCAGACGGTCGATGTCAGCAGCCGGGATCAGTTCGCCTTCGTAGGCCAACGCCTTCACTTCGAAGTTCTGCTCAGTTTTAGCAAAATCCTTGAACAAACGAGCGGCAGCGCCCGGATGATCAGTAGAGAAAGCCAACAGAGTCGGACCAACAAAGCTCTCGTTCAGACACTCCCACTGAGTGCCCTCGAGGGCGCGGCGAGCCAGCGTGTTACGAACAACACGCAGCTCTACACCATTCTCACGTGCCTGCTTGCGCAGATCGGTCATTTTACCGACCGTTACACCGCGAGAATCGGCAACTACGACGGAGAGTGCGCCCTTGGCCGCTTCACTGACCTCGGCAACAATCGCTTTCTTGCCTTCAAGTGCTAGTGGCACAGTGATCACTCCTTCGTGCCGGAGCCTTTTTAAGGCGCCGGAGGTTACCATCTCTTCCAGGCCTACTCTAACCAGCACTGGAAGCCTTAGGGGATGGTGCTCACCAGAAAGCAATGTCGCTAAAAAGCTTCAACCAACTGGCGGCCACACCATCTGCGCAGGCGCTTTAGGCAATTAAGCCGCGCTGAGATAAAAACATCCAACGCGGCACCTGCGGTCTTTGACGGTGCTCCAGTAGGCTTACCTAACCAGAGGACCGCAAAGTTCTTGCTCGGTTCTTACTTAAACCTGTCGACGGTCTGCTTATACCAACGCAGAGTGGTCGATAGTCAGACCTGGGCCCATGGTAGTGGACAGGGTGACTTTCTTAAAGTAAATACCTTTAGAAGAGCTCGGCTTGAGCCTCTTAAGGTCAGCAACCAGCGCTTCTAGGTTGCCTTGAACAGACGCAGCATCAAACGTCACTTTACCCAGTGTCGTGTGAATAATACCGTTTTTGTCAGTACGGAAACGTACCTGACCGGCCTTGGCGTTCTTAACTGCGGTTGCAACGTCAGGCGTTACGGTGCCGACTTTCGGGTTCGGCATCAGGCCGCGCGGACCAAGAATCTGGCCCAACTGACCAACAACGCGCATAGCGTCCGGAGAAGCGATAACGACGTCAAAATCCATCACGCCTTTCTTCACTTGCTCAGCCAGCTCATCCATACCCACGATGTCAGCGCCTGCTTCTTTAGCAGCATCGGCGTTAGCACCTTGAGTGAAGACCGCTACGCGTACATCTTTACCAGTACCGTTAGGCATGACAGTTGCGCCACGAACGACCTGGTCAGATTTACGCGGATCAACACCCAGGTTGATCGCGACATCAACAGACTCATTGAACTTAACAGTAGACAGCTCAGAAAGCAGTGCGACCGCCTCTTCCAGAGAGTACGTCTTGCTGGCATCTACTTTCTCGCGAATTACCTTCGCGCGCTTAGACAGTTTAGCCATGATCAGAGACCCTCCACGTTAAGGCCCATGCTACGAGCGCTGCCTGCGATAGTACGTACGGCGGCATCGAGATCAGAAGCCGTCAGATCAGGCTCCTTGGTTTTGGCGATCTCTTCAATCTGCTCGCGCGTCACGGTACCGACCTTCTTCTTGTTCGGCTCACCAGAACCCGACTTGATACCAGCGGCTTTTTTCAGCAGCACGGCAGCAGGCGGTGTTTTGGTAACGAACGTGAAGCTACGGTCAGAGTAGACAGTGATCACGACAGGCGTCGGCAGACCCGGCTCAATCTCTTGAGTCGCTGCGTTAAACGCCTTACAAAATTCCATGATGTTCACACCGTGCTGACCCAGTGCTGGGCCTACGGGCGGACTTGGATTGGCTTTACCTGCAGCTACCTGCAGCTTGATATAAGCCTGGACTTTCTTGGCCATGGTAAATACTCCAATTGGGTAATAGCGCCTTGCGGCTCCCCGGGACTAGCGAGACAGCCAACGGCTGCCTCTTACGAATTTACGACGTTTTCTTAACCTGCGCCTTACTCTTTCTCGACCTGAGAAAACTCAAGTTCGACAGGTGTTGCACGCCCAAAGATCAATACACTGACCTGCAAACGGCTCTTGTCGTAGTTGACTTCTTCAACCAAACCGTTGAAGTCGGCAAAAGGACCATCGATAACACGTACCGACTGGCCCGGCTCAAACATTGTCTTGGGCCGCGGCTTATCGGTCCCGTCTTTAACGCGACGCAAAATAGCGTCCGCTTCACGGGTCGTGATTGCAGCCGGCTTCTCTTTCGTTCCGCCAATGAAGCCCATAACGCGCGGAGTCTCATTAACGAGATGCCATGTCTCATCGGCCATCTCCATCTCGACTAACACATAGCCGGGATAGAATTTACGCTCACTCTTGCGGCGTTTGCCGTCGCGCATTTCCACGACTTCTTCCGTCGGCACCAGAATTTCGCCAAAACGATCTTCCATACCGTACATTTTTACGCGCTCAATCAGTGAGCGCATAACATGCTTCTCAAAACCGGAATAGGCGTGGACGACGTACCAACGTTTGGACATGAAAACTCCTAACCAATGACGCCGGACATTGCCCAGCCAAGAAGAGTGTCAATCAACCACAGCATCAACCCCACCACGAGAACCGCCACCAGAACAATCGCAGTGGTTTGAATAGTCTCGGGACGGGTCGGCCATACAACGCGCTGAATCTCTTTCTTGGCGCTTACGGCAAGCTCTGTTAAGTCGCGACCTTTAGTAGTGGTAAGTGCGATAAAACCTGCAAGCACACACAACACCACCACACCTAATACGCGGTAGAGCAAGCCAATATCGGCGAAATAGGTATTACCAACGACAGCAACGACAAGCAGCGCTGCAACCACAGCCCACTTAAGCCCGTCATGGCGCGCCTGCTGCACCTCGGTACCGTGCTTTACAGAACCAGGCTTCATAAAACGAGACTCCTTGGGATGCGGCTACAATAAAGGAATTCTGAAAAAAAACATGCCAACCTGGGGAAGGTTGGCAGGCCAGGAGGGACTCGAACCCCCAACCTGCGGTTTTGGAGACCGCTGCTCTGCCAATTGAGCCACTGGCCTATCATCGCTGCACAGGCAAAGAAAAGCCTACACAACAGCGGGCGCCATGATAGCGGAGAAATAACCACCTGACAACCCCACTCTGCATCGAACACTCAAAACATGCAGCGCTCTACAAACAGAGACGAACTCAGAAACAAAAAAAAGCGAGCTTCGCTCGCTTTTCTCGAAATATGGAGCTCATGGACGGAATTGAACCGTCGACCTCACCCTTACCAAGGGTGTGCTCTACCCCTGAGCTACATGAGCCAAATCACATCAACTGGAGCGGGCGGCGGGAATCGAACCCGCACCATCAGCTTGGAAGGCTGAGGTTCTACCGTTGAACTACGCCCGCGTAACTGCTGCATGGATTACAAGCCGCTGCACGCCGAACGATAGACAATGCCCTCTACCGGCTTTCATCCCACAACACCGACAAACGTCGCTGCTGCTTAAATCTGGTGGAGAGAGAAGGATTCGAACCTTCGAAGCTTTCGCGGCAGATTTACAGTCTGCTCCCTTTGGCCACTCGGGAATCTCTCCAGCGTTGGCGGCACATTATGCCAGCCTCCAAAACACTGTCAAGCTAGATATTTACTTAATTTATCGTAGCTTGCGATGCTAGCGCATCTGTTAGCTGCCTTGGAACGCGCTGCATTCTGTCAAAGCAGCATAGAGAATGCAAGCCCTGCGCGAATTTTTTCTAACGATACAGGCTCAGGCACACGCGGCGCACCGGCCATTTTTCCTGCTCGTTCAGTGAAGGTAAGCGGAAAACTGGCCTCAAGTCCCCCATACACCATATCAGGCCATACCGCGTGAGGCACCTGCACGCCTCGAGAAACCACGCGTGCATCGCCGCCTGTTAACAGCACGGGTAGCGCAATGCCCTGCTGATCGCACACTTCGCTATAAATACGGTTAATCGCGCTAACAGCCGCCATATAAATCCCGTGATTAACCGCATCGACGGTGCGACGCCCAGGCTCCAGCAAAGCGTCCGCCTCGCTTTCAGGATCAATCGCGACATTGCGGGTACCCAGCTTTAAGCTCTCTTTCATTAGCCGCAGTCCCGGGATAATAAAGCCCCCCAGGTGCATACCACCAGGCAGCACAAAATCAATAGTGATTGCACTACCACAGTCGACCGCACAGCAGCCTCCGGCCAGTTGGTACCCGGCAAGCGCTCCCATCCATCGGTCGACCCCCAACCGAGAGGGCTCCTCATAGCCGTTAACAACGCCCAACGCTTCAGGTGTTGAGTGCGCCACATAGACATGGCGCACCTTGTGGCGCAGCAGCGTCACCGTCTCCTCCAACACAGCGGCCCGGGCAACGCTTGAAATACGTACGGCCTCAACCACATCAAGGTCTGGAATATCCGCCCCTGGGCGCCACTCTTCGCGCGTCCAGACAGCACCGCGCGAGCGTATTTCACTACTTTCGGCATCCTTGAGCCGCCATTTCGACAAGGTATTACCGATATCCAAATCCAGAATCATAAGCGCCTGCGTACGCTGATCTCACCGCCTGCCAAGCGCCGCGAGTGACCGTTTTCAGTAACCCATAAGTTACCGCTGTTATCGACGTCGCCTGCGATCGCATCGCTGACGCGCTCCCCTTGAATGATGCGTACCGGCGCGCCTACATACGCATGGCGCGCATTCCACTCATCGCGCCATGCGGCAAAACCGACGTGCTCAAAATCTGCCAGCATGCTCAGAAGCCCCGCCACAACATCTGACGCCAACTGATTTCGCGTATGCCCGGCATGCACATCAAACAGCGCAGCTACCGGCTGGTCAATGGCGGCGCGCTGAGACTCGGTTAACGACAGGTTCATGCCCATGCCAATCACAACCTCGCAAGGCCCCGCCGCATCGCCCGTCACCTCAATCAATATGCCAGCCAGCTTGCCCAGCTCGTCGCCTGCATCCACCATCAGAATATCATTGGGCCATTTTAGCTTAGGCGCAGCGCCCAGCTGCTCAAGCACCTGAGACACAACCACGCCTACCGCAAGGCTTAACCCTTCAAGCGAGGCTACCCCCGCGTCAAAGCGCCAGCCCAACGAGAGCATCAAACTTTGCCCCCACGGGGTTGTCCATACTCGCCCACGGCGACCACGACCGGCGGTTTGGAGTTCAACCAGGCACACTTCGCCATGCCCCGCACCCTGATTAAATCGCTGACGCAGATACTCATTGCTTGAAGGCAACTGGTCTTCGACAAATAATCGTGTCAACAAATGGCGTGCCTGAGCAGGCAGGTGCTCAACAATTCGGGCACCTTCCAATGGCTCAAGGCGGTGGGCTAATCGATACCCCCTCCCTTTGACCGCCACCAACTCCACGCCCAAGGCCTCCAATTTTTTTAGCTGTTTCCATACAGCAGCCCGCGAAACGCCTAGCGTTTCGCCTAATTGTTCACCCGAGTGAACATTGCCATCGCTCAACAAACGCACCAGGTTACCGATGGTCATGTGCTTGCCCCAACTGGGAAAACGCCTATCTTAACGGATGCACGCAGGAGGCGAAAACTGCCGCGTTTGGGTTATTGACTTAACGCTTTATTTGAGACAAGGCTGGTAGTCGACCATACCGAGACCCTATAATGCCGCCCTATTTTCCCAGCAGGATCGCGTCGTGATCGAGAATCTTCGTAACATTGCCATCATCGCCCACGTTGACCACGGCAAAACTACCTTGGTAGACAAGCTGTTAAGTCAATCGGGCACACTAGACCGCAAGGCCGAGGCCCAAGAGCGGGTTATGGACTCCAATGACCAGGAGAAAGAGCGCGGCATTACGATCCTGGCCAAAAACACAGCCATTCAGTGGCAAGATGGCAATGGTACGGGCTACCACATCAACATCGTTGACACCCCTGGGCACGCTGACTTTGGTGGTGAAGTAGAGCGCGTTATGTCCATGGTGGACTCGGTGCTACTGCTGGTTGACGCAGTTGATGGCCCGATGCCGCAAACCCGCTTTGTGACTCAAAAAGCGTTCTCTCAAGGCCTCCAGCCGATCGTCGTGGTGAACAAGATTGACCGCCCTGGCGCACGCCCTGATTGGGTTATCGACCAGATTTTCGATCTGTTTGATAACCTGGGTGCCACCGACGAGCAGCTCGACTTCCCAATCATCTACTGCTCAGCACTCAACGGCATTGCCGGCATGGAGCCTGAAGCACTTGCCGAGAACATGGACCCCATGTTCCAGGCGATTGTAGATATCGTTAAGCCGCCGCAAGTTGAAGTCGACGGTCCCTTCCAGATGCAAATTTCCGCACTGGATTACAACAGCTACGTGGGTGTTATCGGTCTTGGCCGCATCAAGCGCGGCAGTGTCAAGCCGGGCCAACAGATCACCGTCATCACTAAGGAAGGCGCTACCCGCAAAGGTAAAGTCGGCCAGGTCATGACGCACATGGGTCTGGAGCGTGTACAAACGACCGAAGCGACCGCAGGTGACATCGTTTGTATCACCGGTATCGAAGATCTGGCGATTTCCGATACGCTGTGCGACAACAGTGCCGTTGAAGCCCTGCCGCCGCTTTCCGTTGATGAGCCAACCGTATCCATGACCTTCCAGGTCAATGACTCGCCGTTCGCCGGTAAAGAAGGCAAGTACGTCACCAGCCGTAATATCAAGGATCGTCTTGATCAAGAGCTGATTCACAACGTGGCACTGCGCGTTGAGCAGGGCGACACCCCTGAAAAATTCAAGGTTTCCGGGCGCGGCGAGCTTCACTTGTCGGTACTGATCGAAACCATGCGTCGTGAAGGCTTTGAGCTGGCCGTTGGCCGCCCCGAAGTTATCATCAAAGAGATCGACGGCATTAAGCAGGAGCCCTACGAAGAAGTCATCATTGACTGTGAAGAGCAGCACCAGGGCTCGATCATGGAAGAGCTTGGCTATCGTAAGGGTGAACTGACTAACATGAATCCGGATGGTAAAGGCCGTGTTCGTTTGGACTTCATCATTCCTGCACGTGGTTTGATCGGTTTCCGTGGTCAGTTCCTGACCCTGACATCCGGCACCGGCATCTTGACCAGCCGCTTTGACCACTACGGTCCGCTGAAGCCCGATGCGTCTATCGAACGTCGTAACGGCGTTCTGGTCTCTATGGTGGGCGGTAAAGCGCTGGCCTATGCCCTTTACGCGCTGCAAGAGCGTGGCAAGCTGATCATCGATCACGCTACCGAAGTCTACGAAGGCATGCTGATCGGTATTAACAACCGTGCCAACGACATGGTGGTTAACCCGACCAAGGGTAAAAAGCTCGATAACATGCGCTCCACCGGTAACGATGAAAACATCGTACTGACGCCGCCGATCAAGTTCACGCTGGAACAGGCCATTGAATTCCTGGATTCCGATGAGCTGGTGGAAGTCACGCCGACGCACATCCGCCTGCGTAAGAAGCACCTGACAGAGAACGAGCGTAAGCGCGCTGGCAAGAAATAAGTCAGCTGAGCAAACGCTCAACAAGCTCTAAAGCAAGACCGAAAGCCCGCCACCGTGCGGGCTTCCTTGTATCTGGGGAGCGCTCTTTGCAAACGTTTGCGCCATTCATTGCCCCGCGGCTACCTCCGCTACTCTTTTTTAAAGCCCCGCCAAGTGCACCAATAAACGCAGCCTAAACGCCAAGGCGCTGGAAAGCGCACGCATTCTACCGCACAGTAGCTTACAACTGGCGACGCCAAAGCTTTCTGCCAAACTGCAATACATACAGGCATTTGGATACCGATCTTTGCCTATCACTTGCACAGGAACACTCTGTACATGAGTGGACACAACGTCTGGACGCACAAGGGTACTTTTTTACTGGCGGCGGTAGGCTCCGCCGTGGGCTTGGGCAATCTTTGGCGTTTCCCGTATTTAACCGGTGAAAACGGTGGCGGGGCGTTTATCCTGGTGTATGCCGCCACCATTTTGGCCGTCGGCACTCCTATCCTGATCGCCGAGACCATGCTGGGCCGCACCAGCCGTCAGAGCCCTATTATGGGCATGCGGCACTTAACCAAAACGCACAAAGCCTCGCGCGCCTGGGAGTTAATCGGCTGGCTGGGCGCGGCTTCGGCTTTTTTGATTTTAAGCTTTTACTCGGTCATCGCTGGCTGGGCACTGCACTACACCGGGCTCATGCTGACCGGCTCGCTTGTAGGTGCCGACGCGCAAACGATGGCGGCGAGTTTTGACGCACTACTGGCGTCACCTTCCCTTATGACGCTGTATCACACGCTGTTCATTGCGGCGTCTGCACTCATCGTCAGCATGGGCGTTCACCGAGGAATTGAGACGGGCCTGCGCATTATGATGCCAGCGCTGTGCATTATTCTGACAGTAGTGCTTGTTTACAGTGTGATGAATGGCGATATACGTGCGGCGGCGCGCTTTCTGTTGACCTTTAACATCGCGGACCTGAGCCTTGAGGGCTGGCTACAAGCCGTGGGGCAGTCCTTCTTTACGCTAAGCCTGGGGATGGGCGCTATTATGGTCTACGGCGCCTATATGCCCGGCGATGCCTCTCTTACGCGCACCGCCATTGGCGTGGCCATAGTGGATACGGCGATTGCCATGGTGGCAGGGCTAGCGATTTTCGCGCTGGTATTTGGGGCAGGGCTTGAAACCGGCCAGGGTCCAGGGCTGATGTTTGTGACGTTGCCCCTTGCCTTCGCTGAAATGCCGCTGGGGGCGCTAATCGGCGGCGTCTTCTTTATTTTAGTGCTGGGGGCTGCGATTAGTTCCTCTATCTCACTTATCGAGCCCGTGGCCGCTTTTCTGGTCGAGCGCTTCAACCTTACCCGGCCCCAGGCAGTCATCATCGTGGTGGTGGCGGCTTGGGCAACGGGACTGCTCACCGTCGCAAGCTTTAACATCGGCGCAGAAGACAGTCTTTTCCACCATCTATTTGGCCGCAGCGCCTTTGATGTTATCGAACTATTGACCAATATCTTTATGCCGCTGGGTGGCCTGATGATTGCGCTATTCGCGGGCTGGGTGCTCACCCAAAGCGAAGTGATGAAAGAGCTGGATACTACCCATGGCTGGTTTATTAGCTGGCGGTTTCTAGTGCGTTTTGTTGCCCCTACCGCAGTGGCGTTTGTCTTTTTACGCACTATTCCTCAGGTTGAGGGCTATATGATTCCTGCGCTTGGCGCCCTGCTACTGGTCGGCCTCTTTGCGCTTAGCCAACGACGCCAAAAACCGCGCTGATCAGCGCCCTACAATAACAACACAGACGACCCAATGGTCGCCTACATCACGAGGGCACTATGCATCCTCTTATTGAAGTACAGCAGGTGAACAAGGCGTTTGGTGGATTACAGGTGATTAACAACTGCTCCATTCGCGTCGAGAAAGGCTCAATTACCGGCATGATCGGCCCTAATGGGGCAGGTAAATCGACCCTGTTTAATCTGATCGCTGGTTCCCTGACGCCGGATAGCGGCCATGTATTTCTCGACGGTGACGATATTACCGCGCTCAGCGCCAACCAACGCTTCCACAAGGGGCTTTTACGCACCTTCCAGATTGCCCATGAATTTAGCCAAATGAGTGCGCTGGAAAATCTGATGATGGTGCCGCCTCATCAGGCGGGAGAAAGCTTATTCAACACGTGGTTTAAACCGGCACGGGTGCGTGAAGAAGAAGCGGCGGTCCGAAAACGTGCGCTTGAGGTCATCGAGTTTGTCGGCCTGCACCATGTCCGCAATGAGCTGGCAGGCAACCTGTCTGGCGGGCAAAAAAAGCTGTTAGAGCTTGGCCGCACCATGATGACGGACGCCAAGGTCGTGCTGCTTGATGAAATTGCCGCAGGCGTTAACCGCACCCTGCTGGGCGACTTGATCAGCAATATTGAGCGTTTGAATCGCGATTTGGGTTACACCTTTTTAGTGATCGAACACGACATGGACATGATTGCCCGGCTATGCGACCCGGTGATTGTCCTGGCTCAAGGGAGCGTGATGGTCGAGGGGCATATTCAGGATATTCAAAATGACCCAGAGGTGATTGAAGCTTACTTTGGCACCGACGCTGCCTGATCAAACGCTCCCTATAAACGACAACAAGCCGCTTAAAAGCGATGCAGCGAGATACTTTTGCCATGTCATTAACAACATCAACGACGCCACTGCTTGAGGCACGTAATGTGCACGGTGGTTATGGCGCCATGAACATCCTTAACGGGGTGAACATGTCACTTTATGCCCATGAAGTGGGCGTTATTGTAGGGCCCAACGGCGCTGGCAAGTCGACCATGCTCAAAGCCGTATTTGGACTGTTAAACGTTAGTCAGGGCGACATTCTGCTCAACGGCGAGCCCATTCATAACCTGGCCTCCAATAAACTTGTTGAGCGCGGAATGGGCTTTGTCCCCCAGGAGAAAAACATTTTCCCAAGCCTTACCGTTAAGGAAAACCTGGAGATGGGCGCCTATCTCAAGCCCCACAACGTCAAGCGCATGCTGGAGCAGGTATACGCGTTTTTCCCGCCATTGGTAGAGAAGCGCCATCAGCCCGCCGGTGAGCTGTCAGGCGGCCAGCGTCAGATGGTCGCCATGGGCCGCGCCCTGATGGCAGAGCCAAGCCTGCTGCTGCTTGATGAACCCACGGCCGGGCTTTCGCCCCTTTACATGAACGAGATTTTCGACCGGGTTAAGCAGATCAATGCGGCGGGCGTAGGCATTTTAATGGTCGAACAAAACGCCAGGCAGGCGCTTGCCATTGCCGACAAGGGCTTTGTCCTGGCTGCCGGCCAAAACCGCTTTACTGATACCGGGGCAGCCCTGCTTGCCGACCCAGACGTGGCCAAGAGCTTTTTGGGCGGCTAGCCCGAGGGAATACGATGAACGAACTGATCTTTTTTATTAATAACGTGGTGATCGCAGGTAGCGTTACCGGCTCGATTTACGCGATTGGTGCGATTGGCGTAACGTTGATTTTTAGCATCATGCGCTTTGCCCACTTCGCGCATGCCGACATGATGACCTTTGGTGCCTTTATGGTGCTTTTGCTGACCACGCTATTTCCTGCCGCAGGCGCCAGCATGGGCATCCCTAGCGCACTTTTGATGCTACCTGTTGCCATGCTGCTGACGGCGCTACTGGCGGTCGGCATCGATAAGGTATTTTATAAGCCACTGCGCGCGCATGGCGTTAAACCCATCGTGTTGGTCATTGGCTCTCTTGGCGTCACGCTGATGCTGCAGGGGCTTATTCGCCTGTTTGCAGGCACCGGCGGCCAGAGTTTGTACGTGGATGATCGCAAGGAAATTTTCCGCATTGCCGTGCCGTTTGAAGGGGTGCGCGCGCCGATTGTGATCACCGAGCCGCAAATCTACCTGTTTGTCATTACCCTGGTGGCCGTCGTTGCCCTGCATCTGTTTTTAAACCGTTCACGGCTGGGTAAAGCGATGCGCGCAATGTCGGATAATCCGGAGCTTGCCCAGGCCTCGGGCATCAATACCAATACGATTGTGGCCATCACGTGGGTCATTGCAGGCAGCCTGGCGGCGATTGCCGGCACGCTGCTTGCCCTGGATGTGACGTTCAAGCCCGATTTAAGTTTTTTCCTGCTGCTGCCTATCTTCGCCGCCGCCATTGTCGGTGGGGTCGGCCACCCCTACGGGGCGATTGCCGGCGGTTTTGTGGTCGGCTTTGCTGAAACCCTGGCGGTGTTTAACTGGAACATGCTGCTGCGCCCCTTCCAGGACAGCTTCCCTGCCTGGCTGGAACTTCCCTCTAACCTGGCGTTTGTGGGTACCGAGTACAAAATTGTGGTGCCGTTTTTCATTCTGGTGGCCATTCTGGTGTGGCGTCCTACCGGCCTCTTTAAAGGCAAGGTGATCTAATGAGCGATTCAAGCAACACCCGCAACCCCGCTTATACACCTAAAGACGCGACACCTGAGCGGCGCTTTCCTGTCCGCGAAGTAGTGCTGTTTGGCACACTCCTCATCGCCATTTTGGCGGTTTATGGCTTAATGGGCGCCGCCTACAGTACGCGCATGCTGGTTGAGGCGGCCTGTTACGCCATTCTTGCCCTGGGCCTGACCATTCAGTGGGGCTATGCCGGGCAATTCAATGCCGGGGTGATGGGCTTTGTGGCGCTGGGCGGTTTCTGCGCCATGCTGTTTAGCGTGCCCGTCAACGATGCCTTTTGGGGCACCGAACTGCCAGGCGAGCTGGGCCGTGTGCTGCTCTATGGCCTGGCAGCCACACTGGTGGTGGTAGGTGCCACCCGGCTTGACCGGCTGGGCGTCCCCAAAAAGCTGCGTACCCTGATTGCCGTGGTGCTCGCGGTCGTGCTGTATCTGGTGGTGATTAGCCTGCTGCGCGATGTGACCAGCCAAATTCAAGCACAGGCAGGGTTTGTGGGCGGTTTTGGCCTGCCTGCCTGGACCGGCTGGATCGTAGGTGGCGCCTTGGCAGGCGGCGTAGGCTACCTGATTGGACATATCTGCTTAGGGCTTCGCAGCGACTATCTGGCGATTGCCACGCTGGGCATTGCGGAAATTATTAAAGCGTTTTTGAAAAACTCCGACTGGCTGACACGCGGCACCGCCACGGTATCACCGCTCCCCTGGCCAACGCCCGGGCCGGCAGAGCTTGGCTTTACGCTCTCAAGGGCACTGTACCTGTCGATCACGGCCGTGGTGATTGCGGTGATTTTCTTTCTACTTCACCGGGCCTATCACGCGCCTTGGGGACGCATGATTCGAGCAATACGCGATAACGAAGTCTCGGCGGCCGCCATGGGCAAGGACATCAACAAGCGCCGCCTGGAGATCTTTGTACTGGGGTGCATTTTGATGGGCCTTGGCGGTGGCATACTGGGGACGTTTAACAGCCTGTTTGATCCTCAAGGCTATCTGCCGCTTAACCACACGTTTTTGGTGTTGGTGATGGTGATACTGGGCGGGCCGGGTAATAACCTGGGCACTATTTTCGGTGCCGTCGCGGTGTATATTATCTGGATTATGTCGGAGCCGTTGGCGCTCTTTTTGATGCAGTTGATCGTCAGCGTAGGTGAAAGCACGTTTGGCTGGGATGCACCGAACAATATGGATAGCCGCGCCCTGCAGGCACGGGTGTTGGTGATCGGCATGTTGATAACGCTGGTGCTGCGCTTTGCGCCTAAAGGGTTGCTGCCCGAAAAAATCACCCAGCACGGTTGATGGCGAACGGTCCAAAGGGCTGTTTCAAGGTCAGTCTCAAGGACTATCTCAAGGGCCTCCTTAAAAACCTGCCTACGAAAAAGCCCCGGTGCAAAACACCGGGGCTTAAACGACTTATCGATCCTGATCAAACGGCCTCGCTAACACGCTTATAAATCTACCTGCCCTTTGCTGGTAAATTGGCCATCTTCAATCACCATTTCTACGACGACGCCAGGCACATCACCGTATTCATCAAAATCGTGGGCGCCTGAGGCACCTTCGTAATTGATCTCGGTGCCCGCTGCGATTAGCTCGACGGCCTTCTCCCACTCCCCCGGTAGAATCACTTCGCCCGGCGCACTGGAAACACTGCGCAGCGCCTCGGAAAGCCCTTCGCGCTCGGCGCTGCCGTTTTGCTCAATGGCCAGCGCCAGCAAGAAAGCGGCATCATACGCTTGGGCGGCAAACACCGCGCTGGGGTCAAAGCCTGCGGCTTCAGCGGCCTCGTTGAAAATAGGCGTACCGGGCAGGTCCGGGCTGCCTGGCCGCGTGGCAATCATGCCGTCCAGCACGTCTGCACCAATCGCCTCGACCAGGCTATCGCCGACCATACCGTCAGCGCCCACATACTGGGTAAACATGCCGCTTTCATACGCCTGGCGAAGCACGGTTTGACCAGAGGTGTCGGCATAGGCCAGCACCACCAGCGTATCGGCGCCACCAGCAGAGAGCGAGCCCAATTCAGAACGGTAATCAGCGCGGTTATCTTCATGGGCAAGGTTTTCGGCAATCTTGCCGCCACCGGCTTCAAACGCTACGCTGAACGCATCCGAGAGCCCGCGCCCGTAGTCATTATTGACATAGGTCACCGCCACGTAGTCAATACCTTTATCAAGCAGCAGCTTGGCCAGGATCTCGCCCTGGAACGCGTCAGAAGGCACCGTACGGAAGACCAAATCGTTGTCATCCAGCTCAGAGACCGCAGGCGCCGTCGAGGCAGGCGAGACCATCACCACCCCACCCGGGATCGCCGCGTTATTGGCTGCGGCAATCGTCGCCCCGGTGCAAAGTGCCCCCACAATCGCGGTGACCTGCTCAGAGTTGACCATGCGGTCAGCCGCGTTCGAGGCTGCCGAGGCATCGGCGCAGGTGGTATCGCCCGAAGGCATTACCAACGTTTGGCCATCCAGAATGCCGCCCTGGTCGTTAACCTGCTGGACGGCAAGCTTTGCCCCTTCAAAGATAGGCGGCGTAAGACTTTCAATTCCCCCGGTAAAACCACCAAGGAAGCCAATTTTCACTTCTGCCTGGGCCACACCCGTTATGGCAAATGCAGAGGCCGCAACGGCAGTGGCTAATGCGCGCTTATTGATCATATTATTTGTCGCTCCCAGTGAGATAACCCGTCCTGCGCTAGCGCGCAGAAACTTCCTCTAATCTGGAACCACAACGTTAAAAACACAAGCAACGCTTTCTAACGCTGCTTTGATGTTTATCGACGACGCGCTGTATCTACAACCAGCGTTACAGGCATTAAAGCACCGCCATCTGTAAGAGCAGTACGCACAGCATTAGCCAACCCAGCCACCGCCTGCATCCTTTACTCATGGCGGCTATTACCAAGCCGCTGGTCTTGTTGTTTACGCTGTCGATTACGGCGGTACACGCGCACCAGCGCAATACTTAGCGCCGCTGCTAACATGAAGCCCAAGGTGAGTCCTTGCCAGGGCCGTGCCGCACTTTCCAATAGCGTCTCCAGCGTGATGATAACGATCAGGCCCAACGCCTGAGAACCAATAGCCAGCGCGCGCAGCACGTCAAAGGCGGGTTGTGACATAGTCAGACTCCGTAATTTTCAACTCACGTGGTATGGTCTCGTAGTGTACCTGCTTATCGGAAAGACCATGAATGCCATTGCCCTTGGGCCGCTATTGATTTCATTACCCAGGTTATACGCCATCGGCTGTGCGCTGCTGGTGTTACTGTCGGCGCGTTACTTACTGCGCCTACCACCGCCACTGTTAAATCGCTGGTTCACCGGACTAATCCTTGCCTGGTTAATCGGGGCGCGTATCGCGCACATTACGCTTCACCTGGAGAGCTATAGTGCCAATCCGCTTGATGCACTTAAAGTCTGGCAACCGGGATACCACGGCATCGGCGGATTATTGACCGGCTTGCTATGGTCCGCTTGGACGCTTCGCAAGCGGCTTTCAGCGTTACTTGGGAGCACCGTCATTCTGCTCTGCGCCTCGGGTCTATGGCTTATGCTGGTATCCCTGTCGCCCTTGGGTAGCGCATCTGCCGTCAGCCAATTACCCGAAATCCACCTGGAAAACGTGGACGGCGCCGATGTGTACCTGCCCGACCTGGCAGACGGCAGCGACCGGGTGATTGTTAACCTCTGGGCCACCTGGTGCCCACCCTGCCGACGCGAAATGCCATTACTCGAAGAGGCTGCCCAGCGCGAAGGCGTAAGCGTCGCGGTCGTTAACCAAGGGGAAGATTTGTTGCCTATCGTGCGTTATTTGGACGCAGAAGGGTTGGATTTTACCCATGCACTGCGCGACCCAGGCCAAACGCTGATGGCCCTGTTTGAAGCGCCCGGGCTACCCACTACAGTGCTTTTTGATGGCCAGGGCACTACCTTGGATATCCACGTTGGCGAGCTTACCCGTGCCCATCTTGAACACTGGTTGGAAGATTGACGCCGATACACCTTAATCCCCCGGCGCCTTTGCGTTAGAATCCCCCGCCCTACCGCTGCTGATGGCGTGCCCTCGGCAGCGTATGACCCGTTTTTGTAGACTTCCCCGAGGCATCATGAGCGATTTTTCACCCGGCCAGCGCTGGATTAGCGACGGCGAAGCCGAGCTTGGGCTTGGCACCGTGCTTAACTGCGACTTCCGTAGCGTTACCATCTTGTTCAGTGCCAGCCAGGAAACCCGAACCTATAACACGCGCCAGGCGCCGTTGACCCGCGTGATGTTCGGCAGCGGCGATCGGGTACTGTCGGCCGATGGCTGGCAGATGATCGTTGATGGCAGCAAAGAGTCTCACGGCCTGATTACCTATATCGGTGAGGACAGCGAAGGCACGCCGCGCGAACTTCCCGAAGCCAAGCTGGCTGACACCATGCAGTTTGATCAGGCACGTGATCGCCTGCTGACAGGCCAGGTAGACCGCAACGACTGGTTTGATCTGCGCTTTCGGACGCTGCACCATCACCAGCGCATCGAGCAGCACAACGCCCTGGGCTTTGCCGGGCCGCGCATCGATTTGATTCCGCACCAGCTGTATATCGCCGACGAAGTTGCTCGCCGTCATGCACCGCGCGTGCTTCTGGCGGATGAAGTAGGCCTGGGGAAAACCATTGAAGCCGGACTGATTCTGCACCGCCTGCTGCTGACCGGCCGTATTGAGCGGGCGCTTATCTTGGTGCCCGACAGCCTGACCCACCAGTGGCTGGTGGAGCTTCTGCGCCGCTTCTCGCTGAATGTCAGCCTGCTTGATGAGCATCAAAGCCAGGCCCATGGCAGCGCCAACCCGTTTGAGAGCGCCCAGCTAGTGCTGGCAAGCCAAGGCTGGCTGTTTGCCAACATTCATCGCCAGGACCAGGCGCTGGCCAGCCGTTTTGACCTGCTGATTGTCGATGAAGCTCACCACCTGGACTGGAGCGCCGAGGGCAGCGGCCCAGGTTATCAATGTGTTGAGCAGCTCGCTGCTGAAATTCCTGGCCTGCTGCTGTTAACGGCCACACCTGAGCAAATGGGTATTGAAAGCCACTTTGCCCGCCTACGCCTGCTGGACGCCGAACGCTATCACGACCTGGAGCGCTTCAAAGACGAAGAGCGCCACTACACCGCTGTCGCCAGCGCCATTGACGCTTTAGATGAACTGCCTGCCACGCCGGACGCCCGCGCCCGAATAGATGCCGTCGCCGACGACCGCGACAGCCAGGCGCTGCTGGCAACGCTGTGTAATGCGGAAGCCAGCACAGAGCAGCACGATGCGGCCCGTCATCAACTGCGTGACGCCTTGCTTGACCGCCATGGCACGGGGCGGGTGATGTTCCGCAATAGCCGCCGTCATGTTGGCGGCTTTCCCGAGCGTCGCCTGCACCTCTCCTCGCTTGAGCTACCCTCCGCGTATCGCCGCGTGCTGCGCCGCCTGGAGCGTGATGACGACTACCTCGACGAGCTGCTGATCGAAACCGGCATGGATCACCCGGATGTCTTGATCTACCCGGATGCCATGTACCGTGAGCTGCGCAACGACCCGCTCAACGGTGAAGCCTGGTGGCATATCGACCCACGGGTTAACTGGCTGCTGGATAAGCTCAGCGACGATAGCGAAACAGGCTTTGCCAATGACAAAGTATTGGTCATTGCCCACCACCGTGAAACCGCCGAGGGACTTGCTGAAGGGCTGCGCGTGCTGGGCGGCTATCAGGCGCCGGTCTTCCATGAAGGGCTTTCGCTGGTTGAGCGTGACCGCGCCGCCGCCGCGTTTGCCGATGAAGAAGAAGGCGTACAGGTACTCATTTGCTCGGAAATTGGCTCTGAAGGTCGTAACTTCCAGTTCTGCCGCCATTTGGTCATGTTCGATATGCCCCAGCATCCTGACCAACTGGAGCAGCGCATTGGCCGTCTGGACCGTATCAGCCAGAAGCACGCCATTGAGCTACACGTGCCCAGCTTTATTGGCAGCCCCGGCGAGCGCCTGCTGCGCTGGTATAACGAAGGCATGGACGCGTTCAGCGCGCCCCACGGCATCGGTAGCGACCTGTACGAGGCCTTTGGCGATGCACTTGCCGATGCGCTTCTCGACGATGAAACGCTGGACGAAATCATCGTTGAAACACGGGAAATGTTTACCGCCAAGCTGGCCGAACGTGATGCCGGGCGCAACCGATTGCTGGAGCTTAACGCCTGTAGGCCAGCACGCGCCCAAGAGGTGATTAGCGCTGTACGTGAGTTGGATGAAGATACCGCACTCCCACGTTATGTAGAGCGCGCACTGGACGTATTTGGCGTGGATAGCCAGGAGATCGGCAAAGGGCTTCTTCACTTGCAGCCCAGCCAGCATATGCTGGACGGACTGCCTGGCCTGGTGAAAGGCGAAGAGGGCTTTACTGCGACCTATAGCCGTGCCCAGGCGCTTGCGCGAGATGATATTCAACGCCTTTCGTGGGAGCATCCGCTGCTGCGCGAAATGATGGAGCGTATTCTGGACGGCACCATGGGCAACACGGCCCTGGCACTGCTGCGTCACACGGCCATCCCCAGTGGGCGGCTAATGGCAGAGCTTGTCTTCCGCACCCACTGCCCGGCGCCGAAGTCACTGCACCTTAACCGCTTCTTGCCGCCCACCGCCGTACGCGTTCTGCTGGATGAATCAGGTGCCAACCTGACCAGCAAAATCTCGTTCACGGGGCTTGGCAAAAACCTGCAAAAGGTCAATAAATCGCTAGCGCGGGATTTAATTAAAAGCCGCCACGATCAGTTACGTGAGCTGCTTATTCAGGGTGAAGGCGAGGCAGAACGTGAGCTGCCCAGTATTGTAGAGGCCGCTGAAACGCGCATGCGCGCCCAGTTGGATGCCGAGCTTGCCCGCCTAACAGCGCTAGCCGAGCATAACCCCTCGGTACGCGCTGAAGAGCTGGATGCCCTGAAGCAGGAGCGCCAGGCGCTGAGCGAGGCGATAGAAAATACTCGCCTGCGGCTGGACTCCGTTCGGGTCGTGATTACCGTTGACCCCAACGCCTAAGCGCTCAATCTCGCCTTAATATCTCGGCCAGCGCCTTATCGAGTGTCGGGTACTGAAATTCAAACCCCGCCTCGATAAGGCGCGCCGGGCGCATGTCAGCCCCGGTTAGCAGCAGCCGAGACATTTCCCCCAGGCCTGCTTTTAACACAAAGGCAGGCACGGGGAGTATGGCCGGGCGGTTAAGCCGTTTGGCTAGCGTTTTGGAAAACTCGGCATTAGTGGCGGGGTGCGGCGCACTGCCGTTAAAGGCGCCATTAAGGTCCTCTTTTTCCAGCAGGAACACAATCGCGTCCACCAGATCCTCGCGATGAATCCAAGGCATATACTGCTCACCACTGCCAAAACGTCCGCCTAGCCCCAGCTTAAACGGCGGCAGCATTTTCTGGAGTGCTCCACCTCCTGCATCCAGCACCAGCCCCGTTCGCAGAAGCGCCAAACGTACGCCGAGCGCTTCAACAGGCTTTGCGGCGGCTTCCCACTTAACGCATAGCCGGTGGGCAAATTCATCGTGCGCGGTAGTGTCTTCGGTAACGACACGCCTACCTTGATCACCGTAGTAGCCCATGGCCGAGCCACTTACCATCACCTTAGGCAAGGGCTGCCCATTGGCCTGAAGCTCTTCACATAGCGTAACGAGCTGGTGAGTCATGTGGGTGCGTGACTGAATAAGCGTCTCTTTCTGCGAATCACTCCACCGTTTAGCAGCAATCGGCTCACCGGCGAGGTTAACGATTGCCTCGGGCGGCGCCGCTAAAAAATCAAGCACGCTGGCGCGAATATCGCACTCGCGAGGCAACCGCTTACGCGCTTTCTGCGGGTCTCTTGATACCACTTGTACGGCATGTCCTTGGCCTTGCAGCTTTTCGCAAAGGCGTTTTCCGACAAAACCGCTGCCTCCGGTGACTAATATACGCATGGTGTTGCTCCTGTTGTGACGCCGCGCAAATACGCGCTAGCCACGCGCTTGCTTCTTCACCAGGCATAGCAGGCCATTCCCAGCACGGCAAACACTCAGGTTGGCTTACTACTCACTAATGTAGCGTTAAGTACACTACCTATACACTAACCGCACCTAAACATTCCCAAGGATAGCTTTGGTAGTATCTATGTAGAAGTTGATAGCAATATAACCCTTGGCTATAGAAGCATAACAAGTAAGCTACCCCAGTAACATCACACACTTAGGCCCGACGTGACGTTTCACCAAGACCTCCTGTACAGACAAAGGTTGTACCTGATAGCGACAAGTTGTACAAAGAGAGCTACGATAGCGCGTTATTTCTTATGTTTATTCAAACGACACAACATGGATTGTGAATCATTTCTGCCCCAGAGAACGCAAATAGCCTTTTGTATCCTGCGGCTTCAGACAACCAAGAGGCACAGGCGCCCATGAGCATCAAGGCGACCCACCCACCCGACACCCCGCTCTATCCTATCCGGGAAGTCTCCCGTTTAACGGGTGTGAATTCGGTCACCCTGCGCGCCTGGGAGCGTCGCTACGGTTTGATTCGCCCTAAACGTACACCTAAAGGGCATCGCTTATACGCCCAGGATGATATCACCCGCATTGAACGTATTTTGCAGTGGCTCAACCGTGGTGTTCCCGTTAGCCAAGTCGTTGACCTGCTTGACCAGCCAGAAACGGTAGAAGCCCCCGCGCCCAACGCCGGCGATTGGATTAGCCAGCGTCAGCAACTGCAGTTGGCGATAGAAGCGCTCGACTTACCCAGGCTTGAGACGCTTTATTATCAGAGCCTGGCCCTGTACCCGCTAAGCACAGCAGTAAGCGAGCTCTGGCAGCCGGTCATCCTGGCACTGGAAACCAAGTGGACGATTCAGCCAGACATTTTGGCACGGCGGACACTTGAAGCCTTTTTACGTAGTCAAGTGGGCACACGCCTTCATTACGCGAACCAGGCCACGCGTGGGCCTTTATTGCTGCTGACTGCCATGCCCGACGATCAAGGCCCTCTATGGGTATTAATGGTCGCCTTGATGGCCAGTGAGCAGGGTTACCGTATACAGATGTTTGATCACACGCTGCCTCTTGAAGCATTGCCCCAAGCGGTGACACGGCTACATGCCTCAATGGTGCTGCTAACGAGCGGCCAACGAGAAAGCGATAGTTATATTCATACGGCGCTACCCAATGCAGCCGAGGCGCTTAGCGTTCCACTGGGTATATGCGGTGAAGTCGCTCGGCTGCGTGATAGAGAGCTGCGTGACAGCCCCGTGCATACGCTAGGTGACGAGCTCCCCCAAGCCATTGCACGACTGCGCCCATTGCTACGTGAGTCTGGCGTTTTATAGACCATTTAACACTTCGTGCCAGCGATGGACTTTAAATGTCGTTAGATGAGTGGCCGCACGGAGATGGTTTTTGAAATGGTTTTTCACCGCGCCGGAGGCAACATGGACGTTCAATTAGTTTGGTTACGTAGCGATCTGCGCATTCATGACAACACAGCCTTGGCTGCTGCAGCGACTAAAGGCCCGGTGATTGCCGTCTTTCTTCGCAGCGTGGCCCAGTGGCAATCCCACGGCCATGGTGCTAACAAGATCGACTTTTGGGCGCGCGGTGTAGCGGCCGTTAAAGATGCCCTTCACGGGCTTAACATTCCTCTCTTGCACCGCGACATCGGCCACTATCGGGAGGCGCCCAAGGCGCTCCTCGACATTGCCCGCGAGCATTCGGTTAAACAGCTGCACTTTAACTACCAATACCCGTTAAACGAACAGCAGCGCGATAACGCGGTGTTGGGCGCCTTTAAAGAAGCCGGCATTACCGCTCATGGGTATCATGACAGCGTGGCGTTCGCGCCCGGCACGCTGCTAACCGGCAAAGGCGACTATTACGGTATTTTTACGCCTTTTTCCAAGGCCTGGCATAAGCAGATCAGTGCTGAACAGCTGGCTTTACGCGATACGCCAGAACCTCAACAGCGTTTACCGATTAAAAGCGATACATTACCAGATCTCCCTAGGCTCGATGACACACCGGTCGATCATCAACAATGGCCTGCTGAAGCGGAAATAGCAGGCGATTACCTGGCACGGTTTTTACGTTTTCGTGGCCGCCACTACCGCCAGCAGCGCGACATTCCAAGTGTATGCGGCACCAGCGAGCTTTCACCTTACCTCGCACTGGGGATGATATCGCACCGCCAGTGCATGCAAGCGGTGATGAGCGAGAACAGCGGACACTTGGCCGATGGCGATGCCGGGCTTACCACATGGGTCAACGAGCTTATCTGGCGCGAGTTTTATCAGCACGTTGCGGTAGGCTTTCCTGAGGTATGCCGCCATCAACCGTTCCAGAAGCATACCCAACAGATTGCCTGGCGCGATGATGACGCAGGTTTTAACGCTTGGTGCGAAGGACGCACAGGCTACCCGCTGGTGGATGCCGCGATGCGCCAGTTGGTCGCCACGGGGTGGATGCATAACCGACTACGCATGGTGACAGCGATGTTTTTGAGCAAGCATTTGCTGATCGATTGGCGACGCGGCGAGGCGTTCTTTATGCGCCACCTGGTAGACGGTGAGTTTTGCGCTAATAACGGTGGCTGGCAATGGGCGGCGTCAACAGGCACCGACTCAGCACCTTATTTTCGAATCTTTAACCCTACCACCCAATCCAAACGCTTTGACCCAGACGGGGAGTTTATTGCTCGCTGGCTCCCTGAGCTTGGCACATTGCCGGCCAAGGCGCGCCATGCGCCGCCGCACGATATGCTTGCCCAATTGGATTACCCTGAGCCCATCGTTGAGCATAAGGCAGCTCGTCAGCGGGCGTTAGATGCCTTTAAAGCCCTTTCCAAATCGCCAGGCGGCTAGACCGCTGCCGCTGCAAGGAGCGGCGGTGCCCAGTGCTGTTCTAGCTCAGCGGCAGGCAACGGCCTGGCGAAATAGAAGCCTTGCACGATAGTGCAGCCCGCATCCACCAGAAACAGGCACTGCTCCAGGGTTTCGACCCCTTCGGCGACGACGTCAAGCCCCATACCTTCGGCCATCGCGAGCACCGCCTTAACGATAGCGGCGTCCGCTTTGCTATTGGGCAATTCTCGGATAAACGCACGATCCAGCTTGATTTTATCGACCGGCAGCCGCTTAAGATAACCAAGCGACGAGTAGCCGGTTCCGAAGTCATCGATGGCAATGGCGTAGCCCTGATCACTTAAGGCTTTTAATCGAGGCCCCATATCGCCTGCACGTTCATCCAGCAGCACCGATTCGGTTAGCTCCAAACCAATCTGTGAAGGTTTCAGCTGGTAGCGCTTTAAGCACGTGTTTAGCTGGGTTTCCAAATCGCCCTGAAAGAGCTGCAGCGCGGAAATATTGATCCAGATGGTCAACCCTGACATGCCGCTGTGTTGCCAATGGGCCTGCTGAGCGCAAGCCTTTTCAATCACCCAGCTTCCCAGTTCTGCCATTAACCCATGGCGTTCGGCCAAGGGGATAAAATCGCCCGGTGAAATCATGCCATCCAAGGGATGTCGCCAGCGTAATAGCGCCTCCATCCCCAACAACTCACCGGTGCCGGGGTGGTGCTGGGTTTGGTAATGTAGCTCGAGTTGATCGCCAGATATCAACGCGGCACGCAGGTCACTGACCAGAGCAAGCTGTGGGTTATCCTGCTTATCCAGCGCCGGGCGAAAACGCAGGCTATGGTTACGGCCTAATCGTTTGGCACTATAAAGTGCCGACTCCAAACGCTGAAAAAGCACCCCCGAATCACGCCCATCTTCTGGAGCACGGCAACTGCCAATGGTAATGCCCAAGCGCAGCAGGTGATCACTCACTTCAAAAGGCCGACACATATGCTCACGCAGTGATGCAATCCATGGGTCGTGATCATCAAACGTGGTGGTACGGATAACCATGAATTCATCACCTCCCAAACGCCCGACCACGCTACCCGCGACATAGCCTGCAAGCCGCTGGGCAAAACACGCCAGCAGGCGGTCGCCTTGCTCGACGCCCAGGCTATCGTTAACCGACTTCAAACCATCGATATCGATCAGAGCAATATCTAAACTCTCACCTGCGCGTAAATGGCGCAAGCGAGATGTCATTAAGTCGTGCAGGCGGCGACGGTTGGGCAAGCCGGTTAGTGGGTCTTCGTATCCAATGCGCCGCAAATCATGTTCGCGGGCTTTTTGCGCTGAGATATCGGTGAACAGGCTAATAAAGTGGCTAATATTGCCCTGTTTATCGGTAACCGCGCGTACTTTTAACCATTCAGGATACTCATCGCCGTGTTTGCGGCGATTCCACATTTCCCCTTCCCAGCGTCCCGTCGCTTTTAGCGTGCTCCAAAAGTTTTGATAAAACACTTTATCGTGACGAGGAGCGGCCAGTGTTTCCAGCTTGCGGCCCACTATTTCCTGGCTGTTGTAGCCGGTAATTTCTGTAAAGGCTGGATTAACGGCCATGATCCGATTATCGGCATCACAGACCACTATCGCATCGCTTGCCAGGTTAATTGCGCTTTGGGACAGTTGATAACGCTGGCGCTGCTGACGCACTTGGCGCCACACATCCCACACCCCAAAAATAACCAGGCTCACAGCTACCATGCGTAACATCGCATCGGTTAACCAGATACAAGCTGGCAGCGCCGCTAATGCTACCCAAGCCAACGGTCGATTAAGAGAAATTGGTAGCCACATGGCGGTTCGCTATATCCTGTCACTAAAAACTAACACTAATTAAATAAACCTAATTTTCTAGCAGCATACCCATCCTGCCCTGGACCAAAGGCTTGAATAACGCATATAACGTTAATAAGCCGTTTATCCAGGCCAACTTACTGATGCCGATGGGGCGTAAAAGCTTACCTTAAAACCTCTATTACTTAATAAAAAAACGTTCGATGTACGCGATAGGTAGTGACTTACGTGCATTCGTCTGTTTCGGGAAGTAGACTAGCTAGACCTTGCGGGCCGTGTCTCGACACTGCATTTCCGTGCTATGCTCCGGTGCTACACCTCAGCTATAGGTGCCGCACGCGGCCAACAATCATTTTGAAACTCGGAACGATTCAGTGACCAAGCAACATTCCTTTGATCGCGAAGAACTGCTGGCCTGCTCACGCGGCGAGCTATTTGGACCCGGTAACGCTCAGCTTCCGGCTCCCAACATGCTAATGCTCGACCGTATCGCACACATTCATGAAGAAGGCGGTGAGTACGGCAAAGGCGAGCTGATCGCCGAGCTGGATATCTCTCCTGACTTGTGGTTTTTTGACTGCCACTTTCCAGGTGATCCGGTGATGCCCGGCTGCCTGGGCCTGGATGCCATGTGGCAGTTAGTGGGTTTCTACCTGGGGTGGCTGGGTCACCCAGGGCGCGGACGCGCACTTGGCTGTGGCGAGGTAAAATTCAGTGGCCAGATCATGCCAGATGCGAAAAAAGTAACTTACCGCATTAATATAAAGCGTATTATTACCCGTCGACTTATTTTGGGCATTGCTGACGGCACCGTTTCCGTCGACGGACGCGATATATACCAGGCTAATGATTTACGCGTTGGCCTATTCACCTCTACTGCGAATTTCTAACAGGAGGCTCCCATGCGACGAGTGGTAGTCACCGGCCTTGGCATTGTGTCGTGCTTAGGCAACGACCAGCAACAGGTCTTGGACGCTCTCCAAAACGGGCGCAGCGGTATTCGTTTTAAGGAAGAGTACGCTGAACGCGGCTTTCGTAGCCATGTTGCGGGCAGTGTCGATATCGATCTGGCCCCCCTTATCGACCGTAAACTGCGCCGCTTTATGGGCGATGCTGCAGCGTATGCCTATGTATCCATGGCTCAGGCCATTGAAGACTCAGGGCTTTCCGAAGAACAGGTTTCCAACGAACGTACCGGCCTTATTGCAGGCTCCGGCGGCGCTTCTAGTGCTAATCAGGTCGAAGCGGCTGACGCCATGCGTGAGAAAGGCTTGCGCCGCGTTGGCCCTTACCGCGTTACCCGCACAATGGGCAGCACGGTCTCAGCCTGTTTAGCAACTCCGTTTAAAATCAAAGGCGTAAACTACTCAATCTCATCTGCCTGTGCCACCTCGGCACACTGTATCGGCAGCGCGATGGAGCAGATTCAGCTCGGCAAGCAGGACGTGGTTTTTGCCGGCGGCGGTGAAGAGGAGCACTGGACCCTCTCGTGCTTGTTTGATGCCATGGGAGCGCTCTCTACCCATTACAACGATACGCCTGAAAAAGCCTCGCGCCCCTACGATCAGGCGCGCGATGGCTTTGTTATCGCTGGCGGTGGCGGCATGCTGGTATTAGAAGAGCTGGAGCATGCCAAGGCCCGCGGCGCTAAAATATATGGCGAGCTGGTAGGCTATGGCGCCACCTCTGACGGCCATGACATGGTTGCTCCTTCCGGCGAAGGCGCGGTGCGCTGCATGCATCAGGCGATGGCGACCGTGGAAGGCGATATTGACTACATCAATACTCACGGCACCTCAACGCCTGTAGGCGATGTAGCTGAGCTAAAAGCGGTACGTGCCGTGTTTGGCAACTCCACGCCTGCGATGAGCTCAACCAAGTCGCTGACGGGCCACTCTCTGGGCGCTACCGGTGTTCAGGAAGCCATCTACTCACTGCTGATGATGCAACACAACTTTGTTGCCGCCTCTGCCAATGTTGAACACCTCGACGAGCAGGCAGACGGCTTTGATATTGTGACAACACGGCGTGACGATGTGGCGCTTGAACGCATCCTGTCGAATAGCTTTGGTTTTGGCGGCACTAATGCCTGCCTGGTCTTCCAGCGCTATAACGACTGAGCAATGCCTTAATGGCTGACGAGTTGTAGCAGTAATAAAACGGCGCCTTATCAAGGCGCCGTTTTTGCTGTTAGCGTTTGTCGCTATTCATGGCGAGCTACCCGCCCTCAGGGTCTTTGGCTAGTCGACGGGCGCGGCACCTCTGAAATCTCCTGCAACTGCGCCTCTATCCAGGCTTCAACGTCGGCCAGTACCTCATCAGGTGTGCGCCCTTCGGTCTCAATTGGCGGACCAATGCGTACCCGCAGCACCCCAGGCTGCTTCACCCAGTGGCGCCCAGGCCAGCGTTCGCCTGCGTTATGTGCGATTGGTAGCACTGGCACACCCGCGCGGCAAGCCACCACGCTGCCGCTCTTGTTATAGCGCTTACGCACACCGGGGTCGACTCGCGTGCCTTCCGGGAAAATCAGCACTGAAAGACCCGTTCCTAGCCGTTCCACACCTTGCGTCAGCACCTGTTTCAAGGCACGCGCGGGCTTGGAACGGTCCAGGCTAATCGGTTTTAGCAGGCGCAATCCCCAGCCAAAAATCGGGATATGCAGAAGCTCTTGCTTAAGCACCGTGCATACCGGCGGCTTCATGACTTGAAGAAAAACCGTTTCCCACTCGCACTGATGGTTCGCCTGAATTACACAAGGCCCATCCGGAATACGCTCGCGCCCCTGAATATCGTAGCGAACCCCACAGGCTAGTTGAAACCAGGCCACTAAAAAGTGGTTATACAGGTTCAACAGCCGGTAGCGGCCTGCCAACGGTAAAAAAGGGGCGATGGGTAGAAACAGCACGCCAATAATCAGCATGGCAAGAAAGTACCCGGCATAAAACACCAGGCTACGAACCACATTGGTCAAACGGACTCTCCTGTACTAGCGTCTTGCTGGCCATCACGCGTTAAACACCAGGCATCCAGCATACGCCCCACCTCTAGCCGCCACGGCTTTTGATGCACACCAAAGACATCCAGTACCCGGCGACAATTTAAAACACGCCGCAGTTTTGCATCGTGATGATGATTAAGGGCCGTGACTTCGCCAAGCTCAATTTGCTCACCACGGCCTTCCAGATGCGTTGCCAACTGAGTACGCACCATGGAGCTAAACGTAAACACACTGACAGGTTCAGTGCCTGCCAAATGGTAGGCCCCCCACGCGTTGGCGCCACACGCCTGCTGCTGAAGCATGCCTACCAGTGCCATAGCGACCGCATCGGCTGACGTTGGGCAACACACGACATCTTCTGCGGCCCGCACACTTTGCCCTGTCACCAGGCTATCCAGCATTTCATTCAACCAGGCGTGGCTACCTTCAAGCGCAAACAAGGGACCCAGACGAATGATCAGATGGTGATGATGCTCTGCCCGAATACGGTCCCCCGTGGCAACCAGGCGCCGCAAACACTCATCACGCGGAGTCGGTACTACGTGCTCGTCGATAGGCTCATCAAAACCATCCTCATAGAGCTGGTCTGAAACACACCACACCAGCGGCACCGACTGCGCAAGACATGCCTCCAGGCAGCGGTCAACCGCGTCAGCATGTGCGCCTACCTCGGCGGGTGTCATGTTCAGCGGCTGCGCCAGCGCTGGAATAACCACCGCATCCGGGGCAATCTCGTGTAACTGCGCCGCCGTTATGGTGGTGTCCTGCTCAATCACCAGCTCCATATCCGCACGACGGTTTACTTCCCGGGCCAGTGCCAAACTTAAGCAGTGCCCGGAATTCAGTATTAGCAGTTTCAAGACAGACCCCTTCTATCAACGAACATAGCGTAATGGGCTTGATCAGCCGCTTTAGAACGGGATTTCGTCGTCGAAATCGTCAAAGCTGCCCGGATCAGGCGCGCCATAGTTGCTGTTCTGTTGGCCTTGCTGAGGGACAGCATTTCCCTGGCGAGCGGGCTGGGCCTGCTGGGGCGCAGGTTGGGGGCGAGAAGCCTGCTGACCACCCTGCTGAGGATTGCTCTGCCCCTGGTTGCCTGGGTTGTTATTGCCATACCCTTGGCCGCCAAAGTTATTGCCCTGTGGAGCACCACCTTGCTGGGGATACCCCCCTTGAGGCGCCGCGCCTTGAGCCATGCCGCCCTGGTTACCAGGGTAATTATTCTGCGGTGCGTTGCCGCCCTGGAAGTCACCGGAACGGCTATCCAGCATCTGCATATCGTTGGCAACGATTTCAGTGCTGTAACGATCCTGGCCGTTTTGATCCTGCCATTTACGTGTTTGCAAGCGCCCTTCGATATAGACCTTGGAGCCTTTTTTCAAATACTGCTGGGCAATTTCAGCCGTTTTATTAAACAGCACGATCCGGTGCCACTCAGTACGCTCCTGGCGCTGGCCGCTTTGGCGGTCCATCCACGTATCAGAGGTGGCCAGATTCAAGTTGGCCACTGCCGTACCGCTGGGCGTAAAGCGCATCTCAGGATCTTGCCCGAGGTTACCGATCAGAATCACTTTGTTGATACCGCGAGCCATAAGGCGCTCCTTCCATTGTGTTGCGTATAGATAAACATCGACGCGATCATGCCTACACTGCCGATATCACTGATTATTGCCTGCGGCTGGCAGCCAGCCGCATTAGGATTTGGGGGGAATCAGCCTGGCCAGCGCCGCCCTATCAAGCTGCTGACGATTCACTTTTAAATAGACCAGATGTTCTTCGGGCACCAGCATGACATCTTCGACGCCCACAACCTCTGCCAGCCGCTCCATCAACACATCCAGCGTATCTGGCAGCGCGTCATTTAAGTCCACCACCTCGCTGGAGAGCGGCGGTGGTGAGGGCATTTTCCACATCGCAAGCCACCATAGCAGAGCCAGTGCCGCACAGCCGATAAAAACGGCATCAAGGCCCCACACATTCGCCAATAGTCCTCCCAGCGTACCGCCCAGAAAAGCCCCTAAAAACTGGCTTGTAGAGTACACGCCCATGGCGGTGCCTTTAGCGCCAGCGGGAGCAAGCTTACTGAGCATTGATGGCAGCGTCGCTTCCAGCAGATTAAAACCGGTAAAGAAAATAAACAGCCCAACAAACAGCCAGTGCCCATGAGAGAACGACGACCCAAGCCCGCCCAGGCTTACCGTAATGGCGCCAATAGCCAACAGGCACACGACTTTAATCTGCTGCTTTTTCTCGGCCACTATCATGAGCGGCACCATGGCAACAAATGAAAGCCCCATAATGCCCAGGTACGCCAAACCGTGATGCGCCAGCGGTATCCCGGCCTCCTGCAACCGAAAGGGCACCGCGACAAAAATAGCCATCAGCACCAGATGTAGTGTAAAAATCGACAGGTCCAGACGCCACAGATCAGGGCGCATAATCACACTTTTAACCTGCTGACGATCCATCCCCACATCACGGTGGCGCAGCCGCCGAGGAGCGGGCGGCACCCAGCGCCACAGAACGACTAGCCCTAAAAGGGTTAGCAGCGCGGTAAACCAGAACACGCCGGAAAGCCCCGCCCATGAGGCAAGCCAAGGGCCCACGACCATGGCAATACCAAACGAGATGCCAATCGACAGCCCGATGGTTGCCATTGCCGCCGTACGCACCTGTTCGCGCGTTTGGTCGGCAAGCAGTGCCATGATGGCCGCCGCCACCGCACCACCGCCCTGCAAGGCTCGCCCAATAATAACCCCACCGATGGAGTCGGCCATCGCGGCCACCACACTGCCTATGGCGAAAACAAGCAGCCCAAAGGCGATAACCCGTTTACGCCCAATGCGGTCTGACAGCCAACCAAACGGAATTTGCAGTATGGCCTGGGTAAGCCCATAAACACCTAATGCAAAGCCCACCAGCAAGGGTGTCGCCCCTTCAAGCGCGTCGGCATACAGCGCCAGCACCGGCAACACCATGAAAAGCCCCAACATACGAGACGCATAAAGCCCAGCCAAGCCGCTGATTGCACGACGCTCAGAGGCCATTAGCAGTGCGGAAACCTTGCGCATAATGCCCTTGTGTATGGTGGATAAGGTAATTTTCTCGGAGAACCCCCCATTCTAGCGGTTTGCAACCACGCTGGAAACGCTGTCCTGCGTTAACGGATAACAAAGCGTTTTTGCCGAGAGGGGGTGGCAAACGTATAATTACTTTTTTGCCGCGCGAGTCGAGGTGTTGATGGACAGCATTCTGGTCAGGGGTGCACGCACCCACAACCTCAAGCAGATCGATGTGGAACTGCCCCGCGACAAGCTGATTGTGATTACCGGCCTATCCGGTTCGGGAAAATCGTCGCTGGCGTTCGATACGCTGTATGCCGAAGGGCAGCGACGCTATGTAGAGTCGCTCTCTACCTATGCGCGCCAGTTCCTGTCGATGATGGAGAAACCCGATGTGGATCACATCGCGGGACTTTCGCCTGCAATCTCCATTGAGCAGAAATCCACCTCTCACAACCCGCGCTCAACCGTGGGTACCATCACCGAAATATACGACTATCTGCGCTTGCTGTTTGCCCGTGCGGGCACCCCACGCTGCCCAGAACACGGCGAAGAGCTTGAAGCCCAAACCATTTCACAGATGGTCGACCAGGTAATGAATCTGGCCGAGGGCACCAAGCTGATGCTGTTGGCGCCTGTGGTTAAAGGCCGCAAGGGAGAACACTTGCAGCTGCTTGCCGAGCTTCGCGCTCAAGGGTTTGTGCGTGCGTTAATCGACGGCCAAGTGCTGGAGCTTGACGATATCGCACCGCTGGATAAACGTAAAAAGCACGATATCAGCGTTGTGGTTGATCGTTTCAAAGTGCGCGACGATATCGCCCAGCGCCTGGCAGAATCTTTTGAGACGGCCATCAATCTCGCCGATGGCACCGCCATGATTCATTTTATGGACGGCGAGCAGGAAGACATGGCGTTTTCATCACGCTTTGCCTGCCCGGTCTGCGGCTATTCGCTGTCAGAACTTGAACCTCGCATGTTCTCGTTCAACAACCCTGCGGGTGCCTGCCCGACCTGTGATGGTTTGGGCATACAGCAGTATTTTGACCCTGAAAAGCTGATTAGCCATCCTGAGCTCTCGTTAGCAGAAGGCGTCATTAAAGGCTGGGATCGGCGCAATATTTATTATTTCACTCAGCTACAAGCGCTCGCCAAGCACTATCAGTTTGAGCTGGAAACGCCCTGGAAAGATTTGGCGCGTCACGAACGTGACATCATTCTTAGCGGCAGCGGTGATGAACAGATTCCCTTTGCCTATGTAGGCGACCGGGGGCGCAAGGTCACTCGCGAGCATTCCTTTGAGGGTGTGCTGCCCAATATGCAGCGCCGTTATCGGGAAACCGAGTCCAACATGGTGCGCGAAGACCTGGCCAAGTACATCGCCCTGCAGCCCTGCGCCACGTGTCACGGTACGCGATTGCGCAAAGAGTCGCGTCATGTGTTTGTGGATGACCGTAATATCGCCGACGTAGTGCGCACACCAATTGGCGAGGCGCAGCGCTACTTTGCAACGCTTAGCCTGCCTGGCCGCAAAGGCGAAATTGCCGACAAAATTGTTCACGAGATCCAGGCCCGCCTGGAGTTTCTGGTAAACGTAGGGCTTGATTACCTGAATCTTGAGCGTAGCGCCGACACCCTTTCCGGCGGTGAAGCCCAGCGGATCCGCCTGGCAAGCCAGATTGGCGCGGGGTTGGTGGGCGTCATGTACATTCTTGATGAACCCTCCATTGGCTTGCACCAGCGCGACAACGACCGGCTATTGAAAACCCTGGAGCGCCTGCGCGACTTGGGCAACACCGTGATTGTGGTAGAGCATGACGAAGATGCCATTCGCGCCGCTGACCACGTATTGGACATTGGCCCAGGCGCCGGTGTGCACGGTGGCGAGATTGTCGCCCAGGGCACGCCTCAGGACGTTATGGACAACCCCAACTCGCTGACCGGCCAGTACTTAACCGGCACCCGCGAGATCAGCGTGCCGCCCTACCGCATTCCCGGCAATCCCGAAAAACAGCTGGTGCTACGCGGTGCCACTGGCAATAACCTGCAGGATGTAACGCTCAGCCTGCCACTGGGGCTGTTCATTGCAATTACCGGCGTATCCGGGTCGGGTAAATCCACACTGATCAACGGCACGCTAATGCCGATTGCCGCGCGGGAGCTTAATCGAGCAACAACCTTGACGGCGGCACCTTACGAAAAAATCGAAGGGCTCGATCAGCTTGATAAAGTGATCGATATTGATCAAAGCCCAATTGGCCGCACACCACGCTCCAACCCCGCCACCTATACCGGTATTTTCACACCTATCCGTGAGCTGTTTGCCGGTACCCAGGAAGCTCGCTCGCGTGGCTACAAGCCAGGCCGCTTTAGCTTCAACGTTAAGGGTGGCCGCTGCGAGGCATGCCAGGGCGAAGGCATGATCAAGGTCGAGATGCACTTTTTGCCGGATATCTACGTTCCCTGCGACGTTTGTAAAGGCAAGCGCTATAACCGCGAGACGCTGGATATCCACTACAAGGGTAAAACGATCCACGAAGTGTTGGAGATGACGGTTGAGGATGCACTTGAGTTCTTTAGCCCGGTACCGGCGATCGCGCGCCGCCTGCAAACGTTACTGGATGTAGGGCTTTCCTACATCCGCTTGGGCCAGAGCGCCACCACTCTTTCAGGTGGCGAGGCGCAGCGGGTCAAGCTGGCTCGTGAGCTTGCCAAACGTGACACCGGCAAGACGCTGTATATCCTGGATGAACCTACAACCGGACTTCACTTTGAAGATATTCGTCAGCTACTGACCGTATTGCATCGTTTGCGCGACCACGGCAATACCATCGTGGTCATCGAGCACAACCTGGATGTGATCAAGACGGCTGACTGGATTGTCGACCTGGGCCCGGAAGGCGGTTCCGGCGGCGGGCAAATCATCGCCGAAGGCACGCCGGAACAGATCGTCAAGCAGCACGCTTCACATACCGGACGCTTTCTCTCTCCGCTACTTGAACGCGGCAACCGCGCCGCTTCGTAATCGGGCGTTTCAGGGTGGGCATGCGCCCACCCTGAACGTGATTTTATGCCATAATTTAGCCGATTCGCCCCTGTATCAAGGTCATCGGGCAGTGCAGTGCGCGATTAATTGCTTATCGTCATTCGCCAAATAACTTGATATTTGTTAGGCAACACTCATGGAGATCAAGCTGTGAGCGAAGATCAAAGCTGCATTCTTCACCACTTCAGCCACTACTGCTCATTAAGCTCGGCAGATAAAGCCCTGTTAGCGTCCCTGGAAGAGAGCCCTACGGATATCACAGCGGGCTCACTGCTATGGGAACTCGGTGATCCGGCTGGCGAATTTTGCACCTTGAAAAGTGGTTGGGCCTACTCCTATCGCCACCTTGAAAACGGTGATCGACAGATTCTGGAAATTTATTTGCCTGGCGATATTATTGGCCTGCGTGAGTTCGCGTTTTCACAACGTCTGGAAAGTGTTCGCATGATTACAGATGGCGTAATATGCCATTTTCCTCACAAACGCCTGCTTGAAGTATTTCGTCAGTCGGTGCCACTAACCTCGGTGGTATTTGCGATCACCAGCCGTCACCAGGCACTGCTCACCGAGCGATTAGTAACGCTTGCCCGACGCAGCGCTCGGCAAAAAACAGCGCACTTCCTGTACGAAATGTATTTGAGACTGCGCCAGACCAATAGCCATACCGACGGGCAGTTTCGACTCCCGCTCTCTCAAGAGCAGCTGGCTGACATTCTGGGCTTAAGCCCTGTGCATGTTAGCCGCACCTTTAGCTTGCTGAGCGAAGAAGGTCTGGTATTTCGTGATCGTCACAACGTTACGATTCCTGATCTTCAAGCACTGGCGGCAGTCGGCGAGTTTGATGACTGTTATCTTAATGACGACGTTAGGCCATTACTCGAACTTTCTGCCTAGCGGCCACTACCACGTGCAGCCTACGGGCGGTAGTGGTTTATAGAAAGCACCCGGCGCCTTTGCTGCGGGTAACCCCGTCATAAACGCTGGGCTTTTCTTACCCAACCTTGATGTGCTGACATGACACCCTATTCAACAGCCTTGGCAAGCGCCACCCTTCTACTTATTGCACCGTTAACACAGGCGGCGAACTTTAATATGGAGGACATACAGTCGCATGGCCAGTGGCAATCAATGACATTAACGCTGGGTAACGAGCACCACTTTCGCGCCGTTGAAACCCATAGCTATTCCGACGCGACACTCAGCCTGAATGCCACCCAAAACGTGTGTGATTTACCGTGGCTTGAAGTGCGTGTCACGCTGGAGGAGCAGCAAGGCGAAAGTAAAACCGTCAATCTGGTGCCGACCCGACTGCGTATCGATGAGCAGCCCGCGGTAGATACCATGGCAGAGTTCATCACCGAGCGAGGCGATAACGGCTTTTACGTACACTTTTATCTTGCTGATATGCAGACGCTGATGCGCCAGATGGAACAAGGTGAGCAACTTTTCCTGGGGTTTGATCGAGGCGAACAGCCCCCCTGGTACATGACGTTTCAGCTTGAAGGCGCCCATCAAGCGATTGAGCGCATGCAAACGCTATGTGAAACCGCGTCGCCCTGAAAGCCGCTGGATTAAACGCTTCCCCAGCAGTTGGGTAAGCGTTACCGATTGGCGTGAGAGTCCCATCAGCGCGGCCAGGTTTGTACTGGCCGCTTGGATGCGCCGACGATCGGCATCAAGCACCAACAGGGCAGCATACGACTGCAGCAGAAGGGGATGCTTAGACACAAACCCAGCCTTGAGTCCCATTCACCCTTCTGGCTGTTGTCGTAACAACAGTTCAACGCGCCGGTTAGCAGCTCGCCCTTCAGGTGTTGCGTTGCTTTCCATAGGTTGAGTATCCGCATAACCAACGGCTCGCATACGAGAAATAGCGATACCCTGACGTTCCAGGTGGCGCATAACGGCAATCGCACGTCCGGCGGAGAGCTCCCAGTTGGAAGGGAACCGGGTGGTCGCAATAGGAAGATTGTCAGTGTGCCCTTCAACGGAAATCTGACCATCAAAGGCCGCGAACACATCGATAAGGCTTTCTATCACCTCCTGGCCTAGAGAGGTAAGCACTGCCTCACCACTGGGAAATAAAAGGCTATCATCAATGCGTAGCGTTACGCCCTCCTGGCCCTGCGATACGCTGACACCAGGAATATCCAATGCCGCCATTTGGGGCTGTAACCCGCTATGACGTGGGTGAATGCCGGTGGCAAGCGTTGCCAAGGGCAGTGAGCTAATCACGCTGGACATGGACGCCTTCTCGCCCTTAAGTGCTTCATTACCACCGGGGGGAGCCAAGGCCAGCAACAAGACAAACAGCGTAATCAGTAGGGTGAGCACGTCCAGGTAACTGGTCAGCCAGCTCTCATCGCTTTCACCCTGCCCGGCGGGAAGCTCCAGCGCATGGCGCGTATTGCTATCCAGCATCGTCTTAGCCCTTTGCCGTCGCGCTTGGTGTATCAGGCCGGGGCTTTATAGTGGCATCGCGAATCTCATCGTTATAGTTGGCGATAAATGAATTGAGCGTTTCCTCAATAAAAGAGGGCAGGCGGCGCTTGGTGATCAATGAAATACCTTCCAGCACCATGTTCATGGTAATCAGGCGCTCTTCAGTACGTCGTTCTAGCTTAACCGCGATGGGTTTAAACACCAGGTTCGCCAGCAAGATACCGTAGAAGGTGGTGAGCAGCGCCACCGCCATACGGGGGCCAATGACATCCAGGTCACCGGCATCCATGACTTCCAGCATATTAACCAATCCCACCAGCGTGCCAATCATGCCAAACGCTGGCGCGTAGGTCGCCATGGTGCGAAAAATCTGGGCTTCTGCGTGCTCGCGGGCCTTGAGCCGGGCAATCCGCCAACGCAGCATGTCGAAGATCTCATCTTCTTTGGTATTGGCAATGACTAACTGAATACCGGTACGTAAAAACGGATTGCGCGTATGCTCCAACTCGTTTTCGACTGCACGCACATCGCCTTTAAACCATAGCCGGGACATGGCGACCAGCTCGTTGATATCGTCGCGTATATAGGTGTTTTCACGCCGAAAGACAAGCCCTACCAGGCGTACAACGCGTAACACCTCTTTTAGCGGATAGCTTATAAAAGTAGCGGCCAGGGTACCGGTTATAACAATCGCCAGGCCCGGCAGATTGATAAAACTTTCGGGGGACTCCGCAGTAAAGAACAGCACGCTTACTAGCAGCAGCATACTGGCGAATATACCTATCAACGTGGACGGATTCATCAACGGCTCCTCGCCGGTTATTGTGAGTTAACGTATCGGTTGTTTAGGCTGAATCATGCAACCGGGCACGCAGACGGCTAATGGCTTGGCTATGCAGCTGAGACACGCGCGACTCCGTCACGCCCAGCACGGCGCCCACTTCTTTTAAATTCAGCTCTTCCTGGTAATAAAGTGCCATGAGCAGTTTCTCCCGCTCTGGCAACGCCTCAATGGCAGCAATCAATGTTTGTCGCTGCTGCTCATCCAGCAGCTTTTCAAACGGCAAGTTGCTCACATCAAAACTTACCGGCTCACCACCATCGGCAACCAACTCTTCAAACGGCAATAGCTGGCCACTATTGGTGTCGTTAAGCAGCTGTTGGTAATCACCCAGCGGCATCTCAAGCGCCAAGGCAATTTCACTCTCTTCCGGTGAGCGTCCGAGCTGCTGCTCTAGCCGCCGGATCGCGTCGTCCACAGCGCGCGCAGCGCGGCGCACGCTGCGTGGTAACCAATCCCGCGTACGCAGTTCATCGACCATCGCCCCACGGATACGCTGGCTGGCAAACGTCGCAAAGCTGGCACCATGAGCGGCATCAAAACGGCCCAGTGCTTCTAAAAGCCCTACCGTGCCCGCCTGAATAAGATCATCAAGTTCAATGCTTGCAGGCAACCTGACCTGCAGTGTTAAGGCGTGACGTCTTACCAGTGGCATGTATTGTGTGAATAGCTCGCCTTGCTTGATTCTGCCTTGTGCTGTGTACATCTTTTTGCCTCGCGGCTATACAACTTTTACTGATAGTTCACAATGACTTGCAGACCCTGAACACGAACTGGCCGCTGTCCAGGCAGTAACTTAAAACGAAACTGCAAAGGAGCACTTACCTGCCTTCCCGCCAGCTCGGTGACCGTTCCGCGCCCTCCCGAGAGCGCCACACACTGCTCCGGGTGGCATAGCCATGCGTTGATAGCGCTGCCCGGCGGCGTCTCAAGCTGCCAGTGTATCCGATCAATCACCCGATTGTGCACCTGTACAGAATCGGGTGGCGTCATTGACTGGCTACGGGTTTCTCGATCACTCATGGCCACCATCACACCAGGCACCGAGGTACTCCAACTGCCCGCCGCCTGAGCGCTACTGATGAGTCCTATCAACCCGCAAACACCCATCATCTTGAATAGCTTGCCTAACATGTCGAATATTTCCTTATCAGCGCGCCAACACCAGAAGATCGGTGGCCAAATAGTGGCTAGCGGCTTCACGCAGGTTTTCCAACAAGCCTTGGCGCGGCAAAGAGGGCTCGTGCAGTGCCAGCAATCGGCGAGGCCCGCCATTGTCACGCGCCTGGCGAAGTAGCCGGTACATCTCGGCAAATGCGTCAGCATCGCTGTTAATCCAGAGCGCCCAACGCGCATGCCTAGCGCTTAGCTGAGCAAGGTCAGGCGCATTAACGCTAACAGCCTGTATATCCCAATCGTCAGGTGATCCTGCCCAGTGACGGCCCAGCGCAGACCATTGAGCCAGCCGGTGTTGAACCTGTTTGACAGACTGCGCGCCCCGCCCGGGCAAACCAATAATATACAAGGGCTTTTTAGGTCGCGAAGGGGCTTTCGCGACCGGCTGCTCGTCAATCGTGGGGGTGGGCGAAACAGCACCTGGCGCGGGCGCAGGCGCTTCGCTCATCACCTCCATATCACTTGCCAACGGCGCATCAGGCTGGCTGGGTGCCTGCTTCTGACGCTGGCTGTCGGCCCATTGGCGCAAGCCCGCCGCCTGATCCTGGCTCATACACTCACCTCTCGGCTAACGCTGCCCAATTGGCGAATGGCGTCGCGCGCCATAAAGGCGTACATCAACGCATCCAGCATGGCCGTATCGCGGCGTTTTCGGCGCGCGCCCAATAGGCTGAGTAGATCGCTGCGCAGACTGGATGCTTCATCATCACCCGCGTTATCCAAATGCCCTACCACTGACGCGACGCCGCTGGCTAACAGTAGACGTACTTCTGGATCCGTATCCCCGCTATCGGCCTCTTTAAACTGCTGCAACGCGCGTTTGGTGAGCGCTGCCAGACCCTCACTTTGCAGCTGAATGACCAGCTGGAAAAGTACATCGGCGCCTAAACGAGCCGGCGTCAACCAGTAGCGCCGGGCAACGACCTTGGCACTTTCGGGGTCACGAACCTCCCCATACCACGCAAGCAGTACACTGCCCGCCTCATTTTGCACTTCGGCATAGGCGGTCCATAACTGCATGGACTGGCCACGAAACCGCACGCTGACATGATGGCTGAGCGTGCTTTGTTCAAATAGTCCACGTAGCGCAGAACGCTCGCCATGAAAGTATACGCGCTGTGCAGGTGTCACAAGGCTGACCCAAGTCAGCTGTTGCTCATTCAGCCACTGCACGGTTTCTGCCGGAGGCAGCACGGGCAATAGATGCACCGTGGCGCCCGCCGTTTCCGTTCGTGTCTCAAGCCTGGCCTGCCAACCCGCAGGTTGGCGATGTTGAAGCATGGGGACGGCATGCCAAGCGCCCCGTTCGTCCATGCTGATATCCGGCATCGACCAATCACAGCCACGCTCGTTACGGCGTGCCGCCCACACCACACCGGGGGCGGGTAACGCGTGCGGCAACAGACGAGTAAGCTGCGCGCTCTGTAGCTCGCTCGGCAAAGCGCTAACATCCCACATGGCTTCCAGCGTGGCGAAGCCTGCCAAACGCTGGCGCAGCCGCGTCAGTAGTAGTGACAGCCTCCGCCCTTGGCCAAGCACATCTCGCGACCAGCGAGGCATGCGAGCCGGTGCCGTGAAGCCAGGCTGCGGCGCTGCTTTCGCCTGGCTTTCCAGCGCCTGGTTGATCAGCGCATCCGGCAGTGCCACGCTCATATCTTCGGGCACTTGCTGCCCATGAGAGCTAAACAGCACGCGCATACCGTGACGGATAACAATATCCAACACGGGGGCTAGTCGGCCGGCTTCATCCTGCTTGGTAATAATACAGTCATCAAGCTCAGCGCCTGCTGCCCGCGCGGCCTGACGATAACGCAACACGACCTCTTCCAGGGTTTCTGGCTGGCTAGCCGCGTTCAACAGCAGTACCAGTCTTACCGTGGAACTTCCGCCCTGCAAATGCGCAATTTGATCAATAACACGCTGGTCACGCTGGCTCATCCCAACCGTATCAATCATGACCCACTGCTTGCCGTGAAGGCGGCCCAACAGATCATCGACCGGTTGCTCAGCATCAAGGGCGTACATGGGGGTATCCAACAGGCGTGCGTAAATCCTGAGCTGCTCATGGGCGCCGATACGAAAGCTATCCGTGGTAACCAGCGCGACGGGGCGTGTGCCATGTCGCATTACAAAGCGCGCCGCAAGCTTTGCGGTGGTCGTGGTTTTGCCTATTCCGGTAGGACCGACCAAGGCGACGATGCCCGTTTGGTCAAAAAAACTGGCCTCGTCATTTAACACATGAAGCCTGCTTGTCAGCTGCTGGCGCAGCCAGTCAAGCGGTTGCTCACTTTCAGGGCCAAGCGTTTTCAATGATGCTGGTAGACCCGCGAGCACTTCATCGCCAAGCTCAGCGCTAAAGCCAACGCGCGTCAACAACTGAGACAGCCGCCCGTGCGTGTCGGCGGCTTGTTGCACCGCCCCGGTGGGCCGAGGCGCCTGTTGGCTAGTTACCTGTTGGTTAGTTAAAAGCGCACGCATATCTTGCATTTCACGCAGTAGGCGCTCACTCATGGACTGAAGAGGGTCCGTCGCTGTAGCGGGTTCTACCGTACTTGCGGTTATCTCTAACGCGGCGTCGACAGGCTCGACAGCCTCATCAGCCATCGCCATGATTTCAACGCCATCATCGGTACGGCGGTTCGCCAAAATTAGCGCATCATCTCCCAGCGTTTCACGCACCTGGCGCATGACATCACGACTGTTTGCTCCCGTAAAACGCCTAACGCTCATGTCTTACCTTTTGTTTGTACACATAGCTGATACGTTCGCTGCTTGCGGTCATGGTTAGCGGCCACCTACTGTGGTGGTTACACGCAGCGTGCGGTCATCCGGAATTTCTGCTTGTGACATGACCACAAGATGGCGCAAACGACGGCGCAAAAAGCGTGACAGCACGCCACGCAACGAGTGCTGAACCACCAATACCGGCGCCTCCCCGCTACTTTCATGCTGCTCCAGAGCCTGCTGCGCCTGATCCATCAAGGTTTCAGCCAAGCCTGGCTCCATCGCGCCATTCCCGTTCATCGCCTGTATCAGTACCTGCTCCAGTTGGGCATCCAGCCCCATCACATTGAGGGTCTCCTGTCCGGCAAACCACTGCTGCGTAATGGCCCGGCCTAATGCAATACGCACCAGCGCGGTAAGCTCATTAGGATCTTTTTGCTGACCGGCATACTCTGCCAGAGTGTCCAGAATCGTGCGCATGTCACGAATAGACACATCCTCTTCCAGCAGATTTTGCAAAATACGCTGCAGTATGGTCAGAGAAATTGCCTTGGGCACCACTTCTTCTACCAGTGATTTCTGCTCTTCGCCCAGCTTGTCGAGCAGCTTCTGGACCTCCTGGCGGCCCAGCATTTCGGGTGAATGTCGATGTAGCAAATGATTCAGGTGCGTCGCAATAACGGTACTGGCATCGACCACGGTATAGCCATACACCTGGGCGTGCTCACGTTGATTGGTGTCGATCCAAACCGCAGGTAGACCAAAGGCAGGGTCCTGGGTGGCAGTCCCTTGCAGCTCCCCGGAGACCTGCCCCGGGTCAATGGCGAGCCACTTGCCTGTCTGCGCTTCGGCGCGACCGATTTCAGCGCCTTTCATGGAAAGCACATAGGTATTAGGCGGCAGTTCCAGGTTGTCGCGGATATGCACCACCGGAGGCAGGAAACCGACCTCCTGAGCAAACTTTTTACGCACGCTTTTAATACGCCCCAGAAGCTCGCCTTTTTGGCGGGCATCGACCAGTGGGATTAAACGATGGCCCACTTCAAGCCCAAGGGTATCGACCAGCTGGACATCTTCCCAGCTGGCCTCAGGGGTTTCCTGGGTAACAGGTGCTTCTGTAGCGATCTCCTCTTGCACTTGGGCTTTCTGCTTGTGAAGCATCAAGAGCCAAGCCAAACCACCCAGCAGGGCGGTAAAAAACAGAAAGACAAAGTTCGGCATGCCCGGCACCAGGCCCAGCAGCCCCATAACCGCGGCCGCCAGAATCATCACCTGAGGGTTCACGAACAGCTGGCTGATCATTTGCTGACCAACATCCTGCTCGGTATTAACGCGCGATACCGTCACACCGGCCGCGGTGGAAATGACCAGTGCAGGAATCTGAGCGACCAGGCCGTCGCCAATCGTTAGCAGCGTATAAGTACGGCCCGCATCGGCGAAGCTCATATCGTGCTGCATCATACCAATCAACAGACCACCGATAATATTAACCACCATGATGACCAGGCCCGCCATGGCATCACCGCGTACAAACTTACTGGCACCGTCCATAGAGCCATAAAAGTCGGCTTCCTGGGCGACTTCTGAACGACGCTTTTTGGCTTCTTCTTCACCAATCAGGCCGGCGTTTAAATCCGCATCAATGGCCATCTGCTTGCCTGGCATCGCATCCAGCGTAAAGCGTGCCCCGACCTCGGCAATGCGGCCTGCACCCTTGGTAATGACCATAAAATTGATAATGACCAGAATCAAGAAGACCACTAGGCCAACGGCAAAATTACCCCCTACCAGAAAGGTACCAAACGCTTCGATGACCTTACCGGCCGATGCGCCGCCCGCATAGCCATCCATCAATACTACCCGCGTTGAGGCGACGTTAAGCGAAAGACGCAGTAGCGTGGTAAATAGCAAAACAGCAGGAAACGCAGCAAAATCCAAAGGCTTTTCGGCAAACATGCTGACCAACAACACCATGATGGCCAAGGCGATGTTAAAGGTGAACAGCATATCCAGCGCAAAGGGCGGCAAGGGCAGGATCATCATGCCCAAAATCATTAAAATCAGCACCGGCCCGGCAAGCAGCTTCATGCGTACCTCGCCCATCCAGCCACGCTGAGAGACCAGTTGGTTTAAACCTTTCATGGCGGTGCCTCATTGCCACTGGCCTGACGGCCAGGGGTTTGCATTTCCGGGGGTACCGGCAGATTATCGGGAGTTGGGGGCACCTCGCCTCCTTGTTGTCCAACATGCTTTAAGCGGTAAGCCCACGCCATCACTTCTGCCACCGCTGTATAAAGCTCGGCAGGCACTTCGGCCTCTAGATCCACATGATGATAAAGGGCGCGCGCCAGCGGTGCAGCCTCCAAACGAGGAACGCCTGCCTCTACGCCCAGCTCGCGTATTTTTGCCGCAACGGCATCCGCCCCTTTGGCCACCAGTCGCGGTGCTCCCATGCTGCCCTCTTGATACATCAAGGCCACGGCATAATGCGTTGGGTTGGTAATAATAACGTCGGCCTCTGGCACCTTGCTCATCATTCTACCCCGAGCCATCGTCTGCTGCTGTTGACGAATGCGCCCTTTAACATGGGGGTCACCTTCTGACTCTTTATGCTCGCGCTTCACCTCTTCTTTACTCATGCGCAGCTTCTTGGCGTTACTCCACAGCTGAAAAGGCACATCGATAAGAATGACGATCATTAGCGACAGTACGACCAAACCAGCCGCCTGGGCCGCCATATTAAGCGCACTGACCAGTGCTTGATGCACGGGCTGATCCATTAGCGCTAAAAACTTACCCAGGTTGAGATACAAAAACGTCCCGGCCACGCTACCCACCAGCACCGACTTGGCAATCGCTTTCGCCAGCTCAATCAACGCTTGGGTCGAAAATATCCGCTTAACCCCTGCGATAGGGTTTAGCTTGGAGAGCTTGGGCTGCATGGACTTTGCGGATATCAGCCATCCCCCCAGTAAGGCAGGAGCCGTTAACGCAATGACCGCCAGCAGTAGAAATAGCGGCATCATGGTAAACAGCGTCCGCTGCCCCAGGTTTAGCGCATTGACCAGCATGGGCATCTCTTCCATGGCCTGGCGCCGGTCAAACATGAAAGCCTGCTCCATGACCATTCCCAACTGGTCATAAAAAATCTGCCCCATGCCCCATAACCCACCGACACCGCCCAGCAGCAGCAAAAACGTGGTTAGCTCACGCGATCGAGGCACCTGCCCCTCTTCACGCGCTTTGCTTTTGCGCCTGGGCGTGGCCTCTTCGGTCTTTTCCTGATCGCTATCGTTATCTGCCATGCTACATCCGGCTTAGCGTGCGTGGCGCACCATAAAGTCAGCCGCCCCAAGGGACGGCTGAACAAAACGCTTATATTGCCAGATACGGCTTTTTACAATGCTCTAATAACGCGGCATTAAAAGCCCAATTCGTCCAATAAGTCGTCCACCTGATCCTGACCAGTGACGATATCGGGCGCACTCTCCTTGATTTGCGGGCCGTTCAACAAATCCTCTTTACGTCGTGCACTGTCGTTTTTCCACTGATCTTCGGCCTTGCGCTGCATCGATTCGCGTACCTGAGCACCCGGTACGTTGTCGATCAGCACCTGAACAAGCTGATATTCGATCTCACGGATCACGTCCATCATTTTCTTGATCACCTGGCCGGTCAGATCCTGGAAGTCCTGAGCCATCATGATTTCAAGAAGCTCTTTACTCGTCGCCGCCGTCATCGTAGGCACATCGCTTAAGTAGCTGCGCGTATCCTTAACGAGCGCCTTGGCATCTTCCAGATCTTTGGGCGCTTCAAACCACTCAGCCCACTGCTTATCAAGCCCTTCGGCACGCTCAGAGAGTTCATCCTGAAGAGGCTGAGCACGATCAATCGCATTCAATGCGCGGTCGGCTGCCTGCTCGGTCATCGTGGCAACATAATGCAGCCGATCTCGCGCATCAGGAATGGCTTCAGCCGCTTTTTCGATCTCTTTATCCAGTCCCAGCTCGCGCATATTATCGCGTAGCATGCGAGTAAGCTTGCCGATGCGATGAATTAGCTCTTCAGCGCCTTCCTCGGATAGCGGGTTAGAGTCGATCTGCTCATTCTGACTCATGGTATTATCTCCTCGCTCACCAGACCCTTCGGCCCAGCCGCTTTATTTACCCATTTTTTCGAAGATTTTATTAAGCTTCTCTTCAAGGGTAGCCGCGGTAAATGGCTTAACGACGTAGCCGTTAGCACCCGCTTGAGCGGCCGCGATAATATTTTCTTTCTTGGCTTCTGCCGTTACCATCAATACCGGCAAATGCTTCAAGCCGTCGTCCTGACGAATTTCCTTGAGCATTTCCAAACCGTCCAGGTTAGGCATATTCCAGTCAGAGACAACAAATTCAAAATCACCTGCACGCAGCTTATTAAGCGCGTCCTGACCATCTTCTGCTTCATCGACATTGGTAAAACCCAGCTCTTTAAGCAGGCTACGTACAATCCGGCGCATGGTAGGAAAGTCGTCGACTACCAAAAAGCTCATGTTCTTGTCGGCCATTGTTCATCCTCTTATCAATTCACGTCTTATGACGCGTTATATAGTCAGGGTTAAAAAGCTTCCCACTCTGCGTGGTCGCTGTGGTTTGGCGTTGATCGTGACGCGGTGGCCGCCGGTAAACTTTTTTCTGCAGCACGAGGCGGCGTAGAGCTCGCTTGCTTAGGCAGTGAAGTGCGCGGTGGCAATGAAGTACGCTGAGGCGTCTGAGATCCTAGCAACTTAAATACGGCAACCGCCTGCTCTAACTGGCTGGCCTGCTCTTCCAATGAGGCAGCAGCCGAGGAAGCTTCCTGGACAAGGGCAGCGTTTTGCTGGGTGACCTGATCCATCTGCCCAACCGCATGGCTCACCTGCTCAATGCCATCGCTTTGCTCCTGTGAAGCGGCCGATATCTCATCCATGATGTCAGTCACACGGCGCACGGCAGTGACAACGTCTGACATGGTAGAGCCCGCTTGCTCCACGAGCGTTGAGCCTTGCTTAATCTGGCTCACCGAGGCATCAATTAGCGTTCTGATTTCCTTGGCAGCATCGGCACTACGACTAGCAAGATTGCGCACTTCACCCGCCACCACCGCAAAGCCACGACCCTGTTCACCGGCGCGTGCAGCCTCCACCGAGGCATTCAGTGCGAGGATATTGGTTTGAAACGCAATGGAGTCAATAACACTGGTGATATCGGCCACTTTTTGCGAACTTGTCGATATACCATGCATCGTTTGAACCACTTGGCTGACCACTTGGCCACCGTGCTCAGCGGTTGTCGAGGCATCTGCCGCCAGCGTGCTGGCCTGACGAGAATTATCTGCGTTCTGCTTCACGGTGGCCGTCATCTCTTCCATGCTGGCCGCGGTTTCCTCAATGGCCGCCGCTTGCTGCTCCGTACGTGAGGAAAGGTCAGCATTGCCGCTAGCGATTTCCCGCGTGCCATAGTGGATTTCAGAACTACCCTCTCGGACCCGAGCAACAATCCCCGTCAGGTTTTGCTGCATGGTGGCCATCGCCGAAAACAGGCGACCAATCTCGTTATTGCCCGCCTCAGGTAGCGGTTGGGTAAGATCCGCTTCAGCAATTTTATTTAACCGTTTAACCGCATCGTTTAAGGGCGTCGTCACGGTGCGGCGTAAGCCAATATAAATGGCAAGCGTAACCAGCAACGCTATACCCAATGCAAGGGCGCTAACCAGTTTAAACAAGCTGCCTTGGGCGTGCGCCTCTTGGCCAATACTCTCCACCCGCTGGAAGCCATATTCAACGAATGCCGTCGTGCTAGCGGCAAGACGCATCAGCGGTTCGTTTAATGCATCGCGCAGGTCGTTATAGGTATTGATATCCATCTGTGCAAAGCTTTCGTGCTGCTGTTTTACTAGCGTCATCACGGCACGGAAGTTGTCGATTAACTCACTTCCTAACACTTCCCCCTGGGGCGTACGCGGGGTCGCTACAAAGTTCTCAAAACGGATCTCGGAGCGTTCAATACGGTCGGCAGCAATTGCCAGCTGTTCGTTGGTTCGGTCCATATGGCCGACCATTAAGTAATTTGAGGCAACCTCCATGGCCAGCATGGCCTGGTTGAGTAGCGAATCGGCCCGATTAATCTCATTCAACTGATCGCTACTAATAAGGCCGTAAGTCGCTAGGTTTTCCTGTGATCGTTCCTCTGATAGAAAACTGATGCTCGCCAGCATGATAATCAGCATGGTAAAACACAGTAATGCTGCCACAACAGCCGCATGGATACTCAGGTTGCGTAGAAAACGCGTCATTAGATCATCCCCTTGACCAAGCACTTTTTTATAGTAAAACGTTATAGTAAAAAGGTTTATACCCGCTGGGAGCGACCGGAGGCAGCTACCATTGCCATCAACCGGGCGGGAATATCATCGAGTGCCGCAACTTCCACGGCGCCCCCCACGGCTATCGCTTCACGCGGCATACCAAAGACCACACACGTCGCCTCGTTTTGGGCAACGGTAGGCGCGCCAGCCTGGCGCATTTCCAAAAGCCCCGCAGCCCCATCTTTGCCCATGCCGGTCAGAATCACCCCGATGGCGTTACGCCCAGCCTGTTCAGCGGCGGAATGAAACAGTACATCGACGGATGGCCGGTGCCGGTTGACCGGCGGCCCGTTGTCCAGGCGTGCCACATAGTTTGCTCCGCTGCGTACGAGCTTTAAGTGCTGGTCGCCAGGGGCAATGTAGGCGTGGCCCGGCAGCACACGTTCACCATCAGTCGCCTCTTTGACGGTTATTCGACACAACCGGTCCAGGCGCTCAGCAAACGAGCGCGTAAACCCCCCCGGCATATGCTGGGTGATCAAAATGGCGGGGGAGTTGGCAGGCAACGGCTCTAATACCGCACGAATAGCTTCCGTACCGCCCGTGGATGCGCCGATGATAATCAGTTTCTCGCTTGAGACTAACGGCGCTTTTAACTGCGCAGGCGGCGGGGCATTTTTATGGCGCGCCTGACGCGGCCGTGAACGTGCGGCCGCACGCAGCTTTTCGGCGATTTCATTGGCGTACTCCATCATGCCATGCCGAATACCCAGGCTTGGTTTAGCCACAAAGTCCAGCGCGCCAAGTTCAAGTGCACGCAGCGTAATTTCCGAACCGCTTTGCGTGAGCGATGACACCATCAAGACCGGCATGGGCCGCAGGCGCATCAGGCGTTCCAGAAAATCGAGCCCATCCATGCGCGGCATTTCAACGTCAAGCGTTAGCACATCAGGGTTGTGTTGCTTAATTAAATCCCTGGCAACCAGTGGATCAGGCGCCACGGCAACCACTTCCATGTCCGGCTGAGAGTTGATAATTTCGGTTAACAAATCACGAATCAGCGCCGAGTCATCGACACACAATACTTTGATCTTGGCAGCGCTCAATGGACGCCTCCTTTGCAATTAATGCCGGGTGTACTGCCTTGTTTGCACGGATAACCACACATTAGGCGTATAAAAAGCACGAAAATGGTTCCATTAGGCCCGTGTGTATACCGTCTGGCCCCGCAGTTTGAACGCATCACTAATATACGAAAAGTTTTCAGAGTGACCGGCAAACAGCAGGCCATCCGGCTTCATAAGGGGCGCAAACCGCTTAAGAATCTTTGCCTGAGTCTCTTTATCGAAATAGATCATGATATTTCGACAAAAAATGGCATCAAACGGGCCTTTAACCGGCCACTGTGTCGACAGCAGATTAAGTGGCATAAACTCAACCAGCTCGGAAACTTCCGGGCGCACACGAGCGAGCCCCTGTTGCTGCCCTGTACCCTTCTGAAAAAAGCGTTTCACACGGGCTTCATCTAACTTGCACACCTGCTCTTGTGGATAAATACCGAGGCGCGCACGGCTTAGGGCATCGGTATCTATATCGGTGGCAATAACTTTCGCCTGCGCGGCTTTCGGCCCTAACGTTTCTAACAGCGTCATGGCCAATGAATAAGGCTCTTCCCCTGTTGAGGCAGCCGAGCACCAAATAGTGAACGGACCTTGCTTATGGCGAAGATGCTCTGCCAGAAGAGGGAAATGGTGCGCCTCGCGAAAAAACGCGGTCAGATTAGTGGTCAGCGCATTGGTAAACGCCTCCCACTCTTTTGCGTCAGGCTGACGCTCCAGACGCAACAGGTAATCGGTAAAACGTGTCAAACCATGATGCCGTAGACGCTTGGCCAACCGGCTATAAACCATCTCACGTTTATGCTCGGCCAACACAATGCCCGCACGCTGGTAAATAAGTTCTCGTATTCGTGAGAAATCCGCATCAGTGAGCACCAGATCTCGCTCAATCTGATGACTAGACGCCCACTGACTGGCGTCGACACCTGGTTCGCGTTGCTCGCTCAAAATTCTTCCCATTCCTCTACAGGTGTCGCTTGTCGCTGCACAGCAGGCGCGGCCACTTTGTTGCGCACTGCGGGGCTAGCAAGCGTTGTTGCTTGTTTAGCAGGTAACGTGTTCGCCAAGGCAAGAGGGCGTTCTGGGCTCTTCTGGTTAAGCCGAACGGCTTCAACCGATAACGCCAGCAGGCTTGCCTGTTGCTCTAACGCGGCAGCCGCGCGGGCGGTTTCCTGGACTCGAACAGCATTTTGCTGCGTTGCTTGATCCATTTCGGCGACTGCCTGGTTTACCTCCGCAATACCGCTGCTTTGCTCTTCAGACGCTGCCGAAATTTCGTGCATGATATTGGTAATACTGCGTGCCGCCTCAGCGACCTCGTTGATCGCGGTTTCTGCTTTTTCAACCAGCCCAGCGCCCGCATTGACTTCCTTGTTAGAACCGTCAATCAACCCTCGAATTTCCTGGGCAGCGCCGGCGCTTCGTCCTGCTAAATTACGCACTTCTTCGGCAACCACGGCAAAACCACGCCCATGCTCGCCGGCGCGCGCCGCCTCCACCGAGGCATTTAGCGCCAGGATGTTGGTTTGGAAAGCTATCGAGTCGATGGTATTGATGATATCGGCCATCTTTTGAGAGCTTTGGGTAATGCGTTGCATATTGTCTACCAACTGCGTCATTAGCTCGCCCGTTTGAGAAACCCGAGTAGAGTTATTATCGGCGAGTCGGCGGGCTTCTTGAGCATTGTCGCTATTCTGGCGTACGGTAGCGGTCATCTCCTCCATGCTGGAGGCCGTTTGCTGTAGCGAAGCAGCCTGTTGCTCGGTACGTGAAGAGAGCGCTTCATTACCTGTCGCAATGTCCTGTGCAGCAGGCGTTACGATGTCTATCCCGCCTTTTACGTCGCCAATAATGCTGCTTAAGCTTTTACGCATGGCATTAAGCGCATCAATTAGCTGGCCTACTTCATCGTGCTGACGCTTGGGCGCGGAAGCCGCCAGGTTACCGCCCGCGATTTGCAGCGTAAAACGTGAAGCGCTCTTTAGGGGACGTATAATTGCGCGGAAAGTTAACCAACCAATCGCTATCAGCAGTGCTAGCCCAATCCCCAGCACTACCGCTTGCGTTGCGATGATGGTGTTCTGCGCTTGCTGGGCATTAGCCGCCATTTGCTCGGCCGCTTGCTGTTTTTGCTCAATGAGCTGATTCACACTTTCAGAAAGTGCTCGCCCCTCTTCAGACATGACGCTGATGACGCCATCCAATCCGGTAAATGCCTGGTAGGTCTCTTCGGCCTGTAGCACACGAGCCGCTTGGCTCATTCCCTCCTCAAGAAAGGCCTGCAGCTGATCGTCAAACGCACTCGCGAGCGGCGTGTTATTGACCGCACGGGCGTAATAGTCTTGCCATACGGTGGCCACTTCTTCAGCACGTTGCTCAATCATTTCGCCTATTTCAAAACGCTGATTGATCAACTCCATACGCTCTGGTTCAATCATTTGCTGGCGCGTATTGGCGATCATCTGATCAATTTGTTGCAGCCTGACGACATCGCGCAAGCCATCGCTATTAAGCCTCTCAAGCCGGTCACTCGACGCGTTAAGGCCGTAAAGCCCCAAGCCACCGCTAACCAACAGCAACGCCGCGGCGACCACGATCATGCCCACCAGTTTGGCACGAATGGTATTAAACTGAATCCTTTTCAGCCGCTGGCCGATACCGCGCTGACGCAGACGCCCCTTGTCCAGGTAGAGATGCTTGTTACGCCCTTCCCGTATTTCAGCATAAGCCTGTTCAGCATGCTTTATGGCCTCACGTGAGGCTTGAACACGCACCGAGGCGTAACCCACCACCTGCTCGTTTTCAATAATTGGCGTTACGCTGGCATCCACCCAGTAGTGATCACCATTTTTACAGCGATTTTTAATCAACCCTCGCCAGGTATCTCCGTTCTGCACGGTTTTCCAAAAATTATCAAACGCGGCAGGCGGCATATCCGGATGACGAACTAGATTATGCGGAGCACCTATCAACTCGTCATGCGTGTAGCCACTTATCTCAATAAATGCCGGGTTCGTGTACGTAATACGACCTTTTAAATCCGTCCGAGAGACCAGAAAATCGTCTTCTTTTAGCTCGACTTCACGCTGCGAAATGGGTTGGTTATTGCGCATTTAGGGGCCTTATTGTTCAGTTCTTAAACTATCGTTGTTTATAGCGTTTGCTATTAAAATGCTTCCCAGGCTTCTGTTTCCACCTTTCTTGAAGCAGTGCCGATAGAAAGAGGCTTGGAAGTGACGGACGCGACCGGCCCCGCCGTGGATGAGATAGATACAGGCGCCGCATTATGCGCAACTTGAAAACGCTCAACGGTATTTCTTAACCGCGCCGCTTCGTCTTCAAGCTCATTGGCATTATGTGCCGCATGTTGAACAAGCTGAGCGTTCTGCTGAACCACTTGATCCATTTGTGCAACCGCTTGGTTAACCTGAGCAATACCGTTGCTCTGTTCTTCAGAGGCGGCGGCAATTTCATCCATGATATCGCTGACTCGCTGTACGGCCTCTACCAGCGCCTGCATGGTTTCGCCTGCCTGATTGACCCGCTGCGTGCCGGTCTCTACTTTACCCAACGAGGTATCAATGAGCGTACGAATCTCTTTCGCCGCATTAGCGCTGCGGCTGGCCAAACTGCGCACTTCTTGAGCGACCACGGCAAACCCCTTGCCATGCTCACCCGCACGGGCAGCCTCTACCGATGCGTTAAGCGCCAGAATGTTGGTTTGAAATGCGATATTATCAATCAGCGTAATGATATCGGCGACTTGATGAGAGCTGGCATTGATATCCTGCATGGTTTCAACAATACCACTCACCTCTTCACCGCTTCGCCTCGCTGTTAACGTAGCGTTTTGCGCAAGCTGGCTAGCCTGACGTGCGTTATCAGCATTATGGCCCACCGTTGAGGCAAGCTGTTCCATACTGGAGGCGGTCTCTTCAAGCGAAGAGGCCTGCTGTTCAGTACGTGAGGAGAGGTCGTTATTACCGCTGGCAATTTGTTGAGAGCGCTCATAAATGGACGACCCACTGCCACGCACAACGCTCACTGTTTCTGATAAAGAAGCCTGCATATGCGCCATCGCAACGTATAACCGGCCTATTTCATTATTACCCGGTGCCGAGATCTGCTGGCTTAAATCGCCCTGCGCCATGCGTTCGAAATAGCCAACCAAACGATCCAGTGGCTTAAGTACATTGACCGTCACGCCCCAAATCACCACCACGACGGTCGTCGCTGTGATCACCATAATGGCAATGAGCGCCCAGCGAATGCGGCCGGTAAAGTCCGAGAACTCTGCCTGTTGAACGTTGCCATCACTGGCGGCCTGCATGATGGCTGCCCCATGCTGAAGGGCATAAAAACCGATGCCACAGGCCACAATCACCAGTAACGAAAAGGAAGCAAGTACCAGCCCCCAACTGAGCCGCACGGTCATGTTTCCCAACATCTGCCGCATTAGCTGTGTCACAATGTTTTCTCCAAACACAACGTCACTCGCAGGCGCATTCCTTGGCGCTAGAGGGGCCGTTCAACTTGGGAAGACACGTTCCGTGTGGCCTTTTTAGTACAACGTAGCGGCAGTCGCCTTAACGATTGCTGGTGCTGTCCACCAATGCCATCTCTTCACTGGTAAGCAGCTTATCGATATCGACAAGTACCAGCATGCGGTCATCCAGGCTGCCAAGACCGCTCAGGAAATCAGAAGACAGGGTGACACCAAATTCAGGCGCCGGTTTAATTTGCTCAGGGTTTAACGTCATGACGTCAGAAACGCCGTCGACCACGATACCCACGACGCGATCGGCAACGTTAACCACAATCACCACGGTCTGGCCGCCGTACTCCACGTTTTCAAGATGGAATTTGATACGCAGATCGACAATCGGCACAATCACGCCGCGCAGATTGGTAACCCCTTTAATAAAGTCAGGCGCATTAGCAATACGCGTTACATTTTCGTAACCGCGAATCTCCTGTACCTTCAAAATATCAATGGCGTACTCTTCTTCGCCTAATGAAAATACTAAAAACTCACGGTTTTCAGCTTCATCCGCGGCGAGAACCGCCTCATTATTTGCTTGACTCATGACGGCTCAGCCTCCTTATAAAAAGAGATAGGTTGATTATTAATCACTTTGCTCGCTTCTTTCTTGACCCTGCTCAAGCGATGCAGTCCTGTGATATCCAAAATTAGCGCTACGCTGCCATCCCCCAGGATGGTTGCCGCCGAAATCCCCGGCACCTTGCGGTAATTGTCTTCAAGGTTTTTCACCACTACCTGCTGCTGCCCAACCAGTTCATCAACCAGCATGGCATAACGGCGTCCTTCGCCCTGCACGATGACCGCGATACTCTGGGTAGGATCCGTAATGGCGTTTTCCACATCCAGAACTTCATGAATCGCAATAACAGGCAAATACTCGTCGCGTACCTTTAAGACAACGTCGTCTCCGGCCATCGCGTACATCTCGCCCTTGGTTGGCTGTAACGACTCAAGCACGGTAGAAAGCGGCAGAATAAACGTCTCCCCACCGACCTTAATCGACATGCCATCCAGTATCGCAAGCGTTAACGGCAGCACGATCCGCGTGTTGGTGCCTTCGCCTTTTTTGGACTGGATCTCAACACGACCGCCCATTCCCTGAATATTACGTTTAACCACATCCATGCCCACACCACGTCCGGAGACGTCGGTCACGGCCTCAGCGGTTGAAAAGCCTGGCGCAAAAATAAGCTGGTAAACGTCTTCGTCGCTCATGGTGTCAGAGACGCTAAGGCCATTTTCACGTGCCTTGGCTAGCAGTCGCTCACGATCCATTCCGGCGCCATCATCGCGCACCTCAATCAGGATGTTACCGCCCTGATGGCGAGCAGAAAGTACGAGCTTGCCAATACGGGGCTTGCCAAGCGCTTCGCGCTTATCCGGCATTTCAATGCCGTGATCAAGGCTATTACGCACCAGGTGAGTTAAGGGATCGGTAATCCGCTCAACCAGACTCTTGTCAAGCTCCGTGGACTTACCCTCGGTCACAAGCTCTATCTCTTTACCCAGCTTGCCCGCGGTATCGCGAACAACACGCGGAAAACGGCTAAACACGAATTCCATGGGAATCATGCGGATCGACATGACCGCTTCTTGCAAGTCTCGGGCATTACGCTGCAAAAGGCTCATGCCATTTTGAAGCGAGCTGTTGCCCACCGACTGATCGTCCAAATCGCTAACCGTTTGATCAAGCATCGACTGGGTAATGATTAGCTCGCCCACCAGATTGATAATCTGGTCGACTTTATCCACCGAAACGCGAATGGAAGAGGACTCGGCGGCCGCCTTTTTCGACTTAGCACTGCTATCGGGCGTCTTTTTGGCCTCTGCAGGTGGGCGCGCAGCTTCTGGTGCAGGCGTTGTAGGCTCCGGTGTTACTGGAGTAGGAGCAGGCGGCGGCGTGCTTTTAGCCTCCTCTTGTGCAGTTGCAGGGGCACCACTCGCTACACGAATCTCAATCTGCTCTGGTTCAATGATGAAACACATGACGGCTTCAATATCGTCAGCGCTGACATCGCCACTCAGTATGACTTCGTAACATTTCTCATCGCCAGACTGCGACTGAACATCGCCCAGCTGCTCAAGCTCTTCAACCAGCAACGTACGCTCTTTTTCAACCACATTAAGCAGGGCGACAATCAGCTGGTTTTGACCGGCTGAGGCTTTCGCTGGTTCTTCAGCCTGGACGACCGGTGCAGGTGCCGCTGCCTCCACCGGCGCATCCAATGTTTGACCAATTTCTTCCAGAGCTATCTGCTGTAATACTTGGCAAATTCTTTCGTACGCCTCTTGATTGGGCGCTTCCTCGTTGCGATAGGCATCGAGTTGCTCATGCATGATGTCTTTAGCCTCTAAAAAGGTATCCACGAGCTCGGCACGCAGTACAAGCTCCCCTTTACGTGCATGATCCAGCAGATTTTCGAGTATATGCGTTGTCTTTTGTAGCACGCTAAAGCCGAAGGTACCTGCTCCACCTTTGATCGAGTGCGCCGCGCGGAAAATAGCGTTTAGCTGCTCAATGTCGGGATTATCGACATCGAGCTCCAGCAAGTGCTGCTCCATATCAGCAAGCAACTCTTCAGCCTCTTCAAAAAAGGTGTCAAAAAAATCCGCTATATCCATGCACCACTCCACTCTAACGTCATATTTTTGTCACAAGCCAACGCTAATCCGACACATTTGTCGGCAGGGGCTCTTGCGTTAAGTCTTCGACCAGGTCATCCGCAGAAGCAGGCAGCGTGGCATCGGAACTCATCGTTCCCGGGTTGCGAATCGCCTCTGCGATTTCGGGTAGCAAGACGACAAGCTCAATACGGCGATTAACCGGATCCCGAGGATCCGTATCGGGTAACACGACACGGTTAGCAAAGCCTGATACGCGCAGCAGTTGATCAGGATCAAGCCCTCCGGTCACCAGCTCGCGGCGCGAGGCATTGGCACGATCATTAGAGAGTTCCCAGTTGCTATAGCCCCGAAATCCTCCGGCATAGGGCACGTTATCGGTATGTCCACTAATACTAAGATCGTTAGGCAATTCGTTAAGTAACGGCGCAATCGTACGCAGTAAATTGCGCATATACGGGGCCACCTGATCACTGCCCAACTCAAACATTGGGCGTTGCTCGGTATCCAGCAGTTGGATACGAAGCCCTTCACGGGTTAAATCAAAGCGCATTTGCCTGCGTAGCTGACGCAGTTCGGGGTCTGCCTCAATGGCGCGTTCGATGCGCTCCTGTAGATCGGTGAAGAAACGTCGCTCCTGCATGCTTGGCCGGGTCTGCTGCATGGTATCGATGCGCGCCCTTTCACCATCACTGTGTGTCGGGTCCGGGCCACCACCAGGGATAACCCTGGTACTGCCTGATTGATCACCACCGGTGATTGCCGTCACCAGTGGCGTACTGAAATATTCCGCCACGCCGCGCCGCGTTTCTTCACTGGAGACACTTAAAATCCACATTACCAGGAACAGCGCCATCAGCGCGGTCATGAAATCCGCTAGAGCAATTTTCCAGGCGCCGCCGTGATGCGCATGCACCACCTTTTTACGCCGGATAATAATCGGGCGCTTTTCACCGCCCTTACTCATGCAGTACCGCCCTTCCTGGCATTTTTCACATACTCTTCAAGCTCGAAAAAAGTTGGACGCTCGGCGGTATACAGCGCTTTACGGCCAAACTCAACGGCCAGCTGAGGTGCGTAGCCGTGCAAACTTGCCAATAATGTTATCCGAATGCATTGCATCATCTTTTCTGCTTCCTGGGCTTGCCGACCGGCGAAGCTGGCAATGGGGTTAATAAAGCCGTAACCCAACAAAATACCCAGGAAGGTTCCCACCAGCGCGTGGGCAATCATTTCACCCATCTGTTGCGCCGTGGCATCCGCATAGGTCAATGCCTTGATGACCCCCATTACTGCCGCCACGATGCCGAAGGCGGGCATGGCATCGCCCACTTTTGCAATCGCATCGACGGGGACATGAGCCTCTTGTTCAAATACTTCGATTTCGTGCAGCATCAGCTCATCAATTTCCATAGGCTCCATGCCGCCACTCACCATCAAGCGCAGGTAGTCCGTCAAGAACGTCATGACATGCGGATCAGCTAATACAGCAGGATGTTCTTGAAAAAGGGGACTTTCTTGAGGGTTGTCAATATCTCGCTCTATGCCCAGCATTCCTTCACGGCGGATTTTTGACAATAGCTTGTACTGCATTGCCATCACTTCCATGTAAAATGCTTTGTTATATTTTTTTGCTCCCCTGAGCCTGGGCAGTAGCTTGAAGGTGGCTTTAATCGCTTTGATGTTATTGGCGGCGATAAATGAGCCAACACCAGCACCGCCGATAATGACTAGCTCAAGTGGTTGGTACAGAGGGCCTAGACTGCCACCTGCCAGTACATAGCCACCAAATACACATAACAAAACGACTACATAGCCTAAAAGTATCAGCACAAGCAGGGTCCTTGCGGTGTTTCAGTATTAAGTAGGGAACCAAAACTTAGCCATCTGTTCAGACGGTTGAGTGGCGTTCCGGCTCAGGTACAAATTAGCTTTATCATACCAGGGCTAATGTACAGTCTAATTAAAAAGTAACGCCGCCTTTTAACGCTATCTATTCGTTAAAGGCGCATTTGATAATTCTTTTACCCTTCACTGATGCCGAGGCTATCTTCCTTGGCTTGCTGCGCCTTACGGGTTTTACCTGCCCGCGATGGCGGCTGACAAATACCACAAATATAGTCGTGGGCCGGGCTATGGGCATGAGCCACAAACTGCCCGCCACAGCGGGTGCAACGGCTAAACTCAAGCAGGTCACTTTCAAAAAAGCGCACTAACGTCCAGGCACGCGTCAAACCCAATACGGGCTCGGCGCCCTCCAACATCATCTGCTCGCTGTAAAGTCGATAGGCTTTTACAAACGCTTCGATTCTCTCGCAGCAGGTGTCTCGCAGCAGGCTGGCGTAGATATTGTAAAAAAGCGATGAATGAACATTGGGCAGCCAGGTAATAAACCAGTCGGTCGAAAACGGCAGCATGCCCTTGGGCGGCGACATCCCACAGACTTCTTTATAAAGCTTGATCAGTCGCGTACGGCTTAATTCGGTTTCCGTTTCCAGCACCTGCAAGCGTGCGCCTAGCTCAATCAGCTCAATTGCCAGCTGCACTTGGTGCATTTCATCCACCAGGCTTTTCTGGGTCACCCCTTATCTCCTGATAATGACTCAAATGTATCGCCAGCTAACAGTAGCGAAGCGTGTAGACCAGCGAGCCCCTGATCGCGCGGATTCTCAGTGATCTGACGTAGCCGCTGAGCACTCGGCTGACTGAATCGACATATCAGCTGGTTAGTACGCGCCAATTTCGTCAATTGGCGAGCACTCAGCGAAGACAGCAGTTCAGCAACGTCATTATCTATTTTTAAACGAAATAGTGCTGTTTCGCGGTCTTCACTTAACAGGCGCTGCGCGAGAAGCAAATAGGCTAAATTAATTTCTTCAATTTCATCGAGATAGTTGGTGTGACTCATAGTGTTCCATCAAATGACACAGGCGCTATCTTGTAACCGTTATGCGGACGCCTTGATGACTTTTCTGCCCCTTCGCCATGGTTGCACACTATCTATATATTGGCTACTTGGCTCAATCATGGCGTTTTAGGCCCTCGTCTGACAGCTCAAATACCCACACCAGCAGCTCTGCCACTACTTGATAGAGGCGCGGAGGTATCTCTGCGTCTAAATCCAGCTGCATTAAAAGTGCCACGATCTCAGGTGCATCATGCACATAAATCCCTTGCCGGCGGGCTTCCGCCATAATGCGCTCGGCAAGCTCGCCGTACCCCTTTGCGACAACACGTGGTGCGCGTTCGTTTTCCTGGTAAGCAAGCGCAACCGCCTGGCGACTACGCTCATTCGGCATGGGCATCACTACTCTCCAGCGGCATATACCGCACACGCACCTGCACTTTGTCCAAATCCAGTGCATTCAAACGTTGTTCTAAAGCAGAAATGCCTTGCTCCAGGTACTGATACGTGGCTTTATCGGCCGTTGTTAAATCAATACTTAACACCGCTCGATAAAACCACAATGAGACGCTAAAGGCTCCCAAATTAGGCACATCCAGCTGCATCTCAGAGCGCCACCCATCCTCCTCCTTATTATCACCCTCACCGTCCCCCTCTTTTTCTTGAGCAGGCAGATGGATCACGAGCGCCATAAAAATGCCTGCCCAAACGTCACCCTCCCAACGAACCACAGGCATGACCAGCATATCTAACTGCTGACGTACGATACTTTGCAAACTTTCATGGACGACTTCACGGTGCCCACGACTGCTGAGAGCTTCCGTGCCGCGCTCATAGGCCATGGCATCGCGCGTCAGCCTGGCATTATCCTCCATACTTGGCGGCGCACTTGGCGTAAAAGCTGCTGTATTCGGCATTGGGGCTGCACGCGTGGCGGCAGTCTGATCGTTGGATACATACTGCAAAGCGCTGCCGGGCACTATTGCTTTGGTTAAAGGCGACTCGGAAAAAGACGCCTTTAATAAAAACGGTACATTAGGCGATAGCGGCTCGGCTGGCTGTAACGGCGTATGGAGCTGCAGCGGTGCACTTGGCTGCAGTGATGTACCAGGCTGTAGCGCAACGAGCGGGCGAGGACCGGGCTGCATTTGCGGCTCTCGTAGCAGTTGCTGACGTGCCATATCGCCTTGAAACCAACGCTTTAAATGGGACTCATAAAACAGCCCGCTATCGCGTATGCTGGACTCCAAACGTTCCGCGACAACCGTCGCCGCTGGCGTCTCTTGCGCAGCCAACAAGGGCGCGGGTGGCCGAATGACGGCAGGTGGCGCAGGGAAGCGCAGTAACACATCCGCAATACTGCGTGCTGCTGGACTAAAATGGGTCTGTGTTGACCCCGGCGGCGTACCCTGCGTATCACCTCGCGCCAACAGCCTGTCACCGTTAAGTGACCCCGGCGCGCGCCTTAAATCATTCAGCAATGCCGGTTCAATACGCCCATCAAGGCGTGAATCGCCCTGTAGCGCGCGCGGCCCCTCACCAGGAGGAATTGGCTTAACAGGTTCGCTCAACGCATGCTTTAACGACACCTCCCCCTGCCGACCCAGCACTTGATGCATAAGCGTATCAATCAGCGGTATGATACCACTCACTTGGTCACTTCTCCATCGTCAGCACCCAAGGCACTAAAAGAAGCGCCCTGCTGGGGTGCGTAGGCACGATGAAGGTCTCGCTGACGCTGAGAAACACTAATCAGCTTGCCTAACTCATCTCGCCTTGCCATCAAACGGCGCCGAATTTCCACGTCATATTCTAAAATGCGCTCAAGTAACTCTGCCTTACGCTGCCTGGCGGGATCATCCAGCACCGCCACGCTATCGAGCTTGCGCACTTCCTCGACCAGCAAGACATAATGGGTGCGCTGCTCAATCAGTTCTGCCCACTGCTCGGCGCTGGCCAGCTCATGCATTTGAGTAACATGAACCAGCAGCCCCTCATACGCATCTAACAGTACGTGCGGTGCGTGATCGTGGGCATTTATGGAAGCTGCCATGAGGGCCTCATACGCTTTGCTGTTGTCCAATTTCACGCCATGCAGAGGCAATATTTTCAAGCAGTTGCTCTGCTTGATTTAAGCTTTCCTCGTCATTTCGTAAATTGGCGGTGAGTAATAAGCGAGCGATGTAGTCATAAAGTGACGCCAATCGCTCAGCAATATCGCCACCTTTTTCTTGGTCAAGGGCGGCGCTAAGGCCGTTATTGATAATATCCAACGCTTTGGATATTGCTTTGCCTTTCTCACTCGTGTTGCCGCTTTGCATGTGGATACGTGCAGCACGAATAGATGTTTGCGCCCCCTCAAACAACAAGACAATAAGCCTATGCGGATCAGCTGACATCACGCCACTTTCGACACCAACGCGCGCATAAGCGTTAGCACCTCTTCCGTAGGCAGCACTGCCGCGAGAGTATGTCACTAGCTTGAACTCCTAATTGATACCGGTTACTGGTCAGACAACACGGTAACCGCCGCCCGTCTTTTCTCATTTAACACGAGCACACCATGCTCATCTATAAAATGATATCGGCGCAATGGCGCCTGACTTTAATGGCGCGGCCAACTTTCTTTGCAACAAAAAAGAATACGTGATCAAGCCATGTCACGTCGAAATAGCCACTTCCTGCGTTGGCTTACCGAGCCGCTCCTGCACATCACTACGCACCGTATTCCCAAGCGTATCGCGCATGGGAGGAACGGCCTGCTGAGTTAATACCACCTCGACGAGCATGCCATCGGCATCCAGCCGCAACACCCAAGCTAACTGCTCACTCGAAAAGCGGACCAAAGAGCCGATCGGCAATGTTGTGAAATGCTCGATATAGCGCTTTACCCAGCGCAAATCAAACTGATGCGAATGCTGTAACAAGTGTCGATAAATTTGCTGCGTAGTTTTAGCCGGACGATCAGCTCGGTCTCGGCGCATTGCCTCTACAACATCAACCACCGCACTGGCCTTGGCCAGTTCATTGATATCGCTCCCGCTCACGCCCTCTGGATAACCACTGCCATCCAGGCGCTCATTAATGCCACCAATTACCGCCTGAACAACGCTGGTCGAAAGCCATTGACAGTGCTGAAGGCGGCCCATCAGTAAGGACACATGCTCACTCATTGCCTGCCGATGGGGTGCTTCAAAACCAGGCACCCTAAACACAACCTGCGGCACCAGCGCCTTGCCCAAGTCATGAATCAAACCGCTAGCCACAATGGCTTTACGCGCCTCGCGGGGCATATTAGCGCCGACTAGATCAAGCAGGTGCACCGCCACCGCAATACCATGACGTACCAGCAAGGGCTCAAGTGACAGGCAACGCGAGGCAAACAACAAAGACTCTCGATCCTCCTCGTGAAGCAGAAGTACACGATCAGCGTTACGCGATAAGCGTCGCGCATCAATATCGCTACCCTGCTGTAACAGCAGAATTTGGGCATCCAGATAGGCAGCCACTTTCACAAGCCGCCGCGCCATGGGCGTCGCATAATGCTTGATATCTCGCCGACCAACACGCTCGCTGCTCATACGTTGGCGAGGCCGCTCAAACAGCGGTGATGACTGTCGGTCATCCGGACTATCCATTTCATAGCGAGCAGCTTGGCGCTCTATCTCACACACGAAGTACCAAATCTGGCGCTCTTGCTCTGCCGTAAAGCCAGAAAACTGAAACCCGATGCGCAGCAGGTGCTTTTCAGGATCAACCTTTTGGTGGCGAGCAACACCCTGCCCCTCAAAATAGGTGCCGTCAGGAAAATTTAGCATTAGCTTTAGAGGGCTATCCGTTTCCGGCAGTACACCACTCGCTGCCATCGGCAGCTCTAACTGACACCCCTCTTGGGAAAGATCGCGTAGCTCACCTATCACCTCTTCACCCAGCGCTCCAACAATAGAGGCCGTTACTATCATCCCCATACGCAGTTCGGCGCGAAAGGATTCGCGCCTCTGTAGGACATCAAGCGCCGCCGGGTAGTCACTGCAACATAAAAAACGCCCCCCAGAACGGCGCGCCTCAGTCAATGACAAAAGAGGGGTACGGATTAATTTCCCCTGCGTCTGACCGCGCAGGTAGAATTTTTCGCCCTTCTCCAGGCGCCCAAGCAGAAAATCAACAGACGACAGATCCATGACGAGTGTCTGGCCAACGTGCTGCTCCATAAGAACAACAGGCTCAGGGGTTGCGTCAGACGAAGCCATACAAAGAGACACACCACCACTTTCAATCATTGTATTTAGTAGCAACTCAATCGCCGCCGCATTGGCAATCGTTTCGTAATCGTCTCGCTGCGCTAGCATGCTCGCCTCACTTTTCCAACACGTTAATCAAAGGCTACTTTTTCAAAAACACCCCAAGAGCCTGTTCAAAGAGCTGTTTTAAATACCACTTCAAAACGGCAAAGCATAGCAGACGCGCTCTGGTTAGCGCAGATACTGCAAAGGGCCAGTCATCTTAAGGCACCCTTATAAAAGCCAGACATGACAGCTCACTGACACCGGCACTGTTAAGCCGGATCACATACAGAACGATTTCGTTATATAAAGTTTGTGGCGTATCAGCCGACAATAGTAAGGAGGCTCAGCTATAGAGGCAGGGTTGATGCTTTATCCAAACCGACTTATCCATGGGTTGTTACTACTGAATCACTAATACTTAGCCCTTATCTTTACGAGGAACGGCTGTCATGACATCACCGCTAACGGATACCATAACAACACTATCAGCCACACCCCGCCTAACGCCGCAACAACGCCTGGACAGCACGCTTGCCCAGCTGTCAATGACAGACAATAGCGGCGCTCAAACTGGCTCAGGAGCTGTCTCAGGAACTGGCTCAGGAACTACCGCCGTAACAAAAGGCGAGCTGATTGAACCCATCCAGCGTATTAACGCGGCGATGCAAGCGCATGGAATAGAGTTCGATGTTAGCGATGAGTCATCACGTATTGTGACACGCGTTATTGACCGGGAGTCTGGGGATGTCATTCGCCAAATCCCTTCAGAAGAAGTGCTGGCCATTGCTGAGCGCCTGGAAGAAATGCAAGGACGCCTTATTTCACTAGAGGTATAAAGACTCGGCAAAGCTTTCTTCAAACAAGCGCCAGCTAACGCAACACTTACTTATTTCTGGCGCCTTGTTTGAAGGAAGCTTCAAGCCACTACACTTGCATATTCATTACATCGCGATACGCAGTCACCACACGGTTACGCACCTGGAGCCCCATCTGGAAGGCAACGCTCGCTTTTTGCATATCCACCATAACGTCGTTCAGCTCAACGTTCGGCTCTCCCGCCTGAAACGCCATGGCTTTTGCATCAGCCGCTTTTTGAAGACGATTAATACGCTGAATTGATGCCTGTAGCTCGCTACCAAAACCGCCCTGCCCTACAGCCGTCGAGACATGCTCACCTTTTAACGGTTGCGCTGCCGCTTGCGTCGCGAGCCCTTGCATTTGTTGAAGCGCTGCTTGTATTGCCGGCGTACTCATACATAAGCCTCATCAGCTTTAAATAAAGTAATGGGCAAAGCCTAACACTGCTGTCGCTGCGCTCATACGTACAATTACGCACTAAAAGCCAAGCTTTTCGTTCATTTATGCTCGACACACCTCGGGATAATGGCGCCCATCACAATTCCGCCTTTTCCTCCAGGCGGATAACCGCGATTGACGGATATAGCCTATGCCTTCTTTGGTGATGCGCCTGGGCCGGCATCTGTTTTGCTTACCCCTTTGGAGGGATGCATGAGTGAAACCGGTGCAACGGCAGGCCGTCAAAACAGCACGACACAAAGCACTCTCCGTAATGGTCCAACAGGCAGCGATGTAAAAAGCAGTCCTACGGTTGAGCGCCTGTTAAAACAGTTACGTGGTAACCCGCTGGTAGTGCTGCTAATTGCAGGAGCAGCCTCTATTGCTCTTGTCGCCGCACTGTTCATGTGGGCAAGCAGCCCCGAGTACCGCGTGTTATACAGCAATCTTACCGAGGCAGATGGTGGCCAAATTATTGCAGAGCTTGATAGCCGCTCCGTGCCCTATCAGTTTAGCCAAGGCGGCCAAGCACTGCTGGTACCAAGTGATCAGATATATACACTGAGGTTGCAGCTTGCCGAGCAAGGGTTGCCTCGGGGCGGCAACCTCGGCCTTGAGTTAATGGATACCCAGGCGTTTGGTATTAGTCAGTTTGCTGAACAGGTTAATTACCAGCGCGGCCTGGAGGGTGAGCTGGCCCGCTCAATTGAGTCGCTAGGGCCTGTTGAGCGTGCTCGCGCTCACCTTTCGCTGGCCAAGCCATCCGTGTTTATTCGTGACCGCGAACCGGCCAAGGCCTCCGTCATATTGACGCTGCTACCCGGCCGCGTGCTGGGCGAGGGGCAGGTAAGCGCCATTATCCATATGGTATCCAGCAGTGTTCCCGAGCTGGCCGCAGAGGATGTCACTGTTGTTGATCAAAATGGCCGCCTTCTGTCAGCCAATTCCTCGAAAGGTAATGATCTTGACGGCTCCCAGCTTGAGTATATCGCGGAAGTAGAGCGCTCTTATCAGCAGCGCATCGAGCATATTCTTACGCCTATCCTGGGCCAAGCCAATGTGCGCGCTCAGGTCGCCGCACAAATCGACTTCTCAAGCCGAGAACAAACCTCTGAGCGCTATGGCCCGAACCAGCCGCCCAATGAAGCGGCCGTACGCAGCCGCCAGTTGAGCCTCTCCTTTGACGGTGACGACCCCTTGGCAAGCGGCATTCCTGGGGCACTCAGCAATACGCCGCCCGGCACGGCCCCTTCTCCCATTAACCAGCCAGAAGGTGCAGAGGGTGACGAGGAAGAAGCTGATGACGTTCCGCCTGAAGCACTGCGTAGTCTGCGTCAGGAAGATGTGGTCAATTATGAAGTCGACCGTAGGGTTGAACATGTACAGCATCGACTTGGGCAAATTCAGCGGCTTTCTGCGGCCGTCGTAGTTAATTACCGCGACACCGTTAATGCCGAAGGTGAACTTGAGCGCGTCGCGCTAACGGACATTGAGATTGCCCAAATCGAGCGCTTGGTACGCCAGGCAATGGGCTTCTCTGAAGTGCGAGGGGATCAAATTGAAGTGGTGAATTCGCCCTTTGCCGATACCCGCGAGGATGCGGCTGAAACCGATTGGTGGAAAGACCCCGGCACACTCGCGATTGCCAGCACCCTGGGGCGCTATCTGCTTGTCGCGCTTGCTGCCTTATTGCTTTATCTACTTATTTTACGTCCCTTGATCAAGCGTTATACACAAACACCCGCGGTGGCACCGGTCCTTCCAGGACAAACGCTTGCGACCAGCGTGGGTGGCGATGTGGAAGACGAGGCTGAGGGTGAAGCGCCTGATGAGGAAGGCAACACCTATAGCAATAAGCCCAAGCGAAACCGCAAAACGTCGCTATACGAACACAATCTTAATGACCTGCGTGACATGGCACAGGATGACCCACGCATGATCGCCATGATTATTCGCAGCTGGATGAATGCCAATGAGTAGCGGACTAGCCGACATGAGCGGCGCTCGCAAAAGCGCCATTCTTCTGCTCGCTCTTGATGAAGACAGCGCGGCAGAGGTGTTCAAGTACCTAAGCGCCAGCGAAGTACAAGATATCAGTATGGAAATGGCGCGCCTAAATCAAGTATCCCATGAGGATATGAAGGCCGTACTTGAAGCGTTCCACAAAGAGACAGAAGAGTTTGTCGCGCTCAATCTTAATTCCAGCGAACATATCCGTTCTGTGCTCACCAAGGCATTGGGTAGCGAACGCGCGACCAGCCTGATTGAAGATATCATGGAGACAACCGGCGGCAACTCAGGTATTGATGCGCTCAACCTGATGGAAGCCACCATGGTTGCAGAGCTGATCCGCGATGAGCATCCGCAGATTATCGCGACGGTTCTGGTTCACCTTGACCGCCATCAAGCGGCAGATATTCTTGAGCACTTTGAAGAAAAACTGCGTAACGATGTCGTCTTGCGGATCGCCACGTTTAGCGGTGTTCAGCCCGCCGCACTGCAGGAACTCACCGAAGTGCTCACCAGCATGCTGGATGGTCAGAACCTTAAGCGCAGCAAGATGGGCGGCGTGAGAACCGCAGCCGAAATCCTCAACCTGATGAACTCTTCTCAGGAAGAGACAGCCATCGAAACCGTTCGCGCGCACAACGAAGACCTTGCCCAAAAGATTATCGACGAAATGTTCTTGTTCGAAAATCTACTCGACCTGGACAACCGCGCTATTCAAATGGTGCTTCAGGAAGTCGAAACCAATTCGCTGGTGGTGGCGCTCAAAGGTGCACAGGATGCATTGGTCGACAAGTTCTTGCGCAACATGTCCCAGCGCGCCTCAGAGCTCGTTCGCGAAGATATGGAAGCACGCGGGCCAATTCGTGTCTCACAAGTTGAAGCGGAGCAAAAAGCCATTCTACAAGTGGTGCGCCGCTTAGCAGATTCAGGTGAGATCGTGCTGGCCGGAGGAGACGACGAATATGTCTAATTCGTCGTCTCCTGAGTTTGACCGCCATCGCAGCTGGCAACGCTGGCAAATGGAGGAGCTTGCCCCGCTACATCAAGAAAGCAACCACGTGCCTGCGGCGCCGTCTGCGCACCAGCGCAAAGTGCTGGCTGCACAAAAAGCGGCCGAACAGGCACATCAGCGCGAACAGCAGGAGCGCGAGGAACGTTATGAACGTCTTCGCCAGGAGGCTGAAAAGGCGGGCTACCAGGCCGGGTTACAACAGGGTCATGAAGAAGGGTTAGCAAAAGGTCTGGAAGAGGGCCGCGCCCAGGCAAAAGAAGAGCTTCAAGAACAGATTCATCAAGCGGTTACGCCTTTGCATGCGCTAGCTAAACAGTTTACAGATGCCCTGGAGCGTATTGATGAAACTATCGCCCATGATCTTGTGGCGCTGTCATTGGCGACAGGCAAGCAGTTGGCTGGCGAAGCCCTGCAAGAAACACCCGAACAAATTCTGAATATTGTGCGTGCGCTTCTACATACGGAGCCACCGCTGGTTGGGCAGCAGCGTCTGTGGCTAAATCCTGAAGACCATACCCTGGTAGAAACTCATCTAGGTAATGAGCTTAGCGCCGCCAACTGGAAATTACAGCCTGACGACCAGCTGGCGCGAGGTGGTTGTCGAGTCACCAGCGCTCAGGGTGAATTAGATGCCACTTTTGAAAGCCGCTGGCAGGCGATCCAGTCCCAGGCCCGTAAGCGTCATTCACCCAATACTACGTCTTCATAGGCGGACCGCGCATGTCTGACTCAACATGTCCTCATCAACACCGCTGGCATAAAGCAATACGCCGCACCACGCAGCGGATAAGCCACTTACCGCGCCAGCGCAGTAGCGGTCGCGTAACACGCGCGACCGGCATGGTGATTGAAGTCGTTGGGCTGCGCGTAGCCGTGGGCAGTGCCTGCCGTATAGAGCTTCCTGGCCCTGATGGGCGCCTTACGGACAGCGATAAACATGCAGAAGCCGAAGTGGTCGGCTTTGCGGGCGACAAACTCTTCCTTATGCCGCTGGAAGAAATTTCCGGGCTGATGCCTGGCGCCAGAGTCTCCCCACTTGGCGATGGAAGCGGGCACAGCGCGCGCCGCTTCCCCATCGGAGATGAATTATTGGGCCGCGTTTTAGACGGAAACGGCAATCCTTTGGATGATCGTGAAAGCGTTGAGGACGTAACCCATGCAACGCTTAGCTCGGCGCCACTGAATCCGCTATCCCGTGCGCCGATTGAAGATCAGATTGATGTTGGCATTCGTGCCATCAACGCGCTTTTAAGTGTCGGCAGAGGCCAGCGAATGGGCCTGTTTGCAGGCTCCGGTGTCGGTAAATCGGTGCTACTGGGCATGATGGCTCGCTACACCCAAGCCGATGTTATCGTGGTGGGCTTAATTGGTGAACGTGGTCGAGAAGTACAAGACTTTATTGATCACATTCTAGGGCCGGAGGGCCGACGTCGTTCTGTAGTCGTCGCTGCGCCAGCCGACACCTCGCCGCTGCAGCGCCTCCAAGGGGCCGCTTATGCGACACGGCTGGCCGAAGGGTTTCGCGATGCTGGGCGCAATGTGTTGCTGATTATGGATTCGTTAACTCGTTATGCCATGGCCCAGCGTGAAATCGCCCTCGCCATTGGTGAACCACCGGCGACCAAAGGGTATCCACCCTCCGTATTCGCCAAGCTACCCGGCCTTGTTGAACGGGCAGGCAATGCTGAGCGCGGCGGCGGATCCATTACCGCATTTTATACCGTGCTTACCGAAGGTGATGATCAGCAGGACCCGATTGCCGACTCTGCTCGGGCAATTCTGGATGGCCATATTGTGCTATCTCGCAGCCTTGCCGAAGCGGGCCACTACCCGGCTATTGATATCGAAGCCTCCATTAGCCGTGCGATGACGGCAATTGCCGCACCGGAACAACTACAGGAAGCCCGCGCTTTTAAGCAAATGTTTTCTCGCTATCAGCGTAATCGTGATTTGATTAGCGTCGGTGCTTATAGCCCAGGCCACGACGCAAGGCTTGACGAAGCGGTGAATCTTTTTCCCGCGCTTGAGCGCTTTCTTCAACAAAACATTAGCGAGTGTGCAACGCTTGAGGATTCACGCCAGGCACTGCATACCGTAGTGGGAGGTCGAACATGAGCCATTCACAGCTAGAAATGTTAACGGGTTTAGCCAAGGATGCTCGCGACCAGGCAGGTCAATTGCTTGCACATGAGCGACAAACCGAGCAGCAGACGGCCGCTCAGTTGCAGTCGCTTAGCCAGTATCGCACGGAGTATGCCGAGCGTCTGCAAAAGGCCATGCGTGAAGGTATTGACCCCGCTACCATGTACAACTATCAGCAGTTTCTGGCCTCACTTGACGCTGCGTTAAGTCGTGCTCGCCAAGCATTAATCGCTCAACAGCAGCGCGTTCAGCAGAGTCAACAGCACTGGCAACAAGAGCAGCGCAAGCTCTCTTCCTACGATACACTGGCCACCCGCCGGCTATCAGAAGAGCACCGTCGTCTTGAACGCCATGAGCAAAAAACCAATGATGACTTGGTGACCAGCCGCTTGGCTCGCCAGCACAATGAAAAACCGCATTAGTGGCACTGAGGAACGATAAATGAACATACAGCTATTGCTGTCAGGTGCACAGAATCAGGGTTCTGCCTCAATGGCCAGCTCGCCTCTCTCCGCGTCTGTAAACACGCCGGATCTTTTTCGCCAAGCGTTATCTCAAGCAGCTAATTTGCCATCAACTAATGCGCCATTACGTGCTACGGAAGTAGACAGCCAAACGCCAGTAGAGTCTCAAGAGCAGCTTGCCTCATTACAGGCCAGGTTATCACTCGCAACAAGCGACACGTTAGCGTCACAGCAGCCGGTTGATCCATTAAACAGCGAGTCATTAACGCCTCTTGATGAGGTCGCAACGAGCGATATGTTAACGCCAGAGCTAGCGATTGATCCGTCCAACAGCGAGCCATTAACGTTTCTTGATGAAATTGCTGCCCGCATGAACCTGCTTGCTTCCTTTGCAGAACCAGCCGAGCCGGCTGAAGCGCTTCAAGGGGTAGCGCCTGAGCTTGAGACACTGCTCCAACAGCTCGACCTGAGCCAAGAGCAGACCGCTGAATTGCTCAGTGCACTCGGCATAGCCCCCCAGCCGGGTATGGCGTTAGAGCACTCAGACAACGCCATTGAATTACTCTCGTATCTTAGCGAAGAGGAAGCGGGTCAGCTTGCTAGCGCGTTAAGTGTCATGCTTACCGCTACGACACAAAGCAGTGCTGGGGCATTAGCCACTCACAAAGGGCCGCAGAGCCAACCGTTGAGCAGTGGCGCCTATCGTCACGATGCCTCAAGCACTCTTTCTACAACCAACGCTATTGCGACAAAGCTGGACACCGCTAACGGCCAACCAACCGTTGCCAACAGCCAAGATGTTTTGACAAAAATTGGCCCATTGACGCCTTCAGCGCCGCTGGCAACGCCAGACGAGCTTGAACCGCTTTTACGTGGTGGCCAACCAGCCGCCGCTGGGCTCCCGAACTCAGCCTCCGCCGGCAATGCCTCTGTAGCAGCGTCCTCGTCGATGCCAACTTCACACGCTTCGCTGGGAACACCAGTCAGCAGTCCTGCCTGGTCTTCACAGCTTGGCCAGCAGTTGGTTCAGTTCGCTCAGCGCGGAGGCGAGCAACAGATTAAGATGCAACTACATCCTGCTGAGCTTGGGCCACTGTCAATTACCTTGAAAGTCAGTGAGCAAGGGACACAAGCACACTTCTTATCGTCGCACATGCAGGTTCGCCAAGTAGTTGAACAAGCGATTCCTCAGCTCCGTGAAGCACTAGCAGAGCAGGGGATTTCGTTAGGCGAAACCTCCGTTGGCGAGCAGCATAATTCCAATGAACAGGCCTTTGCTGAAAAAGGCAATAACGCTGGTGCGCAGGTGGGCAGTAGCGTAACGGACAGTGATCAGGACACGCTAGCGCCCGTTGCGGAGAATGTTTCACGCCCCCTTGATGGGCGGGTTGATCTTTACGCTTAAATATTCGTTGTACGAGTAGCGACTCACGCGCCCAAGTGCGCAAAACCAAAAGATAGGCTCGCCAAGCGAGCCTGTTCATTTCATCACCGCCCGCCATATTAGGCATAATGCGTAATCAGTGGTGTGTGGCGATTATGGGAACGGAACGACTAATGGCTGAAAAAAGTGGCGGATCCAAAAAACTGCTCTGGATAATGATTGTTCTGGTGCTCCTTTCCTCAGCAGGGGCAGCAGCAGCCATTTATATGGTGCTTGACCAGCGTAATGAACAGAGTGCTGATGGCGAATCACAGCTACCAGCAGAGCGTGAAACGCCTGTATTTACGCGAATTGATCCTTTTACGGTCAACCTTGCAGATGATCGCTATGGTTCTCGCCTCTTGTATACAGGAATTACGCTGCGTGTTGGCAATGAAGAGAGCAAAGCGATTATCGAAGAGCACATGCCTCAAGTGCGTAGCCGTCTGCTGATTTTACTCTCAGGCAAGCAAGCCAGTGAACTTACCTCCACAGAAGGTAAGGAGCAGCTAGCACAAGCGATTATCAGTCGCCTTGGCGTACCCCTGACGGAAAATCAGCCGCCGCTTGATCTACGCGAAGTGCTGTTTACTGAATTTATTGTGCAATAACCCGGGCACTGGAGCCGTTCATGTCGCAGGACGATCTACTGTCCCAGGAAGAAATTGACGCCTTACTAAAAGGCGTCAGTGGTGATGAAGAACCATCGCCCTCCTCTTCGCAGCCAGCTAGCGAGACGCGCATTCGCCCTTATGACCCTTCAACACAACATAGGGTCATCCGTGAGCGCTTACATGCATTCGACTTTATTAATGAGCGATTTGCCCGCTATTTCCGAAATGGCTTGTTTAACTTGATTCGGCGTAGCGCTGACATCACGGTGGAATCCGTCCGTTACCAAAGCTTTAGCGAGTTTTCGCGTAACGTGCCGGTACCTACCAACTTAAACCTGGTAGCAATGAAGCCACTGCGTGGCTCGGCATTGGTGGTTTTCCCACCTAACCTTGTTTTTATGGTGGTAGACAACCTGTTTGGTGGCGATGGCCGTTTTGTTACCAAATCAGACGGCCGTGAATTTACCAATACAGAACAGCGTATTATTTACCGTCTTCTGAACTTGGCAATTGATGCCTACCAGGAAGCATGGAAGGTCGTGTATCCGGTCGACGTTAATTTTGTGCGCTCTGAAGTCCAGGCCAAGTTTGCTAATATCACCAATTCACCGAACGAAATTGTCGTCAACACCAAGTTCAATATTGAAGTGGGCAATCTCTCAAGTAATTTCCAGATTTGCATGCCCTACGCCATGATTGAGCCTCTGCGGGATCTGCTCGCCAATCCTATTAACGACAGTAATCAGGACCATGACGGCACCTGGTCCCGACGCATGGCCAGCGAGATACGCCAATCAGAAGTAGAGCTGGTGGCAGAGTTTGCTCAAATACCTAGCCGTATTGCACAGGTAATGGGGCTAAAGAAAGGCGATGTATTGCCGCTGGATATTCCCGATACGATTACCGCTCGTGTTGATGGAGTCCCGGTCATGGAGTGCGAGTATGGTAGCCAGCGCCAGCAGCATGCGCTGCGCGTTCTCCATATGATCGACCATGCCGCTATGAATAACGTATCGTCACTGGACTTTATTAAAGGTTCGAAGCGACAGCAAGCCAAGGAATCCAAAGCATGACTGATCCTAATAAACCCGATCAAAATGTCTCCGATGACGATTGGGCGGACGCCATGTCTGAGCAAGAAGAGACGCCAAACGCTGCCGATACGGCTAGCGAGGAAGATCCTTGGGCAGCAGCAATGGCTGAACAAGAGGAGACGACAAACACTGCCGATACGGCCAGCGAGGAAGATCCTTGGGCAGCCGCAATGGCTGAACAAGAAGCCGCCGAGGAGGAGGCCCCACCCCCTGAGGATGCCGCGCCAGACACTTCAGCCGCGAAACCCGCCAGCGATGAAATATTTAGGCCTCTAAGCCCCGCTGACGAAAGCAAGCAGTCGCGCGACCTTGAAATGGTCATGGATATCCCGGTAAAACTGACCGTGGAACTTGGCCGGACGAAGCTTACGATCAAGCAACTGCTTGAGCTTGCCCAAGGGTCAGTGATTGAGCTCGAAGGCTTGGCAGGCGAGCCGATGGATATTCTCATTAACGGCTACTTGATCGCGCAGGGTGAAGTCGTTGTTATCGAAGACAAATACGGTATTCGTATTACCGAAATCATCACACCCTCTGAGCGCATTCACAAGCTTAACCGATGAGTGCTGACACCTCTCCATTGCAAGATGGAACTATCGATGCGCTAGGCAGCAGCGGTGATGCGTTTATCGGCATGGCCATGTTCGGTAAAACCGCCGCTGCCTTGGCATTGGTTATAGCCATGATTCTACTCTGCACAGCGCTCTTAAAGCGCTGGCAGAATGCTCGCCCGCAACTGGGGGCCCACCTACGCGTCATTACGAGCACGGCGGTCGGCAACCGCGAGCGCGTCGTCGTCGTCGAAATTGAAGACACTTGGCTGGTTCTTGGAGTAGGCAATGGCCGAGTCACCAAGCTGCATGAGCGCCCGGCACCTGACGACAGACCTGCTCCTTCCCCTCGTTCTGATTCGCCGCCTTTTGCACAACGGCTTTCTCAGGCGCTGGCAAAGCGTCGGCGTAAAGGCTCCGATACCGACCCACATCAAACACCATGAGGCATAGGATGCACTCCGTTAGGTCCTACTGGCAGCTTTGGCTGCTGTTTGGCGTTGCTGTCGCACTTTGTATGTTGACTAACCCCGTGCATGCACAACAATTGCCAGGCATTATCTCTCAACCGCTTGAGGATGGCGGTCAGCAGTGGTCGCTATCGCTTCAAACACTGCTGCTTTTAAGCTCGCTGGCGTTCCTGCCAGCGATGCTACTGATGATGACCAGCTTTACACGGATCATTATTGTGCTGAGCCTGCTGCGAACCGCGATGGGCACGCAGGCAACACCACCCAACCAGGTGCTGCTGGGTATCGCGCTGTTCCTAACCTTTTTTATCATGTCACCCGTTCTTTCTCAGGTGTATGACACAGCCTGGCAGCCTCTATCGAACGAGACGATTAATTTTGAAGAGTTTTTGCTGCGTGCCCAGCTACCGTTTCGTGAGTTTATGCTTGCCCAAACGCGGGAGCCTGATTTAGCCCTATTCGTCCGCTTGGCAGACGTAGGACCTTTGCAAGGTCCTGAAGAGCTCCCCATGCGCGTGTTATTGCCTGCCTTTGTCACCAGCGAGCTTAAAACTGCCTTTCAAATCGGTTTTACTATTTTCATTCCCTTTTTGATTATCGACCTGGTGGTCGCCAGCACGTTAATGGCGTTGGGAATGATGATGGTGCCGCCCGTGACAATTTCATTACCGTTCAAATTAATGCTTTTTATACTGGTTGACGGTTGGCAGTTAATCGTTGGCTCACTCGCCCAAAGCTTTTACGTTACCTAGGTGCCGCGCCAGCGGCAAGGAGCAAGCATGACCCCTGAGGTGGTAATGAGCATGGCGTATCAAGGCATGCGCGTCACACTATTTCTAGCAGGCCCCATACTGCTGGCGGCGCTTTTTACCGGTTTACTTGTTAGCCTTTTTCAAGCGGCCACGCAAATTAACGAAATGACGCTCACCTTTATCCCTAAAATCCTGGCGGTGTTTGCCGTTCTGGTTTTGGCGGGCCCGTGGTTGATTAGCTTGATTACGGATTTTACGACACGACTGTTTACTAACATTCCCAACATGGTGATGTAGTGCCATGGTGGAAATCACCTTTGCTCAGTTGCAAGGCTGGTTGATAGCCTTTTTATGGCCCTTTGCGCGCATTACAGCATTTATGGCCGTTTCCCCGCTGTGGGGACATTCCAGCATCCCTAACCAGGCAAAAGTGGGAATCGCCGCGTTAGTGACCATTGTGATTGCACCGATTCTCCCAGCCATGCCGAACGTCGCCATTATGTCCTGGGCAGGCATAGGGATCATGGTAGAGCAAATAGTGATCGGACTAGCCATAGGGCTGGTCATGCATATTATATTTGCGGTTGTTCAGGCGGCAGGTGAGTATATTGGCTTACAAATGGGGCTCGCGTTTGCCACGTTCTTTGATGCTTCTAGTGGCACCAACATTATGGTGCTATCACGCATTTTATATATGATCACATTGCTCATGTTTTTAGCATTTAACGGCCACCTAATGGTACTTGAAACGCTGATCATGAGTTTTGAGACACTGCCCATCGGGATAGCCGGTTTGAACCCGGGGGCCTTCGATCTTCTGGCCCGCTACGCAGGCACTATTTTCGCCGCAGGTATGCTGCTAGCACTACCCGTTGTGGGCGCGTTACTGATTATCAACCTATGTCTCGGTATTCTTAATCGCTCTGCCCCACAGCTCACCGTGTTCAATATTGGCTTTCCCACCTCACTCACCGTCGGGCTAACGCTCTTGATGGTCTTAATGACGCGTATTGACCGTTTTCTACAGGCCCTCTTTAGCCAAGGGCTGGGAATGATGCAAAATCTGATAGAGGCGATGGCTCCTTTAAACTAAAAAGCCCTGTTACGGTAAATAACCGTGACAGGGCTAATATCATGCTCTTATCTGTTTTTACATATAGTTAAACAGTGATAACCCCTTCACATCGACAAACGTCTTCTGCGCGGCCTGCATGCCCACTTGGCGCAGGCTATACTCGGAAATAGCCTCCACATAATCCAGATCTACTAGATCCGACAGCGTTTGCGTATAGTTCATCATGCGGTTACTGCCCACCGCATCAATAACGTCCAACTCATTAAGACGTGCGCCTGCAGAGGCACGCACGGTCAGCACGTTATCCAATGCGTTATCCAGTTCCCGCATCGAGCTATTTAAGGTGTTACGCATAGCCGCTTTTTCAGTATCCGTTTGTGCGGGATTTTCAGTATCCATTTGTGCGGGATTTTCAAGCACGCCAATCGCCGCTTCCAGGGTCTTAAAGAGATCTGCGGGCTGTTCCGGAGTTCCTGGACGGGCCATCGAAATTTCGTCGCCGTCTGCCGGATCCCCTTTAAGAGTAATGCTGATGCCGCCAAACGATAGCTGTTGTCCATCGCCCGTATAATCAAAAGGACCAGTTCCCGTTTCGCCGTCAGGAGTAATCGCCTCACCCTCAGATCCGATGACCGTATAAGTGGAATCATCGCTATCAGGTTCGATACCAGGATCGACGTTGAATTTAATGGTAAATCCCTGCCCATAATCATCATGGGTGACATCGTTAACATTAGGACCCGAAAAGGTCACATTGCCCTCATTTCCCGGCGAAGCTTTCGCCACATAACTGGCACTGCTTGGCACACTTTGGAAAATGGTTTTACCATTTTCAGTGACAGGCATTAACCGAGAGGCATCAACCTGCTGCTGGCGGCTATTCGCATCGCCGTTATATTCAACGCCACCTGCCGCATTTTTGGCAAACGGAGGCGCATTATCCTTGTAACCGCCAAATAAATAACGCCCATTGCCATCGGTCGCATTCGCCTGACCAATAAGCGTTTCGTATACCCCTTTTAATTCACTAGCGACCGACTCTCGATCCACATCGCTCAGCGTATCGCTGGATGCCTGGATGAGCAGCTCTTTTGCGCGAATGACTGCATCGCTCACGCTATTGAGAATGCTCTCTGTTTGTGCCACTGAATTGCGAGCCGAGATGCGCGAATCTCTATACTGCTCGGTGATAGCGATCGACTGATCAACACCCACTGCACGTGAAGCCGCTTGCGGATCATCCGAAGGGTTGACTACCCGACGACCACTAGCGAGTTGCTGACTCACCTTTAAGAAATCACTCTGCTGGCGATTCATGGACGCCGTGCTTTGCTCAAACATCGTCACGCTGCTAATACGCATAGCCTAGACTCCTGGATTAACCGCGCAGGTTCAAGATAGTGTCCATAAGCGAGCCTGCCGTATCAATAACACGCGCATTGGCCATATAGTACTGCTGGTAGCGAATCAAATTGGCAGCCTCTTCGTCCAGGTTGACGCCAGACTCAGACTGCTGCACCGCACGCAGCTGATCGGTTAGCCCTTGACGCGCGTCCAGGTTAACCTGGGTAATATTGGCACGGTTACCCACATCACTCACAATGGAGGCGTAGGCAGAACTAACGGAGGCTGAGCCTCCTACCACAGCTTCACTCTGCAACTTTTGCAAAGCCAATGCGTTACGGTTATCACCCGAAGCCGCGATAATGTTTTGAGCAATCGTTAATGTCGCCTCTTCACCGCCAGCAGGGTCCGAGGTAAGCGTAAAACTCATCCCATCAATTGCAACCGTGTCGCCCCTTTTTAAAGGATCACTATCCACCCCATACGGTTGGCCATTAACGCGGATCTCTGCCTCCTGTGGGACTACCTCTAGCTTCCCATCTGACTGCAGCGTTAACGTATACTCTTTATGGTTAGAGAACGCCCCTGGCGACATCTTCAGGTCGTCTACGGCTAAATCACCCGAGTGTTTAAATGAAGTAAGAGAACTGCCTTCTTCACCGTCTAAGCCTGCATCACCAGCGGCTATTTTATCCCCATCCGAAATCGCCACCTTCATATCCTGGCCGGCGCGGCGAACAGGCTGAATTTCAAACTTATCGCCATTCTGAGGCGCACTATCAAAGGCAACATTGACGCCACCAAACGATAGCACGCCGCCATTCTCTGTGAAGTCCACCTTTGCGCCGCTGTCATTACGCGTCACGCTAAACGCATTATTGCGATAACTGATGGTGTAGTCTGTAGCACGTAGTTCAGCAATTTTATCTTTATCCGTATCGAATTCAACGGATGCTATTTCAGAGGCATTGCCTTTATAGCTGTACCCTAGAGGCTTACTTAGTTCAAAGAAGTCCCCACCCAATTCGCCATCCAGGTCCACACCCTTTTTATGCTGATCGTTAAAATCAACCGAGAGCGAAACAGCCAGCTGACCAATCTGGTTCTGCGTTTTATCCAACGTCTCGGAACGAAACGCCATTAGTCCGCCCAGCGTACCGCCTTTTATCGTTGACTCATTTAACTTTACAACGTTACCACTACCATCGCGATAGCCAACGATGGTGCGTTGTGGGTCGTTGTCAGCCTGTACAGCCTCGAGTTTAAAGGAGTCTGTACCCGTCACGAGCGGCTGGCCGTTGGGAAGGCTAATGTTATAGGTTTTACCGTCCTGAATATTCAGGCGCACATCCATTCGTTCGTTAAGCTCAGAAACCAGGTGGTCGCGCTGGTTAAGCAGGCTATTAGGTGCATCGCCCGAACGCGCACGCGCCAAGGAAATCTCTTTGTTCAGCCCTGCAATCTGCTCAAGCGTGTTATTAATTTGAGTGACTTCATCCTTGATTTGGCCATTGATATTGCTCTGCATATCCTGCAGATAGCCATCAAAGGAGCGAAACTGCGCGCTGAGCGTGTTAGCGGTTCCCAACACGCCTTGGCGCGCGGCTGGGTCAGAGGGTGAGCTTGCCAGGTCTTCAAGCGAAGAGAAAAAACCCTGCATCAACGGTGCCAAACCAGCGGCTCGATCGGCCAGCAGGTTATCGATTTGCGAGACCTGATTGTTATAGGTCTCAAGCGCACTCGATTGTGTTTTCGCGCTATTAAGCTGATTAGCGACGTAGGTATTAAATTGCCGCTCAATGGCATTCACTTTCACACCACCGCCTACGTTTCCCTCACCCAACTGAGTGAGTTCACGGTTATAGCCTGGCGTGTAAACATTACTGATATTATTGCTAGCGGTGTTTAAGGCGTTCTGGGCCGCATTAAGGCCGCTTAAGCCAACAGAAAACATGCTCATGGTTGATATCCTTAGGCCGATACCTTATGTATCGGCAGCACCCTAAAAAACTTAAGTCCCGCCTAGCGCGAATCCGCCAGGTAAGTGCTCTCTGTGGTCAGCGACCCCATGGTATTCATCACGGCGATCAGCTTTTGGGCATAGCGCGGATCTGTAGCATAGCCGCCACGCTGCAACGCATGCGCAGCTTGTTCGGCATTGGGCGCCTGCACCACCGCTGCGTAACGCGAATTTTTGCCGATCAGGTTGGCGTAATCAGTAAGCGAATGCTCAAACGAATCATAGACACGGAACGTATCAACGATCTGCGTGCGGCGCCCGTTAATGTATTCGTGCGTCACAATATCGGTAGTTTTACCCTGCCAATGGCTGCCTGCTTTAATCCCAAACAGGTTATGGCTGTTGCCGCCCTGACGTGTGGCTATTTCATGCTGCCCCCAGCCGGTTTCCAGGGCTGCCTGGGCTAATATCAATTCGGCGGGCACACCACTTGCTTTACTGGCAGCTTGCGCTGGCACTGCCAACTTATCGATAAAGCGCTGCACATGCTCTGGCGCGTTGTTATTAGCACCCGACATGCCAAGCGATACCTGCTCACCAGCGTTAGTACGCTTTCGTATCGCATCCAGCTCTGACAAGAAGCGACCGCCCCCTTGGGAGTTAGAAGAGCGTTCCCCTTGGGGTTGTATGGCGCCATCCAATACACGTGGTGTGCCGCGTGGAATACCTGCTATGAGCGCTTGCAGCTCTTGATCGGCACCATTTTTTTCGCCTACCACTCCTTGTCGCTGAAGCTGCTCGACCAGCACATCTGCCAAGCCTATTCCTTTGGATGCAATGACCTGTGACCACTGCTGGTCCAGCATCTGCTGATAGGTATCGGTCGTCGAGCTACTCATCAAATCCGAAGTGGGGATAGCGTCACGCATGCTCTTCATCATCATATGTACAAAGAGCGCTTCAAACTGCTGAGCGGCGGAGTGTACCCCCGCTTCCGGGTCAAGGCGTGCCGTATGCTGCAATCGCTGAAAACCCTGAACGTCTAACGCAAACTGGCCGGTCATATCATTAGAGATGCTCATTAAATCACCTCCAACTCGGCACGCAGCGACCCAGACGCTTTTAGCGCCTCAAGAATTGTCATTAAATCCTGAGGCGTTGCGCCTAAAGCATTCAGCGCATTCACCACGTCGGTAAGCTGGGCACCCTCTACGATTTGTAGATACGCTTCCTGTTGCTCAATATCAATATCCGTATTTGGCACCACGACGGTTTGGCCCTGACTAAAGGGGCCAGGCTGGCTCACGCCCAGGTTTCTATCAATGGTGATTGATAGGCTCCCGTGGGCGACCGCCGCCTGGCGTAACGTCACGGCACTGTTCATTACCACGGAACCAGTACGCGAATTCAATACCACTCTGGCCGGCGCTTCAGTGGGCGTTATCTGAACGTTCTCTACGCGTGCCATGAAGTTGACCCGCGCGTTAGCGTCGACAGGGCCATCCAGCGCAATGACACGCCCATTACGGGCATAGGCAACCGATTGGCCAAATTCGTTATTAATCGCGGTCACCATACGCTGCACGGTGCCGAAGTCTGATTCATTTAACTGCAGCTCCAGCATCCCGCCATTGCCGCCCAGGTTAAGTGCTACTTCACGTTCAACCAGTGCGCCGCCGGGGATGCGGCCCGCTGCTTGCTGGTTAACCTGTACACTGCTACCGCCTGCCTGGGCACCCGCACCGCCTACCAGCATATTGCCTTGAGCAATCGCGTAGGTATCGCCATCCGCACCTTTTAACGGTGTCATCAATAGCGTCCCCCCGCGTAGGCTACGCGCGTTGGCAATAGATGAAACCACAATATCCACACGCTGCCCTGGTCGCGCAAAAGGCGGTAGATCTGCGGTCACCATTACCGCCGCAACGTTACGTAGCTGCATATTGGTGCCTGGTGGAATAGTCACGCCGAGCTGAGACAGCATGTTGGAGAGGCTTTGGCTGGTAAAGGGGGCCTGGGTTGTTTGGTCACCCGTGTTATCCAGCCCGACCACCAAACCATACCCCACCAACTGGTTATCGCGCACGCCTGCAAAGCTGGCTAGCTCAATCACGCGCTCGGCATAAACGGGTAACGCAAGTAGGCACATCAGTAGCAGAGCGCCCAGTTGCGCCAGCCGCACTTTAATTAATCGAAAACCGTTTAGCTGCATGACGATCACTCTAGGCCACTAAGTTGTTTAGCCATTCCAGGTACCATTAGAAGGGCGAAATATTCAAGAAAAAGCGTTGCAGCCATCCCATGTGCTGAGCTTCATTAATATAGCCATCCCCCACATACTCTATCCGCGCATCCGCTACTTGCGTGGAGGGCACCGTATTCTGGGTGGTAATCGTGCGTGGATTCACGACGCCTGAAAAACGTATGAACTCGGTCCCTTGGTTAATGCCGATCTGCTTTTCGCCCCTAACGCGCAAGTTACCGTTATTCATAACTTCTAAAACCGAGACGGTAATAGTGCCGGTAAACGAGTTGTTCGCTTGCGCACCGCCGCCGCCGTTAAAATCGCTGGCCCCGGCAATATCGAAACCATATTCAGCCAGGCTGTCGAGTACATCAGGCAATTGGGCAAGCTCCAGCGATGCGCTGCCGTTACGCGACGCATTGGTGCGCGCATTTTTGCTGGCGCTTACCTGCTCATCCAACACGATGGTGAGGATATCCCCCATCGCTCTTGGTCGACGGTCTTCAAACAGCGGCTGATAGCCTTGCCGGACTTGGTAAATTGAGCCATTGGGAATAGGCGGCGGGCGATCCACAATTTCAATCTGCTCTTGCTCACCCACTACTGAAGCGCGGGGTATCTGGGCACAGCCGGCCGCCAGTAAGGTAAAAAACAGCAAAGCAATAACGCTTAGCCGACGGCTAACATGGTAAAAATCCCGCATGGTTCAATAAACCTCAACGCGCTCTTTATAGTTGGCTCAAACGTGCCAACATTTCATCGCTGGTAGATACGGCTTTGCTGTTAATCTCATACGCGCGCTGGGTTTGGATCATGCTAACCATCTCTTCCACAACGTTCACGTTCGAGGTCTCGACGTAGCCTTGGAACAAGCGCCCGGCACCGTTAATACCCGGTATATTTTCATTGGGAGCACCGGAGGCACCGGTTTCCAAGTAAAGGTTTCCACCTATGCTTTCTAAACCAGCGGGATTAATAAACGATGTCAGCGTAACTTGGCCAATGTCGTTGTCTACCGCAACGCCTGGCTGACGAACACTTACCGTACCATCTTCAGCGATAGTCACAGCCAAGGCATTTTCCGGCACAAAAATAGCTGGCTCCAGCGGGTAGCCGTTCGCCGTTACCATCTGACCATTTTCGTTGAGCTGGAAGCTTCCGTCCCGGGTATAGCCACTTGTACCATCAGGCAACAGCACTTGGAAAAAGCCTTCGCCGTTGATGGCAAGGTCACGCGAGTTTTCGGTTTGCTCCAAGCCACCTTGAGTATGTAAACGCTCGGTGGCCACGGCCCGAACGCCAGTACCGACCTGCATACCTGAAGGCAGTCGGTCCTGAATATTGTTCTGTGCACCTGGCTGGCGCATATTCTGGTACAACAAATCTTCAAACACAGGGCGCGAACGCTTAAAGCCATTGGTGCTAACGTTGGCCAGGTTATTGGATATAACATCCAATTTCGTTTGCTGAGACTCAAGCCCGGTTTTAGCAGTCCACAAAGAAGTAATCATGAGTGTTCGTGTTCCCTTGTTAGGCGGCTGCTATCAGCCCTGAATAGAGAGCATGCTGTTGGCCCGCTGAGCATTCTCATCAACGGTGCTGAGCACTTTCATTTGCATATCGTAACGTCGCGCGACATCAATCATCGCGACCATGGCATCCACCGCGCTGACATTACTGCCTTCAAGCGCACCGCTGACCAAACGAGCATCCTCGTTTGCTGGCAGCACACCAGGTGCTCCCTCGTCATTGAGCGGAGCACGAAATAAGCCATCGTCACCGCGTGTCAGAGCCTGCTCGTCAGGCGTTACCAATTTGATCCGGCCAACATCAACGAGCGCTTCTGGGCCCTCGCCTTCAGGAATAGCGCTGATCGTACCGTCAGCGCCGATGGACACCTGCGCTCCTTGAGGCACCGCAATAGGACCACCATCGCCCATCACTGGGCGCCCTACGTTTAGCAGGACACCATCACTATCCAGTTGCAGGTCGCCACGGCGTGTATAGGTTTCCGTGCCGTCGTCTGCTAACACCGCCATCCAGGCATCACCCTGCATCGCGATATCCAGCGCACGCCCGGTAAACTCAACCGGGCCTTGTGAAAAATCACTTCCTGGCGTAGTGGTCATGACAGACGTACGCGTTGCCAAGAACGCTTCGCCTTGCACAGGCACCGAGCGCGCCGCCTGAAGCTGCGCACGAAAGCCGGTGGTGGTCACGTTCGCCAGGTTATTGCTGACCACCGACTGCTGATCCATGGCGTTTTTAGCACCGCTCATGGCGGTATATAGCATCCGATCCAAGTGATTTACTCCTTACAAGAAAGGCCCATTATTAAAGGTTAATAATGGTTTGCAGGAGCTCATCCTGGGTGCTGATGGTTTGTGAGTTGGCTTGATATGCGCGCTGAGCGACAATCATACTCACCAACTCTTGGGCCATATCAACATTGGAGGTTTCAGTGGCGCTGGCTTGAATCATTCCACGCAACCCGGTTCCTGCAGCACCTACGAGTTCTTCGCCCGAGGAAGCAGTAGCTGTCCAAAGGTTATCGCCCTCGGGACTTAACCCCTCTGGGTTACGGAAACTAACCAAGGCAATCTGGCCAGCTGCAAGCGACTGCTCGTTAGAGTAGTTACGCATAATAGTGCCATCATCTTGAATAGTAACGCCAACTAAAGAGCCGGATGCGTATCCATCTTGAGATACATCATTGGCTACCGAGGCATTACCAAACTGAGTGCTACCCGCCAGGTTTATATCAAAGCTAAGCGCTTCAGTAGCCCCCCCAAGTGGTGTAGAAGAGTCGCTGGCATAATTAATGCTTGGGCGGTTATTGGTTACATCTACGTACTCTACCCCCCCGCCGTTTGCAAGCTGCGGCTGCCCTACTCGCTTTAAGGTACCGTTTTGATTAAATTCAATAACAAAATCATTTACGCCATAAGCTTCAAAAGCTTCCCCCGGATCAGCAGCCTGTGCAGCTTGCACGACAGCCGAAATTGACCCTGTTGCGGTTGCTACTGCAGCTGTAACATTATTCACAGCGGAAGCCACTGCCGGATCAGTAACACCAGTTAGCGCTTGTTGACTGAGGTTATTAGAAATTGCTTGGATCGCTGTAATGGTAGCTGGATCTATTTCTAGATCTGTCCCTTGTGCTGCATTATTTTGAGCGGCTATATCAGTTCCTGTAGCGGCATCAACAATAAGGTTGGTTGCACTTCGTGCAGCTGCAGCAAATTCTGCTGGCGCTTCTTCTATAAGCGCGGCTTGGCGACCAGCCATAAAGTTACTAAACGCTTCTACTGTAGCGGTTTCAGTTAACGGGTTAATAGTTGTCGCGGCAACAACGCCATTCGCATCAGTAGCGTCATCCATTTGGCCTTGGACTTCGGCTATGTAAGCTGCGTAAACGGCATTTTCTTCAGGCGTAACTTGCTGACCATTTAAATATTTATCTAAAACCTCACTCAGAGAAAAGCCAGCACCTGATGCAAAGCTCTGTGCTGCACTATTTACAGCTTCAACAATTTCCGTTTGAGTAGCACCACTTGCACTTGCTGACGTAGCTGCATTCCTAATTTCTGTTTGCAAGCTTTCTAAGTCAGCTTGAATGTCGGACATGCTATTTAATAAATTATCATAAGACTGTTTGGCAACTGCCTGAGCATCAACAACTCCCTCAACCACACTGCCTGCGGCTAAGCCGACAGGATCTGAGTTCGTACTGTAGTACCCATCCATTACTACTTTTCCCAACCAGCTGTTTTCAGCTTCTGGGCGCTTTTCGTAATAAACTGTCATATTTCTTGGATTACCCAATGAGTCATAGACGGTAAAGTTAGAGCTAAAGTTATAGCTCAGGTCTTCTTGGCTCGTTGGATTATCAGGGTTCATCAAATCAGTAGTTACTTGTACTTGCTGTAGTCCAGTACCGGCCTGCACTCGTGAATCCAAATTAAGAGAGGTAGATGCAGAAGTAGTCGCATTAGCAGCCAAGTTCCCCGCATCTACTGCCAATGCTTGCACAGCGCCACCTGCCTGTACATTGCCTTCAGCGTCTGCTGCGTACCCCATGATTTGCGCGCCTTGGGCATTTACTAAACGTCCGTCCGCCGTCATGGTTAGTTGGCCGTTACGTGAGTAACCCACTTCACCATTGGGCTGCTGAAAGCGGAAGAATCCTTCCCCTGAAATGGCCAAGTCCATATTACGTGATGAAGACTCAACATTGCCTTGGGTAAAATCTTGCAATACGGCAGATGTGCGTACACCAAGCCCTATGCGTGATTCAGCAAATACGTCGGCAAATTGTACATTTGAACTTTTAAAACCGACTGTCTGCGAGTTAGCAATGTTGTTACCGATCGCGCCTAATTTCTCACGCTGAGCGTTCAGACCACTAAGTGCTTGTGAAAAGCTCATGATGTTCCCCTGAAAAAGATATTGTTTAGCGAATAATCAAAGAATTTGTTTAATTTGATCAAGAGCCACTTGGCCATAAACAGCTCCCAAATCCAGGCGAACATCACTGCCACCAGCTCCTGGCGATACCCCTTGTACCAGCGCATAGTTAAGCGCTCGTGACTCAAGAAGTTCACCGTCTGCATTCATCGCCTTGAAGTTAACGCGGTAGGCACCTTCCGGCACTGCCACGCCATCGTTGGTTAAGCCACCCCAGCTAAAGGATTCGACACCTGCAGCAACAGCACCGAGATCCTTGGTATAAACTACCTCGCCTGCTTTGCTGACTACGGTTACCTCAACATTTTCAGCAGCGCTATCCAGCTCAATACCAAATGGTGTCGCGTAAGAGCCACTTTCTTCGTCAACACTGACCATCACGTTATTGCCAGGCACCAATACAGCCTTATCAATCAATCCTGCGGCCTGTAACGCCTGATTGGCATCCATTTGGCTGGTAATACCTTCAAGTGTGCTATTCAGCTCTTCAATGCCACTTACCGTGTTGATTTGCGCCAGCTGCGAGGTCATTTCCGCGTTTTCCATTGGATTCAGCGGATCCTGGTTCTGTAACTGGGTGACCAGCAGGGTCATAAAGCTATTGCGAAGCTCGTCTGACTGGCGAGCCGATAGACCGTTGGAGCCACCACTATTCACAGCGTTAACGACATTTGCATCGATAGTACTCATGCTTATCCCTCACCCAGTGACAGCGTCTGCATCATCATCTGTTTTGTGGTATTGAATACCTCTACGTTCGCCTGATAAGAGCGGGACGCGGAAATCATATTCACCATTTCATGCACAGGCTCTACATTGGGCTTGGCCACATAGCCCTCTTCATCAGCTGCGGGATGATTGGGCATGTATTCCAGACGCAGCGGTGAGTCGTCTTCCACAATATCGGAGACTCTCACGCCACCAATACCAAAACGGGTGTTTTGTGCCTGCGCTTCAAACATCACGTGTTTCGCGCGGTATGTTTCACCATCAGGCCCGGCAATACTATCGGCGTTGGCCATATTGCTGGCGGTGACGTTCATTCGCTGGGATTGAGCACTCATGGCAGAGCCAGCAACATCAAACGCTGAAAACATCGACATTAGTTATCTCCTACGCAGTTTGCTGGCCTACTCAGGCTGCATTGCGTTTTTTAGACCCTGGATACGGCGATTCATGATCGTAAGCGCCGCTTGGTAACGCACGGCATTATCAGCAAACTGAGTACGCTCGCGATCCATCTCAACCGTATTGCCGTCCAGACTCGGCTGGGAAGGAATTCGGTACAGTAACGCCGCATTACCGGCGCCTTGCCAAGCAGGCCCGGCACCGGCCAAATGCTGTCCAGACGTCCGAGCGAGCGTTAACCCCCCTTGGCTGCCCTGTTGTGAAACGCCACCGTCAACGGCTTTTTTAAGCTCGTTGGCAAAATCAATGTCCCGCGCCTTATAATTTGGCGTGTCGGCATTCGCAATATTAGCGGCCAGCACTTCATGACGCGATTGACGCAAGCCTAATGCCTGCTGGTGGTAGTTAAAGGCAGATTCTAGTTGATCAAGCATGCCGCGCCCTCGCTCGCCGGGAGGCAAAAAAATTAAATTTATCGATGGTGAAGAATACGCTTACGGCTGTCAGCCCAAAGCATGGAACAGCTAGCGTTTACACCAGCATTTCGTCTGTTTCATCTACTTCTTTTTCGCTACACTTACTGACTAAATCTCGTTATCCCCCGCCTGCTGAGCTGCCCCGCCATGTCACATCCGCTGCACATAAAACGTTGCTTCTCAGCACTGCTCACGCGCTATTTTTCACTGGTGGCCTGTTTGGCGTGTTTCTCAAGCGCACAGGCAGACGATGCGCTCATGCAGGAAGTGCATCAGTTTTTGTATCAACAAACGCAGCCTCTAGGAGAGGAGGTGGTCATTGATGTGCGCCCTCCTTCTCCTCACTTACCGCTCTGCGTTCAGCCGGAACCTTTTTTGCCCAATGCGGGTCAATCACCACTAGGACGTGTTTCGGTAGGTGTTCGCTGCGGTGAAACACATCAGCAAGTGCGCTATTTGCAGGCCCAAATTGATGTTATTGGCAACTACTGGGTAGCCCAGCACGATATTAATCGTGGCACACTGATTACCCCTGATATGCTCGTTGAGCAAAGTGGTAATTTGGGGGAGCTTTCGTCGCAGGCCCTAACCAATGAAGAAGAAATTGTTGGCAAGGTTGCTCAGCGGCAGATTCGAAGTGGCAGTACCTTTTTAACCCACTTCTTACAAACGCCTTCGGTTGTTGAGCGCGGTCAGCGGGTTACGGTCATCGCTCAAGGCAATGCTTTTCGCGTTTCACGCGAGGGAGAAGTGCTGGAAAGCGGAGGGGTAGGAGACCAGGTTCGCGTGCGCTTTGATACCCGTGAAATAGTAACGGCACGAATTAATGAACAAGGCATTTTAGTGGTGGATTTTTAGATCTGGTCTAAAGTTTTAACCACCAGGGCCGATAGCTGTTATCACTGACGCCGAATACACAGACGTTGACCATAAGGCACACAACGTGAACATTGATAACCTCAATTCATTGTTACGCTCGAACCAAGCGCAGCAACGTGATGAAACACAAAAGATGGGCGGACCCAAGGCGGCTGAAGTCGCTGGTCAAACGCGTGAATCTACTCAGCTTAGCCATTCTCATTTCGATGATACACAGGATATCGATATGGCGAAAGTTCAAGAGATTCGTGACGCTATTCGTGAGGGCCGTCTTGAAATTCGAGCTGACCGTATTGCAGATGGCTTGATTGCCAATCTTTCAGAGTTATAAGGTAGCGTATTATGAGCCTTGCCCATTTGCTTTCCGACCAGCAGCAACGTATTGATGAGCTAGTGGCGCTATTATCGAGTGAGCAAACACTCTTAACGCAGGGTGACATTGACGGAAAAGCGCTTGCCGATACAGCAGAAGGTAAACAAGCGCTGCTGGCCGATATAGAGCGCATTGAAACGCTACGCCGCAATGTTCAAAAGCGACTTGGCTATGAAGACAACGCCAATGGGGCACGCTTGGCTGCTCGTGATGCTGGCTGTCAAACGGCTTGGGAAACGCTACTCGAAAAGAGCGAGCGTGTTGCGCGTATGAACGAACTAACCGGTCAAATGCTGTCGGTACGCATGAAGCACAATCAGGAAATGCTGGACTATATACGCCAAATTGCGGAAAAAACACTCTATAAACCTGATGGGCGTAATAGCGCGCAGTCGGGAAGAATCAACGCATCCGCCTAGTTTATCCCCTTTAGACAAGTATCCCTTCTACAACTTCAATAAAAGCCTACCTTTTTATTACTGGCTCAGTTGTCCGAACGTTATACCGCTCCAATTGCCAGGGCCAACGGCAGCACCGGTCATGCCGTAATGAATGGGCTTTTAGCCTCAACCGCACCACGCTTGTTAACGGTTAACTGCGTAACCTCTCCCCATCCAGGCGCTCATGCACGTAAATGCTTTCACGCCTGCCGATACTGGCAGCTTTTTAGGATTAGGAAAGAAAATCTATTGAATAGTGATGGGTTCTACTCTTCTTACACGCAAAAAAAATCCCCCGAGGCGC
>NZ_VIFN01000006.1:0-219748 GCF_013183775.1 Halomonas hibernica
CAGCTCAGTGCGAAAGTTTTTCCCGTGGCTGCCTAAAAAGGCGGCTGTCATACCACGCTCGCGCTGAAGTTCATGAACCAGGTCACCGGCATACTGGCTCAGTACGGTCATCTCCTGAAGATGATTCATTTCAGACACAATCGCTTTACGTTCTAAAATACCTGACACTGCTAGCCAGGTCATGGCTAGCAATGGCAAGGCGAGAACCAGAATAAACTTACGGCCTATAGTAATACGGTGTAATACCTGCAGCATTATGTTTTCTCACATGAAAAGGATAATTTATGACAACGACGTTGAAAAGCTGACCATAAACTGCGCGTGTGCCTGTGCATTAATGGCTTGCTTACTTTTATCGGCAATGAGCGTTATAGCTGAAGCCATGAGGGGAGAAGATGATTCCAGGTTTGATCTAAGTCAAATTTAATTAAAAATCAGACTTGTCTATCTTGACGGTAAGTCTTTATGATGCTTTTTTAAGTCTATAGTTGATGTGTTTAAAGTGCGTTTGATTTTTTCTTATAAGTTGTTTTTTTAATGGTGGCGGCGCTGTTAGATAGCAAGATGTCGCAAAGGCGATGATGGGAAGGTGTGTGATCTAGATGGCGTACTGGTGGTGTTAAAGTCGTATGTTTAATGTCTGCTCACTGGGTTGTCTGAGAGGATCGAGAGCAAAGAAGATCAACATTACATGTTAGATAGTGCGCCCAGAGCGCTTTTTCATATCAAAAGTGACCAGGCTCACGAGGTATCACTAAATGCCGATCTTTAAAGGCGGTTTGATGTGACAAACCGCCCGAATAGATAAAGTAATATAGTTAATTGTTTGCCTGCCGTGACAGGATTTCAACAAAACGCTGGCGTGCCGGTGCAGGCAGGTTGTCGGGCAGATCGTCTTCCGTTGCGGTGGTGTCGCCGACCTGAATTAGCATCACCATGCCCATGGTGTAATGTGGCGAGCACTTAATGCCCCAAATGCCCTCGGCATCCAGCGTTACCTCAATCTCTTCGTTAATATTGCCTACAAATGCCTCGCCGCCTTCGGGGATCATGCCGTCAATAGTGGCCGCATTATGCCCGGGCGCGGTGGCTAGAAATTTCACCGTATCGCCAGGTTGAACAACAAGATAGTCCGGTGCGAAAGGCATGGACCCGGTAGCGTTGCGGTTCAACATCTCAACAGTATGTGTGTCGGCCAGAGCCACCAACGGTAGCAGGCCAAGCAGAACAACAAGTCGTCGCATCATTTTCATAGTGAGTAAGCCCGTGCATTAATGAGTAAGAAGCGCGCCCTTGGGGCACGCTCAATGTGGCGGCGCAATGCCTCACGGTGATAGGTCAAATTCCGCTAACTGGTTGGCGAGTGCTTCCAGCGCAAAAATAGCTCGAACCGAGGGGTCCATCGCATGGGCATCAATCTCAATAATGCGGCCTTGTTGCACGGCTTCGGTCATGCTGGTGACAGGGTCTGACGCAAGATACGCCCGCTTGGCGGCAATGTCGTCGGCTGGAAACCGGCGGCGATCCATTCTGGCGGCAGCAATAAACGTGGGATCGCTTCTAACAATGGTTTCCCAACCGACGGTGGGCCACTCCTCTTCTGATGTCACGACGTTAACAATGTCCAGCTTCGACATCATCCAACCGGGCACGCTGTTAACACCTGCCACATAAGGGTCGATTCCCAAGTCGGCGGAGGAGTACCAAAACACGCCGGTGATATCGTCCGGTAAATCAAGAGCCGCTGCCTTTTCGATGGCGGCATCTTCACGCGTCTTCAGTTCGGTAATCAGCTTGTCACCGCGCTCGGCAACATCAAACATCTGCGCAAGCGTCGCGATGCTGTTGTAAAGCAGTTCGGTATCAAACAGTGTCGTGCGGGCGCCGTCCATGCTCTGGTGGTTGCTTTTGCCAATACACTCCGTTGGCATGGTCCAGCTGGGAATGCCCACATCGGCAAACATCTCAGGCGTACCGACCACACCTGAGGGTCCAATCATCCACTCATAGGCAGATATCACTAGGTCAGGCTTGGTAGCCACCACGCTTTCGTAGCTTGGTGCATCGTCAGCCAACCGTTCTATATTGGCGTCAATGTCAGCAAACTCCGCCAGTACCGGGTTAATCCAGAGTGCGGTGCCAGCAACCGTATCTTCAAGGCCCAGCATGTAAAGGATCTCGGTGGGCGCTTGGCCGATACTCACTACCCGCTCAGGGGGCGATTCTAGTGTGATCTCGTGCCCGCAGCTTTCAAGCGTCAAGGGGTAATCGGTGGCGGCATAGGCGGTTTGCCCAAGCCAAAGGCTGGCGACAGCCGCCGTGGTTAATCTCAACATCATGTACACTCCCGTGCATGATGAGCAGGCCGCTGGCGTGTAGCTGGCTAAGTAGCCAGCCGAGCCGACCCGCTCGATGAAGGTTAGGGTGTCGGCAGGTCTCCTGACTGACGGGTCGTCGCTAGCTCACCTTCCCAGACATAGCGTCCAGTGGCATTGTCGAGCATCGCTCGCCGCCTACAGTTGCGGGGGCAGTTCCGTTTCGCGGCCAGGCCACGGCGGATTCTCTATTAGGTTCTCGAAAGAACACCGACGTGGCTATTCTAGGGGGTAACGATGAGGCTTAACATGGTTAAAATTAGCCTGGGATCACCTCTTTCTGGTTGCGATAAGCGCGTGGCGTACCTAACTTGAGGGGAAACTTCCAGGAGCAAGGATGCCATGGCTAGCTACCCCGCCTCATCAGTATTTGATACCCAACGCTCGCTGTGGGCAGCCATTCTGATGGGAATTGGTGTCATGGCCGCTGTCGATGAAATCGTCTTCCACCAACTGCTTCAATGGCACCATTTTTTCGATTTCTCCACACCTGCGTTTGGGATTCTCTCGGACGGTTTGCTGCATGCCTTTGAACTCCTTGCCATCGTGGTTGGGGTGTTTATGCTGCTTGATCTTTCCCAGCGCAAACGGTTGTCGATCCCATGGGCTCAAGCGGGCTTCTTTCTGGGGATGGGCGGGTTTCAGCTTTTCGATGGTGTTATTAACCACAAGATTTTACGCCTGCACCAGATTCGCTATGGGGTTGATCCGCTGATGTATGACGTGGTGTGGAATGGCGCGGCGATAGGATTATTGTTGGTAGGCGTCTGGCTGCTTTTTCGCGCCAAGCATTTGGCGCGTCGTTAAGCATGCAGGCTCACGATCACGCCGCTCATGGGTCGATGCTTGATTGGCTGCCCGTGGCACTGATCGTTCTACTTACGCTGGCGTATCTTCTGGCCGCTTATGCCCAGCGGCAACAAACAGCCGGATGGAGCGTTTGGCGAAGTATCTTTTTTAGCCTGGGTAGTCTGCTGATAGCTATCGCCGTGGCGCCCCCTTTAATGGCTTGGGCGCACCATGATCTAGTGGGCCACATGGTTTTGCATCTATTAATTGGTATGTTTGCACCGCTCGCTTGGGTACTGGCCGCCCCGGTTACGTTACTGCTACGCACTTTGCCTCAGGCGGGCGGAAGACAAGTCGTCGCTTTGCTACACAGCCGGTTTGTGCGCTTTGTTTCACACCCGGTTAGCGCTCTTGTGCTCAATATCGGCGGTATGTACGTGCTCTATTTAACACCGCTTTATGCGCTATCTCTCCATCACCCGATAGTGCATGTTGTCATACACCTGCACTTTCTTTTGGCCGGTTACCTGTTCTGCTGGGCGATTCTGGCCGAGCCCGATGTGTCGCCCCATCGGCTGAGCCTGCGTTTTCGGCTGGGCGTGCTGTTTGCGTCTATTGCCACTCATAGCCTGTTGGGCAAGCTGATGTACGGCTACGGTTGGCCTCGTGGTACTGGCCATTCGCTTGAGGAAGTACAGGCCGCCGCCCAATGGATGTATTACGGCGGCGACCTGGCGGAAGTGCTGTTGGCCGTGGTGTTGTTAACGCTTTGGTTGCGCAAGCCCGTTGAGCGGCGTGAGGGGTTATTTAAAAAGACGAACGCCGTATAAGCCGCGTTCGATGAGTATTTAGGTAGGTGTCATGATGTTAAGTACGCTTGGACGCCGCTAGGACATACAAAAACTCAAGCCCTAGAGTAGCCGTGGCAAGCGAGGTAATGTCGCCGTGATCGTAAGCCGGGTTGACCTCTACGGCATCCATGCCCACTAGGCCGCGAATAACTTTTAGCAACATACCGCCACATACCGGTGTGCCGGTGCCCGGTGCAAATGCAGGGTCGAACTCATCAATACCTGCGCGGCCGAAAAACTGCACTTAAGCCAGCCAGCGCTCAGCCATGCACTAAAGCGGCTTCGCGAGGCGCTGACTAGCGAGTACTGACTAGTTAGTGAATAAAGCGAACGTAAATATAGCCCAGTGACAGAAGCGCCAGGGTAGCGATTGCTAGCCAGCTCCAGGCATTAATCAGGCGTGAAGGGCGCTGGGACACCGGCACGGTTGAGCCGTTTGCCGTCAGGTGGTTGAGGGTAGCCAGCACCGGGCTTATCAAAAACGCCACGACCATGACAAAGTCCATAAACAGCCGGAAGTTGCCCATCAAGGTATACAGAATCACCACGGCCAGTAGTGATAAGCCCACCATGCATACAAAAAATGCGCGGCTGCCCTCAATCGTACGGCTCTCTTCCGTGGCGCCTTCCGGGCGTGTAAACGTATAGTAAGAGGCCGTGATCATGCGTGGAAAGCCATCCAGCACGGTCAGCAGTGTGGTGAGCATGACGGTAAACGCGGAAATACCCACGACCACGCCGCTCCACTCGCCCAAGGTGTTGGTATAAAGGCCAATCACTTGGCTCGCAAAAGCGACGGCACCATCGGCGGGCGTTATTGCCTGGCTGTGCATCACGCCAGCGCCCATTACGACAAAACAGGCCGCCAGGACGGCCGCGCCGATATAGCCGATATTGAAGTCGATTTTTTCGGCGGCAGTGCCGCTGCGCACGCCCTGATTTTTATTACGCGCCTCTGACCACAGTGAGTTCATCACCGCGAGCGTAATATCAGACGGCATCAAGCCAAGCACCGCTACCAGGGTAATAAAGGTGGCTGTACTAAAAAGAGGAGAGACGGCTGTCGCGGGGTAGAAGGTCCAGTCGACCAGGGGCACGGCCACCAGGGCAGCCAACAGGGTGGTGACGCTTAAGATGACAATAAAGACTTTATTGACCCAATCAAGTAGCTTGTAACCGCCTGCAAATGTCAGCACGCAGCACAGGGCAATCAGTATCACGGCGATGGTTGGTGGGCTTAACGTCATAGGCACGATACTGCCGGCAAGACCTGCCGTGGTAATCGCAATGGCGGCAATAATAATCGCCGAGACAGGTATTTGGACCAGCGCAAACAGCGCCACTACAGATTTACCAAAGGTCTGGCGGTAGCCTTCAACCAGCGACTTGCCTGTGACGCTGACATAAAATGGCCCGAAGAAAAAAGACGGATACTTAAGCAGTATGGCAAGTAAAATAAAGACCAGTAAGCCGATGCCATACTCCGCCCCAGCACGCGTTGATTGAACAACGTGAGACGTGCCAATGGCCGCACCCGCAAATAAAAAGCCGGGGCCAAGCGCGGCCAGGTATTTGGCATACATGGATGTGACCGGGGGAGAAGCCGTCAGCGTGCTGGATTCTTGAGGGGGCATGGTGGGCTCCTTGTGAGCAAGATTTTATTGAAATGTCATTATTGTTTTAAGCGATTCTGATCGCGGGCCGCTATGTTAGCTCAGTCTTTGATGGCTTTCATGCGCTATGCGCTGTATGACGCTACTCACGTATAGCAAAATCATTAAGGCTGGCTAAATGGCGACGGTGTTACGCTAGTCGGGTTTGCTTGCGCTGGGTCAGCCTTTAAGCTGATATGTATTTATCGTAACGTTCTGAGTCTGTACTGAAACGGCAGTGCAAGGCAGAATTCAAAAACGCACAGATGGCGAGCAGGACATTCGTTAACTAGGCGTCAGGCTGTTAGGCTTTGTACGAAAACTGCTTGCGCTCGACCATACGGCGTTAAAAACCAGCTCAAAATACTCATTTACCCATGTAAACTCCGTTTTTTCGCTGATTTTTGCCTTGCCTGATCTTCGCTCAGCGACTTTTCGTGCAAACCCTAGGGTAATAAAACGTTTAAGAGGCGCGCTACTATGCTGACTGTTTTCATTTATTTTATGATTTTTATAGGTGTCACGGCCGCTTTATACCAAGTGTATGAGGTTAACTATAATATTAATTTTGCCAATGACTTGAAGCTTTCAAGCGGCGATAAAGAGCGCTTAAGCGAGCTTTCGCATAAAGCATTGTTGGCGAAACAAGCAGGCGGGTCAGCCGACTTTGACCAGGCGGTCGCTCAAACATTTGGGCCTCAGATGGATCATCACATGGCGCTCCTGGCGTTTACTGAGGAAAAAGCGGGCACCTATGCCATTCCACTTCTGCGCCGCAGGGAGCAGCTTGATGTCAGCGGCGAGTTACGTGTGCGGCATTTATCATTGTGTAAAACCCGGCTGCCCACATGGGATGCCCGCGTACTGATGATTTCACTGGTGATTGTGAACAGCATGCTGGCGCAGTTCCTGGGGGGAATGAGTATCTATACGCTGTTATACCCTGTTGCATCGCCCGCCTTTACCTGGCTGAATGAACCTGTGGTGCTGATGCTATTAACTTTCGTGCTGATCGCCATCTCTCACGGCATTTCCCGGCTTGATATGTATCTGCACGACCTGTATCAAATTGGAAAGCTGGCCCGGTTAACATCGGCAGACAATCGTCATCTGCATAGCCAAAAAGCGTAAGTCGCTAAAACGAGCGTCTGAAAATGGGCATCTGACACCTGACAAGCAGCGCCTAACAAGATGCCAGCATTGCTCTTAGCTGTTCGCCCAAAAACGCCATGGCCTCTTCGCTGCGCGGTGTCCACGGGTGGCCATAGCTTAAGCGGGCGCAGTTCTGATACCCCTGCGTGGCAGAGAAAATAGGCCCAGGTGCAATGCTGATCCCGTTTGCCAGGGCTATTTGAAACAGGCGCAGTGAGTCCACCGGCTTGGGAAATTCAAACCACAGAAAGTATCCGCCCGCAGGGCGTGTTGCGCGGGTATCCTCGGGAAAGTAGCGTGCCGCCGCCGAGAGCATACGGGCTTGCTGAAATTCCAGCGCCAGGCGCAGCTTGCGCAAATGGCGGTCGTAGCCGCCGTGCTGAAGGTAATCTGCAATGGCTACCTGAGCGGGCACCGAGGGTGAAATTGTCGTCATCAGTTTCAGCCGGGAAATGCTTTCGGCGTAGCGCCCTCCGGCTACCCAGCCGACCCGATAGCCGGGCGCCAGGCACTTTGAAAACGACCCGCAGTGAATCACCAGCCCTTCATCATCAAAGTGCTTAACCGGCACGGGGGGCTTGGCGCCAAAATAGAGCTCGGCATACACATCATCTTCGATCAGCGGTACCTGATGCTGCTTCAACAGCCCATACAGCGCCTGCTTTTTGGCCGTACTCAAGCTCGCCCCAAGCGGGTTTTGCAAATGGCTCATCAGCCAGCAGGCTTTAATTGGGTACTTGGCAAGGCTGTCTGCCAGCTTGTCCAGGTCGATTCCTTCCCGTGGATGAACAGGGATCTCGACCGCCCGTAACTTCAAGCGCTCCAATACCTGAAGGCTTGCGTAAAAGGCCGGGGACTCGATGGCGACAAGGTCACCAGGTTCGGTCACGCACTGAAACCCCAGGTTGAGGGCTTCCATGGCGCCATTGGTAATCACCAATTCCTGAGGCGGTAGGTGTACGCCTGCCAGCCGATAACGCAGGGCGATCTGGCGGCGCAGTGCCGTATCGCCTGCAGTCATATCGGTGATGATGGCGTTGGGAGAAAGCTCGCGCAGCCCTTTGGCCATGCTGCGCGCCAGGCGGGGAAGCGGAAACAGCTCAGGGCTTGGAAAGGCCGAGCCAAAAGGCACCGTATCGACATTTTGAAGCGACCCCAGCACTGAAAAAACCAGTTCACTTACCGCAATGTCGGCCGTTTCAGGGTGGCCCAAGGTCATTTCGGGCTCGTTGAGAAACTGCTGCGCCTGTTCGCGGACAAAGTAGCCCGAGCGTGGCCGCGACACGATTAGCCCCTGCTTCTCCATTAGGTAGTACGCTTGAAACACCGTCGATGGGCTAATGGCGTAGTGGCGGCTGGCCTGGCGAACTGAGGGCACGCGTTCCCCCGGCGCCAGCACACCACTGCGGATAAGTTCGGATATTTCCTCGGCAAAGCGTTCGTAGCGTTTCATGTTCTTCCGCCGCTAAAAGCAGGCCAAGAGGATACGCGAACGGCGGTAAAAAACCGATGGCCAAGCGCTACATCTGGCTGATAATCAGCGCCGCGTTGACGCCACCAAACCCAAACCCGTTGCACAGCACGTGTTGAGTGGGCTGGGTGCGCGTTGTTAGCGGGATAAAGTCCAGATCCTGCATATCTTCATCGCAGTGCGTCAGGTTAAGCGTGGGCGGCAGTTGGCCCGTCGTGGCAGAAAGCGCTGAAAAGATGCTCTCAACACCGCCCGCAGCCCCCAATAAATGGCCCGTTGCCGATTTGGTGGAAGAGATCGGAATGTGTGGCAGAGTGCTACCAAACACGCGCCGTAAGGCGGCAATTTCTGCCCGGTCGCCCACTGGGGTTGAGGTGGCGTGGGCATTGATATAGCCAATCTCATCCGCGTTAAGCCCCGCCATTTTCAGCGCCGAATGAATAGCGGCGGCAGCACCGTTACCATCCTCTGGCCCGGCAGTAATATGGTAGGCATCAGCACTGGTACCGTAGCCGCTAATGACGGCCAGCGGCGTGGCGCCGCGCGCTTGTGCATGTTCAAGTGTTTCAATCACCAGCAGGCCCGCACCTTCGCCCATCACAAAACCGTTACGGGTGCTGTCGAAGGGGCGCGATGCACTTTCAGGCTGCTCATGCTCGGTGGAAAGCGCTTTGAGCGCGTTGAAGCTCGCTAATGATAGTGGATCAATACACGCCTCGGCGCCGCCTACTAACGCCACGTCGGCTTCACCGCTACGGATTAGACGCATGCCGTCGCCAATTGCTTGCAGGCCCGCCGCACACGCCGTCACCGGGCAGCCCAAAGGCCCTTGAAAGCCATAGCGAATCGACAGATTGCCCGCCGCCATATTGGCCAGAAACGCCGGTACGGTAAACGGCGACACCCGACGGTAACCTTTCTGCTGTAGCGTTTGCTGGGCCTCGGTAATCGTGGGGAACCCGCCAATGCCGGAACCGATAATGGTCGCCGTGGCGCGGCGTTGTGCTTCGTCCGTTGGCTGCCAGCCAGCCTGCTCAAGCGCCTCTTTTGCCGCTGCCATGGCGTAAAGGCTGAACAGGTCCAGCTTGCGGCGCTCTTTGGCATCTGCGATACCATCCAGACAAAGCCCTGCCTGCGGGTCATCAGTTGAGTGGGCAACCGCACCGGCAATTTTGATAGGCGTTTGAGCGGTATCAAAGCGGGTAATCTGGCGAATCCCTGAACGGCCTTGCAGCAGAGTGTCCCAACTTGTCTTGACGTTGCATCCCAGCGGGCTGACCATGCCCATGCCGGTGATAACAATAGGTGAGTGCATAGCGGCTCCTCAGTGCTTTAAATACGGCTACGCTAGCAGTACGCATTATATGATCAAGATAATATTTAGCAGGATTATTTAGCCAAACAATTTAGCCGAACGATTTAGCAGTACATAACGAGGTCAACATGCCTTATCCCAAAAGCCATAAGGCGAAAACCCGAGAGCGTATCCTGGCGTCAGCCACTGAACTGTTCAGCCGATACGGCTTTAATAAAGTCTCCATCGGTCAGGTCATGAAGCTGGCCAGAATGACCCACGGGGCTTTTTATTCCCACTTCGCCTCCAAAGAGGCGTTGTATGATGCCTCTGTGCGTAAAGCGTTGGATGGCAGCCGGGCGGCACGTTTGGTAAAAGGGCCGCTCTCCTTGCAGCACCTAACGGAGCTGGTCTCTAACTACTGGAATCTCCAGGAGCTTGAGCGTAAGCAACAGCCAGGGCCGGAAGCGGTGCTGTTTAATGAAATAGGCAGCGAGAAAGCCGAGATTCGTACCATGTTTGAGGCGTCTTACCTGCGGATGAAAAAGATGCTTGAAATGCGCTTGCTTGCCTTGAGTAAGCTAAAAAAACTCCCCTTTGCCCACGACCGCGAGGTGATTGCCGATAAGTCGCGGGTTATTCTGGCCGCGCTGGTGGGGGCTGTAGCCATTGCCAAAAGCCTACCCGGTGAGGAAGAGCGTCAGCATGTGTTATTGGCGACCCAGCGCCAGATTTTGTTAATGCTGGGGGTGAGCGAAACGGAAGCAGAAGGGATGCTGCAACGCGTTATGTCGGCCTAGGCCCGCCAGTGGGCAGGGAGAGTATCGGTGAGAAACTGCTGAAACGCCAGGACCTTGGGCGTTAATTCACGCCGATGCCGGACACAAAGATAAAACTCTAGTGGGTCAACCTCCAGGGGCTCATCAGCCGCAAACGGCGGCGTAAACAGTGCGACGAGCTTGCCCTGCGCAATTAACGGTTCTGCAATAAACGCCGCTAACCGTGTGATGCCACCACCTTCAATGGCCATCTGGGCCAGCGCATCAATGTCGTCGCTGATCATACGTGCCTTCACCGGCACATCGAAACGTATGCCGTTGCGTACCGCGCCCCAGCCGAGATAGCGCCCATCCAAAGGAAACCGAAATATCAGGCAGCCGTGCTCCAACTCCTTTCACAAAGCTCTCGATGCCACGTAACGCAACCATAAGCCATACCTTAATCTTTAGCGATATTCGTAACATTAACTTACGGCTGTACTTATCGTGAGCGTGCTTCTGAATTTTTCCAAGCCACTGTAGAGTGCACAAACACGTTTGATAGATAAGGTAATTCACCCATGACAACCCGCCGCTACCCAGAACAGCGCCTGCTTGCAGCGCGCAAGCTGCACCCACGTTTTACGCCGGTCATATTTGCATTATACATGTCGACGATTATGGCGTTCTTAATGACCCTGATTATTACCGCCGTTAATGCGGGAGTGAGTGATCACTATTTCAGCCAGGTATGGCACGCCTATCGGGTAGCCATGCCCAGCGCCTTTGTGTGCATTTTGGTAGTACGGCCACTGGTCGCCCGTCTTGTACAGCTTACGATCAGGTCGCATTGAGGTAATTATGCCGCTTGATTTTTGCGCATACTGCTCCTGCCGGTGACGATGTTTGGAAAAGCTCATGTCATGCATCAAAGGTTGAATGGCTTTATTAAAACGCAACATGAGAGTCTGTAACGTTTTATAAAGATGTGGTGGTCGAAATCAACTGCCGTCAAGCGGGCTGTACTTGGCATCAAAACAAACCATGACAGCTTATTGTCGGCTTTCAAACCGTAGGGAGTACCCGTGTGAGAATAGGCGCACCTAAGGAAACGAGTCGGGGAGAAGCACGTGTGGCGCTTACCCCTGAAAGCGCAAAGCAGATCCAAAAGCTGGGCCACGAGTGTCTGATTGAAACAGGCGCTGGTCTTGCGGCGGGCTTTAATGACAACGCTTATCGTGATGCGGGCGTTACCGTAGTGGATAGTGCTGACGCTCTTTGGCAGGGCGCTGAGGTGGTCATTAAAGTCCGCGAGCCTTCTGATGAAGAAGCGGCACGACTACGAGAAGGACAAACGCTGATAGCGTTTTTCTGGCCCGCTCAAAACGAAGCGCTGCTTGAGAAGTGCCGTGCCCAAGGTGCCACCGTGATCGCCATGGACATGGTGCCGCGTATCTCGCGGGCCCAGAAGATGGATGCACTCTCGTCGATGGCCAATATCGCCGGTTACCGCGCGGTAATAGAGGCAGGTAATAACTTTGGCCGCTTCTTTACCGGCCAGGTAACGGCCGCCGGTAAAGTGCCTCCGGCTAAGGTGCTGGTAATTGGTGCAGGCGTTGCCGGGCTTGCGGCCATTGGTACCGCCACCAGCCTGGGTGCTGTGGTGCGTGCCTTTGATGTGCGTCCGGAAGTCTCCGAGCAGATCGAGTCGATGGGAGCTGAGTTCCTGTTCCTGGATTTTGAAAACAGCGAAGACAGCGAAGACAGCCAGGATGGCTCGGCAAGCGGCGGTTATGCCTCGCCCTCAAGCCCCGAGTTTCGCGAAAAACAGCTGGCTTGTTTCCGCGAACAGGCGCCTGATGTGGACATCGTTATTACCACTGCGCTGATCCCCGGGCGCCCGGCGCCCAAGCTGTGGCTTGAAGATATGGTCGCGGCCATGAAGCCCGGCTCGGTGATTGTCGATCTTGCGGCTGAAAAAGGCGGCAACTGCGATTTAACCCAGCCCGATGAGCGTATCGTCTCCGATAACGGCGTGATTGTGGTCGGCTATACCGACTTCCCCTCACGCATGGCGACCCAGTCGTCCTTGCTGTATGCCACTAATATTCGCCATATGCTGACCGATTTAACGCCTGAGAAAGATGGCGTGATCAATCACAATATGGATGATGACGTGATTCGTGGCGCGACGGTGACTTACCAGAACGAAGTGACCTTTCCGCCGCCTCCGCCCAAAGTAAAAGCGATTGCTGCGGCCAAACCGAAGAAGAAAGAAAAAGAGCCGACGCCTGAAGAGAAAAAAGCCACAGAAGCGGCGGCGTTTAAGTCCCAGACCAAACGCCAGGTCGGCATATTGGCGATCGGTGGTGCGCTGATGCTGTTGCTCGGTCAGGTCGCGCCCGCCTCTTTTATGCAGCACTTTATTGTCTTCGTGCTGGCGTGCTTTATCGGCTTCCAGGTGATATGGAAAGTTAGCCACTCGCTGCATACGCCGCTGATGGCGGTGACCAATGCGATCTCCGGCATCATTATTTTGGGGGCGATTTTGCAGATTGGCTCAGGCAGCGCGGTGGTTAGCGTGCTGGCGGCTATTTCGGTACTCATCGCAACGATCAATATTGTGGGTGGCTTCCTGGTGACACGCCGGATGCTGGCCATGTTCCAAAAATCCTGAGCGGCGGAGAGACGATATGTTAGGTCAAGGATTCGTATCTGCCGCGGCGATTGCGGCAAGCGTACTGTTTATTTTATCGCTGGGTGGGCTTAGTAATCAGGAAAAAGCCAAGCGCGCTGTGTGGTACGGCATTGTAGGGATGGCCGTTGCGGTGTTTTTCACCGCCTTTGGGCCGGGCATTGGCGGCTACTGGTGGTTGATCCCGATGATGATTATCGGTGCAGGCATCGGTACCTATATGGCGGGTAAGGTCGAAATGACCGAAATGCCCCAGCTGGTTGCCGCCCTGCACAGCTTTGTGGGTTTGGCTGCCGTGTTTGTGGCATGGAGTGCGGACCTGGAGCGCCGCCGAGTGCTGGCTGCCCGTGCGGCTGATGGTGCCATGCAAGAGTTTTCGGCGTTTGCCGCGCTGGTGGCTACCAAGGCCCCCGATGAACTGACGTTTTTGCAGATTGAGGTCGTGCTGGGCATCTTTATCGGTGCGATCACCTTTACAGGCTCCGTGATCGCCTTTGGCAAGCTGGCGGGCAAGGTGGATGGCAAGCCGCGCCAACTGCCAGGCGGGCATCTGCTGAATGCTGGGGCGGCAGTGCTTTCACTGTTGTTGGCGGTGCTTTATCTCAACGGTGCAGGCTTCTGGACGTTGATTTTGCTGGCCGCACTGGCTTTCTTCATCGGTTATCACCTGATCATGGGGATTGGCGGTGCGGACATGCCGGTGGTGGTGTCGATGCTCAACAGCTATTCCGGCTGGGCGGCGGCGGCTATCGGTTTCACGCTCTCTAATGATCTGTTGATCGTGACCGGCGCGCTGGTCGGCTCCTCCGGGGCGATTCTCTCTTACATCATGTGTAAAGCGATGAACCGCAACTTCGTTAACGTGATTCTGGGCGGCTTTGGCGGAAGTACTGGGCCAGCGGCAGAGATCGAAGGCGAACAGGTGGCGATTGATGCTGGCGGCGTGGCCAGTGCCCTAAACGATGCCGATAGCGTGGTGATCGTGCCGGGGTACGGTATGGCTGTCGCGCAAGCTCAAGGTGCGGTCAGCGACCTGGTGCGCAAGCTGCGCGCGGCAGGTAAGAACGTACGCTTTGGCATTCACCCGGTGGCGGGCCGTTTGCCGGGGCACATGAATGTGTTGCTGGCCGAGGCCAAGGTGCCTTACGACATTGTATTGGAGATGGATGAAATCAATGATGATTTCGCCAGCACCGATGTGGTGATCGTGATTGGCTCCAACGATATCGTCAATCCGGCCGCTGAAGAAGATCCGAACCGCCCCATTGCCGGTATGCCGGTCTTGAAGGTCTGGGAGGCCAAGCAGGTGTTTATCTCCAAGCGTGGCCAGGGCACCGGCTACTCGGGCATCGAAAACCCGTTGTTCTTCAAGGAGAACAGCCGGATGTTCTACGGCGATGCCCGCGATAGCCTGACCGCATTGCTACCGCTGGTCGATTAACGCTCCACAACGCAGTGCAACCCAATGAACAGGGCGCCCAAGGGCGCCCTGTTCGCGTTTAATCGGCACGTCTCGATCACTGTCATGGTTACCGGGAAATGGTCTTGTTGCTTGTGGATTAAAAATTACTATCACGTTGTTTGCTAAATGCAAGTTGTAGCTATAGCTAATGTGCTTTAAAACAGTCTCATGTCAATGAGTCACCCGCTCGCGCGTTTTGGAAGCGTTATGCCGAGAGACGTCATTGGGTGTTCCTCTGGCTACGCCAGGGGTAAGAGCAATAAGGGGAGATGAACGCATGAGTGGTAAATGCCCGGTAATGCACGGCGGTAACACAGCCGCCAGCAAGTCCAACACCGACTGGTGGCCTAACGCCCTGAACCTGGACATCCTGCACCAGCACGATACAAAAACGAACCCGCTGGGTGAAGAGTTTAACTATCGCGAAGCGCTGGAAACGCTGGATGTAGAGGCACTGAAAGCGGACCTTCGCGAACTGATTACCCAGAGCCAGGAGTGGTGGCCAGCGGACTGGGGCAGCTACGTAGGCATGTTTGCCCGGGTGGCCTGGCATGCAGCAGGTTCTTATCGCCTCGCGGACGGCCGTGGCGGCGGCGGTACCGGCAACCAGCGTTTTGCACCGCTGAACTCCTGGCCGGATAACGCCAATACCGATAAAGGCCGCCGCCTGCTGTGGCCGATCAAGAAGAAGTACGGCAACAAGATTTCCTGGGCCGATTTGATGATTCTCTCCGGCACCATGGCCTATGAAGTCGCGGGTTTGAAAACCTTCGGCTTCGCGTTTGGTCGCGAGGATATCTGGCACCCGGAAAAGGACACCTACTGGGGCGCTGAAAAAGAGTGGCTGGCACCGTCCGACGGCCGCTATGGCGACGTGGCAAAGCCCGACACCATGCATAACCCGCTGGCCGCCGTGCAGATGGGCCTGATCTACGTGAACCCGGAAGGCGTGAACGGCCAGCCTGACCCATTCAAGACGGCCGCCCAGGTGCGTGAAACCTTCAAACGCATGGCGATGAATGATGAAGAGACAGTGGCCCTGACGGCGGGTGGCCACACTATCGGCAAGTGCCATGGTAACGGCACGCCCAGCGATCTAAGCCCGGAGCCCGAAGCGGCTGGGCCTGAGCTTCAGGGTCTTGGCTGGATGAAAACCAAGGGCCGTGGCATTGGCCGTGACACCTTGGTAAGCGGTATTGAGGGCGCCTGGACCAAGAACCCGACGCAGTGGGACATGGGCTACTTCGAGATGCTGTTTGGTCACGAATGGGAGTTGAAGAAATCCCCCGCCGGGGCTTGGCAGTGGGAGCCTGTCGACATTAAGGAAGAGGACATGCCGGTAGACGTGGAAGATCCTTCCATCCGCTGCATGCCGATCATGACCGATGCCGATATGGCCATGAAGGTCGACCCAATTTACAACGAGATCTGCCAGCGCTTCATGGCGGATCCGGCGTACTTTGATGATGTCTTCGCCCGCGCCTGGTTCAAGCTGACCCACCGTGACATGGGTCCGAAAGTGCGCTACGCAGGCCCAGATGTGCCTCAAGAAGACCTGATCTGGCAAGACCCGGTGCCCGCTGGGCCGGCCGATTACGACGTTGACGCCCTGAAAGCGCGTATCGCCGCTAGCGGTTTGAGTATCAGCGACATGGTTAACACCGCCTGGGACAGCGCACGCACTTATCGTGGCTCTGACATGCGCGGTGGCGCCAACGGCGCACGTATCCGCCTGGCACCGCAAAACCAGTGGGAAGGTAATGAGCCCGAGCGCTTGGCCCGCGTGCTGGCAGTGCTTGAACCCATTGCCCAGGAAAGCGGCGCAAGCCTTGCTGATACCATCGTACTGGCGGGTAACGTAGGTATCGAACAGGCAATAAAAGCCGCTGGCTTACGCGCTACGGTGCCCTTTGCCCCCGGCCGTGGTGATGCAACGGATGAAATGACCGATGCCGAGTCGTTTGAGGCGCTTGAGCCTTTGGCGGATGGCTTCCGCAACTGGCAGAAAGACGCCTACGTGGTCAGCCCCGAAGAGATGCTGCTGGACCGCACGCAGCTGCTCGGCCTAACGGCTGCTGAAATGACCGTACTGATCGGCGGCATGCGCGTATTAGGCACCAACCACGCAGGCACCCAACATGGCGTGTTCACCGAGCGCGAAGGCGCATTGACTAACGATTTCTTCGTGAACCTGGTGGATATGACCAATACCTGGCATCCGGCGGGCGACCATTATGAGATTCGTGATCGTCAAACGGGTCAAGTGAAGTGGACAGCCAGCCGCGTTGATCTGGTGTTTGGCTCCAACTCGATTCTGCGCGCCTATGCCGAAATCTACGCTCAGGATGATTACGTCGAGAAGTTTGTCAGCGACTTTATTGCCGCTTGGACAAAAGTGATGAACGCTGATCGGTTTGATTTAGCGTAATGCCACGCGCCCCATAAGGGGCGCGTGAGCAGTCACTGTTATTGGTGTACCCAGTCTTGCCCGCATCGAAAGATGCGGGCTTTTTTATTGCCTGAGAAAGCATTAGCGATGCAATTAATCTTCAGTAGACGTACACAAGACGCAGGCAAATCGCTACTCTGGCAAACCCGGGCAGCGCGTTGGTGTGGTTTAGAAACCATAGTGGCACTGCATACGCCTTCTCCCAGCTTTGACAACCCAAGGTGAACCGTGAAACGAGGCAAGTGGATAGTGGCCGTTTGGCTAGTGGTGCTGCTCAGCTGCGTAGTGCCTTACACCCTTCTGACAAATACCGCCGCTTGGTACGGCAGCTTTCTTTTCTGGACTTGCGCTGGACTCGTGGTGATTGCACTTAATATCTTTATTACCCAGGATTTTAAGGAACACGATCGTGACTGAGGCGATGATCTGGGGGGCTATTGCCCTTTATCTACTGGTAGCGGTCGGGATTGCAGTTCTCTCGCGGCAGGGGGCTGCGAACAGTATGTCGGGCTATTTTCTGGGTAACCGGCAGATGAATGGGTTTGTCTCGGCGCTAAGCTACAGCGCAACCACCTATAGTGCTTTTATGATGGTGGGTCTGGCCGGGCTTACCTATGCTGGCGGCGTCGGTGCGCTGGGCTTTGAAATTATCTACTTTGCGGGTGTTTCTTTGGTGGCTATTTTCGGTCCGCGTTTTTGGGCTGTCGGCAAAAAATTTGGTTTTGTTACTCCCAGCGAGATGCTGGGACATCGTTATAACAGTAAGCCTGTCGCCATGGCCGTTGCTATCACCAGCTGTATCTTTCTGATCCCTTACTCTGCTGTGCAACTGGCCGGCGTGGGATATCTGCTGGAAGGCATGACGGATGGCGCCATCACGTTTACCACCGGGGTGGTAATGGCGACGTTAATCGCCGTTTTCTTTTCCTATATTGCCGGTATTCGTTCGGTGATGTGGACCGACTCGTTACAGGCGCTGATGATGATTGTTGCCTCAACGCTGGTCGCATTGCTGGTGATCCAGGGGCTGGGTGGTTTCAGCGGCCTGTTTGGCACGCTTGAGGCGGAGCATCCTGCGGCCCTCACTGTTCCTGGCACGGGGCTTTTTAGCCTGGTGACCTTTTTGGGGCTGAGTATTCCCTGGTTCTTTTTTAGCCTTTCCAACCCACAGGTCAGCCAACGTCTGTTTATGCCGGCATCGTTGCGCGCCATGCGCCAAATGCTGATTGGCTTTTTGGTGTTTGGCTTTATCTATACGCTGGTGTCCGTGCTGTGGGGGTTCTCGGCATTGGCAGCGTTTCCTGATCTTGCGCGGGCTGATCTCGCTACACCCACACTGCTGGCCTCTGGCTTTGTACCCCCCGTGCTGGGAGTGATCGTGATGGTGGGTATTATGGCGGCAGCGGTCTCAACGATTGATTCAATCATGTTAACTCTGGCCGCCATGTTCTCTCGGGATGTCTACGCCAACGCCAAGCCAGGCGTAAATGAACAGCGCCAACTACTGGTGGGAAAGATCGTTGTGCCGGTTATTGCCCTGCTGGCGCTTGGGTTTGCTGAGCTGCAACTGGACTTGATTGCTGTGCTTTCCGTGGCAGCTTCATCTGGTCTGGTCGCCATGGTGCCCGCGATTATCGGTGCTTTTTACTGGAAGCGAGGCACTGCGGCGGGGGCGTTGGCAAGTATCGTGGGGACCAGTGTGTTCGTGCTGGTGATGTATGCCACCGGTAATTCGCTGCTGGGTTTGCCGGCCGGTATTTGGGGCATCGTGGTAGCGGCGGCGCTTTTTGTTAGCGTAAGCCTCACCACCACACCTCATGCCGCTTCAAGGGATGCTTTCCTTGAGGCCGTAACGGAAGTGCTGGGGCGCAACAAGCGTGTGAAGGTTGACGCGCCCTCGGTATAAGCCCGGTAATTAACGCCATTCTGCCAACTGCAGGCGATGGCTCACCTGAGCCTGAGTAGCGCTAACCGGCTGTAGCCACACCTCGGTGCCGGGCAGGCACTGGGAGAGCAGGGCACAGGCGCTGGGGGTAATCGCGCCCATGCGTGGGTAGCCACCAATGGTCTGGCGATCATTCATCAAAATGATTGGCTGGCCATCGGGCGGCACCTGTACAGCTCCCAGCGGAATGCCCTCTGAGATTACCCCGCTTACATTACTTTCAAGCGCTTGCCCAGTAAGTCGAATGCCCATCCGGTCAGCGCGCTGATCAACGCGCCAGGGTTGATTAAATAATTGATAGAGGCTGCGGCCCGCAAAGTGGGCCGCCTGGGCACCTAATACCATTGGCAGCAGACAGCGACCGTTAGGGATAGGCAGTTGAGTGCTTGCTGGAAGCCGGCGTGGCGTCACTGACGCGCCCTGCCAGTACAGGCGGTCGTTGAGCTGTAAGGGTTTGCCATTCTCATAAAGCCCGCCAAGCTGCTCACGGGTCGTGCAGGCGCGGCTACCCAATACCACTGGCGCCTCAAGCCCACCGGGAAAGGCGAGGTAGGCACGTAGCCCGGCACGTGGCTGGCGAAAAGTGAGTGCTTGCCCCGGGCGTAAGGTGAAGGGCGCGTTAACCGCCAGCGGCTTATCATCAAGGCGCGCCTCAAGGTCGGCCCCGGCCAACGCTAGGCACACGCTTGCGTCGGTTTCCAATGTCAGGTTGCCGCCCATCACAATCTCTAGCGCGGCGCTCTCAAGTGGATTGCCCAGCAGCCAGTTGGCCCAGCGAAACGAGATCCAGTCGGCGGCGCCGCTTTGGGTAACGCCCAGGTGGCCGACGCCGAAGCGCCCGGCATCCTGAATAAGCGCAAGGGGACCTGCCTGCTTTACGGTGATGCTGGCCTGGCTCATGCGCGCTCCTCCAGCGGGGTTGTATCACCTCCGGCAGCTTCAAATTCGGCTTGAGAGATGGCCTTGAAGCGTACCTTATCGCCGGGTCGCAACAGTGGTTCGCCACGTTTTGCGTACTCAAAAAGCGGCACCGCCGTGCGGCCGAGAATATTCCAGCCGCCAGGCGAAAGCAGCGGGTAAATCGCCGTTTGGCGCTCGGCGATGCCTACGCTCCCGGCTGTCACCCGGCATCGTGGGGTTTTCAGGCGAGGAGTGGCCAGGTCTTCATCCACCAGCCCCATAAAGCCATAACCCGGCGCAAAACCAAGCGCAAAAACGCAGTAGTCGTGACCGCAATGGCGCGCAATCAACTGCTCAATACTTAACCCGGCGCCTTGGGCCACTGCCGGTAGTTCAGGCCCCACGCTTGCGTCGTACCACACCGGGATTTCATGCAGTTGACCCTGCTGTGTATCGGCAGGCTGAAGACCCTTGAGAGCCTCGCGGATGCGTGACGTTGCCTCAACGAAGGTCATGCGTTGGCAGTCGTAGTGAACGAGCAGGGTCGTATAAGAAGGAATAAGATCGATCAGCGCATCGCTAAAGGCGTGGCGCAGGGCAGTGTCTGCGGCCATGATCCAGCCCATATTGCGCTCATTGATCTCATCAAAAAGACGCACCGTGAGGGCGTCCATGGCAGCAGTTTCAAGACGCAGTTTCACGCGGACTCCAACACCTTGAAAGCTTCACGGATCGCACGTACGGCGGCAATCGACTCAGGGTTGTCACCATGAACACAGAGCGTGTCGCAAGGAAGTCGCAGCGCTGAGCCGTCGCGGGCGGTCAGGGCGTCGCCCTTGGCCAGCGCAATGGCCTGGGCCACGATAGTCGATTGGTCGTGGTGAACGGCACCCGCCAAGCGACGCGATGCCAAGTGGCCGTTGGGCTCATAGGCGCGGTCAGCAAAGGCCTCAAACCAGAGCGTGATGCCCATTTTAGCAGCCAGTTCGCGATGCGGCTCGGTATTGGCGGTGGCCATTACCATCAGCGGAAGGCTTGCATCAAACGCTCGAACGGCACGCATCGCGCCTTCCAGCAGCTCAAGGTTGGCAGCCATATCGTTATACATGGCGCCGTGCGGCTTGATATAGCTAAGTTCGCTACCCTCGGCGCGGCAAATACCGGCAAGCGCGCCCGCCTGATAAAGAATCATATCTTCGACTTCAGCCGCCGAGCAGGCCAGGGAGCGCCGCCCAAAGCCGATTAAATCCGGATAGCCTGGGTGAGCGCCGATCTGTACCCCATGCTGAACAGCCAGTGCCACGGTACGACGCATGACGTGAGGATCGGAGGCGTGGTAGCCACAGGCGATATTGGCGCAGTCAACAAAAGGCATGACCTCAGCGTCCAGCCCAAGCGTCCAGTTACCGAAGCTTTCACCCATGTCGCAGTTGAGCGCGGGGAGCTTTTTATCGGTCATTATTGACTCTCCTGGTGAGCGGTCGATCAGCATGGCGTGTTGGGCAGGGCCATCGTTTGGTAGCACTGATAAGCGCTTAAAATAGTTTCGTATTGCACTTGATGTGCCATTACGAAGTCGTCGCCATAAATCGTTTCGTCCGGATACTCGGTAATCAGTTGCAAAGGGGTTAACTGCTGATCATCACGTGTCAGTAAATAAGGAATGTGGTGACGCGAGGAAAACTCCAGACGGCCAGCATGGGCTTCAAACGCTTTAATCTGTCGCTGGTTATAGGCGACAAGACCCGGCACGTTTGCCAAGTGAGCGGTTACGCTCTCAAGCAATGCGTTGGCTTGAGTTTCCCACTCTTGATGATAGCGAATGACCAGGAAGAACCCCTTCGGAATGGACCATAGCTCAAAGTTACGCGGCACGTAGCCGGTCAATGGACGAGTCCACTCGTGGGCGGGATAGCCGTGCAGGTTAATGTGTAGGTAAGCATCACTTAATGCTTTGGCACGCTCGCGGATAGCTAGCTCAAACTCGCCGTTGGCGGGCTGTGCCTGGAGGTCGTTGCCAAATGCGGTATAGCGTGCAGCGTGATGCATATGGGTCGGCTGCTCGGCGACCAAGCGCTGTTGCAGGCGATAGCCATCAGGATTCTCAAGGGGTGAAAGTACAAAGTGTGCCTCAGCCTGCTGCGCCAAGTCGCGCCCGGCCCGAAGTGCGCCAACGATACCAGACGGCTCATTGGCGTGCTGCGCTGCGCTAATCATCACGGCACGATCGCTGCCTGGACGGTAGCGTGCGGAGAGTTGTCGTCCGCTGCGGCTTTTAGTGTGGATTGCTTCGCCGCCTAATGCCTCCAACTGCGTGCTGATTTGGCCAACGCTCAGCGGGTGGGAGGCCGTATCGAGCTCAACCTCTGCCTTGGCGGGTGCCTCTGTGGTATTCAGCGGACGCAGGGTAATGTTCAGGGAAGGAGATGCGTCCGGGCGAGTCTTGATTTCAGGCACAATTTGGCCTGGCTGAATCGAACGATCGCCGAGCGGTAAGCCTGCAAGGTGCTGATAATACTCCAAAAGCGAAAAGTATAATTCTTCATGCAGGGCCTCGGCCAAGCTGATGTGCTCTAGCCCAAAGGGTAAGCATGTATCCTGGCTTGGCAGCGTAACGCTGATATTTAGCTCTTCAAAGTACGGCTGCTCGGTGGGCCAATCAGTTCGGGTGACAGCTTCTATCGCCGCCTCAAACAGCTTGGCGTAATCACAGGCGTAAAAAGCGCTTTCGGTGTTGCCATCGCCAGTGCTCCACTCGACCCAGCCGCAAGGAGAGAGTTGCCAGGTATTGATGTGGTCCAGATGGTGGCGGTTAGGGGCCGCGACACGGACCTGCTCTTGTGCGCCATCGCTATCGGTAAGTGTCAGTTCGTAGTGGTAACGTCGGGTTTGCGTGTCACATGCTACGGGTTCCCAGCTGAGTGCTACGTTGGCATCAAGCAGTCCTGCCAGCGGGTAGGCTTCCAACAAAAAACGCTGGGGCGTTTCCAAAGGTGCTGGGTAGCGGATATGAATAGCCCGTAGCGACCGCTCGGGCAGTACCTCAATAACATAGTGCACCAAGGGCTTATAGGCGCTGTAGAAGTGCGCCTTAATGCCATGTTGTGCAAGTGTTTGCTCAGCCTGCTGACGTGCGGCGAGGTCATCAAATACCCAAGCGTTAAGCGTATCGCCAGACGACAGCACTGTCTGGTATTGTGAAACGATGGCATCTACGCTGCGCTCAAACGAAGTCTCCAGTAATGTGATCATCGTGATGTCCGCCCAGTAGGATCAAGGGTATCGCGTAGCCAGTCTCCCAATAGATTGAGACCCAGCACGGTGAGCAAAATCGCCACACCAGGAAATACGCTGACCCACCACGCGGTTTGCAGATAAGTACGGCCCTCTGCCAGCATGCCACCCCAGCTAGGAATAACGGGGTCAACTCCCAAGCCCAGGAAGGTTAGGCTGCTCTCCAGAAGAATGTTGTTGGCGACGTTAAGTGTCATCAGTACAACAACCGGGCCAAGCAAGTTCGGCAGCAAGTGCTGAAAGAGAATTCGCCAGTCACGCACACCAATGGCCTGTGCCGAGAGAATAAATTCGCGATCTTTAAGTGATAGCACCGAGCCGCGTACCAAACGAGCGTACTGCACCCACTGTGAGATGATGAGCAGAATGATCATGTTGGTCAGCCCACCACCGATGACGGCGATGAACGTAATGGCGAGCAGAATAAAGGGCAGCGCAAGCTGCACATCGGCAAAGCGCATCACGAGCATATCGACAATGCCGCCATAATAGCCCGATAAAAGCCCCATAATAATACCCAGCACTACAGCACCTAACGCGGAGTAAAAGCCGACCTTAAGCGATATTTCACCACCGATGACCACGCGTGCTAATACATCGCGTCCCAGTGGGTCAGTACCTAACGGAAAGCTACCGTCGACCAAGGGAGGCGTGAGGCGCATGGCGAGATTGATACCGCTGCCGCCGTCTGGAAATAGCCAGCCTGATAGCAGAACGGCCAAGGTGATGCCGCCCACCAACAGGGCGCCCATGATAAATTCAATACTTTTAAAATGTCTTAGATCCAGAGAGTTTGCCGACATAATGATACCTAGCTCTTGCGCACGCGGGGATCAACAAAGCCATAGGCGATATCGACCAGCAGGTTGATTGAGATAATCATCAGCGAGAGGACGGTGATAACGCCCTGCAGTACGGGGTAGTCGCGGGCAGCAACAGCATCAAAGGCCAGCGTACCCAGCCCAGGCCAGTTGAAAACACGCTCAACCACAACAATACCGCCCAGTAGGCCGCCGAATTGCAGGCCGAAGTAGGTAATCAATGGAATAGAGCAGTTGCGCAGTGCGTGCTTATAGAGCACTACAGAATTGGATAGGCCTTTAGCACGCGCCACCATGATGTACTGAGAGCGTAGGGTTTCCAGCATGGTTGTTCTGACCAGACGCACGTTGGTTGCGGTAAGAATAATGCCCATGGTCGCCGCCGGCATAATGAAACTCTGCCAGCCCTCCATACCGCTGGGGGGCAGCAGATTAAAGGTAATGGAGAACACTAATACCAGCATGATAGCTAGCCAAAAGTTGGGGAAGGAGAGCCCCACCAGCGAAACAATCCGAATGACCTGATCGGGCCATTTACCGCGTGAAACAGCGGCCTTTACTCCTAAAGGAATCGACAGCGCAATTGAGATGAAAAGGGATGCAAAGGCCAGCGCCAGGGTGGCTGGTAGGGCGCGGCTAATCAGCTCGCTTACGGATGTGCCGCCCATAAAGCTGCGTCCCATGTCACCTGTAAACAAACCTTTTAAAAATTCCAGGTACTGCACTAAAAACGGTTGGTTGAGTCCAAGAGCCTCGCGAATACGCTCCAGGTCTGCTTCGGTAATGCTGCCTGCACCTTGGGCGAGCATAACGGCCGGGTCGCCGGTGAGGCGAATCGCAAACGACACGATCAACGTGACGGCTACAAGCACAAACAGCGCCTGTAGCAGTCGGTAGAAAAGAAACTTGGCCACGTGGCCTCCCCACTCAAAATAGGCACCGCCGCCCACAAGGACGACGGCGAATTAGGCTTACTCGCTGACGTCGACGTTAGTGAGACGTATCCGGTTGTCAGGGGCTGGCTCAAAGTTCGTCACACGGCTACCCACGCCGTACAGCGCATTTTGGCTATACAGAGGCATCTCCAAGGCACGCTCTTTGGTATAACGTGCGATGAACTGAAGCAGGGTTTCGCGCTCTTCGCGGTTAGTAATGCCGCGTTGAGTGTTCAGCATCTCATCCAACTGGGCATCGCTGTCGTAGGGGTTCCAACGTTCGCCAGTGTGGTACATCAAATACGCAGTGTTATCGAAGTCAAACGTCCAGCCTCCCCACTTTTGCTGGAACATTGCGCCGGTACGTCCCGCTGGAATAATGTCATTAAGCAATACGTTGGTTTCGTAAGGTTGGATAGAGACATTAAGCCCAACGCCTTGCAGGTAGGAAGCTACTACTTGAGCGACTTCGGAAAAGGTAGAGTCGTTTCCGCGTACATCAATCTGCAGTGAGGTGCCAGGTTCAACACCCGCTTCGGCGAGCAGTTGCTGGGCGCGCTGCGGATCGAAGGGGTAGGGGTCAAGCGAGGGATCAAAGCCAAACGACTGGCTGCCTTGGAAGCTGGCGATAACATTGCCTTCACCTGCGAGTACGGCGTCGACGATCGCCTGACGGTCAACCGCCATGATAATCGCCTGACGTACTCGCTCATCGGCGGTAATGCCTGACTGGGTATTAAAACGCAGAGCTTCTACCGTAGGAGAAGCGACGCTGACAATCTCCGCATTAGGATGATTATTGATGGATTCGATCATGCCGATCGGAATAGTGGGCGGTAGTACCAAGTCGACTCGGCCGGACTGTAGCTCGGCAACGGCAGTGGAAGGCTCAGAGATAAAACGGTAAGTCACACTGTCGAGCTTGGGTGCGCCACCCCAGTGATCCGCAAACGCTTCCAGCTTCACATCAGAGCGTGGTGTGTAGTCGACTAATTTAAAAGGACCGGTACCGACAGGATGAGTATTAAAGTGGTCGTCACCATGCTCTTCAATATAGCCAGGCGGTACGATCATCGCGCCATACCCGGCCAACTTGGTGAGCAGCACGGGATCCGCATTATATAAGAAGAAATCAACGGTATAGTCGTCAATGATCTCTACATGAGAAATAGCCGTGTAGTTAGAGCGTTGTGGCCCGCGTGAGCCCTCTTCTCCGAGCAGACGGTCGAAGGTGAACTTAACCGATTCAGCATTGAACGGTTCATCATTATGGAAGACCACGCCTTCACGCAGCGTAAAGCGGATGCGCTTACCATCATCCAGCTCTTCCCAACTGGTGGCCAAGCCTGGTACTAACTCAAGGTCGGGGCCTCGGTAGGTCAGACCATCGAAGATGTTAGTGGCCACTGAGGCCCAGTTCACCAAAAAGGTGTCAATCGGATCCCAACTGCCCGGATCCTGCGGTGAGGCTATAGTGATTGAGCCCGCGTAGCTGGTGCTTGCAGCAGCCATGGCAGCAGCCAGGGTGCATGCTTGGAACAGTTTTGTCTTTTTCATTAGTATCATTCTCCAAGGGCTTGTTATTTGTGTTAACAAAACGAGCAATTACAGGCGGGACGACGTGCCGCTACGCGACACAAAATGTCCTGCCGCTACTTCATCCAACGGGTAAATGGCGGGCTCGTCGCCTACTTTACGGATGGGACTTGGGATATCACCCTCCAATAATAGATGCTTACGGTGGTGAAGTGGATCCGCTACCGGGACGGCAGAAAGTAATTTTTGGGTATAAGTATGCTTGGGGGAGTCAAACACCTGTTGGCGTGACCCCATTTCAACAATTTGGCCCAGGTGTAGTACGGCAACGCGATGACTCATCTTTTCTACTACGGCCATATCATGGCTGATAAAGAGATATGCCAACCCCTCTTCACGCTGTAGTTGCATCATGAGATGAATAATTTGTGCCTGGATAGAGACGTCCAGTGCTGAGAGCGCTTCATCGGCAATAATAAGCTTGGGTTTAGACGCTAGCGCCCTAGCGATACAGATGCGCTGGCGCTGGCCGCCGGAAAACTCATGCGGATAGCGCTTGGCATGCTCTGGCTTAAGGCCAACCCGTTCGAGAAGCTCACTCACCCGTTGCTTAATACGTTTGCTATCACTTATTAAATAGTGGGTGTGGATGGGTTCAGCAATGGAGAAGCCTGCCGTTTTGCGCGGATCTAGCGATGCAAAGGGGTCTTGGAAAATATACTGCACTTGCTGACGAAGCGTCATTTTCTCGCTGCGGGACATCTGTGAGACAGGCTTCCCAGAGAAAATAATGTCACCACTGTTGCTCTTTTGTAACTGCTGGATAGTGCGGCCAATGGTCGACTTTCCTGAGCCAGACTCACCTACCAGCGCCAGTGTTTCGCCTGGAGAGATAGCGAAGCTAACGTTCTCTACGGCATGGACGCGATGGCTAACGCCTCCAAAAAAGCCCTTATTGATATCGAAGCGCGTTACCAGATTTTCGACGCGTACTATCGGTTCCTCCTGAACACGAACCGTATCCTGAACGGTAGGTTCACCGTGGGTAACGATCTCTGTGCCGTCAAAGATAACGAGTGGGTCAGCGCACGGGAGCGCTTGTCCTTTCATGCTGCCCAGCGTAGGCACAGCCGCTAGAAGGGCGCGGGTGTAGGCTTCTTGAGGATGCTTAAAAAGAGGTTCAACATCCGCTTCTTCAACCTTTTCTCCATCACGCATGACAACTACATGATCGGCAATTTCAGCGACCACGCCCATGTCATGGGTGATGAAAATCACTGCCATGCCCAGTTCTTTTTGCAGGTCGCGAATAATCGTTAGAATTTGTGCTTGGATCGTGACATCCAGTGCTGTCGTCGGTTCATCGGCGACCAGTACCTTGGGCTTACAAGCGAGTGCCATTGCAATCATAACGCGTTGCCGCATGCCGCCAGATAGTTGGTGGGGGTAGCGCTTTAGCAAGGACTCGGCATCGGCCAATCGCACTAAGCGTAATAGTCGCAGTGCTTCTTCTTGTGCTGATGCTCGCGTGTAATCACCGTGAAGTAGCAAAACTTCGGTGATTTGATCACCAATCGTGTAAACCGGATTAAGCGATGTCATCGGCTCTTGAAAGATCATGGAAATATCCTTCCCACGGATCTTGCGCATCTGGCGATCAGATAACTGGGTCAGGTCGACAGGTGTGCTATCGACGTTTTTTTGAAAAAGAATACTGCCGTTGGCAATGGTGGCATTGAGATAGTGAACCAGACCCATGATAGCCAGTGAGGTCATGGATTTACCTGACCCGGACTCTCCTACGATCGCAAGCGTTTGACCGGGGTAGAGATCGAAAGATAGGTTCTTGACGACTCGGTTTGAGCCGAAGGCGATATCTAACGAATTAACGGATAGCAGCGGGTAGGGCGGTTGTGATGGCACAGAGTGTTTACCTGTATTTTTTATGTAATTTATATAGAAATTATCCGTAAGATGTCTGCGTGTCAATCGTGCAGTGTTTATCCCTTTCCTATTCTGTAAGCAACCCCGGCATTGATAACAAGTTGCCAAACATCCGAAACTACGTAGAGTATGGTTCCCTAGCGAGCGATCAAGCAGCGTAAATATATGTTTACGAACAAAGACAATGGATATGTTAGCGATGACAGAATCAAGCCAGACAGTAGTCAGTAGTCGAGAGCCGATCGTCTCTTCGGAGCACTTATCTCATAAGGCTCACGAACTCTCGGAATTTGAATTTGGCGTTATTATTTCGAGCCATGCGTTTAATCGTTGGATGGTGCGTTGCATGGCGGCGACCGGATACCCTGAATTGAGCGCTCTGGATGTCCTGGTGTTGCATCGGGTGAACCATCGAGGGAGAGCCAAGCGCCAATCTGATATCTGCCTGGTACTTAACGTGGAAGATACGCATACCGTTACTTACGCGCTTAAAAAGCTAACCAAACTTGGCTTGGTGATAGGCGAAAAGCAGGGTAAAGAGACGTATTTCAGTACAACTGAACAAGGAGGCGGTGTGTGTAGCCGTTATGCTGAAATACGAGAAACATGCTTGATTGACTCACTCGCTTCCATGGGAATTGAACGGGCCGAAATCAGCCGCGTGGCAGGTATTTTGCGCGCCATGTCAGGTCTTTATGATCAGGCCGCGCGAGCCGCTGCTTCTTTATGAATACACTTTTATGATCACGTAGCGGTTAAAATCAACTTCAATTAGGCCCACTTTTATCGATCGCTGATATCTAATGCTTTATTTTATTGCTGTTTATTTGAAATGTTTCGTCGACGAGAAAAGATAAGGGTGAAAATAACAATATACTTAAAAAACAGGTCGCTTAATCACGGCCTGTTTTTTTAGCATGGGTCAAAATGCGGTTTATCTATTTTTTATGCTTGCGTACTAGCCCTGATCGCTTGGCATCAAGAGAAGCATCCCGTCGGATACGCTCTTTGGGACTGGTGTTGTCATTGGGGTAGCGCAATGAGATTAACGCTTGTTTTTGGGCTTCTAGTTGAGAGCCAAGTGTCAGCGTGTGCTGAAAGAGCAGTTGATGAGCTTCCGCCAACAGGGCCGTGCTATCGACCTCTATGGGCGTATTCATGTTCATCACATTGGCAATCAGGTTAGCCTGATGTTGAACATTATAAAGCACTTCGTCTAGCTGCAGCGTGTCGGCATAGCTAACGGTCTTGAGTTGATATAACAAGGCTGCCAGTTGAGACGCTGGATTATTAGATAGCCAGGCATCGGCAATGGGCCCTGACAAGCGAAGGCAAAGGAGTGCTTTATCACTGACTAAAAAGCTTTCATGGCTTTGGCGTATAGCCATTGCCGCGTGATTGGACATTCCCCATTTAGAGGCTAGCCAAGCGCCAACCAGTGTATGGTCGCAGCCAAAGCAGCGTTGCTCTGCTTGCGTTATTTCAGCATGTGATAAGGAAGTATCGGTATAGAGCCTGTCGGCTTCTTCAGGGTAGGCTGCCTGTAACGCTAATATGCCAATATCCTGTAGTAGCGCCTGTGTAAATACGCTGCCACTTTCGTCAGGACATAGCTGCTCAGCCAAATAGCGGGCTACCAGGGCAGCAGTGATGGTGCGTTGCCAAGCCTGATGACGATTAGGCGCTTCTTGAAACAAACTAAACCCTAATATAACGGGCAGCGTTGCGTTTATACCAAGACGCTGCATGGCTTCAATACAGGTTTGAATAGGTGGCGCTGAACGCGTGTAATAGGCGCTATTAGCGAGCGCAATGAGGCGCAGTGTTAACGCTGGATCGTGTTCAATCGCTTTGGCGTAATCACTCAAGGTTGAACTTGATGAACGGGCTATATCAAGTACCTTAAGCGCTACAGACGGTAGCGTTGGTAGGCTCTTGCACTGTAAAAGTGATTGGCTCAAAAACGCTGGCAGTTCATCAGTCAGTGTTATGTAGAGCGTATCGACTGATACTAAAGGGCCCGTCATGGGATAATCTCCTTGTGTGTTGTCAGCGTAGCGGGCAGCGGCTGTCAGTACTTTCGTCAATCATATACCCCGCAGGCGTCGACGTCTTCCATGCTGATGCAATGAACAGCGCTTGTACAGCGGGTGAGTAACAACGAATGGCTTGCGGTTGTCATCTTTTTGCCATGATTCGTGGCATATCCTACGCGCCGTCAATCCGCGACGATAGGAGTGCTTTATGCGGCTGGCCTTGTTTGACCTTGATGATACTCTCTTGGATGGAGATTGTAGCGACCGCTGGAATTTATGGATGTTCGAGCAGGGTTGGATCAGCAACGCCGAGACCTTTCTCGCCCGGGCTGAGCAGATGCAGCAGGCTTATCATGCGGGTCAACTAAAGCTGGAAGAGTACCTGACGATGACGCTGGCGCCGCTTAAGAACAGGCTCGTGACTGACGTCGAAAAAGAAGTAGAGCGTTTTGTTGCGACGCATATTCAGCCGCGTATATTCGCTCAAGCCTTGGCCTGCCTGGCGGCTCATCGTCAGGCGGGCGATACGTTAGTGTTGATTTCTGCCTCGTCGCGTCACCTGGTCGCGCCCATTGCCAACATGCTGGGTATCGCCCACGTGCTGGCGGTGGACCTAAGCATTGATAAAGAGGCAGAAAAAGCGCGTTATACCGGCGAGAGTGAGGGCATTTTCTCTTACCGCGGCGGTAAAGTGTTGCGTTTGCAGTAGTGGCTAACGGAGCACCAGATTACCCCCAGCCACACTATGTTCTACTCAGACTCCCGCAACGATTTACCGCTTCTGCAATATGTCGATTGCCCCGTGGTGGTTAATCCCGACCCTGTGCTGGCTGAGGTCGCGAGCCTTGAAGGGTGGCAGAGGCTTGACTGGCGAACCTGGCCGCTACCAGGTTGTCAGTTGTAAAGACACCCTACGCAAACAATTGTATGGGGAGACGTTCACCTCTTAAGGCGCCAACGCCTGCCAAATCAAATTAACACCCACCAGGAACATGGCCAGTATGACCAAGCGATAAAACAACTGCTCATTAACCCGGCTTTGTAGCCAAAGGCCGCTGCGCACGCCTACCCAAGCGACCGGCACCAAGAGTAGCGATGCCCAGGCGCTGGTCATATTGATTTCACCAAGCCACAGGTACGGGCCCAGTTTAATCACGTTAACCGCTGTAAAGGTGACAACGCAGGTGGCGATAAAGGTCTCTTTAGGCAGTTTTCGAGGCAGTAGGTAAAGATTGAGTGGTGGGGCGCCTGCATGGGCAATAAAGCTTGTGAAGCCACACACGCTGGCGGCAGGCAGCGCCCAACGCGTTGAAATAGGCTTGGCGGCCAATGGCTTTAACAGCATATACGCAGCAAACACCACTGAGATCGCACCCAATACCAAGCGAACGCCCTGTTCGCTCAGGCTGCCAAAGAGCAGCGTGCCCACCGCAACACCGACGAAGAGCCCTGGCAAAAATCGCCATACTTCGGCCATGTCATGCTTGCCCCACCATGCTTTCACTGCCAATACGTCCATTACCAGCAGTAGCGGCAGCAATAGGCCTGCGGCCTGCGTGGGACTAATCACCAGTGCCATCAGCGGCACCGAAAGCGTGCCAAAACCACCAGCAAAGCCGCCTTTTGAGACGCCCGTCAGATACACCGAAAATCCAATCAATAGCCAAGCGATAATGGAGTAGTCCGGCAGCATGGCAATTCCTAAAAAGCCCGAAGTTGAAACGCTTAACGTGAAAACCCCGCGCAGGCGGGGCATGGAAGGATAGCATCTGGTGAGCGTTGCCAGGCACAGAGCAGGCCGATTTAGCGGTTAATCAACCACTCATGGTCGGGGTCATTGTGAAATTGCCAGGCGCGTTTAGGCCCTGCCATCACGTTCAAATAGTAGAGCGAGTAGCCATGAGGCGCGCCCACTGGATGATAGCCTTTGGGTACCAGCACACAGCAGCCGTTTTCCACGGCCATGGTTTCATCAAGCGAGCGGTCGTCGGTATACACACGCTGAAAGGCAAAGCCCTGGGAAGGATTGATGCGGTGATAGTAAGTCTCTTCCAATAATGATTCGTGAGGCAAGTTATCCACATCGTGTTTGTGTGGCGGATAGCTCGACCAGTTACCCTCAGGCGTAAACACCTCCACCACCAGTAGGCTATCAGCGGGTTCGTTTTCCGGCAAAATATCGTGCACATGACGAACGTTGCTGCCCTGCCCACGGGTGCTTTTTTTGATGCTATCCGGAGCGATCAAGCGCGGTGCATGGTTGCCCTGCCCGGGGGCTGCACATACCGCAAGCTCCAGGTCGGTAGTGGCTTCTACCTGGTAGTTTGCGCCATTGGGCAAATAAACGGCGTAGGGTGGAATCTGTTCAAAGATATCCATCCGCTCGCCGATATCTTCAAAGTGGTGCTCGCCGCTGACGACATTGGCACGCCCGGTTAGCAGTACCAAGCAGACCTCCTGGTCACCTGTGCTGGCTTCAATTCGTGCCCCCTTGGCAAGCGTGTGGACCCGAAAGCCAACGTGTTCCCAGCCCGCTGAGGCCGGAGTTACGTCGATGATAGTACCCTGTTCGTCAGGGGCGGTGGGGCGAACGAGTAGCGATGACATCGTTTCTCCAATCGTGTTAAGTGTATGGATGTTTCGCTGGTTAACGGATCAAGCGGCTTTTAAACGACGACGCTGGCGATACTGGTCGACGACAACCGCAGTCACGATAATGATGCCTTTGACAATATCCTGGTAGTAAGCGTCGACCCCCAGAAAGGTGAAGCCGCTCAGCATGACACCAAGAATAAGTGCCCCGATCACGGTACCGGCAATACGGCCAACGCCCCCTGCCAAACTTGTCCCACCGATGACGGCGGCGGCGATAGCGTCAAGCTCATACATTAGCCCCATGCCCGCCTGACCGGTGCCGGCGCGCGCAGAAGCCACAACACCTGCCAAGCCAGCGAGTAGGCCCGCAATGGCGTACACCATGATCAAGTGACGACGTACATTAATGCCGGAGACACGCGCCGCTTGAGGGTTGGCGCCAATGGCGTAGGTGTACTTGCCGTAGCGCGTATACTTGAGGGCGATATGGAAGAGCACAGCCACTGCCAGGAAAATAATAACCGGATTGGCGCCAGAGCCGATCCAGGTGAACTGATCTGTTAGCATGCTCACGGGCTGGCCATCTGTATAAGCGCGAGCCATGCCGCGCGCGCTGACCATCATGCCCAGGGTCGCAATGAAGGGCGGTATCATGGCAAAAGCGATCAAGGCACCATTAATCAGGCCTGCCAAGGCGCCAATCAAAAGCCCGGCCAGCAACGGCAATACCCATGGCAGATCGGTGAGTGCCGGGTAAACAGCACGAAGATAATCCGACTGCTGAGCGAAACTCGCAGTGACCATTGCCGTTAGAGCGAGCACGGACCCTGATGAAAGATCAATGCCGCCGGTGATAATGACCTGAGTCACCCCAATGGCAATGATACCGATGATCGACATCTGAAGAATCATGATCAGCAAACGCTGCGGATTCATCAGGAAAGAGTCGCCACGTACAATCCAGCCAAGTGCCTCGAATAACAGGGCAATGCCAACCAGAACGAGAAAGATGCTCACTTCAGTGGGAATCTTTTTCTTACGTTTTTTGACCACTTCCAGGTGATCAGCGGTGTCCACTGTATTGTTCATTGTTTTCTACCTCATTATTACCCGTATTCGGGAAGGTCAGTCCTCTGCGGTCGATATTTACACCGGCGATGAGGCAAGCTCCATGATATTGACTTGATTGGCTTCACTGCGGTTTAGGAAGCCAGTGACTCTGCCTTGGTGCATCACCATAATGCGGTCACTCATACCCAGAACTTCGGGTAGTTCGGAAGAGATCATGATCACTGCCACGCCCTGTTTGACGAGTTCAGTAATCAGCTTGTGAATTTCAGCCTTGGCGCCTACGTCGACACCGCGTGTGGGTTCATCGAGTATCAAGATACGTGGTTTGGTCAATAGCCAACGGCCTATCAGCACTTTCTGCTGGTTGCCCCCAGAAAGATTGCCGATACGCTCTTCCATCGAAGGCGTTTTAACGCGCAAGCGCTCCTTCATTGAGTCGCACTCTTGATCGAGCCGGTTCTGTTCGACGAAAGTGCCGCGTGTATAGCCATCGCGCAGCACGGCCATTTCCATGTTCTCTTCGACCGAAAGGCCTAGAAACAAGCCTGTCTCTTTTCGGTCTTCGGTAAGTAGCGCTAAGCCGCGCAGCATGGCTTGGTGTGGCGAGCCGATGGATTCTTCCTTGCCATCAATGCAGATACTGCCTGATGTGGGCGGCGTTACGCCGAACAGCGTTTCTGCGATATTAGTGCGTCCCGACCCTACCAGCCCCGCTAGACCAAGGATCTCTCCTGCACGAACATTAAAGCCGACATTCTCAAAAACGCCTTCCAGGCTGAGATCTTGCACTGATAACACGATGTCCCCGATAGGTACCTCCTCTTTGGGGAACATTTGAGTGACTTCGCGCCCTACCATCAACTTGATAATATCGTTGGATGTCATCTCGCTTGCTGCAGCGGAATAGATGAACTGGCCGTCACGGAACACGGAAATATCGTCAGCGATCTCAAACACTTCATCCATTTTGTGCGTGATGTAGATAATGCCTTTTCCTTGTGATCTCAAGTCATTGATAATTCTGAATAGATGCTCTACTTCGCGATCCGCCAGCGAAGAGGTAGGCTCGTCCATAATGAGCACTTCGGACTCATAGGAAACCGCTTTTGCAATCTCGATCATTTGACGACCAGCAACGGTGAGTTTCCGAACCTCCATTTCGGGGTCCATGTCGATGCCCAGCCGTTCAAACAGCGCCTCAGTCATCTGGTTCATTTTGTCGTGGTTAATCATGCCAAAAGCATTTAGCGGCTCCCGGCGTATCCAGATATTCTCGGCAATGGTCATAAATGGCATCAGGTTTAGTTCCTGATGAATCATGGCAATCCCGGCTTCCAGTGCGTCCAGCGGGCCCTGCAGATCCAGTGGCTGGCCTTTTAAGCGAACCTCGCCTTTATCGGGAATATAGACGCCAGCGATGATCTTCATCAGGGTCGACTTTCCTGCACCGTTCTCACCCATCAACGCATGAACGGTGCCTGGGCGAATTTTTAGTTGGACATTGTCCAGTGCGACGACGCCGGGAAAGGTTTTGCGGACATTAGCGACCTCAAGAATGAACTCGGCGGTATCGGGAGTCAGAATTTCTGCAGTCATTGGCGCCATACGGGTTTCTCCTGAAACATCAAGGTCGGCTCGCCATCTGGCGAGCCGAATGCCTCATTGATTGGCAAGAAATTCTTCAAGCGTTTCAGGAGTGACCAGCTGGAAAGGCACCATGGTGCTTTTCTCAACTTCATTGCCTTCAGCTAATGCAATCGCAGCCTTTACTGCTCCGCCGCCCTGGCCGACCGGATCCTGGAAGACCGTCACGGCCAGTTCGCCGCTCTGCATGGAATCGAGTGCGTCACGCGTAGCATCAATGCCACCTACGATAGTGTCTTCAGGACTAATACCTAATTGACGCATGGCGTTGAGTGCGCCAATTGCCATTTCATCATTGTTCGCGGCAATCGCATTAATTTCCTGACCGCCCACGATCCAGTTAGTCATCAGGTCGATAGCTTGCGTGCGTTGATAGTCGGCAGGTTGCTCGGCGACAATCGTAATGCCCGGATATTCGGCCGCGACTTCCTTCACGCCTTCGGTGCGTTGGTGCGTGGCCCCTGAGGAAAGCTCGCCCAGCATGATCGCAACGTTACCTTCGCCTCCGAGCAGCTCGGCCAATGCCCTCATCTGCATTTCGCCGGAAACCTTCTGATCAGAACCCACGAAAACCACCCCCTCGTTATCCAGGTCGTCCCCTTCAGGCTCGCGGTTCACATATACTAACGGAATGCTCTGTAGCACGGCTTCACCTGTCATACGCGAGGTGGCGGCAGTATCGACAGGGTTAATGATGATGGCGTCCACGCCTTGCGCGGCAAGACTTTGCACCTGGCTGAGCTGACGGCCGATATCTCCCTGAGCATCGAGAAACTGGATATCGTAACCCTGTGTTTCTGCTTCGGCTGCCATTGCTTGGCGCATGGAAGTGAGGAAGTTGTCATCAAACCAAGCAACCGAGACACCGATAGACTGAGCCATGGCAGATGAACAGGTTGCGAGCATAGCGGCACCGAGTAAAAGGCGCTTCATGGGGATATCTCCTAAGCTTTGTTGTTTTTAAGCTTTGTTGTTTTGATTGTTGCTAGTTTGGCTTTTACACAAGCAGTGTTGTAAAACCCATGAATGGAATTTAGGTTCCATTTTAAATAAATGCAAAATTATTGTTCTATACTTTGGTATGAATAGCGTTTTATTGATTGGTTTTTTATCGCTGAATAATCCTCCATGCTTATGTTTTTAATAAAAAATACCCGGCTAAAAAGCCGGGAAAAGTTCTGGAAAGCGTCACTTTTTTAGTGATGTGCTTCAGGCGTCGTTGCTATGGCGATCCAGTGCCTTGTCCTGACGCACACCTAATGCAATCGCTAATGTTTGCGTAAGGCAAAGCGAAGCTGTTAGCCCGCGAAAGCTTTTCACCTCGGCCTCATGGACTAACAGAGTGACGTCTGCCAAGCGAACCAATGGGCTCAGGTTTGAATCCGTTAATACGACCAAGGGGATGCCGCGTATATGGGCTTCTTCCGCCACGTCGCGCGACTCTTGAGCATACGGGGAAAAACTGATCACCATCAATGCATCTTGCTGATTGACGGCTTTAACCTGTTCTTTATACATCCCGCCAATACCGTTCACCAAAAACGCTGGCTTCTCGATATGGTGTAGTGCGTAGGCCATATAGCTTGCGACCATAAAGCTGCGTCGCGCGCCCATAATATGAATGGCGCTAGCCTTTTCAAAAATATCCAGCGCCTGCTCTAGGTTAAGTGAATTGACGCGATCAGGAAGTTGGCGCAGTACCTCCTCATTAGCGCTAGCGAATTCCCATAGCAACTGAGTGCTGTCCGGTGTTTCGCCGGTTGCGGTGCGCACTGCACGAATACGTTCGTTGTAGTTGGGCAGTTCATCAAACAAGCGGGCGCGAAACAGTTGCTGCATCTCCGAGAAGCCCGAAAAACCAAAGCTGTTAGAGAAGCGGATCAGCGTCGAAGGCGTGACGCCCGCCTGCTTGGCTAACTGGGCAACGGTCGAAAAGGCGACTTCCTGAGGATTATCCAACAGAAACCGCGCGGTTTGCTGTAGACGACGGCTTAATGAGGGGTAATCAGCGGTGATGCGCTCCTCAAGCGTTGCAAAGCTTTGGGGTATTTGGCTCATGGTGGTTGCCCTGCTGGTCACGGTTATATTGTCGTCGTATCAATAAGTCAGTACGCCATAGCGTAGTGAAGTGGGAATATAAATTCTATATATGGTTATCGTTAGCACCGTTGTCACTCGCTCCCGCCGTTTTTTCAGGCCCCTTTTTCAGAGAGTTCCCGGCACTATTTTCATACTGCTTTGGTCTAACGCAATCTGTTTGTTTTGATTATTAAAAACAATAAGTTATTGATTTTTATTCTTAACCGAGCCAAGGCTGCTTTAAGGTATATAAAATTGAATATTCAGCATATTGATAGAATGGAATATATGTTCTAGTCTCGTTTTACCTCAGGGTGCACCGCTATTGAGTATACCCCTATTTGCTGCCGACACTGGCACTTACAGCACAACAATCAGGCATGAATACTGGAGCCCACTATGGCGCAAGCTAACCTAAAATTCGCGCTTAATCACATGGTTAATCCCCGCTGGTCAGTTCAAGAACTGATTGAAACAGCCGCCGACATGGGCATTGGGGCCGTTGAACTGCGTAATGACGTGGGCGACAACAGTATTAGCGACGTCGCCACCGCCATGCGCGCCGGTGAGCAGGCGCGCACGCTCGGTATTGAAGTGTTAAGCATCAATGCCCTCTACCCCTTCAATATCTGGAACGCCGAGCGTCAAGCCCAAGCGGAAACACTGGCCCAGTGGGCCAGTGCAGCAGGTAGCCGCGGGCTGGTGCTGTGTCCTTTGGTTGATGCCGACTACGCTGCGAGCGATGAAGAGCGCCAGGCCAGCCTGGAAGAAGCGCTAATAGCGTTGGATAAAATATTGGCCCATTACGACCTTAAGGGCTTCGTTGAGCCGTTGGGCTTCCCTATCTCCTCACTGCGCTTTAAAGCCGATGCTGTAGCAACGATCAAAGCGCTTAACCTGGCATCGCGCTTCTCTCTGGTACACGACACCTTCCATCATCAGGGTGCGGGTGAGGTGGACCTGTTTGCTGAAAGCACGGGGCTTGTACATATCTCAGGACTTGAAGATGCCTCTGTGACCACAGACGACATGCTGGATTCACACCGGGTGCTGGTCAGCGCAGATGATCGTCTTGCTAATGTCGAGCAGCTTCAGCGTTTACTAAGCAGTGGTTATAGCGGCTATGTCTCGTTTGAGCCGTTTGCAAAATCCGTACATCAACATCCTGATACCGTCGCAGCACTACGTGAGAGCATGACCTTTGTGCAGCGCCAGCTGGCTTAAACCGCACGGCGACCCAACGATAAAGACAAGGAGAATTCGATGAAAATCGCCCTCGACCCCCATATGCACCGGCATCTTTCGCTGCCAGAAACCTGTCGGCTGACCAAAGAGCTTGGGTATGACTACATCGAGCTCTCCCCTCGCCCTGATTTTATGGTGTGGTGGACGCGGCCACGCGCTTATCCAAGCGTGGTGCGTGAGTTTAAAAAGGCCATGAAGGAGCACGATGTTGGCCTTGCCAGCATGCAGCCCATGTACCGCTGGTCAAGCCCCTACCGTGATGAGTGGGAAATGGCCATGGACAACTGGAAGCGGATTATCGAAGTGGCGGTAGAGCTTGATAACCCGCTGCTGGTTTCCGAGTTTGGTCGTGGCGGTTCGGTCGAGCGCTCCCAGGCAGATCGCGCGGGTATTCATACTCCAGAAGCGTGTGAAAACGCCTTCTGGCGCTCCATGGATGTGCTGGTGCCCATTCTTGAGCGCGAAGGGTTAACGCTCAGCTTGGAACCGCATCCCGAAGACTGGATTGAAACCATGGAGCCTGCCATCGAGATTATCAAAACGATTAACTCACCGGCGATTAAAACCTCCTACATTGCCCCGCACTGCTTCTTTTATGGCGATGACCTGGAAACCACCCTGCGCGCCACCCAGGGCGAGCTTGTTCATGCCCGCATAGCGGATACGTTTAACCACAAGGCCTCGTCAGAGCTGCGCTATATCGTCAACCCTCCGGGTGCCAACGTCCGTGTCCACCAGCACTTGGATATGGGGGAAGGAGAAATCGATTGGGACATCTTCTTCAAGACGCTGCACGAAATGGGCTTTGATGGCGTACTCTCCAGTTGCGTATTTGGCTGGGAAGATCGGGCGGAAGCCTCGAACCGTTTTATGCGCGGCGAAATTCAGCGCTACGTCGACAAGTACTGGAAATAATAAGGAAAATAATCATGACCGTTAATATTGGAATTATCGGCACCGGTATGATCGGTGAAGAGCATGCCCGGCGCATTACCCAGCAGCTAACCGGTAGCCACATTGTGGCCGTGACTGACGTTAATCTGGAACAGGCCAAAGCGGTTGTAAAGCGTCTGGGCATTGACGCGCATGTTTATGAAGATGGCCAGTCACTGATTGATGCCGACAACGTCGATGCCATCATGGTGACTTCATGGGGCCCTACCCACGAAGAGTATGTATTGGCCGCTATTAAAGCGGGCAAGCCGGTCTTCTGCGAGAAGCCACTGGCTACCACCGCAGAAGGCTGTCGGCATATTATCGACGCCGAAATCAAGGCGGGGCGCCGCTTGGTACAAGTGGGCTTTATGCGCCGTTACGATAGCGGCTATCGGATGATGAAAGAAGCGATTGACGGCAACCGCTTGGGCGAGCCGCTCATGATTCACGCCGCCCACCGCAACCCGGAGGTGCCCGAGCGCTACATCACACCTATGGCGATCCATGACACGCTTATTCATGAGCTGGATACCTTTCGTTGGCTGCTGGATGACGACTACAAGAGCGCGCAGGTCGTTTTCCCGCGTAAAACACGCCACGCCCACAGCGAAGTGGCCGATCCGCAAATCGTCTTGCTGGAAACCGTCAAAGGCGTGCGTATCGACGTTGAAGTGTTCGTGAACTGCAAGTACGGCTACGACATTCAGTGCGATGTGGTGGGTGAAGAGGGCGTTGCGCGTTTGCCGGAGCCTCAGTCGCTCAAATTCCGTCAGGCGGGTCAGCTCTCCAGTGAGATTTTGATGGATTGGAAAAAACGTTTCGGTGAAGCGTTTGATGTCGAGCTTCAAGCCTTTATCGACGGCGCCGCGTCGGGTGAGCTGAGTGGTCCCTCCTCATGGGACGGTTACGCTGCTGCCATTACCGGCGATGTATGTGTGAAGGCGCAGGAAAGTGGCGCCATCGAGCCCATTGAAATGCCCGAACGCCCGGCCTTCTACGCCTAACGGTAGAAAACGTTGATCGACGGCTCCGCTGCCCTTGGCACGGGGCCGTTTTTTTAGCAGCTTTTAAAGACAGTCCATAAAGACAGTTCTTAAGGGCGGTTCTTAAGGGCGGTTCGTAAGGATAGTTCTTAAAAATGGTTGTTAAGAATAATTCGTAAGGACAGCAGCGCGGCTTCATGTACAACCAAAGCATAAAAGGATTGTAAGTTTCATTTATTGAATAGTTGGAATATAAATTCTATATTGAGTTGAAGACAAACTAATAACAATGTCCACTCCTGAATAGCCAAGGTAACACCGTTTCTCTTTACGAGTAACGCTGGGTTAGGGACTGGCGGCGCGTAGGATGTGATGTCATGAATGAGACCAAGACACTGGATCTAATTTGCCTCGGCCGAGCGGCGGTCGATCTATACGGCAACCAGGTAGGCAGCCGTTTGGAAGATATGAGCAGCTTTGCCAAGTACCTGGGCGGATCCTCAGGCAATATTGCTTACGGCACTGCTCGCATGGGGCTCAAGTCAGCGATGCTGACGCGGGTAGGCGATGAGCACATGGGCCGCTTTGTACGTGAAGAGCTTGCCCGGGCAGGTGTTGATACCAGCCATGTCGTGACCGATAAAGAGCGGCTTACGGCACTGGTTATCCTGGGCATTAAAGATCGTGAAACCTTTCCGCTGATTTTTTATCGCCATGATTGTGCCGATATGGCGGTGGACAGCGGTGACTTCGAGCCTGAGTTTATTGCCTCCAGTAAAGCGCTGCTGATTACCGGCACCCACTTCTCCACCGAGCAGACCTACCGGACCAGCAAAACGGCCATTGAATACGCCAAGGCGGCAGGCACCAAAGTGGTGCTGGATATTGATTATCGCCCCGTACTGTGGGGGTTAACCACTCTGGGCGATGGCGAAACCCGCTTTGTTTCCAACGAGGGGGTTAGCCGACATTTACAGAGCATTTTGCCCGATCTGGACTTGGTAGTGGGCACCGAAGAAGAGGTGCATATTGCGGGGGGGAGCACGGATACTATTACCGCGCTGAAAACGATTCGCGAGCTTACCGATGCAACCATCGTACTCAAGTTGGGTGCTCAGGGTTGCACCGTATTGGATGGAGAAATCCCCGCTAGCGAAGCTGGGTTCGAGCTGCATACGGGGGTGCAGGTCGATGTGCTCAATGTACTGGGGGCTGGGGATGCATTCATGAGCGGCTTCCTGCGCGGCTGGCTGCGCGAGGAAACTCACGCACAGAGCTGTGCGTATGCAAATGCCTGTGGCGCATTAGTGGTATCACGCCACGGTTGTGCACCTGCTATTCCCAGTGCTGAAGAGCTTGACGACTACCTCTCCAGGGCTGAATCCATAGCTCGCCCTGATTTGGACACCCGGTTGAATTATCTGCACCGCGTGACAACCCAGCGCAGTCCAAAGCAGTGGGACGACCTATGCATTCTGGCCTTTGACCATCGCAAGCAGCTTTTTGATATGGCGCGCGAAGAGGGCGCCGAGATAGCAAGAATTCCTTACTTGAAGCGTTTATTGGTTAAAGCCACCGAGCGCGGTAGCCAGCAACTGGGTAACAGCCAAGTGGGCGTGCTGATCGACGATACCTACGGTCAAGAAGCGCTCAATGATGTGACCGGACGCGACTGGTGGATTGCTCGGCCGGTAGAGTTACCAAGTTCTCGTCCTATTGAGCTTGAAGGCGGTCGCAGCATCGGCTCTCGGCTACAGCAGTGGCCCAAAGAGCACATTGTTAAATGCCTTGTCTTCTATCATCCCGAGGACAAGGTTGCGCTGCGCCAAGCGCAGGAGCGGCAGGTTATTGAGCTTTATCATGCGTGCGCCGAGTCGGGCAATGAGCTGCTGGTGGAAATTATTCCGCCCAAGGACATGGCCGCCGATGGGGATGTATTTATCAATGCCATGCAGCGTTTTTATAACCTGGGCGTTCAGCCTGATTGGTGGAAGCTTCCACCACAAACGCCGGCTACCTGGCAACGTATAAGCACGTTACTCAATATTCGAGCACCATATTGTCGTGGGGTCGTGATGTTAGGCCTCGACGCACCCGTCGATGAGCTGAAAAAAGGCCTTATGGATAGTGCCGGTGTCGATGTCTGCAAAGGATTTGCTGTTGGGCGTACTATCTTTGGTGAGCCGAGTCGCCGGTGGTTACGCGGTGACTACGATGATGAACAGCTCATCCAGGCCGTTTTGGACAACTACTTGGCGCTCGTTGGTGCCTGGCAGATGCGTCAGCAAGTGATCTAACGACTTCTTATTACAAGAGTGAAAGGCTATGAATACCATTCGACTCACCATGGCGCAGGCCGTTGTACGCTACATGACGGCCCAGAAAGTAGAAATTGATGGCGAAATCAAGCCGCTTTTCCCTGGCGTATGGGCCATTTTTGGACATGGCAATGTTGCAGGCTTGGGTGAGGCGTTATACCAAGCGCGTGAAACGTTGCCTACCTATCGCGCGCATAACGAACAGGGCATGGCGCACGCCGCGATCGCCTATGCCAAAACGCTAAATCGCCAGCAGGTTATGGCGTGTACCGCCTCTGCGGGTCCGGGCGCCACCAATATGGTAACCGCTGCGGCAGTCGCCCATGTTAACCGCCTGCCGGTACTATTTTTGCCGGGTGACACCTTTGCCACACGCACGCCAGACCCAGTGCTTCAACAGTTGGAAAACTTTGGCGATCATACGCTGACAACTAACGACTGCTTCAAGCCGGTCAGCCGCTTTTTTGACCGCATAACGCGCCCCGAGCAGTTGCTGACGTCGCTACCTCAGGCGGTTCGGGTACTCACCGACCCTGTTGAGTGTGGACCGGTCACCTTGGCGCTGCCCCAGGATATTCAGACGTTCGCCTTCGATTATCCCGAGCATTTCTTTGCAGAAAAAGTGCACCGTCTGCGTCGCCAGGCGGCTGACCGTCATGAGCTTGAAAGTGCGCTGCAACTGATTCGTCAGGCTAAAAAGCCGCTGGTCATAGCCGGCGGTGGTGCGCACTACTCAGGTGCATTGCCTGAGCTTGATGCGCTGGTTTCCAACTACCAATTGCCGGTAGGTGAAACCCAGGCAGGCAAAGGTGCGCTGCCCTGGGATCATGCGCAAAACACCGGCAGTATCGGCGTTACAGGCGGCGCAGCGGCCAACGCTCTGGCGGCGGAAGCCGATTTGATTATCGCCGTAGGCACGCGTTTGGGGGATTTTGCCTCCGGCTCCCGCGCCATGATCAACCCTGATGCCAAACTGCTGAGCATTAACGTTGCCTCGTTCGATGCGGTGAAACACAAGGGCCAGGCACTGGTAGGCGACGCCAAACTTACGCTGTCAGAGCTTTCATCGGGGCTTTCAGGCTGGCAGCCCGAAGGTATCTGGATTGAACAGGCCGCTGAACTGCGCGCTGACTGGAACAGCACGATCGACAAGGTCACCGCTGATCGCGGCACCAACCTGCCTTGCGATGCCGAAGTCGTTGGCGCCGTTAACCGTGCCGCCGGCGAGCAAGACATCGTAGTCTGCGCCGCCGGTGGTCTGCCTGGTGAGCTGCAAAAACTTTGGCGTACGCGCTTTGATCGTGGCTATCACATGGAGTACGGCTACTCGTGCATGGGCTATGAGCTGGCCGGGGGGCTGGGCGTCAAAATGGCCAAGCCAGACTCAGACGTCTTTGTCATGGTCGGCGACGGCTCTTATCTGATGCTTAACTCCGAAATTGCCACGTCGGTAATGCTGGGCCACAAGATTATTGCGGTGGTGCTGGATAACCGTGGCTATGGATGTATTCATCGCCTTCAGCTGTTCTGCGGTGGCCCGGGTTTTAACAATATGCTGGGAGATTGCCTGAGCATTGAACCCGGAGCGCCTAAAACCGATTTTGCTGCCCACGCTGCTGCTCTCGGTGCGCTTAGTGAACAGGTAGGCAATATTCAGGAGCTTGAAGTGGCGCTTAAGCGTGCCAAGGCATCTGACACCAGCTATGTGATTGCCATTGATACCGACGCCCTAGCAGATACTCAAGAAGGCGGCGCCTGGTGGGATGTTGCAGTGCCCGAGGTGTCCGAGCGCGCAGAAGTGAACACGGCGCGTGATCGTTACGAAGCCTACAAGGCACGCCAATTCCAGAACATGTAGGGCAATTGTCACTGCCCACTCAATAACAAACGTAACGGAGACCGCCATGAGCGTAAGAATTGGTATTAACCCACTTACCTGGACGAACGACGACATGCCAGCGCTGGGCGGTGACACGCCACTGGATAGCTGTCTTTCTGAGGGCAAGCAGGCCGGTTACTCGGGCTTCGAGCTAGGCCATAAATTCCCCCGCGACCCCAATGAGCTGGGCCCTATTTTAGATAAGCAGGGCCTTTCGCTGGTCTCTGGCTGGTACAGCAGCTCACTGCTAACGCGTAGCGCTGAGGAAGAGATTGATGCGCTTAAGCCGCACCTGCACCTGCTCAAGTCGCTGGGTGCCAAGGTCATGGTGTTTTGTGAAGTGACGCACTGCGTGCATGGAGAGCGTGAAATCCCGCTCTCCCACTCGCCGCGTATGAGCGAAGAGGGCTGGAAAACCTTTATTCCACGTCTTAATCAGGTCGCTGACTACTGCCAGGCGCAGGGCGTGCAGATCGCCTATCACTACCATCTTGGCACCGTCATTGAAACGCCTGATGAGATTGATCGGCTGATGGCCGAGTCGGTCCCCTCCGTTGGACTACTGTTGGACACTGGCCACTTGGTCGCGGCAGGTGGTGACCCCGTCGTCTTACAGAAAAAATATGCCGCACGCATTAACCATGTGCACTGCAAGGATATTCGTAAAGACATTCTGGCCGATGTGCGTAATCGGGATCTCAGCTTTCTCGATGGCGTGTTGAACGGCATGTTCACCGTACCCGGCGATGGTTATATCGATTACACCACGCTGTTTGAAGGGCTCAGGGCAAGCGACTATTCCGGCTGGGTGGTCGTTGAAGCAGAGCAGGATCCTGCGGTAGCGCATCCGCTGATGTACGCACGCTTGGGGTATGACAATTTACGCCGTTTCTGTGCTGACGCTCGCTTAACCGTGGATCAGTAAACCGACCACCAGAAGGAATCAAATAATGAGCATTTTAGGTAATTACATTAACGGCCAAGCCGTTGCCAGCCAAAGCGGCCGTACGGCACCGGTTTACAACCCCGCCACCGGTGAGCAGTCGCTTCAGGTAGCGCTCTCGTCGGCTGCTGAAACAGCGGACGCGGTACGCGTCGCCGCTGACGCCTTCCCGGCCTGGGCCAAAATGACGCCACTCAAGCGCTCACGCATTCTGTTCAGGTTCAAGGCATTGGTTGAAGAGCACACCGATGAGCTGGCCCGGATGATTTCCAGCGAACACGGCAAGGTGTTTTCGGATGCCAAAGGCGAAGTGACCCGAGGGCTTGAGGTGGTCGAGTTTGCCTGCGGTATTCCGCACCTGCAAAAGGGCGAGCACTCCATGAACGTGGGCACCGGAGTGGACAGCTACTCGATGATGCAGCCGCTGGGTGTGTGCGCCGGTATCTCGCCGTTCAACTTCCCGGCGATGGTGCCGATGTGGATGTTCCCCATCGCGCTTGCCTGCGGCAACACCTTTGTCATGAAGCCGTCCGAGAAAGACCCCTCCACGCCGATGCGCCTGGCAGAGCTTTTGACCGAAGCGGGCCTGCCCGATGGCGTGTTCAATGTCGTCAACGGCGACAAAGAGTCGGTCGATGTGCTGCTCACCGATGAGCGTGTCCAGGCGGTCAGTTTTGTCGGCTCTACACCGATTGCCGAGTACATTTACGCGACCGCATCGGCCCATGGCAAGCGCGTTCAGGCGCTGGGTGGGGCTAAAAACCATATGGTGATTATGCCCGATGCGGACCTTGATCAGACGGTGGGTGCCTTGATGGGCGCCGCTTATGGCTCGGCGGGCGAGCGCTGCATGGCGATCTCGGTGGCCGTACCGGTGGGTGAAGAGACCGCCAACCGGCTGCGTGAAAAGATCGAAGCCGAGCTTGCCAGGCTGCGGGTAGGCCCCGGCCTGGTCGACGGCCCGGACAACGATATGGGCCCGCTGATTACCCGCGAGCACCTGCAAAAAGTGAAGGATTATATCCAGACCGGCGTGGATGAAGGGGCCGAGCTCGTGGTCGACGGCCGCGAAACCCGTATCGAAGGCGCCGGTGAGGGCTACTTTGTCGGCGGTACGCTGTTTGATCATGTGAAGCCTGGTATGCGTATTCATGCAGAAGAGATCTTTGGCCCGGTGCTGGCGATCAGCCGTGCGGAGAGCTTTGATGACGCCGTCGCGATGATCAACGCTCACGAGTACGGCAACGGCACCGCTATCTTCACCCGCGACGGCGACGCCGCGCGCCAGTACTGCGAGCAGATCCAGGTGGGCATGGTGGGCGTCAACGTACCGATCCCGGTGCCCATGGCGTTCCACAGCTTCGGCGGCTGGAAGCGCTCGCTGTTTGGTCCGCTGCACATGCACGGCCCGGACGGCGTACGCTTCAATACGCGCATGAAAACCATCACCCAACGCTGGCCGAGCGGTATTCGTGAAGAGACCAACCACTTCACCATGCCGACGCTTTAGTTTTTAACTACTGCTGTTTCACGCCGTGCCCTCGGGCACGGCATTTTTTTTGGATTTTGGTCGTTGGGCATGGAGTTTATACATTGCCAAGGATTCCAGGAAAATAGCAAGCTGCTCGATTGCAGAAAGCGTCGCTTGCCGTCGTCGCACTTCTGAAACGTAATATATCGTGAGCGTTGTGGGTCTTACTGCCACATCATTATGGGTTTATACGAAAGGGCCACGAGTGGGCATGTTTTAAAGTCACAAGAATGTTTATAAAGTATAGTTAATGTTGTCGTTTGTCTATTAAGAAATTGATTTTAATATATAAAATATTCGCCATAAAGTTGAAGAATAGCAAGAAAGTGACAATGGGCTCTTTTGATAATTGATTTAATAACCGTTGAGCCAGAACCGTTAGGTAAAAATAATTATACAGGAGGTGCTTAATGAACATCCAAATTGCTAGCGCGCCTTGTTGTTGGGGTGTTGACGACGTGAATAATCCGAATTTGCCACCCTGGCAGAAAGTGTTGGATGAGGCCGCACAGGCGGGCTATCAGGGGCTGGAGCTCGGGCCTTACGGCTACTTGCCATTAACGCAAGGGCGTCTTAGCAAAAAGCTTGAACAGTGTGGCTTGAAAGTGGTCGCGGGCACTATTTTTGATGACCTAGTTGACCCCGCCAACCGGGATAATCTTATTCGTCAGGCGCATGAAATTTGTACCTTCTTAAAGCAGTTGCCCGCACTACCCAATCAACCAGACCAAGACCACCCTGCACCCTATTTGGTATTGATTGACCATGTTCACGATGAGCGCAGCCTATATGCGGGGCACTCCGAAAAAGCGCCGCGCCTGAACGATGTGCATTGGAACACCCTCATGGAGCATATTCGTACCATTGCTGAGCTAGCTAGTCGCGAATATGGTATCCGCGCCGTCATCCATCCCCATGCGGGAGGGTATATTGAGTTTGAGGACGAGATATTGCAATTGATGGCAGACATCTCTTATGACACCGCTGGACTGTGCCTGGATACTGGCCATCTCTACTATTCGGGCATGGACCCGGTCACCTGGATTCGCGACCATGCTGACCGAGTAGATTATCTGCATTTCAAAGATATTCAGCCAACCGTCTTTGAACATGTCATGGCCAGCCAAGTGGACTTTTTTGATGCCTGCGCACGTGGCGTTATGTGTCCCATTGGAGAGGGAGCTATCGACTACGATGCCATCTATCAACTTCTTCAAGAGGTTGGTTATAAAGGCTATATCACGATTGAACAGGAGCGAGACCCTCGCGATGCCGGCGGCAGTCTCGCCGACGTTACAGCCAGCTTAGCGTATTTGAAACACCGTGGCTTCCACCACACGCTTTGATGAGAGGATAAAACATCATGATTCAGGGTAATACAAAAGTGGCTGCGCCAGTGCGTTGGGCGATGGTGGGCGGCGGCCAAGGAAGTCAGATCGGTTATATCCATCGTTGCGCGGCGCTGCGCGACAATAGCTTTCAACTGGTGGCAGGTGCCTTCGACATCGATCCCGTCAGGGGGCGTGAGTTTGGCGTGTCGTTAAGGGTTGCACTCGAGCGTTGTTACTCAGACTACCAGACGATGTTTACCGAGGAGGCTAAACGAGAGGATGGTATTCAGGCCGTGTCCATCACAACGCCTAATAACACCCACTTCGCTATCTGTAAGGCGGCGCTAGAGGCTGGCTTGCACGTAATTTGTGAGAAGCCGCTATGCTTCACTGTGGCAGAGGCCGAAGCACTTAGGGCATTGGCGATAGAGAACCACTGCAGCGTAGGTATTACGTATGGCTATGCGGGCCACCAGTTGGTGCGCCAGGCCCGCGAGATGATCGCCAACGGGGATCTCGGTGAGATTCGCATGGTACACATGCAGTTTGCGCATGGCTTTCACAGCGAAGCCGTTGAAAATGCCAACCCCAGTACCCGTTGGCGGGTCGACCCTCGCTACGCTGGGCCCAGTTATGTGCTTGGCGATTTGGCAACTCATCCGTATTACATTGCAGAAATGATGTTGCCCAAGCTTCGCATCAAAAGATTGCTGTGTTCTCGGCAAAGTTTTGTCGCCAGCCGGGCACCGCTTGAGGATAACGCTTACGTACTTATGGAATATAAGTGTGGTGCCATGGGGCATTTATGGGCTTCCGCCGTCAACGCTGGTTCGATGCATGGGCAAAAAATACGGGTAGTTGGCTCTAGGGCAAGTATCGAATGGTGGGATGAGCATCCAAACCAACTGCGTTACGAAGTGCAAGATGAACCTGTACGTATTCTCGAACGGGGCATGGAGTATTTATATCCTCAAGCACGGGAGGATGATCGCATTGGCGCCGGTCACCCAGAAGGCTTATTTGAGGCGTGGGCTAACCTGTACTATCGCTTTGCATTCGCTATGGAGGCGATGGATCGTGGCGATGTGGCGGGTGCTGAAGAGCTAAAGGTGCCGGGTATTGATGCCGGCTTAGAAGGCGTGCGTTGGGTAGAGAACTGTGTACGTTCTGCCGATGCTGGTGCGACGTGGGTTGATTACCTCTGACGTGGCGAGCGTTTGACGCTAGCTCGAGTTACCAGGTCATCTATTAATACCGTTAAGAATAAGGCTCACGCCGTGATTCAGCGCTTTATGAAACCTGACCGTAGTGGCGCTCCAGTGGTTGAACAGCCGGGTGAGCTGCTCTATATGTGTATGGTTGAAGGCAAGCAGAGCGAGATGCCGCGAACCATGCATCGCCACCCTGACTGCACAGAAATCGTTTTTATCAGCGAAGGGCAGGGGACCCACATCATTGGCGGCCAGACGTACGCTACTCAAAACGGTGATGTTCTGATTTATAACAGCGGTACATTGCATGATGAGGCTGCTCAGCCAAACGCAGGTATTGTCGCCTATTGTTGTGGTTTTCAAGGGGTTAAGCTTAGAGGTCTGCCTGCCAATCATCTTGTTTCCGCACAGAGTCAACCGGTGTTTGGCAGTGGCGAACATTACAATTCGGTGAAGGGTTTGATGCAGTTACTATATGACCAGATCAACGTTAATAAGAACGCTGATATTTGTCATCATTTGCTGCAAGCGTTGATTCAGTTAGTAAACCGAATGACGGTTCAGCCTGATGTGCAGCTGAATATTATAGATTACGACCTTGGGCAGGAAGTGAGACGCTTTATTGATGAACGGTATGCCGACGAGCTCGACCTTCAGGCACTCGCTAAGCGTTTTAAAGTAAGTCGCTATCATCTTGCTCACTGTTTTAAAGCCTCAGTCGGCTGCTCACCTATCCAATATATGATTCGCCGCCGAATGGGAGAGGCGCAAACACTGCTTATTAATACGGCGCTGAGTATTACCGACGTTGCCGAGCAGGTTGGTTATCATTATCCTGGCTACTTTAATTCTGCTTTCAAGAAGGTTGTGGGTGTGCCTCCAGGTACCTACAGAAAATATTATCTTGGCAAGTAGCAAGGCCTCAAGTTCAGCGTACAACGCTATGGAAGGCTGCTTGAACCGGAGACAAATGCTTGAGCACTTGGGTCTGGCAGTTTTCAGCGCAAATGCGCTATACGCTCTCGGGTGTATAGATATCAATGGGCAAGATAAATTGCCGTGTTCCTTCTGGCCTGTGCTCTTCAGCGAGCCAGTCCACCATGGCGGCGATGGTGCGCTCGGCCAGTTCGCGGCGGGGGAGTGAAAGCAGCATGTCTACCGTACCGTCTATCAAGGCGGCCCGCGTCGTTGCGGTCAAGTCGTGGCCTAATACAAAAAGATCCTGCCGGTTGTTTTGACGCAGCGTCGTCACAACGCCCTCAATGCCACCACCGGCTATATACAGCCCCTTCAGGTCAGGCTCTGCGTGCAGCAACGCTTGGGTAGCCTGGGCTGCCACGGCGGGATCTTCAAGGCTAAACATGGGCTCTACCACGCTAAAGTCGGGGGCCTTCTCGCGGAAGTAGCCGCGAAATCCAATCTCGTAAAGCTCTTGGCAAACATAGCGGTGACTGCCCGTGATAATGCCCACAGGGCCTGGGCGGGTCATGCGGCTCATCGCCCACGCAGCCGTGCGACCCATTTTGCGTGCATCCTGTCCGATAAATCCGGCGCTCTGGCCGCCCGCCGGAAGCTCTGAAAGCAGGGCAAAGACAGGAACACCTCGCTGGCGTAACCGGGCAATGGTGTGCGACACCTCAGGATGGTCGGTTGCCACTATACCGATCACCTCTACCTTTTGACCCAGCCGCGCCAGCGCAGCAGAGACCTGGCCTGGGTCCAGAGTGTCGCAGTACTCAATAACAGGCGATAGCGTGGCCGTTTGATAGTTTTTTGATGCGTCTATCAAGGCGTCGGCAATAATGCGATAAACCGGGGAGCGCCGCTTCTGAAGCAGGAAGCCAAGCTTGATGACCGACGCGTGAGAGCGCTTTCGACTATGTTCTATTTTCTCTGGTTTTTCTATGTAACCTAGTGATTTTGCCGCTATTAAAACCTTTTCAGCGGTTTCCTTTCGGACACTTGCTCGGCCGCTGAAAACACGATCAACCGTCGCCACCCCGACCCCGGCAACGTTTGCGATATCGACCATTGTAGGGGTCGACGATGGCTTTCTGGTCATGGATTATCGCTCTTAATGATTTTTCTATCGTAAATCTATCACAAATATATCAAATAACAAAGATGACGAGATCAACATGACCCAAAAGATAGCCGATCTGTTAACCCCCCATCAGTTGAAACTGGGGATTAATCCTCTCAGTTGGACCAACGATGTTATCACCGAGTTTGGTGACGATACCCCGGTCGAGACCTTTCTGCGTGAAGCCGCTGAGTGTGGCTACCAAGGGGTAGAAATGGGACGCAAGTTTCCGCGAGACGCCGCCGCACTCAAACCCTTGCTGGCTGGCTACAGCCTGTCGCTGGCTAGCGGCTGGTACTCCGGGTTTCTGGCTGAGCGCGATGTTGAAGCCGAGCTTGAAGACGTCGCCGCTCATGCTGATCTGCTGGCCAGCTGTGGCGCCAAAGTGATGGTATATGGCGAGTGCGGCCTGATGCCGGGCGATGACCCGCTGAATGTGCCGCTGTCACAGACGCCGGTGGTGTCTCAAGCCAACTGGCAGGCGTATGGCGAACGCATGACGCGCTTCTCAGAAACCCTCAAGGCCCGTCACGGTATTGCGCTTGCCTACCACGCCCACTTGATGATGGTAGTGGAAAGTGAAGCCGAGATCGATTCACTGATGGCCAATACCGGCGATGCCGTTGGTCTTTTATTTGATGTGGGGCACGTGGTGGCGGGAGGCGGTGACTTAAAAGCTCTGTTGGCCCGCCACGGCAAGCGTATCAATCATCTCCACTTTAAAGATATTCGTCGTGACGTAATGGCGAACGTCCGCCAAGACGACATTAGCTTCAACCAGGGCGTGCGTAACGGTATGTTCACCGTACCGGGCGACGGTTATCTAGATTTTTCGCCGCTGATCGATTTTGCCACCAACACCGATTACCAAGGCTGGCTGATCGTTGAAGCCGAGCAAGACCCCGGTAAGGCGCCGCCCAAAGAAATGGCCGAAATCGCTTATCGCCATATGACGCATCTGCTTGAAAACCGCTGAGCACATCATGCAAACCACTTTGTTTATACAGCGTCAGGTGGCGCTCTACGTCAGTTAAAGGAGGCAGCAGCATGTCTAAAACACTCAATATTGGATTGATCGGCAGCGGTTTTATGGGACAGGCGCATGCGGATGCTTACCACCGCGCGCGGATGCTTTACCACGACCTGCCGCTCATTCCGCATCTTTATGCGATTGCCGATCAGGGTGATGAGGCGGCAGAAACGGCGCGCAGCCGGTTGGGCTTTGAAAAGAGCTATGGCGACTGGCGCCAACTGATTGATGATCCCAAGGTTGATGTTGTCGATATTACCTCGCCCAATGCGCTGCACCACGAAATGGCGCTGGCCGCGATTGCCGCAGGTAAGCATGTTTACTGTGAAAAGCCGCTGGCCATGAGCGATGAGCAGGCCCGCGAAATGCATGAAGCCGCTGAGCGGGCTGGCGTAAAAACCATGGTGGCCTTCAATAACACCAAAACCCCCGCTGCCTTGCTGGCAAAGCAGCTGATCGATGCGGGTGAAATCGGCCGCCCAATTCGCTTTCGCGGCACCTTCGACCAAGGATTCTTTAACGACCCGGATCTACCCTGGTCCTGGCGCTGTTCTCGTGAAGGCGCAGGTACTGGGGCGCTGGGGGATCTGGGCGCGCACATTATTAGCGTGGCGCAATTTTTGATGGGTGACTTTGAACAGGTCAACTGCCAGACCCAGACCCAGATTACCGAACGCCCCATGCCGTCAAGCGATGCAGGCTACGCCAGCAAAGTGGATGAGAATGCAGAGCGTCGTCGGGTCGAGAACGACGACCAGACTCAGGCACTGGTCAAGTTCACCTCCGGCGCGGGCGGTGTGATTGAAAGCTCCCGGGTGGCCGCAGGCCGCGTATTTGGCGTGTATTGGGAAATTTCAGGCACCGAAGGCACGCTCTATATGGACGGCGAGCGCTTTAACGAATTACAGGTGTACCGCTTTAATGACGACAAGCGCGACCGGGGCTTCAAGACCCTGCTGGCCGGCTCCCAGGTGCCGCAGTACAGCGCCTTCTTCGGGTTTGACTTTGCCGGCGGCGGCTTGGGTTTCTTCGACGTAAAAGTAATTGAAATCTATGACCTGATTCAGGGCATTGCCAATCAGAATGATTGCTACCCCAACTTCGCGTTTGGACGCGCCAACCAGCGCATCATTACCGCGATGGACGAATCTTCCCAAAGCGGTCAGTGGGTTCATGTCTAAGTTATGTACTACCGCGCCCTCTTTTGAGGGCGTGCCCGTTTGATCAGGCTGAAGAGGTTATTGGTCGGTAGGTGTTTGCTCTGGGGGGCGAGTTCGCCTGCTTCTTGTCGGCATCGTCGCCAGTATTTATGTGGCCTTTGCTGGTAGCTTATAGCGCCTGGAAGGGCAGCTCAAATGAACAGTTAAACGCAGGAGAGCATCATGTCCCATAAGAAAATTCGCGTAGGTATGGTCGGTGGCGGCCCGGGGGCGGGGATCGCTAAGGCCCACCGAATGGGAATGCGGCTGGATGACCGCTTTAATCTTGTCGCGGGGGCCTTTTCGCGTTCGCTTGAGAAGTCGCAGCAGGCCGCTGAAGAGCTGGGCATTGATCCTTCACGCGTCTATGAAAGCTACACGCAGATGGCGCTTGTGGAGAGCGCTCGCGATGACGGTATAGAGGCAGTGGTCATTGTCACGCCCAACGACAGCCACTACCCGGTATCCAGCGCGTTTCTAGAAGAGGGCATCCATGTGATCTGCGATAAGCCCATGACGGGGAGCCTGGACGAGGCCGAGAGCCTGCATGCGTTGGCCGAGGCGCGGGGGATGGTGTTCGCGTTAACGCATAACTACAGCGCTTACGCCATGGTTCGCGAAGCCGCTCACCTTGTACGTACCGGCGCGATTGGTGAGCTGCGTATTGCCATGGTCGAGCACGCCTCCGGCTGGGCCGCCGCCAAGGAAGAAGATGACCCTAACAATAAGCAGGCCGCCTGGCGCCTTGACCCAGCGCGAGCCGGTACCACCAGCGTTATCTCTGACCTAGGCACTCATGCTCATCAAATGCTGCGCTTTGTCAGCGGCCAAGAAGTGACAGAAGTCTCGGCAGAGTTAGGCACCTGCGTGCCAGGGCGACGCGTGTTTGACGACGCCCAGCTGCAAGTACGCTTGAAGAACGGGGCGCGCGGGTCTATGTGGGTCAGCATGGCCGCAACGGGCAGCGAACATGGCCTACGCTTTCGCCTGTATGGCGATAAGGCGTCCATGGAGTGGAACCAGATGGATCCGCACTATCTCACTCTGAAATATCCGGATGGCCATAGCGAAACCCGCGTGCAAGGGCATGATAGCCAGAGTGACGCTCAGGCCCGCTTAACGCGGGTAGGGCTTGGTCACCCTGAAGGCTTTATTGAGTCGTTTGCCAACCTGTACAGCGATGTTGCCGACGTTATCCAACGTTATCAGCAAACGGGCAAAACTGCATACGACGATGTACCTCTACCCAATAGCCGAGATGGTTTACTGGGCGTACGCTTTGTTAAAGCTGTCGATGAATCCCACGAGTCGGCAGGCCGCTGGGTAAAAATCGCGCTTTAACCAGTAATTAAACCATCAGTAATTAAACCATCCGTATTTAAAAATGAGGTGCGCCTATGCAACGTTTTGCACTTATCGGGGCAGGCTTTATCGGTGCCCTGCATGCCCAAAACTTGTCTCTTCACCCACGGGCCTCGCTTGAGTTTGTGGCGGACATTGACCCGGCAAGGGCAGCCACGCTGGCGTCAGAGTATGGCGCCCAGCCTATCGCCATTGAGGACGTATTTACGGCCGATATTGACGCTGTATTGATCGCTTCATCAACGCCGACACATGCCGATTATGTGGAGCGCGCAGCCCAGGCGGGTAAAGCGATCTACTGTGAAAAGCCCATTGATCTTGATACGCCGCGTGCCGAGCGGGCCGTCGCTGCGGTTCGCCTAGCAGGTGTGCCGCTGATGATTGGCTTTACGCGCCGTTTTGACGCCAGCCACGCGGCCCTTAAAGAGGTGGTAGCGGGGGGGGAGCTGGGCAGCCTTGAGCTTGTGCAGATGACCTGCCGCACCCAGCAAATGCCGCCCATAACGTACATCGAAGCCTCGGGCGGGCAGATGCGCGATCAAACCATTCACTTTTTTGATCTGCTTTGCTGGTTGACGGATGACTTGCCCGTGGAAGTGCATGTGATCGGTGGCGCGCTGGCCGATGCGCGTGTTGGCGAGCTGGGCGATGTGGATACCTCCATCGCCACACTACGTATGGCCTCTGGTGCGTTGGTGCAAATCGATAGCGCACGGCGTACGGGCTATGGCTACGACGAACGTATTGAGCTTTCGGGATCGGAGGGGATGGCTGAGTCCCGGCGGCAGCCGCATCGGCACTTGGCTCTTCACAAGGGGGGCGAGCAAGTCCTTGATGGGCTACACAGCGACTGGCTTAACCGTATCGAGCCCACCTTTTATGCCGCGCTGGATACCTTTGTGCGCGGCCTTGAGGGCGAGCCGGTTGACTATCCCGATGCCAGTGACGCTCTGCTTGCGCAACATATTGCAGATGCCGCTACACGGTCGCTTCAAACCCGTATGCCGGTTGCCTTAGCGCTTAAGCGGGAGTGAGTGTCGACCAAAGTATGGAACGAAATGTTTGATATTAAAAAATATAGAATATAAATTCCATGTTATCTGATAGTTTATTTTCCTCAAACTTTCAGTGCTTATAGCCCAACAACAATAGGAGATGCGCATGAGCACTCATACGTCAGCGTTACCGTCTACGGGTAGCGTTAGCGCGACCCCCATAAAAGAAACATCTCGGACTGGAGAGTTCGAACACCAGCGCATTCCTGACAGCCACCAGCTTAGCGGCAAGTACTTTTTAGGCTCCTTTGCCGGCGAGCACGTTGCGGGGACCGAGTTTGTGATTGGGGCCTCGTTAGTGGCATTGGGTGTCAGCACCAGCGACCTTTTATGGGGATTGCTGATTGGTAACCTCTTTGCGGTGCTTTCCTGGGCCTGGATATGCAGTCCGGTCGCTGTTCGTTCGCGCATGACCATCTATTGGTATCTGGAAAGGCTCGCGGGAAAGCGCTTCTCACTTGTTTATAACTTATTGAATGGCATTGTCTTTGCGGTGATATCGGGGGCGATGATTACTGTTTCCGCCTCGGCCTTCCGAGTCGTTACCGATATACCGCCGCAGACCGCCTGGTACCCGCAGAGCATAAGCTTTGTAGCACTGGTGCTGTTTGTAGGCGCGATCACCGTGTGGTTGACTACCAAGGGCTTCAAGCTAATTGCTAACTTCTCAACCGTCTGTGCTCCCTGGATGGCAACGATGTTTCTGGTCAGCGGGGTTGTTACCGTACCGATCCTACTTAATATGGGCGAGTTGGAGGGTATTACCTCGCTCTCTGGCGTTGTGGATACGTTTGTATGGACAGGCGTCACTCCCGGCGGAGGCCCCGGTATTTCGGTATGGATTATTGCGGCCTGGGCGTGGGGGGCTAACCTGCCTCAGCACTTGGGAATGAGCGATATGACCATCATGCGTTTTGCACGTAAGTCGTCCTATGGCTATTTTTCCGCGGCAGGTATGTATATTGGCCACTATATGGCATGGGTGTGTGCTGGGTTGATGGGCGCCACGGCAGCACTGCTGGCAGGCTCACAGCTTACCGAGATGGATCCTGGTGGCGTGGCCTTCCGCGTGTTGGGCGCCATGGGCCTGATCGCCGTGGTGATTGCTGGTTGGACGACTTCCATCCCATGCCTGTATCGAGCGGGCCTCGCTTTTCAGTCCGTTTTTCCTAAACATTCGCGTATCCGCGTCACGGCGATCACGGGCGTTGCTACCACCATTATTGCCTGTTTTCCCTTCGTGTTTACGCAGTGGCTGAACGTGCTTTCCTACTTCATTATGCTGATGGCACCGGTGGGCGCGATTATCGCCGCCGAGCACTTCTTGCTGCCGAGCATGAATATCCGCCCGTTCTGGCGTGAGCACCAGGGGCTTGCTGGTAATCGGCCTGCCTTCATTGCCTGGGGGGTGGGTATTGCCGTGGGTATGGCCTGCCTAGCTGAGGGCTCGCTGCATCTCTTTACGCTGTTTATCCCGGTCTGGTTCTCAAGTTTTTTCGCCTATCCTTTACTGTGTCGTCTCCACGGTGCTTCCAGTGAACAGGGTGTCGATTTTTATCAGGAGGCGTATGGCCCGCTGAATCCGCCTGACCACGAGGGTGACGATGTGCCCATGCACCTGCCGGTACACCGCCGCGACCCATGGTACTTTACGGCGCTGGGATGTCTGCTGGTGATCGTTGGGAGCGCCGGTTGGGCATGGTTTCAGGGAATGGATTCATCCGCTTACCTGAGTACATTCCAGCTGTTGATTATCGTACCTACGATCATCTACTTTGTGGCCGCTACACTGTGGATGAAAAATCGGCGGTCGCCGCGTAGTGCGTAGTACCGATGGCTAATTAAAAAATCGGCTCCCAGAGGAGCCGGTTTGCGTTTGAACAGTTGTGCATCGAATGGCTTGCTTAGTGACTTTTCGTACCAACCCTAAGCTCAATTGGTTGGTTCAGGTCGCGTCGCGAGCCAGCAGGCGATGCACGCCAGCAGCGCAACGATAGCCCAGCGTAACCAGCCTTCGCCTAAATGCCAGAGCAGGATCATTGCGCTGGCAAAAATACTGCTTACCGCGATGTATTTAGCGCGTCTGGAAATAGCGCGCTCACGCTCCCAGTTTTTAATCAAAGGCCCAACATAACGCCGCGAACGGATCCACGCTTCAAAGCGTGGTGAGCCTTTGGAAGCGCAATATATGGCGCCCAGCATAAACTCGGTCGTGGGCAGCAAGGGCAGGAAGATACCGATAACACCAATCCCAAAACTCAGCGCAGCAAGGCCTACCCATAAGGCGCGTACTAGCGTTAGGGGCTCTTTTGATGGGCGCTTTGGCGGTGAGCTTACGGGTGGTTTCTCGTTCATTTATCCAGTTTCTCATGGATAACAGGGCTTGGCGATGCGCCAGGTCAGGCGATGACCCACTAATAGGTGGATACGCTAAGCATACTACGCCGTATTAAGAACGGGTTAACGCTCTTCAAGCGCGCATTAACGCATTAGTGCCAGTAGCGGGGTAGAGGTCGTCTGGCTCGTGAGTGCCTGGAGTTCTGCCTCGTACACATCAGCAATGCTGGCGGGGACGAGAACGTCATGTGGTTTACCATGCGCTATACGCTGTCCCTTTTGCAGTAACCAAACGTAGTCGGCGTAAGTGCCGGCCAGGTTCAGGTCATGTAGGACGCATACGATGGCCATATGATGCCGTGTGGCCCAGGTGCGTAGTTGACGCATTAGTCGCTGCTGCTGGCCGATATCCAAGGCGCTGGTAGGTTCATCCAGCAGAAGTAGGCCGCCATCCCTGGCAGCGTCCGAGCGCCGCGAGAGCAGTTGGCAGGCGCCGCGGGCGATCATCACTCGCTGGCGCTCGCCGCCCGAAAGCGAGAGCACGCTGCGCTTGGCGAGCGGGACGAGGTCCAGGTCATCGAGCAGTTCGGCGATGAGTGCTTTATCGGGGTTGCTCCCCAGACACACCAATTCTTCCACTCGCCAATCGAAGCCGACAGGCTCCTGCTGAGCGACAAGCGCACGTCGGCTGGCGAGCGCGGTGATCTCCCACTCATCAAGCAAGCGACCATCTAGCTGTACGGTGCCCTGTTCGCAGCGGCGATAGCCTGACAGCATGCTGAGCAGCGTGCTCTTGCCTGCGCCATTAGGCCCTACAATCGCGAGCAGTTCGCCTGGATGGATCTCACCATTCATAGGCGCTAGTGCGGGAGTTGAGGTTAGCCCCGCTTGATGCAGAGTCAGCATGACGGGCTCCGGCGCATAAGCAGATACAGGAAGTAGGGCCCGCCCAAAAGGCTTGTTAGCAGCCCGACCGGGATCTCGGCAGGTGCACCTAGCGTACGTGCCAGGGTATCGGCGACCACTAACAGCAGCGCCCCGCCCAGCATTGAGGCAGGCAGGAGTAACCTGTGTCCGGGCCCTAGCCAAAGCCGTAGGCAGTGGGGAACCAGCAGGCCAAGAAAGCCAATGACACCGGTGAGCGCTACGCAAAGCCCGACGCCAAGTGAGGTGGCCACGACAATGCGGCGTTTGAGGCGGTTGGCGTCCAGCCCCGCCGCATGGGCCGTGGTTTCGCCTAGCTGAAGCAGGTCAAGCTCGCTGGCACTGCGCATTAGCATCCACAGTGCCAGGCTAATCAGTACCAAGGCGATAGCGGTGGTTCGCCATAAGGCATGGGTTAGCGTGCCCATGCCCCACAGGCTCAGTTGGCGCAGCTGTTCATCGCTGGCGATAAACGCAAGGACGCCACCCGCAGCGCCGGCCAGAGTGTTAATCGCCAGGCCCGCTAGCAGCAGGGTCATAACGGCGGCACTCCCACCCTGACGTTTGGCCAAGCCAAACACGATGACACATACGCTCAGCGCGCCCAAAAAGCCAGCAGCAAACTGGCCGTAAAGGCTGTTGACGGCGCTATCCTGAAAAATAACGATCCATAGCGCCACAAATAGCCCAGCACCGCTGGCAAGGCCGAGCAGCGTTGGGTCGGCCAAGGGATTACGAAATAGCCCCTGCATGGCAGCGCCGCTGCCCGCAAGCATGGCGCCTACGACAACCCCCAGCAGCAAGCGCGGTAAGCGCAGCTGCCACCAAACCTGTGTGCTGAGCGTATCGGCATTGCCGTTTAGCAGTGCCCATGGGGAGAGCCCTAATGCGCCCGACGCCGCGCCCCACGCCAAGGCAAGTAACAGCGCAAGCGTTAAGCCGATAAGGACTCGTGGAGCGCGCCCCATCGGTCGCATCGTACGCTGACGATAAGCCGTTAAGCTGACCATTACGGCGCAGCCAGTGCTGTGGGCGAGGCGTTGAGCAGCGCTTCAACATCCTGGCGTAAGGCTAACAGCAGGTCGGGCGCCCGTGGCCCAAAGCCCAGCAGTGCCTGATCATCGATAACGATTAACCGCTGCGCTTGGCCTGCCGGAGTAAGTGCCATACCGGGTAATTGCCATAAGGCCGTTGGGCCGCCCATGGCGTCTAAACCGCGCGCTGACATAATGATCAGCTCAGGCACCTCGCGCACCAACGCCTCGGCGCCAACACTGTGGTAGCCCTCCATCGCTGCAAAGGCGTTTTCCAGCCCGACGGCTTCAAGTGCCGTATGCGCCGCAGTTTGGCGACCAGCGGCGCGCGGCGTTAAGCCGCTATGCTGGAGAATAAACATCGCCCGGGTTGAAGGTAAGGGGGGCAAGTCGGCCAGGTATTCAAGCTTGTCAGTCAAGGTTTGCGCTAAAGCGTTGGCTTGTTCATGCCGGTCAGTGTAGCTACCCACCGCGCGAACCTTTTCAGCAATGGCCGCTAGCGTCGCGGGTGCGCTAACTACATCCAGCGTAACGCCGACAGCGTCCAGCTGTTCAAGCACTTCTTTAGGGCCGGCATGCTGATTGGCAAGGATACGGTCAGGCTGAACCGACAGTACGCTTTCGGCCGAGAGCTGGCGTAAATAACCCACAGAGGGCAGCGCTGTCAGGGTCTCAGGATAGAGAACCGTATCGTCACGGGCGACCAGGTTAATGTCAGCCTTCAAGGCCGAAAGCGTTTCAGCAATATCGCCGCCCAGCACAACCCAGCGTTCGCTGGCGCTCGTTTCCAGGCTGAACAGCAGCGCAAGCAAAACGCCGGAGAGCAGTCGAACAGGCTGCTTCATGCCACGGCCTCACGCTGATTAAGCTCATTCAATAGCTGCCGCCAGGCGCTGGATTCGGGATTGCCCTCGCGGCGCTCGGCATATATTTGCAGGACTAATGCGCCTTGTGCGTCAAACGCTTCAATGCTGGTGACGCCTCCACCACGATTGGGTTTAGACACTTGCCATACCTGATCAATAGCGGTGTCGTCCAGGTGCAGGGTAAAGCTATCGCCAAACAGGTTCAGCCAACCCCGTGCGCGCTGGGGCATGGGCAGCGTCCCCGTGCGGATTTGCACGCAGCCGGGGCTGGCGACAAACAGCATGAGCGGCAAGGCGTGTTGGCTTGCCTGATGGAGCAGGTTTTCCAGTATGTTAGCCGGTAGCGCCCGGGTATAGTGGCCCTCCATCAGTTGGTTGGCCTCAATACGCTCCAGGCGATGGCGCTGCAGCAGAGCGAAGAATTGATGTACGTCCTGCATCGCTCCCCATTCGCTCCCCATTCGCTCGCAAGGTCGGGGGCGTTGGGAAGCGGGCGTTTAAGGCGTGGTGCACTCTGGGTGAATGCCGGAGTGTCCTGGGTGCCGAGTGCTGCTAACGCGTCCCAGGCGCTGGGAAGCGGTGTTTCCAGCGCAAAGCATTTGTGCACGGCGCAGCCATGCTGGTTAAATATTTGCAGGCTCCAGCGCCACTCCTCCGAGCCATCTTGTGAAGGCATGGCATCGCGAATCAGGCACACCCAGTGCCAGTGGGAATACAGCAAGCGAAGATCCAAACCGCCGGGGTCGAGCAGTAGTCCCGTTTGGGCTCCGCCGCGCAATTCAGGATAGCCCCCGGTTTGTTCAAGAACGGCCAGGCGCGAGCGGGTCAGTGATTTTACGCGGCCAAGCGTGGGCAGATAGCTTGCGATCTCACTGGGTGGCAGGGGCAGTGTCCATACATCACGCCCCAGGCGAGCCGCCTGTAACTCGCCTTCGCTAATGGCCAAGCGCTCGGCAATATCAATAGCGGGCAGGCGCGGCTGTGCTTCACGCGCAGCATCAAAGGCTTCCAGAATAGCGATTTGTTGGGATTGCGTCATGAGCTCACCTCCATCGGGTGCATGGTGTGGCATTACCACTGCCAGTTGAGGGTGGCGAACAGGCTGCGCCCATCGCCTAAGCTGCCATCGGGGCGGTACCACACTTTATCGCCCAAGTTGGCCAGGCGTAGCGAGGTATCAATGGCGGGGGTAAGGCGCCAGGCCAGGTGTACATCGTGTAGCCCGTAGCCTGGCAAGCGCTCGTCATCGCCCTGTTTGTCGAAATCACGGGCAAACCGACCTTGCCAGCCCAGGCGCACATTACCGTTGTACAGTGCAATATCACTGCCTAAGGTCGCTTCCAGCGGTGTTTGATTGCCTAGCGGCGCGCCGGTGTCGCGGTCTTTGCCGGAGACTTCGGAAAGGCCTGCAAAACTGGTAAGGAAAGAAAAAGCGCTGGGCTGCCAGAAAACGCGGGCATCATAGCCCCACAGCTGGGCGCGCTGAACGTTCACGGCTTGAGTGGTGCCTGCCATAATATCGACCTGAGTATCGATAAAGTCATTGGCACGGGTATCAAAGTAGCTGGCACGCACTTGCCAATCTCCCTGATGCCAAACCACGCCGCTCTCCCAGGTATGACTGGTTTCAGGGACAAGGTCCGGGTTGGGTATCCAGTAGTTGTCGGGCGTACAGAAGAACGGCCCGGCACAGAACCCCGCAAAGTGGCGTTCATTAGCATATAGCTCAGAAAGACTCGGAGCGCGGAAAGCCTCGGCGTATCCGGTAAATAGCATCAATGCGTCGTCGGGCCGCCAGGCAACGCGAAAACGTGGGGAAATCTGGTCATGTACGCTGTTGGCCTCGCCTTGGCCGGTGGCATCGTAACGGTCATAGCGGGCGCCTAATCCAATGTCGAATGCTCCCGCGCCGCCCTCCGTCAGGTAACGGCCGGCGGTGAGCGTTGTATCCAGGTAGGCTGCTTGCGTATCAATGTTGGCACGTGGGAAACCATTCGCATCGCCTTCAGGACGTTGGCGGGCCTGCTCCAGTTCAGCACCAAATACCAGCGTTTGAGAAAGCCAGCCATGCTCCATTCGGTGATAGCCGTCGCTTTGCAGCCCCGCACGCTCCAGAGTGCGGCTGGCCCTTGGCTCATCAATATCTTGCTGGCTAAAGGTGAGTCGTGAGGTGATCTCGGTAGCCGCACCTGGCTGCCAGCGGTGGCCGAGCTGCACATTGTTGCTCTGAACGTCGCGGTCGCGCAGTGGGTTGCTGGCATCTGTAGAACGCTGTTGCGGATTAGCGGGTTGGGTGGTGTGCTCGTCGTAATGTTGCCAGCTAACAAATACCCGCTGATCGTCATCTGGCTGCCAGCCACCTTTTAGCAACAGGCTGTTGAGCGAGGCATCTTCATCGGCCATCTCGCCACCGGCGCGACGAATATCACCGGACTTGCTACGGCCTATTGAGAGAAGACCATCGACTCGGCCATTTGACGTATCACGACGACCAAAAGCGGTAAGGCTGCCACGTAACTCGTCACTGGCGCTTGCGCCACCGACAGAAAGCCGTACACCGCTTTCCTCGTCGGGCGCAAGTAGGTCCTCGGCATCTACGCTGTTAAAACTAACCACACCGCCCATCGCGTTACTACCGTAAAGGCTAGAGAGCGCTCCGCGGGCAATCTGGACATGTTGAATCAAGGCGGGATCAAGGAAAAAGTTACCGATATGACCCGTGGAAATATCTTGCCGAACACCATCCAGGCGGACCAGTACGCCCTCGCGGCCAAAGCCACGCAGGCTCAGCGTTTGGCCGTTGCGGCGCCCTTGTCCTGCAACGTGTAGGCCAGGCTGACGGCTTAGTACGTCTTCCACTCGGCTCGCGGTGGCCAACACCGCATCATCACGCTCAATAATATCGATGATGAGTGGGGCACGGGAAAGATCCGTGGGCACTCGTGTACCGGTGACAGTGACAGGATCAAAGGAGTGAGGCTCAATCTCTGGTTGCGCCAAGGCAGGTGCTACCAATAGAGGGCAAAACGTAAGATAAAGCGGGCAAAGCGAGTAAGCGCGTTTCATGGGCCAGACCATTCCAACAATAAGAAGGTAATAGGTGCTGGCTGGGTGCGTCGGCTACCTGGCTGGCATTAAGCTTGGGACGTATTAATAGCAAATGCTAAGGGGTCGTAACGGTCAGTTGTTAAGCCGTTAAAATAAGTTTTCCGCTTTTGGTAAAACGTAGCAGATAGCGCCGGTTTTCGTGATGAATCACCAATTGACCTTCTGACCCCAGTAACTCTCGACTTTCCACTTCACGTGGTGGCGGTGTTTTCTCCCGCGAGGTACTTTTTTCCATGCCGCACATGAGATGAAATTCCCTATGCTAATGATAGTTATTATCGATAAGATATCAGCCTGTTTGCGTTAACTCAAGCATCGGATATCGGTTGGCTAAGGCCAAACCAGGGCAGGCAGAGATCAAAATGGGAATCGTGAGGAGAGAATGTGAGCGAGCCGTTACGACGTAATACGCCCACAATAGGCGATCAATAGCATCAGGGCAGTTCCGTTAATAGCTGGCTCCCCCTGCTACGAATAATATCTGATAGTCGTAATAATGGGTGTGAGCCAGCTATTGAGACCCGTTTGCCAAGCAGCCGTTAACCCGCTTTTTTGTTAACGTTGGCTTCTGCCAGTTTGCTTAGCTTGTCGTCTGTCGATTTCTCTTCTTTAAGTGTTTCGGCCAGGATGTTTTTAGCGTCTGTATAGCCTAACTGCTCGGCAAGGGCGCAAAGAGTGCCATACGTCGCAATCTCGTAATGCTCTACTTTTTGCGCGGCGCCAATTAAGCCTGCATCTCGTACAGGGCCTTTCTCTGTGGCTTCAATGAGTTCCTGGCCTTCATCAATCAAGCCTTCCATCGCGTGGCACTTGATTCGCTTGATACGGATATCCGGCAGGCTATCCGCGACCTTCTCAAGCCGCTCCAACTGGCCTTGGGTTTCTTCAAGATGGTGTTTGAAAGCGTCGGCTAATTGAGGGTCGTCAGCTGCGCGGGCCATCTTGGGTAGCGCCTTGGTGATCTGCTTTTCAGCACTGTTCGTATCGGAAAGCAGATGAATGAAAAGTTCCTTGGCATTTTTAATAACCATCAGTCGGCTCCTTCTCGGTTAATACAGCATTGTCCGTAATGAAAGACGGAAGCCATTTAAAGCTAGCAGGGATTTAGGCACTCAAGTGTTTATAAAAGTTAAGCTTTAAATTGAATGTCAGTGGGCGCGTGGTGAAACGTTTTATTTTAGAAAGTGGTATTAATCTACGTTAAAAGTTTAAAACTCTCATACTATGGATGGGTTACAACCCACCCATCATCAGTTGGATGGCAATCGTCAACATCATCATCGCAACCCCAATATCGATTAGCCGCCAAGTAAAGGGGCGTGATAGCCAAGGCGCCAGCCAGGCAGCGCCTAGTGCCAGGGCAGTAAACCAGAGTGCTGAGCCACTGGCAGCCCCCATGGCATAGGCGCCGGGAATAGATTGCTGAGCACCGAGTGAGCCGATCAGCAATACGGTATCAATATAAACATGCGGGTTGAGCAGTGTTACCGCGAGTGTCGCCAGTATGACCGCAGTAAGAGAGCGTGGCGGCGTACCGCCTGCCTCAAGCGCGTTAGGGCGCCAGGCACGGCGTAGTGCCTGGCTTGCGTACCAAAGCAGAAACGCAGTCCCGCCCCAGCGAGCAATGGCCAATAGAAGGGGGTTCTGAGCCAGCAGGTTCGCCAAACCAAACACGCCAGCAGTCACCAGCACGGCATCGCAAACAATGCACAGCAGAGCGACCGGAATATGATGTTCGCGGCGCAGGCTTTGCGAAAGCACAAACGCATTTTGAGCGCCAATCGCCATGATTAACCCCATCCCAACCAGCAGGCCATTGCTGTAACTCTGCCACATGCTCTCTTTCCTGTTATGAAGTGCGTTATGAATATTGCAGTGAATATCGCTGGCCAGTGTGCGGAGATTACCTGTATAAGAAAAACGAATAATGCTGATGTCTCATTAGGAAAAGTGATTGCTGGATTACAAATTATTGGCGGCGTTGGCCGCCGTCATAGAGCAGGGTGGTTTTGAGCGAGGCGCGCAGGTGCTGGGGTTATCGCAGTCAGCTATCTCCCAGCGGATCAAACTGCTTGAAGCGCGTATTGGTCAGCCCGTTCTGGTGCGTGCCACACCGCCTGCGCCCACCGAGGTAGGACGCCAACTGCTTAACCATGTGCAGCAGGTGCGCTTACTTGAACGCGACTTAAAGGGGCAGGTGCCGGTATTAAGCGAGGCCGTACCGGAACGCCTGCGCTTGGCAATTAATGCCGATAGCCTGGCGACGTGGTGGGCATCAGCGGTGGGGGATTTTTGTGCCAACCAGAACGTGTTGCTGGAGCTGGTGGTGGAGGACCAAGAGGTAGGACTAAAGCGCATGCGTGCTGGTGAAGTAGCAGGATGTGTCTGTGCTGCCGAGCGTCCGGTTGCGGGTGCCAACAGCGTAGCGTTAGGTGCCATGCCTTATCTTGCCGTGGCAAGCCCGGCCTTTGTCCACCGCTACTTGGCAGAAGGCATCAATGCCCAGGCGTTGGCCCGCGCACCGGCAATCGTGTTTGGAACCGATGATCAGCTACAGCATCGTTTTTTGGCGGAACTTGGCGCAACGGGAGGGTTTGATTATCACCTATGCCCCTCTTCAGAGGGCTTTGTACGACTAATGGAAAGCGGGCTTGGCTGGGGGATGGTGCCAGAGCTTCAAGTGCGAGATGAATTGATTAAAGGCACGCTGGTGGAGTTGATGCCGGGGCGCGCTATTGATGTGCCTCTTTACTGGCACTATTGGCGCAGCGGGGGCCGCCTGCTAACCGAGTTAACGCAGCACCTTTGCCGTGAAGCAAAAGAGGCATTGGTGCCGCTTTAACGGTCATTGCCGCTGTCAAACGACTGTCATCATTTTTGGTTAGGATAGTTTCCTTTGATGACGGTGCTAACCCTATGCCCATTCCTGCGCTTGCTATTGAAGGTTTGCATAAATCGTTTGGTGATAAAAAAGCGCTGGATGGTATCGACCTTCACCTATCGAGCGGCAAAGTGCTGGCCCTACTAGGTCCCTCCGGCTGTGGTAAAACGACATTACTGCGCTGTATCGCTGGGCTAACCGGCATCGATAGCGGGCATATTTCCCTGAATGGGCAGCTTGTGGCTCAGCCTCAGCGTCATTTGAGCCCCAACGATCGAAAGCTCGGCATGGTCTTTCAGGATTATGCACTCTGGCCGCATATGAGCGTGGCGCAAAATGTAGCGTTTCCTTTGGAAATGCAAGGCGTTAACCCCAAAGCGCGCGAAGAACAGGTAGCCTGGGCGCTGTCGCTGGTCGGCCTTGGCGACTATGCCGACCGCCAGCCGGGGTCGCTCTCCGGCGGGCAGCAGCAGCGCGTTGCGCTGGCACGCGCCATCGTGGCCAAGCCCAGGCTTTTGCTAATGGATGAGCCGCTCTCCAATCTGGATAAAGGGCTTCGCGACAATCTGGCGCTGGAAATCCGAGCCCTGATTGAAGAGCTCGCCCTGACGGCCGTGTTTGTCACCCACGACCAGCACGAAGCCTTTGCCTTGGCTGATGAGGTGGCAGTGTTGCAAGCGGGGTGTTTGCAACAGGTGGCCTCCCCGGAAGCACTTTATCAAGCGCCCGCTACCCCCTCGATTGCCGCGTTTATCGATGCCGGTGCGGTGCTTGATGGACACTTCGATGCAGATGGATTTCATGTTGCTGGCCAAACGTTACGCGTCATGGCTCACCGTGATTACACCGGCCCGGCACGCCTTCTGCTACCTCGTCGGGCACTTACACTGACGTCGCCAACTCAGGCTGACGTGATTGCCAAGGTAAAAGGTCGGCTGTTTCAGGGCGACCACACCGCACTAACGCTGTCGCTTAATCAACATACCCATATAAAACTGCGCGTACATGGCACGCTGGCGCCACCGGAATCCGTTGGCCTGACGGTAGACGTCGCATCACTACGCGCCTGGCTACCCACTGGCGAGGCGCTTTCCTGTTCCCCTCTGCATGCTGCGGAGCTTTGCTAACACATTTATCCCACTATAAGGAATGTCGCATGCTTTCTCGATTGCTTTCCCGCTCTGCGCTGGTGTCGCTTACGGGCGCCGCAATTTTTAGTCTGGGTAGTCAAGCTCATGCTCAGGCGTTGACGGTCTACTCGGCAGGGCCGAACTCGCTGATTGAACGTCTGGCGGCCGATTTTACCGAGCAAACCAATATCGATGTGAATGTGTTTCAAAGTACGACAGGCCAGGTAATGGCCCGGTTGGAAGCCGAGCGTGCCAATCCGTTGGCGGATGTCGTCATTTCCGCCTCTTGGGATAGCGCCACGTCGCTTTCGGAAGATGGTCTCTTGCACGCTTATCGATCTTCTAATGCGGCCACTGTGCCTGATTTCCTGCAGGCGGATGACTACGTCGCCCAGGGCGTTTCGGCGCTGTCGCTGGTCTGGAACCAAAATAGTGATACGCCGCCACCCAGCGACTGGTCTGATCTGGCTGACCCGGTTTACGCCGACCAGGTAACTATGCCTGATCCCGCTCAGTCGGGGGCCGCTTTTGAGCTGGTGGCCGGCCTTTTGACAGCGACGGGAGAAGACGCAACGTGGTCGTTGCTGGAAGCACTGATGGACAACGGTATGGTGGTGCCCGGGCCTAATGCGCGCGCGCTTAACCCCGTATTGCAGGGCGCCAAGTCTGTTGTGTTTGGCGCCGTCGACTATATTGCGCTTACCCAACAGGAAAGCGGTGAGGCGATTGAGGTCATTTTCCCCGAAAGTGGTACGGTTATCGCACCGCGCCCGATGATGATTCTCGAGTCCAGCGCTATGCAACATGAGGCCGAGCAGTTCATCGATTTTGTGCTCTCTGATCAAGGCCAGCAGCGGGTTGCTGAAAGCTACCTGATGCCAGCACGTAACGATATCGAAGCACAGCGCCCGACGCTGAATGAGCTGACGCTGATTGATATCGATAGCGAAGCAATGAACGAGCAGCGTGACGTCATTCTGGAACGCTTTCGTGGGCTGACGGGCGGGTGATGAAGTCGATCAAAGCCCTCAACCTGCCCCGTTTGGACGGGGCAGGCATCGTGCTGTTGCTCACGGTGCTGATACTGCTTTTATTGGTGGGCTTGCCGCTACTGTATATCGTTTTGCAGGCCATTTTTCCGCTATGGTCGCGCGGTGATCTCTCTGGTGCTTTTACACTGTTCGTGCCAACGCTTGTCGACCCTGCACTGCTTAAACTGCTGGGCAATACGCTGCGGCTGGGCCTTGCCGTGGTCTTGGCCTGTGCCGTGCTGGCCATACCGCTTGGCGCGCTGCGGGCGCTTACCCGTGTGCCGGGCGGCGCTATTTGGGATCTGATTTTTCTGATTCCGTTTATGATTCCACCGTATATCGCAGCGCTCTCCTGGATGTTGACGCTTCAGCCGCGTGGCTATGCGCAGCAGTTAATGGGTATCGAAGCGAGCCATTTTCTATTCTCTTTCTACGGCATTGTGTTCGTGATGGTTCTGAACGTCTTTCCCGTGGTCTATTTTGCCGTTTCGCGCACTATGATGAGTGTGGGTGGGCGCTACGCGTCGGCCGCCCGCGTTTGTGGGGCAGGCAAGTGGCAGGCGCTTTGGCGCGTCACGCTGCCACTCTCGACGCCCGGTATTGCGGCCAGCCTACTGCTGGTTTTTGCACTCACGATTGAGGAGTTCGGCACGCCAGCCACGCTGGGCGCTCAGGCGGGCTATCACGTTTTGGTGACCGGGATTCATCAGCGCTTTTCCGACTGGCCAATCGATATCCCCGGCGCTGCCGTGCTGTCACTGTTGCTTGTGATGCTGGCGATGGCCGCCTTCTACGTCCAGCACTGGCTGGTAACGCGGCGTTCGTTTATCAGCCAGACCGGCAAGCCAGCGACGGGGGAGCGCGCCGAGCTTGGAAAATGGAAATGGCCGACCTTAGTGCTTTTTTCAGCCGTGGCGTTTATCTCGGTTGCCGTTCCCCTGCTGGCCGTATTGGCGACAGCGCTGACGGGAACGCTGTCGGGCGGGCTTACGCTGGATAACCTGTCGCTACGCCACTTCGAGGCGCTGTTTGCCAATCGTGGCGGTGCCATGCAGGCATTGGGAACGAGCTTGAGCCTGGCCGTTGGTACCGCTTTGCTCACAGGTGTGTTGGGAGCCCTGGTTGGCTATATGGTGGTGCGCGCTCAAGTACGTGGCAAAGGGATGCTCGATTTACTGTCGTTGCTGCCCAACACCCTGCCTGGGGTCGTTGTCGCAGTAGGTTTGATTCTGGCGTGGAACCAGAGCCATTGGCCCATTCAGGTGTACAACACCGGGGCGATGCTGCTGCTGGCGTATGCGTGCCTGCTGCTTCCTTACCCTGTGCGCTATGCCAGTGCGGCTTTCCGGCAGATGGGTGAAAGTCTGGAGGCGGCTGCCAGAGTGTGTGGTGCCGGGTTTGTCACGACGTTTCGGCGTATCTTGCTGCCGGCGCTGGCGCCGAGTCTTCTGGTATCCATGCTGCTGGTGTTTGCCATCGCTTCTAGAGAGCTGGTGGCATCACTGATGGTGGCGCCGGCAGGCATGAGCACCGTATCGACATTCGTATTTGGACAATTCGAGCAGGGCTCACCGGGAGTGGGAATGGCGATGAGCGCCGTGGCGATTTTTACCACCACGGCACTATTGGTCGGGCTAACGGCCTTCAGCCGCAAACGGTTGCCCATCGCCAGCTAGATACGCCTTTAAAAAACGGCGCGCACAGCAAGGTACAGCACTGAAGGGGCAAGCAGTGCGCCCAGCCCGGTATAGAAAGTGGCCGTCATGGCACCATAAGGCACCAGTTTCGGGTCGGTGGCAGCAAGGCCTGCCGCCACGCCACTAGTGGTGCCCATCAAGCCACCGAAGATCATCGCAGAGCGCGGGTTGTCCAGACCGATATGGCGGGCAGCGATGGGGGTCAGCACCATCACCAGAATCGATTTGAAAAGGCCTGCTGCAATCGAAAGCGCAATAATGTCGGAAGAGGCGCCAATGGAGGCGCCGGCAATGGGGCCAACAATGTAGGTGACGGTACCGGCACCAATGGTGGTGAGCGAGACCGGGTCCCGATAGCCAAATGCGTAAGCCACGGCCACACCCGCCACGAAGGACACAATGACGCCCAAAAACAGCGCGATGATACCGCTGATTCCCGCTGCACGAATTTCCTGAAAGCGCACCCCGTAAGCTGTGGCGATGATGGCCAGGTCGCGCAGCATCCCGCCACCCATTAGCCCAAGCCCTGCAAACAGGCTGATATCGGCAAGCCCACGGCTACCGCCGGTATGAACGCCGCCAAAATAAGCGAGCGCCAAGCCCACCATAATCGCAATGGCTGAGCCGTGAACGCGGCCCTTGGTCAGCTTGTCGCTGACCAGATAAGAGATATACATTGCACCGCCTACCAGCGCAAAGGCGGCGATTAGATGCTGTTTTTCGAGCTGAGTGACGAACGATTCAATCATAACGATAGCCTCAGGTTAGCGGGCCGTGCGCGTGCGCGCAGACGCCGGAGAAGATGAAGAGGTTTTGACCCGAGACTTACTGGCCTTGCTGGCGCTTGAAGCAGACACAACCGCTGTCGTGGATGAAGATTTCGGATGACCGAGGCGAGTGAGAAAGGGCACCAATGCAAAGCTTGCGGCAACGGCCACCAGGCTTGCCAGGAGCGCGATCATCCCACCATCAAAGGCAGCGGCAACATCTTGGCTCGCCGCCATGGCCACCACAATGGGGATATACATGCCGTTCCAGAAGGTGATGCCGCTTTCGGTACCGCTGGGCATTTTTCCCTTGTCCATCAGGTAGCCGCCCAGAAAAATCAGCATCAGCATGGCAATGCCGACGCCGCCTACGTTGGAATTGACGCCCAGCAGCATGCCCAGCACATCACCTGCCCATAGGCCAACCAACATACACCCTGCGAGCAGGGCAACTCCGTAAATCACCATGGCAATCTTCCTGTTTTATCGTTGTTGTATGGAGCTATCTTTAACCGCAGTCAGGGCTTAGCCCTTCCCCTGCGGCGCGGGATCCAGCATCAAGCGTTAGCGGCGGTGTGCTCCTTTTTAAAGGTGTCAGCGTAGGTGTCACGCAACTGATTCTTCTGCACTTTGCCCATAACGTTGCGAGGGAGCGCATCGGCAAAGAAAACCCGCTTGGGCTGTTTGTAGCGTGCTACCTGGTCCTTCAGCGCGGCCAGTACCAGTGCTTCGCTAACGGCGTCTGAAGCACTGGGGACCACCACGGCGACGACCCCTTCGCCCAGGTCGCTATGAGGCACACCAATAACGGCCGACTCCATTACGCCGGGCAGGTCATCAATCAACTGCTCAATCTCTTTCGGGTAGACGTTGTAGCCGCCGGAGATCACCAGGTCCTTATCGCGGCCCACGATATTCAGGTAGCCTTGGTCATCCATCAGGCCTAAATCGCCGGTAATGAAAAAGCCGTCATCACGAAACTCCGCCTTGGTCTTTTCGGGCATGCGCCAATAGCCCTGAAAAATGTTAGGCCCGCGTAGCTCAACCATGCCGGTTTCCCCTTGGGCAAGTGCGGCGCCACTTTCACGGTCGGCAATCCGTACTTCTACGCCTGGCAAGGGCTTGCCCACGGTGCCGGGCCGACGCTTGCCATTGTAGGGGTTGGAGGTGTTCATGTTGGTTTCGGTCATGCCGTAACGCTCAAGAATGGCGTGGCCGGTACGTGCTGCAAACGCTTCATGGGTTTCCGCCAGCAGCGGCGCCGAGCCCGAAATAAACAGGCGCATATTGGCAACGATATCGCGGTTTAAACGCGGCGAAGCGAGCAGGCGGGTATAGAAAGTGGGTACGCCCATTAGCACGCTGGCATGGGGCATCAGATCAAGCAGCTCATCCACGTCCAGCTTGGGTAGGAACGTCATTGACGCGCCGTTGATTAGCGTAATGTTGCACGCTACAAAAAGCCCATGGGTATGGAAAATCGGTAGGGCATGGATCAGATGATCGTGTTCGGAATAGTGCCACGCCTCGCTCAACGCCTGGCTGTTGGAGGCCAGGTTCTGGTGGCTTAGCATGGCGCCCTTGGAGCGCCCGGTGGTCCCCGAGGTGTACAGGATGGCCGCCAGGTCGTCGGCCGACACCTCGCACACCTGTTCGGTTTCGGAGGCCTTGTCGACCTTCTCCATCAGGCTGCCGTCGGCGTTGGTGCCCAGGCTTTCTACATGGGCAACGCCGCTGGCGATAGCGCGGGCATGTTGCAGCACCTCTGGGCGGCAAACATAAACGTGTGGCTCGGCATCTTCCAGAAAGTAGGCGATTTCGCTGTCGGTATAGGCGGTATTCAGTGGCAAATACACCGCGCCGACCTGAAGGCAGGCAAGATACAGCATCACGATCTCAGGGCTTTTGTCGACCTGTACGGCCACTCGGTCGCCCGGTGAAACGCCCAGCTCAAGCAGGGTGCTGGCCATTTTTCGACTGGTAGCGAGAACATCGCTGTACCGGTAGCGCTTGCCGTTGAGCGTATCCATCAGCACCTTATTGGACTGACGTTCAAAATGCGGATAGAACTTGAGATAAAGATTGTGGTTCATGAAAGGGTCCTTTTTATTATCCAAAGCGCTCGCTGTTAGGCGTTCGCTTCACTGTTGAAATACTGGCCTGCCTGATTGGCTAAACGGCGAATGTCATTGGCACATACCACGCTATGGTTGCGAGTATAGGCTTCGTGGTTTTGCTCAATACGCTCCAACTGATAGAGGTAGTTAACCATCAGGCCGTGGGCCTGTTGCAGCCCTTTGGATGAGGTGTCACCCAGCCAATTCAGCCGATGAAGGCTGGCGCCATTGCCTAAATGAAAACGCGCGACCGGATTGAGCGGTTGGCCACTACGGTGCTTGGCCTCGGTTAAGTAATAGGCGGCCAGGCGCATGAACTCTTTATGCGCGGCGGCGGGCAGCTCGGTTGCTTCATGGTCCTGTAAAAAGGTGCCTAGCGTCTCTGACAGTACCAGTGACTGCGAGGCACGCTGCTCGGCGAGCCAGTCGGCGAAACCGGGTACCGGCGAAAGCGTGACAAAGTTCTTCAACTGCGGCAGCTCGCGGCTAAGCTCCTGTACGACTTGCTTGATCAAAAAGTTGCCGAACGACACCCCTTTAAGTCCTGCCTGACAGTTGCTGATGCTGTAGAACACCGCAGTGTCGGCTACCTCCAGCGGCACTTCTTCGCCATGTTCCAAAATACGCTGAACGTTGTCGGGGATACCTTTACAAAGCGCCACTTCCACAAAAATAAGCGGCTCGTCGCCGGTGGCCGGGTGGAAAAAGGCGTAACAGCGGCGATCATCTGGATCAAGGCGGCGGCGCAGGTCGCGCCAGTCGCTGATGGCATGCACCGCCTCGTATTGAATGAGCTTTTCCAACACGGCGGCGGGCGTATTCCAGTCGATGCTTTCCAGCACCAGAAACCCCCGGTTAAACCAGGAATTAAACAGATGCGAGAAGTCGCTGTTGAGCGCGGCAAGCTCTGGCATATGGCGCAATTGCTTGAGCAAGTCGGCACGCATCTTGACCAGCTCGAAGGTGCCGCCTGGGCAAAGGTTCAAACGGCGCAATAAATCCTGACGACGCGGTTCACAAGCGTTAAACAGTTGTTCCAGCGCGGCGTTATCCTCCGACGCACAGTACGCTTTGTAGGCGCTATGGATGGCGCTAGGCTCAGCGGAATAGTCGCTGGCCAGCAGCGAAAAGAACGCCAGTCTCTCTTCAGGCGCCAACTGCTGATAATGAGTGAGCGCACGCTGGGCGGTCATTATCTGGGAGGCTTCACCGCCACGCTCCATCAGCGTTGCACAGGCTGATGAGAGAGCTTGCAAGTGCGCACCACTGCTTTGTGCGGTGTTAGACGCGTTACCCAAGAGACGTGTACGCGTACTGATATTGGAGAGTAGCCCTTGAAGAAACGTCATGTTCACATTCATGCACATCGACCTCTGGATGGGCGGTCCCTTGGCAGGGCACGCTTGACGGCGTAGAGAAATTTATTAGGCGCCTTGTTATATATAACAAATAGAGGTTTAAAATATTTAGGTCAAGCGTGGCAGGGGTAGACATAAGGTGAAGGCTTGGAGAAAAGCGCGTGAGAATAGCGGGTTAGCCAGCAAAAAAGGACAGGCAGAGAAGCCTAATAAAGGGCTGCTGTACGAGTGAATACTGGTGAAGGAGAAGCGTTGTATCACCCGTGCAGCAGCATAAAAAGCAGACGCGTGTTAGTGGATTGCGATGTTATACAGGGTCGCGGTCAACATTAAGCGGCGACCATGCCTGGCGCACGGGCATGATTTCCAGGCGGTTAATATTAATATGCGCGGGCAGCGTGGCGAGATAGTAGAGCTGCTCGGCAATGTCTTCGGCCTGAAGCGGTGTAGTACCGCGATACAGAGCATCGGAGGCTTCCTGATTGCCTTTCGTGCGCACCAGGGTGAATTCGGTTTCCGCCAGGCCCGGGGCAAGGTCGGTAACCCGTACGCCAGTGCCTAATAAATCGCAGCGCAGGTTGTAGCTAAACTGTTGAACAAACGCTTTGGAGGCGCCGTATACATGGCCGCCAGGGTAAGGCCACTGGCCTGCTACAGAACCAAGATTCAAGATGCTGGCACCTTTACCATGCGCCAGTAGCAATGGCATCGCGGCGTGAGTGACGTTGACCAGCCCGGTGATGTTGGTATCAATCATGGTATGCCAGTCGTTGAGGTCGACCTGCTGCGCAGGCTCGGGCGCCAGTGCCAGGCCTGCATTATTGATCAAGCAGGTGAGCGGCAAAAAGCGCTCGGGTAAATTGCTGATAGCGTTGGTGACCGCGTCGCTATCGCGTACATCAAGTGTCAGGGTTAATACCGGCACCTGCTGTGAAAGCTCGCTCTCAAGCGCTTTCAAGCGCTCTTCCCGGCGGCCTGTCAAAATCAATGACCAGCCTGCTTTTGCAAAACGCTGGGCGGCGGCCTTACCAAAGCCGGATGTTGCACCGGTAATTAAAACGCTGGGCATTGCGAAGACTCCTTTATTGGGCGGACACAATAGATTCAGTCCTAATGTAGCCTGTTTCGCTTGGCTTCTTGAAGGCTTAATGGCTATTTGACTCTGTATCTTCGCGGCCAGCCTGGCTAGATAAGAGCACAGCCAGCGACTCAACGTCGTTGGTATGTGCATGTGCCGAGCGCATTATTTTGCCCGTTGCTGGGTTTTAGCTGACAATGCCAACCAACACGATGGTTACGTTTGGGGATATTGCATGCAGGCAAATGGTTTTTTTGACAGGGTGGGGGAAACCATCGGCGATGCAATTCGTACGGTGGTTGAGTTCCTATTGGCTATTTTTACCAATTTCTTCGGTGCCCTTGAAGAGTTTGTCGATGGGCTCAGTCGTTCGCTGGGGATCAACGCGTCATTTTTTAGCCTTCTGGTGTTAATCATAGGGCTTTATCTATTGTGGGGTGGTGTACGAGCGCTGCTGCGCGGGTCACTGTTTGGCGCCATTGTACGGATTTTGTTGGCGCTATTTATTCTTTCTTGGCTCATTATGTAATCAGTCTCAGTATTAAGATGCTTAAGTAAGCTTGCTAAGTATCTGTATTAATGGCGTTAATCGTTTCACTCGTTAATGTTTTGAAACGTATTCATAACGCTATGACCATTTATCATTTGCCTATTTGGTGCAATTTGCCATCATTTCGCACTTCTTTAGTGCAATGAGAGCGAGATGAAAACGTATCTTGGCAAAATGCGGGGCGAACGTATTCAGCGCAATCGGGTAGGTTGGCAGGATGCTGTATGGTCATGGTTGGGCGCATTTACCGGTATGGCGGTGATTTGCTGGTTAAGCTCGGCATGGCTTTCCCAGCAGTTGCTGATTGTGGGTTCGTTTGGGGCAACGTCGGTACTGATCTATGCCGCACCGGAAAGTCCGTTTGCGCAGCCCAGCCATGTGCTGTTTGGCAGTGTCCTGTCAGCGTGTATTGGGGTGGGCTGTTACCAGCTTTTGGGGGCAACGCCTCTTTCCATGGCGCTTTCGGTATCGCTTTCCATTCTGATTATGCAATTAACCCATACGGTGCATCCGCCCGGCGCTGCTGCGGCGCTTATTGCGGTAGGTGGCGGTGCCAGTGTGCATAATCTGGGCTGGTGGTACCCGCTGCTTCCTATTGGTATGGGCAGCGTGGTGATGCTGGCGATCGCAATTTTGGTTAATAACCTGGCACGCCATCGCCGCTATCCGCGCTATTGGTAGTGTCCGTACGATTGATAGTGCAACTAAAGGCGGTTTAACTGCTGCTCCAACGCGAAAATATGCGCATCATCGACGTTTAAATGCCGCAGTGCCTGGGCCAGGTTAACCAGGTAGTCACGGTTGGGGCCGCTAGGGCCAGACGCGTGAGCAATCTGGCGGGCCATATCATCAAGCGGCGCTGGGCCCAGAAAGGCGGGGTTATCGTCGGTTGCCAGATACACCAGCCCTTGCGTTTGCGCTTGATCACCCTCGTTAGTGCTTGAGTCACTGTCCGTAACATTGTCCGTAAAAAACAGGGGCGTTAACTCGCGCAAGTAGCCATTTTTCTCACGGTGATCCAACGGCGCTAACGTCTCGGGAGTAATGCGGTAGGCCATGCCGTGGCAAATAGCCCCTGGGACAGGCGTGAGAGTGACCACGCGACCAGGCGCTTCCAGCGTGCCACGATGATCATGGGAACCCTGCCAGAAGCGGCGCTCCCAACCGGTAATATAAGCACTGCGTTTTTCCAGGAAGGGAAAGTCCGCTTTCCAGATCAGCGATCCGTACCCGAAAATCCAGATTTCCGCATCTGCATCGAAGCAGTGGCGCTGCTGGTTGATGGCAGTAGTATCGATCAACATGGGCCCCGTCACGTGGTTTAAAATGCCATGGTAACATGACCGGGCACTCTCCCCTGGAGCACTCATGCGCGCTATTTTTCTGGTCGATAATGGCTCATTACGCCCGGCCGCCACCCGCAATTTACGCCGTATAGCGGCCTTGCTCAGCCAACAAACAGGCGAGACGGTGTGCGCCGCGTCACTGCTCCACTCCCATAAAATCCCGGCTGATGAACTGGAGGGCACTCCCGCCCTTATCCTTGGGCCTGCCGCCGAGCGCAGCGCGGAGCAAGGGGCTACCGAGATCATCGTTTTGCCGTTCTTTTTTGGGCCAAGCAAGGCCTTGACCGACTATCTACCCGAACGTATGGCGACCCTACAAGCGCGCTTTCCTCACGTGAGTGTGCGAGTCGCCCAGCCGTTGGTGGACGAACGGGGGGATAACGATCTGCGGCTGGCCAGGCTGTTGGCTGACAACGTACGCGAGCATCTTAATGGCACGCGCCCCCGGGTTGCGCTTGTCGACCATGGCAGCCCTATTCCTGAAGTTACGGCCGTGCGCAATCGGCTGGCCGGGCAGTTGAGCGTGCTGTTAGCGGATGAGGTTGCTTGCGTGGCCGCGGCATCCATGGAACGGCGTGAAGGGGAGGCGTATCGCTTTAACGAACCGCTGTTGGAAAACCTGCTGGATAACCCCGATTTTCACGATGGGCCGGTCGTTCTGGCGATGCTGTTTCTCTCGCCGGGCAGGCATGCAGGGGAAGAGGGTGATATTGCCGAGATTTGCCAGGCCGCTCAACAGCGTCACCCTACGCTTAATGTTGCGACCACAAGGCTGGTCGGTGAACATTCCGGTATTGTCGATATTTTGCACTCTCGGCTATGCCAAGCGATTGATGGGCAACGCTTTCTGCTGGAGCTGCCCGCCCCCGATAGCACACTGCGTTAGGCGAAGGGTGTAACGTTGTCCAAGAGCGCGTAGAATCGCGAGCCTTTGTACGCGCAATTACTCCGCTAACCAGGGTCACCATCTTGATCGCAACCGCCAATATCACCATGCAGTTCGGGGCCAAGCCTCTGTTCGAGAACGTCTCCGTCAAATTCAACAACGGCAATCGCTACGGGCTGATTGGCGCTAACGGTTGCGGCAAGTCGACCTTTATGAAGATTCTGGGTGGCGAGCTTGAGCCAACCTCCGGCCAGGTCATGCTGGATAACAGCACGCGGCTGGGCAAGCTGCGCCAGGACCAGTTCGCCTATGAGAATGAGCGGGTCATCGACACTGTGATCATGGGCAATACCGAGCTTTGGAAGGTTGCAGCGGAACGCGAACGCATCTACAGCCTGCCGGAAATGAGCGAAGAAGACGGTATGGCCGTGGCCGACCTGGAAGTGCGCTTCGCTGAGCTGGATGGCTACACTGCCGAATCCCGCGCCGGTGAACTGCTTCTGGGCCTGGGGATTCCCATTGAGCAGCATACCGGCCCAATGAGTGAAGTGGCTCCCGGTTGGAAGCTGCGCGTGCTGCTTGCCCAGGCACTGTTTTCTGACCCTGATGTACTGCTGCTCGACGAGCCTACCAACCACCTGGATATCAACACGATCCGTTGGTTGGAGGATATTCTGACGGCGCGTAACAGCACCATGATTATCATCTCTCACGACCGCCACTTCCTGAACAGCGTATGTACGCATATGGCGGACCTGGATTACGGTGAGATTACCCTGTTCCCGGGTAACTATGACGACTACATGACGGCAGCAACTGCTGCGCGTGAGCGTCAGCACTCGGATAACGCCAAGAAAAAAGCCCAAATTGCTGAGCTTCAACAGTTTGTTAGCCGCTTTTCGGCGAACGCCTCGAAAGCCAAACAGGCCACCTCGCGGGCGCGCCAGATCGATAAAATCAAGCTCGAAGACATCAAGCCTTCCAGCCGGGTAAGTCCGTTTATCCGTTTTGACCAGAACAAGAAGATTCACCGTAATGCGGTCAACGTTGACGCAATTACCAAAGGCTACGATGACGGTGCGCCGCTGTTTGAGCGCTTCTCCATGTCCGTCGAAGCGGGTGAGCGTATTGCGATCATCGGCCCCAACGGTATCGGCAAAACGACCCTGCTGAAAACCTTGGCGGGCGATTTGCGCCCCGATAAAGGCGAAGTGAAGTGGACTGATGCGGCCGAAGTCGGCATCTTTGCCCAGGATCATGCCGATGACTTTGCCGTCGATATGACGCTCTTCGAGTGGATGGGACAGTGGACCCAGGGGGGCGAGCAAGTCGTACGCGGTGCGCTGGGGCGCATGCTGTTCTCAAGCGACGATATTGGAAAGTCCATCAAGGTCATTTCCGGCGGTGAACAGGGGCGCATGCTGTTTGGCAAGTTAACCCTGACTAACCCTAACGTACTGCTGATGGATGAGCCGACCAACCACCTGGATATGGAATCCATTGAGGCGCTAAACCTGGCACTGGAAAACTATCCCGGTACGCTGGTGTTTGTCAGCCACGACCGTGAGTTCGTGTCGTCACTCGCCACACGCATTATCGATATGCAGCCCGACGGCATTGTCGACTTCAGCGGCAGCTATGACGATTACCTGCGCAGCCAGGGCGTGGTGTAAACAGCGCCATCATCAACGGCTAAGGCACTGAGCGTGAACTTATCAGCCGATAATGGAGGCGTAGGTCGCTTCCGTTACCGGCTGGTGGTGGATATCCAATACATCCGCGTTTAAAAGGCTGCCTACTTCTTTGGCCAGCTCCACATACACGTACATCTGCTGATTGCGGCGTTTGTGCAGCGGTGGTTTAACGATCAAGCTGATACCCCGAACCGCTTCAGTGCCTTGCTCATCCCGGTACAAGTCGGGCAGCTCACCAGGCAAAAAAGCATTCGTGACGGTGATGGGGTTGGCAGGCTGTTGGCCGCTAATCAAAAATACGTGCTTGAGCGAATCATACTGGGCATTATGGCTTTTCAGCCACTCGGCCAAACGCTGGTCAGTGCTCTCTCCCGGCTGATCAAAAAGAATAAACAGCGAATGCTGTTTAAACGTTTGGGCAGGCTTGGCCGCTGGTTCTGGTTCAACGGCAGGTTCAGGTGTTGGCGGGGCTGCGGCGGCTTTAGCCGCTATTTTGCGTGCAATAGCGCGGGCGCGCCGACGCTTATGCCAAGGCACCACAATGTAGATAAAAATAGCGGTAGCAATGCCAGCCAGTAGCAATGAGGCCACAGAAAGTAGTAATACAGTGGTGTTATTATTATCCATCGGCATTCAACCCAGTTTAAAAAGCAGCGGCAGTTATAGCGTTTAAAAGACGTGACCTGGTAATCAGAACTTTTATAGTAACAGCGTTCTAACATGAATATATATGCAAAAAGCACCACACAAGTGGTGCTTTTTGCTGTTATGAACACGCAATTTACGTCGGCGTATTAACCAATACGATCATAACCGTTATCCATAAATGGGTAATCGGTATAGCCTTTCTCGTCGCCACCGTAGAAGGTGGCGTGATCAGGCTCATTCAATGGAGCGTTCTGATAAAAGCGCTCTGCCAGGTCGGGATTGGCGATATACGGACGGCCAAAGGCGGCGGCTTCCGCGTTGCCTGAACCGAGCAGGGCCTCGGCACGTTCGGCGTTATAGTTACCGCAGTAGATCAGGCTGCCGCTAAAGCGCTCACGCATCTGCTCGCGAAAACCGTCTGGGAACTGAATGTCGCCACCGGCCCAGTTGGGCTCGTTAAGATGCAAATAGGCAAGGCCACGTTTGGAAAGCTGATCCGCCATATAGAACGCCATCGCTTCAGGCTCATCGTCGGTTAATCCAAACAGCTCGATAAACGGCGTCATGCGAATGCCAACCCGGTCAGCGCCAAATACGTCAACAACGGCATCGACCACTTCCAGCGGGAAGCGTGCACGGTTTTCCAGCGAGCCACCGTATTGGTCGGTACGCTGGTTAGTGCCGGTGGCCAAGAACTGATTCAACAAATAGGCGTTGGCCGCGTGCACTTCAACCATGTCGAAACCCGCACGCTTGGCACGCACCGCCGCCTGGCGGTAGTCATCCACAATGCCGGGGATCTCGCCGGTTTCCAGCGCGCGCGGTGTGCTGGTGGGGTGCTGGCCTGCGCTACCGTCTTCAAATTCAACAAAACACTGGGCGCCTTCACCTTTAAGCGCACTGGGCGCGACCGGCTGTTCGCCATTGGGTTGCACCATCTCGTGGGAAACACGCCCAACGTGCCAAAGTTGCAGCGCAATTCGACCGCCTTTGGCATGCACCGTATTGACGACCTCCTTCCAGCCCGCTTCCTGCTCATCGGTCCAAATGCCTGGGGTGTAGACGTAACCACGGGCAGTGGGAGAGATATTGGTTGCTTCACTGATAATCAGGCCAGAACCGGCCCGCTGCCCATAGTAGGCTTGCTGCCGTTTGCCAGGCACGCTATCCGGTGTGCGTGCGCGTGTGAGCGGTGCCATGATGACGCGGTTAGGAATCGACAGACTACCAAGTTGGGTCGGGTTAAAAAGTGCTTCAAATGCCATTCAGCTAACTCCTGTTACGTGCACTGCTTTAAAGTGATGACACAATAGACCAGTTTACTAGTAAGCGCCAACCACTCTTCCTTGTGGTTTGTTATGAGGTCGCCAGGCATAAAACAAAACCCCACCTTGATAAAGATGGGGCTTGGAGGACTCATTGATGGCGCCGTTGATTAACAGCGTACCGGGTAGTGACGTGCCTAAGTAACGATGTACCTGAGCGCGATGAACTCAATCTCGCTGCCAAGGCCAGCGCCGTTTAGGAGGTATGACGATTAGCTGAAGGGCATTGTTGAGCGGCAGCATAATCGCGGCTAACTGCCGGTGACAGATAGCGCTATTGAGTACACCGGGGCACTGTTTCAGCAGTAGCTCGCACTGTTGAGCGGCGAGAAAAATTTGCTCGACTACTTGAGGGGCAAATAGCGGTTTGGCCTCTTTGCAGCAGCGGTTAAGTTCTCCGGCCAGCATCGAAAGCATTCCAGTATCCAGCCAGCAGGGCAGCGGGTCGTCCAACCGTCCTGCAATTGAGTGCTGAATCGCCTCGAACGAGGTTCGTAAGAACCCAAGGGTTTGGCGAAGCTGTCGCTGCTCACTGGTCATGTCATTTGCCTGCACTTCGTCAACAAGTCGTCGATAAGAGAAAGAGAGTGTTTCTCATTTTCATCTATCGAGACGATAGCGCCAGTTAATGAAGGTGTCAATAAATGGTATGTGCCTTAATGTACGCACGCCGGAACGGTCAATTTACTGACTCAGCAAATATGCCCCCTGGGCAAAATAGAAAATGCCAATACCGGTCACAATCCAGCGTGTCCATGTACGGAAGTTGGCATCGGTAAGGCGATGTAACACATGTGTACCTACTTGGGTGCCCAGGATAGCCAGCGGCGCAGCCAGCAGTACCATGCCCCAATCCCCAGCACCTAGTGCCAGCGCAGCACTCAGGTAGAAGAGAATTTTAATACTATGCGCGACCACCTGAATCATTGCTTTAGTGGCCACCACTTCACGACGATCCATTCGAGAGCGTACAAAGAAAATATCGATCAGCGGCCCGGACACTCCGGCGGCAATGGTTAACCCACCCGATGCCATGCCGCAAAGCAGCGCGTGGCTCGTTCGGTTGGCGTTGAGGTGGAACCAGCGTTTGGGCATCCACACCAGAAGGGGCATCAAGCCAATTAACAGTGACACCGTGGCGGCATTGGCGCTATAGCCAAGCAACACCAGTAGCCCGGCGGCGCTTATTACGCCTAGCGTCATAAACGCGACCGTTCGCCAGACAATAAAGCGTCGCGATAACCATGCCCGCGACCCGTTAGCGGTAAGCTGAATGGCCCCATGAACGGCCATGGCGCTGGCCGCCGGGAACGCGAGCAGCAGAAACCACATCAGTACCAGCCCGCCCGCCATGCCGAAGATACCCGATAACATCGAGGTGAAAAAAACTACAAAAACAAAGAACGAACCGATGAGTAGGGACATGTTAAAACTTCTTAGCTACGGCAAAAGGGCCAGATCTGATAAAAACGGCGGCATTGAAATTCGGCTTCACAGGCATTGAGCTGGGATTGATAACGGTTTGTGCGAGCGACGATCTGCCGTGCTGCATTGATTACCTGAGGCTTGTTCTGGTACGTGCCACGACGATACCCGCCTGTGCCCTCGTGGTAGGCGTAATAAAGATGCTCAGGGTTGGTTAATGAAATTCCCGCCTGCTGTTGGGAGCGGTGGTTATACCAGCCAATGAAGTCGGTGGCGTGTTTCATGCTGGTGCGCCGCGCAAACAGGCTACCTGCCTGCTCTCGGTACTCTCCCCATACCGGGTCCTGCGCTTGGGCATAGCCTTTTGCCGAAGAGGGGCGGGGGCCGGGGATAAAGCCCAGGTAATACTTGCGGTCAGGACGAATGTGGCTTTTAAAGGAAGACTCCTGCTGAATAAACGCCATTTGTGTCGCAATGGGCGTTCCCCACTTCTCCTGAGAGTCGCGTGCATAGTCGTACCAAGTGGGCTGTTCGCGGAAAATTTCGCAAATATTGCTCTGGTCTTGTGGTGGGTTGGGGGCAAAGGTCGCACAGCCAGAGAGCAACAACACACACGCTAATCCTGCCCAACTGCGCAGTGTTAGCAGTGAAGATGAAAGCGCAGCGTTAAAATTATCAACAGGGCGGAGCATGCAGAATTCCTTGTGGATAACAGCGTCATTGATAACAGGGCTATTGATAGCCGCCAGCATTAATACTGTTTAAGGGCTAGAGTTTATACGTACTAAAATCAGATTGTTATTGGTCGTTAGCGTAAGTTGTGAAATGAGTGACGAAAATTCTAAACGGGATGTTTTTTCCCGATGGGGTTGGAGCTTTTGATCTCCTGCCCGTTGAGCGACCCTGGCTGCTGCCAGCCGCCTGCCGCCCAGGCAACAAGGAGGTTAATCCAGCACTTCAGGCTTGTTGGCATTTGCTGATGTTGGCAGATAATAGAGCGTGGGCACGACCAGCAGCGCAAGCAGCTTTCTTCTAAAGCCTAAGCTGTTCGTTACTTAACGGTGACGTTACCATCTAGTTATCGCCGCGTAACTAACTTGGCAGGACCAACCCAGCAGGAGAGTTGTCATGTATATCGCAATGAACCGTTTTCAGATTGCCCCAGGCCGCGAAGAGGATTTTCTGGAGGTGTGGCGTAAGCGTGATTCGCACTTGAGCGACGTGCCCGGTTTCAAGCAGTTCAACATGTTGCAGGGCGCAAGCCAGGAAGAGCACACCGTGTTTATTTCCCACAGCGTATGGGAGTCGGAAGCGGCTTTCCGCGCCTGGACCCAGTCAGAGGCGTTTCGTAAGGCCCATGCGGGCGCCAAGTCACCGGAAGGTATCTACCTGGGCCCGCCCAAATTTGAAGGGTATGAGGTCGTGCTTTAAGCACGGGGCAAGCGGCTTGGCCTCTCTTAATAGAGCGCCAGGCCGAGTGAGAGCAGTACACTGTAAATCAGTGTCGATAGCGCGGTTTTTTTCAGCATGCCGGTAAGCGTTTCACCGTCGGTAGTGTGGTGTAGCGTTCTGGCAGCGTCTGCTAACGGTTTGGCAACCAGCAGGCAGCTCCAGCTAAGCCAGGGGGCGGGCAGTGCGACCAGATAAATCACGGTGAGCAGTAGCGCCATTGCCAGCAATATCCAGTGGTAGGTAATGGCGTTAGCGCGGCCTAAGCGCACCGCCAGGGTGATCTTGCCGTTGCGCGTGTCGCTTTCGATATCGCGCACGTTATTCACGTTCAATACAGCGGTTGCCAGTAACCCGCAAGCGGCGGCGGGCAGTAGTGTAAGCCCGTCCAGTTGTTGTGCATGCAGGTAGTACGTGCCGAGCACCCCTAACAAGCCGAAGAAGATAAAGACCGCAATATCTCCCAGCCCCCGGTAGCCATACGGCGTGCCGCCCAGCCCTACGGTATACGTGACCGCGGCCAGCAGCGCGGCAGCCCCCAGAAGAATAAAGATGAGAATGGACGTCCACTGATTGCCAAAAGCCGTCAGCAGTAGCAACAGCCCACACAGGGCGGCAACGACCGCCATCACCACCATTCCACCGCGCATAGCGCGAGGGCTCAGTAACCCTGAAGAGACAGCGCGAACCGGGCCTATGCGCTGGTGATCATCCGCCCCCGTCGCCGCATCGCCGTAATCATTGGCCAGGTTTGAAAGCACTTGCAGGGCAATCGCCGTTAGCAGGGCAAGGAGTAGCACGCTCGGATTAAACCCTTGTGCGTGCGCCGCAAGGCCTGAGCCAAGCAGGATAGAGGCACATGCCAAAGGCAGCGTACGAGGCCGGGCCGCTAATAACCAAACCTGGAACGGGCGGTGCTTGTCGGGTTGATCCATTGCTTTGGTGTCCTGGTCGTGATGACGTTAAATGACTAAAAGGGCGTGCGTAGCTATGTATTATTAAGTGCTAAAAAGTAGACCTGCGTCAAAAGAAGCAGCAGTGTCTTATCGCAAACTATTGTTAATCCCTCTTAACAGGAGTTAATTCGATGATCGGCGACTTATTTAGACAAAGCAAATATGCAGCGCTTGTTTGGCTAGCCTTCCGGCTTTATCTTGGGATTACTTGGCTCAGTTTGGGAATCGGCAAACTGACGGGCGGTTTTGATGCGCAAGGGTTCCTGAGTAACGCGGTAGCGAACCCTGTAATGCGGGAAGGGAGCATGGTGTATCCCAACTACGTTGCTTTTTTGGAGCATTTTGCGCTGCCCTATGCGGGTATGTTTAATGTGGTGATCCCGCTGGGGGAGATACTCGTGGGGTTGGGCTTGATCGTGGGGGTGCTGACCTCCTTTGCAGGCTTCTTCGCTATTGTAATGAATATGTCGTTTCTAATGGCGGGTACGGTCTCCACTAACCCGTGGATGATTGCGTTAACCTTTTTCTTACTGGTAGCGGGCGCGAACGCTGGCCATTTTGGGGGAGACCGCTGGGTCTTACCCTATATCAAGCAGAGGCTGGGCATTACGCGCCGCACCCGATTTATCTGAGACGCGGGGCCACTGATTGTCTGAACACATGCGCTGGGTAACAGGCAGCAGCGTCGCTTACGGGTTGGCGCATATGAACAGCCAGAGCGCTGTCGCTGAGCTTATGGACCGGCTTGATACATTGTCTGTGCCGTCCATCCAAGGGGTTATACGCCTGAGCGTGCCTTGCCGCGTTGATAGCCTGATGGGATGGTTGGACGCGCAAACGGTTTTTCCGCGCGGCTACTGGAAAGCGCGTGACGCCGGTGCACCTGAGTACGCGACGCTAGGCATGGTCAGCGCGGTCGATTCGCTTGAGATGCTGCAGGCCGACCTTGCCAAACTCGCAACCTTGCCTGGTGAGCAGCCGGACTATTTCGGCGGCATGGTGTTTGATGCTACATCGCCCGGCTGGGAAAATTTCAAAAATTGCTGTTTCATATTGCCGCGTGTGGAACTTAAGCGCTCACAACAGGGGGCGCTACTGACGCTCAATTTGCGCTTTGACGACCGCTGCGGCGACCTTGAAATAGCCGAAGCCCGCGCCTTTTTAGCCAGTCTCCAGCAAGAACAACCGCTACCCCCTCTGCGTCCGCATGCCTATTTACGTTATGACGCCCCTGCCCAGCAGGCGTGGTCAGCGTGGGTATCCCAGGTGACCCACGCTGATCAGCTGTGCCATACGCCCAAAGTGGTGTTATCGCGAGAGACGCGTTTGGTTATCGCGGACGATGCATCGAAAACGCCATCGCCCTGGGCACTGCTGGACCGCTGGCAGGCAGAGGCGACGGCGTGCTTTCAATTAGGCATTCAGTGGGATGCAGAGACCGCCTTTATCGGTTGCCCACCGGAGCGCCTTTATCAGCGAGAAGGTACGCAGCTGCTAACCGAGTCGCTAGCGGGCACCACTCATCGTGGCGCTGATGCACAAAAGGACCAATACCTTGCCGAGGCACTGTTGGCGGATACCAAAAACAGCCTGGAGAACCAGTGCGTTTATGAGGATATTCTTGCCCGGCTTGAGCCTTTGTCTCGCGTTGTTCAAGCCGGGGAGGCCCATGTTCTCAAGCTGCGCTCTGTGCAGCATATCCGCCGCCTTATTCATGCTGAGCTGCATCACACGGTGACGGACCAGGCGCTGCTTGCCAGTTTGCCGCCTACCCCAGCGGTAGGTGGTGTTCCCCGCGCATCGGCGCTAGCGTTTATCCGCCAGCATGAACGCCACCAGCGGGGCTGGTATGCGGGTGTGTTTGGCCGGGTGAGCCTGGCCAGTACGGAGCTTGCGGTGGCTATCCGGTGTGCTCATATCGGCGCTAATGAAATTCGCCTTTATGCCGGTGCGGGCATTGTCGCGGGCTCTCAGCCTGATGCAGAGTGGCGTGAGCTGGACAACAAAATTGCCGACATTATGTCGCTGCTCAACATGGGGTAATACCAATGACCGCGAACGCCATGCCGCGCGGCTTTCCGCTTCAGCACGCTACCTTTAACCATGTGTGGGCCGCACTGCTGCTTGAGGAGCTTTACCGCTTGGGCATGCGCGACGTTGTGCTGGCGCCGGGCTCACGCTCGTCGCCGCTCACCATGGCGGCCAGCGAGCATGCCGGGCTTCGCTGCCACTGCCATTTTGACGAGCGTGGCCTGGCCTTTATGGCACTGGGTCTTGCGCGCGGAAGCGGCCGCCCGGTAGCGGTTATCACCACCTCGGGCACGGCGGTTGCCAATCTATATCCTGCCGTCGTAGAAGCCAAGCTAATGGGGGTGCCGCTGGTAGTGCTCTCAGCCGACCGCCCTATTGAATTACTGGATAACGGCAGTAACCAGGCCATCGACCAGCGCGACATCTTCGCTCGTCATACCGTGATGCATCACGATCTTCCGCCCCCTGGCCCTGAACTGAGCGCCGCGTTTCTACTCAGCACCGTTGATCAAACTATTGATCAACAGCAGCGTACGCCAGGCCCTGTGCATTTTAACTGCCGCTACCGTGAGCCTCTTTACCCTGGCGACCAGAGAGAGGATGCCACGGATTATCTGGCGCCTCTCGGAAGCTGGCTGACCTCTTCAGTGCCGTGGAGCCAGTGGGTATCCAGTACGCAAGCGCCCGCGTTTTCTACCGAGTGGGCGGATTTTTCGTGTCAGCGAGGCGTTATCGTGGCGGGATGTATAGATGACCCGCACCAGGCGCAGCAGGTGGTGACGTTATCCCGTCGATTAGGCTGGCCTCTGTTGGCGGATCTACAAAGCCAGGTACGTTTTGACCGCCAAAACGTGATCCATTTTGACCTGGCGCTGCACGATCCTCATTTTGTCGAGGAGTTGGAGCGGGCCGATGTGTTGCTGCAATTTGGCGGGCGTCTTATCTCCAAGCGCCTGACGCAGTTTATTGCTCGTCATTCCTGGCAGGATGTTTGGCTGGTGGACTCGCGCCCCCAGCGGCTCGACCCTGATTACAGCGTTAAGCGCCGCTTCATTTGCCCGCCCGAGGCAGTGGTGGCCGCGCTTGAACGTGAGACCGAGCGCACCCCTTGGCACCGGCTTAACCAGTGCCAACAGCGCATCAGCGATATCGTGAATCAACGCTGTAATACCTTTTCAGAGCTGGGCATTTGTCATCGGTTGTTGCAGCAGGCAAACGGGCAGCTGTTTGTGGGTAACAGTATGCCCGCAAGGCTGATGAACATGCTGGGCGCGTACCGCACAGCGCCTTTGCGGGTATTCACCAACCGCGGAGCTTCCGGTATCGATGGGCTGATTGCCACGGCCTACGGCGCCAGTGCTACTAGCGACCAGCCCACCACGCTGATCGTGGGCGATACCAGCGCGCTGCATGACCTTAATAGCCTGGCGCTGCTGAAGCAGGCCGTTCAGCCGCTGGTGGTGATTATCCTCAATAATGATGGCGGCAGCATCTTTCATATGCTGCCAGTGCCCAAGGAAGGTGCGCTACTTGAGCGTTATTTCCGTCAGCCACATGGTTTGAGTTTTGAGTACGCGGCGCAAATGTTTGGGCTTGCCTATGCCGCACCTGGCTCGCTGGAGAGCTTCGATGCGGCCTATGCCCGTGCCTTGGAAGGAGGCGTTACACTGATAGAGCTTAACGTGCCACATCAGCAGGTTGCAGACGATCTTGTGGCGCTGGCAGCAACGCTAGGTAGGCGCGATAACCATGAAGGCTGAATATGAAGCGCACGCCCAGCCACGCCCAACGCTGGTTATGCTGCACGGCTTGTTAGGTGATCGCCACGATTGGGCGGAGGTCATCGCTGCGTTGAAAGATGTGCCGTGCCTGGCGTTGGATTTACCGGGCCACGGCCAAAATGACCAAGTGGCGGTCGACTCTTTCTCCGCTTTTCACCACTGGCTAACCGATACGTTGGCCGCGCAGGATATTCACCGCTACTGCTTGCTGGGCTACTCGCTGGGAGGGCGTTTGGCGCTTGATCACGCCCGCCGCCAACCTGCGGGGCTTGAGGCGCTTTGGCTGGAGAGCGCTCATCCAGGCTTGCCCGAAAGCGAGCGCGATGAGCGTATGGCCCATGATGCACGCTGGGCACAACGCTTTGCGCTGGAACCTCTTGAACGCGTGCTTACCGACTGGTATCGGCAACCCGTCTTTGCTGATCTTACATATACGCAGCGAGCGCGGCAGATTGAACGGCGGTTGGCCAATCATGGCCCGTCCGTGGCGACAATGCTGCGAAGCACGTCGCTCGGCAGGCAGTCCTCTCAGTGGCCGTGGCTGGCTGAAACGTCACTTCCCATTGGTTACTTTTCAGGTCGGCAGGATACTAAATTTCACACACTTGCCGCCCGCTTGGCTAACATAGCCCCTCGCGTGCACCCTATCGCGCTGGAAGGCGGGCACAACCTGCATACAGAGCAAGCAAAAAGCATCGCCGAACCGATTAGCCGATGGTATCAACGCCTCGGCTAAACGGCTCGCTCACCTGGAGTCAGTTAATCAACAGCAGCCACGGCAAACCGATAGCCAGCCAGGCCACTAAGAACAGCAGACCAAAAATAGCCCCAAGCCGCCAATAAAGGGCGCTTGGCAGATAGCCGCTGCCATAGTAAACCGGGCTTGGGCCGGTGCCGTAGGGGGTGATAATGCCCATAAAGCCCAGCGTGGGGAGCAGCAGGAGGATAAACATCTGCATATCCAGCCCTGCAATACCGGAAGCCGCCGCCAGCATCACCGGCAACAGGGCGGTAACGTGGGCCGTGACGCTGGCAAACAGGTAGTGCAGGAGATAGAAGATCACCGTGAGCGCCACCATCGCCATGACGGGATTAAAGTGGCTGATTTGTTCACCCACCACGCCACCAAACCAGTTGACGAATCCGACCTGGCTTAGCCCGCCTGCCAGCGCCACCAGCGTTGCAAACCACACAAAGGTATTCCAGGCGGCTCGATTGTCGAGGATATCGTTCCAGCTCACGATGCCGGTCAGCAACATGCAGCAAATCACCACCAGGCCTACCAGGGAGGCGGACACAACATCGCCCGCAAAAATCCACAGCAGTAGCGCAGAGACGACCATGATGACCAGCAGTATCTCGTTGCGAGTAAGCGCCCCCAGTTTGTTCAGCTCATCCCGCGCCCAGTTGGACACTTCTTCACCGGCTTTCACTTCTGGCGCGCAGAGCCAGTAACAGAGCAGAGGGACCAGCAACAGCAGCAGAATGCCAGCGGGCGCTACGGCGATAAACCACTGCCCCCAGTTAATATGAATACCGGTAGCGCTTTCTGTCAGAGCAATGGCCAACAGGTTGGGGGCAAGCGCGGTTAGAAACAGCGAGCTGGTCACACAGGTAGAGGTGATCGCTGTCCACATCAGAAAACTGCCCATGCGCTTCATGCTGGGGTCATTGGGCTGGGAGTCGTAAAGCGGCGGCAGATTGCGAATGACCGGATAAATGGTGCCCCCGCTACGCGCCGTGTTGGAAGGTGTAAAAGGCGCTAGCACCGCATCGGCGATCATTACCGCGTAGCCCAACGTTAATGTGCGCTTGCCCATGGCCTTGACCAGCCAAAGTGATATGCGCCTGCCTAGCCCGGTTTTTTCATACCCCAGCGCGAACATAAACGCACCAAAAATCAGCCATACAGTCGAGTTGGTGAAGCCCGAAACTGCCCATGAAAAGGCCTGGTTGGCAGCATTAAAGCCTTCGGTCGCTAGCTGTTCGGGTGAAAACAGCACCCAGCGGGAGAGCAGCGCCACCAGAGTCACGCCGATTAACCCAATGACCGCGCCTGGCAAGGGTTCAAAAATCAGCCCCACCACACAGCCCAGAAAAATAGCGAAGAAGTACCAAGCGTGAGGGGAAACCCCCTCAGGCGTGGGTATCAACGCAACGATAATGGCCACTACAAGCGGCGCCAACAACTTCCAGTCAAATGCCGATTGCACACTACTGTTCATATCAAGCTGCCCCTCTTTTGGGCTGCGAAAGCAGCCGAATCTCTTCACTGCTATCGCGGTTGATTTTCATCTGCTTGCGGTTACATACGTTGCAGAGAATGGCGATAGCGACTAATAGTTAAAAATTGTAGTTGGAATTCTTTATTAAAATTAATAAATGAGAAATTAAACGTAACTACTCTTGTTAAAGCATCGCCTGTCTTAAAGGTGTATTTCTTGATATGCGTCAATAGAGCCTGGCATGCGGGGATAGCACGTACCTGGAGTGTGATAAGTTCAACCAAAAGACACCGCATCGAAGCGTGTCGCCACTACCGCCTTTGGCCTGGCTACAGAAAGGGAGCATCATGCAGCATCGAGATTTCGATATCGTGATTGTGGGTGGAGGCGGCGCAGGCTTGCGTGCCGCTATCGCCGCGGCAGAAAGCGCTAAGGCACAGGGCATTTCTCAAAGCATCGCTCTGATTTCCAAGGTCTATCCTATGCGCTCGCATACCGTTGCCGCTGAGGGCGGTGCGGCGGCGGTAACCAGCGAGGAGGATACGCATCAGGCGCATTTTGACGACACTGTGTCGGGTGGCGACTGGCTGGTTGAGCAAGGCGTGGTGGACTATTTTGTGCATCATGCCTACCAGGAACTGGTGCAGATGGAGCGCTGGGGCTGCCCCTGGAGCCGCAAGGAAGATGGCAATGTGCAGGTACGCCGCTTTGGCGGCATGAAAACCGCACGTACCTGGTTTGCCGCCGATAAAACCGGCTTTCACATGCTGCATACCCTGTTTCAAACCTCGCTCAAATATTCCCAAATTGAGCGCTTCGATGAGTATTTTGTCCTTGATCTTGCCGTGCACGAAGGGGCTGTCATCGGCGTCATTGCCCTTCAAGTGGCCACCGGAGAGCTTATTCTGCTGCGCGCCAAAGCCGTGATATTGGCAACAGGAGGTGCCGGGCGCCTGTTTCGCTTTAATACCAACGCAGGGATCGTGACTGGCGACGGGATGGCGATGGCCTATCGCCACGGTGTGGCGCTTAGGGACATGGAGTTTGTTCAGTATCACCCCACGGGTCTTCCCGGCTCCGGCATTTTAATTACCGAAGCGTGTCGTGGCGAAGGCGGTATTTTGCTCAACAAGGATGGCTACCGCTACCTTCAGGATTACGGGCTGGGCCCGGAAACCCCACTGGGCAAGCCGGAAAACAAGTACATGGAGCTGGGCCCTCGCGATAAGCTCTCACAGGCCTTTTGGCAGGAGCAGCAGGCGGGCCGCACTGGCACCTTTGGCGATAGCGATGTGGTCTATCTTGACCTGCGCCACTTGGGCGAAGCCTACCTTCTTGAGCGCCTGCCCTTTATCTGCGAGCTGGCTAAATCCTACATTAACGTTGACCCGGTCAAAGAGCCGATCCCTATCCGCCCGGCGGTGCACTACACCATGGGCGGTATCGAAACCAATCCCTACTGTGAAACGTCGGTTGCCGGGCTTTATGCGGCGGGTGAATGCGCCTCTGTTGGGCTACATGGTGCTAATCGCTTGGGTTCCAACTCGCTCACTGAGCTACTGGTGTTTGGTCGTTTAGCGGGGGAGCAGGCAAGCCAGCGCGCGGCGCAAACCGAGTGGGCAGACATGCACCTTCTGGAAACCCAGGCTGCCCATCAGCAGGCAAAACTAGCGCATCTTTGTGATGGTGAGGGCAGCGGCGAGACTTGGGTGACGCTTAAGCATGCCATGGTGCAGGCCATGGAGAGTGGCTGTGGTATTTATCGTACCGAAGAGGGTATGCGGCAGTCGTTGGAGACGATTCGTGAACTGCGGGCGCGCTATCAGAAGATTCGTGTCAACGACACCAGCAAAATATTCAACACAGAGTTGCTTGAGTGCATTGAGCTTGGCTACGGGCTGGATATTGCCGAGGCATCTTGCCTTGGTGCACTGGAGCGGCGTGAGTCCCGTGGCGCTCACCAGCGCTTGGATGACGGTATGCAAACGCGCGATGACGTTAATTACCTCAAGCACAGCCAGGTGTTTTATCAAGGCGATGCACACGCTCGGTTGGCATGGCAGGAGGTAGACGTGCGTTTTTCCGCGCCCGCAGAACGTACCTATGGGGATGCGTCCAAGGGAGGCAAGGCATGAGTACTCAGCAGGTATCTACCCGGCGCATCAGCGTCAAACGCTATTTACCCGACAACTCTACCGAGCCCTATTGGCAGGAGTATGAGCTGCCAGTCGACGACAGCACCTCATTGTTGGATGCGTTGAATCACATCAAAGAGCAGCTCGACAGCACTCTGAGCTACCGCTGGTCGTGTCGCATGGCGATCTGTGGCTCCTGTGGCGTTATGGTGAATGGCGTCCCCAAGCTTGGCTGTAAGACCTTCCTGCGCGACTTCGACGATGAGATCCGCATTGAACCGTTGGCGCACTTCCCCATACAGCGCGACCTGGTGGTTGATATGGAGATATTCCTCGATCACCTGGCCGCCGTTAAGCCCTACCTGATAGACGACAACCCGGTAAAGCCCTTTGACCCGAAGGCGCCAGAAACCTATCGCCAGTCGCCCCGGCAGCTTGCCCGTTACAAGCAGTTCGCTAACTGTATCAACTGTGGGCTTTGTTACTCCGCTTGCCCGCAGTTTGGGCTTAATCCTGAGTTTATTGGCCCAGGAGCCATTGCGCTGGGGCACCGCTATAACCTGGATAGCCGGGACCATGGCAGCACGCAGCGAATGGCCGAATTGAACCGCCATGAAGGCGTGTGGAGCTGCACCTTTGTAGGCTTTTGCTCAAAGGTGTGTCCCAAACACGTTGACCCAGCGGCGGCTATCAATCAGAGCAAGGTGGCGTCCGCTAAGCACACGCTAATTGCGTTGTTTAAGGGCTAGGAGAAAGGGTATGGATAAGTCGACATCGCAACGCTTTGTGCCGTTAAAACGTAACTGGTGGCTAAAACTCCGCTTTTTTAAACTCTATATGCTGCGTGAAGCGACGGTGCTACCGCTGGTTTTTTTCCTGCTCTGCCTACTGGCGGGCATGGTCGCGCTGCTCCAGGGCCTAGAGAGTTGGCAACGATGGATCGCTTTTATGGGATCTCCCATCGTTTTGCTGCTTAACCTTTTGGCGCTAGCCGCCAGCCTGTTTCACGCGGCGACCTTTTTTGTGCTGTTTCCTCGCGTTATGCCGCTTCGCATCGGTAACTACCAACTACCGGATAAGGCGATTGTGGCGGGACAGTGGGCGGGCGTGCTGGCCGTACTGCTGCTGTTCATCTGGCTGTTTGGGAGGGCATCCGTATGACTAAACCAACCATGAATGCGTCAGGCACGGACAGTCAGCGCACGAACCAGCCTCCCCACCGCCAAGCCTACGATGAGTCGCTGTGGTGGGGGCTATTCAGTGCAGGTGGCGTCTGTTTTGCTGTGCTACTGCCCTCTGCCATCCTGTTTTTTGCCGTGCTGCTTCCCTTGGGCTGGCTACCTGCCAACGCACTCAGCCATGAGCGTGCATCGGCACTGCTATTCAGCGTGCCAGGCTTTCTATTTGTTGGTGCGGCGGTCTGTTTGCCGCTTTTTCATGCCGCCCATCGCCTGCGCCACGGAATGTTTGACCTTATTTTGGGCCGCGACACCACTAATAAAAAGCTGATGTATGGCGCTGCGGCGCTGTTAAGCCTTCTGGCGCTAGGGTTGGTCGTGGCAGGTATGTTGCGCTAAGCCCGAAAGACGCCAATACCTAATGAATCAGGGAACTTTGAATGATCCACGGACTTACAGAAGCGGAACTTTATCAACCGGTTGAGTGGCAGGACCACTCCGGCGACTACCAGGATATTCGGTATCATATCTCCAAAGAGGGCATTGCACGCATTACCATCAACCGCCCAGAGGTGCGTAACGCCTTTCGCCCGTTGACGGTTAGCGAAATGATTCAGGCGCTTGGTCGCGCACGTCACGATAGTCGCGTCGGCGCGATTTTGCTCACCGGCGCAGGCGATAAAGCATTCTGCTCCGGCGGTGATCAGCGCATTCGCGGTGACTATGGCGGCTACCAGGATGAGCAGGGCACTCATCACCTGAACGTGCTGGATTTTCAGCGTGATATTCGGACCTGCCCCAAGCCGGTTGTCGCCATGGTGGCAGGCTACGCGATTGGCGGTGGGCATGTGTTGCATCTTATGTGCGACCTGACCATTGCGGCGGATAACGCGGTTTTTGGCCAGACCGGCCCCAAGGTGGGCTCTTTCGACGGCGGCTACGGTGCCTCGTATATGGCGCGCATCGTGGGCCAGAAAAAAGCCCGCGAAATCTGGTTTTTGTGCCGCCAGTACAGCGCTGCGCAAGCGCTGGAGATGGGCCTGGTCAACCACGTGGTGCCGCTGGATGAGCTTGAAAAAGAGAGCGTGCGCTGGTGTCGGGAGATGCTGCAGCACAGCCCCATGGCGTTACGCTGTTTGAAAGCGGCACTGAATGCCGACTGCGATGGCCAGGCCGGGCTGCAGGAGCTAGCGGGTAACGCCACTATGCTCTATTACATGACCGATGAAGGCCAGGAGGGGCGTAACGCGTTTAATGAGAAGCGGCCCCCGGATTTCTCACGTTATCCGCGTAACCCTTAATGCCATTAGCGCTTTACCGCTACGCGCTGCCACTTCGCCAGCCGCTGCTGTTTAACGGCCAGCGGATCACGCAGCGAGAAGGGCTGCTGGTGTCGATTAACGGGCAGTGGGGTGACATTGCGCCACTGCCTGGTTTTTCAGCAGAAACCTTAACCGATGCCGAGACCGAAAGCAGGGCCTGCCTAACCGCCTTGAAGCGCGGTGAAGAAGCAGTGCCCACGCTCCCCTCGGTACAGTTCGGGTTCGACTGTGCACAGCACGTTTGGCCCCCACACTGTTCCGCCGCGTTAGCGCCTTACCCACTATTACAAGGCGAGCCCGTATCGCTGACTGCGATGCTGGATAGCGCGTTAGACAACATACGCAAGGGCGGGCAGCCGCCACCTTCGCGCCTCAAACTCAAGGTAGCGCGTTACGCAATGAGCGACGAGCTAGCGCTGGTCGCCAGGCTGTCTGAAAAGCTGCCCGCTACCCAACTGATTCTGGATGCCAACGGCGGCTGGACGCGTGAGGAGGCCACGCGATTTTGTCGACAGCTACCGCGTGAACAGATCGACTACCTGGAAGAGCCCTGCTCCACGTTTGCTGACGCCATTGCCGTGGCCGATGCAGCGGGTGTGAAGATTGCGCTGGATGAAACGTTGTCACGTAACGCGCCTTGGTATTCCCATCCTCATATTGCTGCCCTGGTCATTAAGCCTACGTTGATAGGCGCGCTAAGCGCCTGCGAGGCACTTGTGCAACGGGCACGGGAAGATAATCTGCGGGTGGTTATTTCCTCAAGTTTCGAGTCTGACCTTGGCTTGGGCCTGCTGGCTCGGCTGGCCTGCCAATGGGCGCCCACAGAACCACCGGGGCTGGATACCGGGAACTGGCTGGCTGAGCGGGTAACCACCACGGCAGGCGACGTCGTTGCCGGGCGCTTGACGTGTCTCTATCAAGGTATGCAGGAATAACCAGGAGCGTGCCGTGTGATGCAACCTTGCCCCATTAACTATTGGGCCACTGAAACCCCGCAGCATATTGCGCTACATAGTGGCTCAGTGACGCTTACTTATCGAACGCTCGATAGGCGTATCGCCGCGTTGGCGCGACAGCTGGCGCAAAAGGGGTTTCAGCCTGGGGACAAATTAATGGCCCCGGCCAAAGGCGCATTGGCCTCGTTATTATTGGCCTGGGCTTGTCTGCGTGTCGGGGTGGTTTTCTGCCCGCTTAACCCCGCCTTTCCAGGCACCCAGCAGCACGCGCTTGCCCAGCGCCTGCAGGCCAGCCGCATTTGTTATACGGAAGGCGAGCAGGGTGACGCGCAGGTAACATCATCTGCTCCAGTGCCAATCACCCTCGGTTTTTCTGAGGAATTAAGTAGCGAACAAGCGGTGCAACTGGATACCGATCAGCGCTGTAACACGATTTTTACCTCGGGTTCCAGCGGTGTGCCTAAAGCGGTACTGCACCGGCTGGGGAATCATTTGGCCTCGGCCAGAGGCTCGGCGACCTTAATTCCGGTTGATCAACAAAGCGGCTGGCTGTTGTCGCTACCGCTGTTTCATATTGGCGGCTACGCGATTCCCTTTCGCGTATTTCTCGCAGGTGGCCGGGTCATTCTGGATGATGGGAGTGCGCCGCTGGCTGCACGTCTGGAACAACAGCCTATTACGCATCTTTCACTGGTACCCACTCAGCTCTGGCGCTTGTTACAAGCAGGTTTTGACCCCGCCAGGACACAGCTGCGCGAACTGCTGCTGGGCGGCGCGGCAATCCCCGCTCCCTTGGTTGAGCACATAACCTCGCTGGGGCTGACGCCAAACGTTAGTTATGGGCTATCTGAAATGGCAAGCCAGGTCTGTACGGGGACTCCTACGGCACCAGGTGTTGTCGGCAAGCCACTTCCGGGACGCGATGTTCGGATCATCGACAATGAAATACAGGTGCGGGGCGATACCCTGTTTAGCGGCTATTTAAGTAACGGTGCGCTGGACTCAGCCCTAAATGACGAGGGCTGGTTTGCCACCCGGGACAAGGGGTATTTCAATTCTGCGGGGGAGCTGGTGGTTGAAGGGCGGCTAGATAACGGCTTTATCTCCGGCGGTGAGAACATTCAGCCGGAAAGCATCGAACAGCGGTTGGTGGATCACCCTGGCGTCGCCCAAGCGCTGGTGGTTGCTGTGCCACACCCCGAGTGGGGTGAGCGCCCCGTTGCCTTTATTGATTGGCATGCGCAAAGCAGCGAAGATCAGGCTCTGGCCCGTTGGGTGCGCGAGGCGCTGCCGGGCTTTATGGTGCCCGATGCATGGTTGGCGTGGCCCTCGATGAAAGGGCTAAAGCCCTCACGCACACACTTTGCAAAACTGGCCCAAGAGCAGTTGGCCGCGACATAACACATCCATTAACGTTCGTTGGCTATGTGAGTTCCCATTCTCGACTCGCCTTCTGAGAAGATGGATCTCTGTATTTTCGATAAGGACATTTATGAGCTCTTCTCAAGCGCCGGATACGCGGCGCGCAGGCGTATTTTTAGGGGCGGCGCTCGCTTTCATGATCACCATGGTGGGCACCACGCTGCCCACGCCGCTTTATCCGATCTATCAGCATGAATTTGGTTTTTCGGATCTGATGATTACCGTCATCTTTGCGGCGTATGCGGTGGGGGTCATTTCAGCGTTATTGATTACCGGGCAATGGTCCGATCAGCTAGGGCGCAAGCCGCTGCTGCTTGCCGGGCTTTTCCTGTCAGCGGTAAGCGATATCGTATTTTGGCAAGCCGATGGGTTAGGCATGTTGCTTACCGGCCGCGTACTTTCGGGGCTTTCAGCGGGTATCTTTACGGGTACTGCCACCGTGGCTGTCATGGAGCTGGCACCCCGTTCCTGGGGGCGCTCCAGCACGTTGGTTGCTACCGCCGCCAATATGGTCGGGTTAGGTGTCGGGCCGATACTTGCGGGGGCACTGGCCGTGCTGTTTGCGGCACCGCTGGTGCTGCCGTTTGCTATTCACTTCGCGTTAGCGCTGGTAGCGGTGGTGTGTATCTGGCGAGCGCCTGAAACGGTTACGCGCCCAACAAATATCAAGCTTCGCGTTCAAACACCTAAAATCCCTCCCGAGGTGCGCAGCGTTTTTATACCCGCGGCTATCGCAGCGTTTGCTGGCTTTATGGTGTTCGGTTTTTATACCGCGGCAACCCCCGCCTTCCTGGGTCAGCAAATGGGCTACACCAATCATGCGTTGATAGGGTGTGTGGCAGGGCTGCCGTTTATCGCCTCGACTGTTGGGCAAATGTGTCAGGGGCGGCTGCCGGAACCTGGAAGATTATCGATTGGGTGCGCTGTGCTGCTTGTCGGTGTTCTCATCATTGCGTGGGGGATTGCTTTCGAGCAACTGCTGGGCTTCATACTGGGCGCCATCGTTGCGGGCATTGGTCAGGGCATTACCTTCCGGGCGGGCATGGGTGCGATATCGGCGGCCAGTTCCCCTCAGCACAAGGCAGCAACGGTATCGTCTTTTTTCGTTGTTGCGTATGTAGCGATCTCGCTGCCCGTCGTCGGTATCGGCCTGCTGGGGATAGTCGCCGGTCAACAAATCACCGCGCTAACGTTTGATCTCATCGTAGCGCTGCTGTGCTGCGTGGCGTTGGTGCTGCTATTGAAGCCACACCGTCCTGGCCGTGCTACTCGCGACGCTGGCCGTTGAGCGGTACTGATGTGTCAAACTTATACTGCGCGCTGTTATTGCCCGTTGGCCGAAAAGCGGTTGGGCAGGATGATGATGCCTGGATTAATCAATGCACGATTAGTTGGCTTTCAAGCCGCTTGTTAATCTCTCAAGTAAAGCTCCCCCTTGCCCACCAGCACAGCACTGCCGCCTACCTGAACCAGACCGTTATCCATAGTGGTTTCAATAACGCTGGCGCGGCCCATTTCAACGCCTTGATGAATTGTCCAGTGCGTCGTTTCGTTCAGGGTTGCCAAATACCCGGTTAATGCCGCTGCGGCACTGCCGGTTGCGGGGTCTTCGCAAAGGCCATGTTCCCTGGAGAACATGCGACTACGAAGCGTGGCTTTTGAGCGGTCAGCCGTTTCTGTTGCGTAAAGATATATTTGCTCCGCACCGCTCGGGGCAACGGCCTCTGCCCATATGTTTGCTGAAATGTGTATGTTTTTTAGGGCTGCCAAGTCACTCAGCTCGATCAGATGAAAAGCCAGCCCGCAGGATGAGATAACCGGCGTGCTGATGACCTGATGGGATTGTAAGCCGAGTAATGCCGCCGCCGTTGTCTGGTCCAGCGTGCTTGGCGTCATGCTGGCGGGCCTTGCGGTCGTAAACACTGCGTTCTCACCCGAGTAGCGAACGGTTAGCTCTCCTACCGGCGGGTGAAGCACCAGCGTTTGCTCACGGCTAATCAAGCCAAGCTCGGCTAGAAGCTGCGCGGTGCCGACGGTTGGGTGTCCGGCAAATGGTAGTTCCTGGGTGGGCGTAAAGATCCGCATCGGGTAGTGGTTTGGCTCAATAGGCGCACTTAAGAAGACCGTTTCGGCAAGATTAAGCTCATTGGCGATTGCCTGCATGGTAGCTGTCGGCAGCCCGTCGGCATTTAAAAAGACGGCTAGCTGATTGCCCGAAAAAGGCTGATCGGTAAATACGTCCAGCAGGTAATATTCAGCGGTTTTCATACTGTTCTCCTTCTCATAATGTGTGCTTCCAAAAGGATTTACGGCCCTCCTTTTGTGCCTGGGCACGGGTGATGCCAATATCTCTTAGCAGCCGGTCATCATGTGTCAGCAACTGGCGGCGGCTACGTTCGCGGTGGGCGCATATTTGAGAGCGTAGCTGAGCCAATGAATCATCCAATACGCACTACTAACGAGTGCCCTCTACGAGTAACCCGCCGTTGGCGAATGTATATGCCATAAGAGAGGTCGCTCTTCATAAAAACGATGCATACTTATACCTTTGACCGAGGCTTGGTGCGATTTTTATAGATTCCTGCAACGTTCTGATTTTACTGTTCTTTAAGAATATCTTTCTGATCAAAAATTGACCTAAATCGCTGGTGGATTTTCTACTGCCTATTTTTATCTTGCAGAACAGTCATCTACAATTAGACCGTTCCCCACAGGCGTGGGGATGAACCGCACGGCATGTCTCCTGCTGTAGCTCTACGTGCCCCGTTCCCCGCAGGCGCGGGGATGAACCGCGTAACTAATGATATCCATATGGGCAGCCTGACCGTTCCCCGCAGGCGCGGGGATGAACCGTAGCTAAAAGCATTCTGGATGGCCGCAGTGTCCCGTTCCCCGCAGGCGCGGGGATGAACCGCCTAATATCGTGCTGCCTGCCCGCATGGAGGGCCGTTCCCCGCAGGCGCGGGGATGAACTCAAGTCCTGAACGTCCTAATGGCTCATGGAGATACGTTCCTCACTGGCGTGGGGATGAACCAAACTCAAGATAAGACGGAAATCACTGAAAATGATGGGTTTTGATGCTGATTGAAACGCTGATCGCGGCGTATGCTATACCTGTATATCAAATCTCCAGGAGAGACCATCATGTTGGCAATACGACTGCCCAGCGACATCGAAGCGCGCCTGGAGGCCTTGGCCAAGGCCTCCGGCCGCACCAAGACCTATTACGCCCGTGAAGCTATTCTCAAGCACCTCGATGACCTTGAGGACGTTTACCTGGCCGAGCAGACCCTGGAGCGTCTGCGTCGTGGCGAGGAAACCACGCACTCCCTGGATGACGTGGAGCGTGATCTTGGGCTGGAAAATTGAGCTGACGGGGGCCGCCCACAAGCAGCTGAAGAAGTTGGGTCATGTTGAGGCCAAGCGCATCCGTGGCTACCTGCGCGAGCGGGTACAGCCGCTTGAGGATCCGCGACAGCTCGCCGAGCAGGGCGTGACCCAGAGCATGTCACGCAAGGGGAATTGTCTAGATAATGCCGCGATGGAGAGCTTCTTTGGAACGCTGAAGTCAGAATATTTTTACCTGAACCGCTTTGACACGATTGAGCAATTACAGGCGGGCATCCGACACTACATCCATTACTATAACCACGAGCGCATCAAGTCCAAACTAAAAGGCCTGAGCCCGGTGCAGTACCGAATTCAGGCCTTGTCCGCTTAGTGTTTTACTGTCCAGGTTTTTGGGGTCAGTTCAGATGAATGAGTCTTCTATATTGTCGACGACCGATGGCACCACCATCCCTAAGAGGCCTATCGCTCAACCTCATCCGCAAGTATCTGAATGATCTCGGATACGAAAGGACTGTCCTGGTCCGCTTGGTGGATTGCGATTTCCATGGCGTCAACAGCAGGCAAGGTCGGAACTTCTTGCATGCCAGAATTGACCACGCGCCTTGGAAGAAGACTAATCCCGAGACCGGCATTGACCGCGCTCAGCAGGCCGGCGAGGCTGGAACTCGTGTAAACAAGATGCCATCCGCGCCTGACGTTATCGAGGGCAGTAATCATTTGGGCGCGATACAATCCATCCGAAGGAAAAGCAACAAGTGGCAGCGGGTCGCAATCGGCCAGCGCATGATTTTTGCTTTGATACCAGGACAGCGGCTCGGGCCAATGCATTACTCCGCGGGCCTCGCCGCGATGCTGTTTGACCAGAACTAGATCCAGCTCCCCTCGATTATAGGCACCGTATAGATTGCGGCTCAGACCACTGGTAACTTCCAGCTTCAAGTTCGGATGCTGCCGGACAAGCGCCGCAAGTACTTGTGTCACCCGGCCCGAAGCGAAATCCTCGGGCAGACCGAGCCGAAGGGTGATATGACGCGCTACTCCAGACACGACGGCGGCAGCTTCCGCATTCAGTGCCAGGATACGACGTGCATAACCCAGCAGTCGCTCGCCCGCCTCGGTGGGTGTGATGCTATTGCGTCCGCGATCAATCAAAAGCCCGCCTGCCACCTCTTCCAGCCTCATTATCTTCTGGCTGACCGTTGATTGAGTTGAGTTCAATTGCCGTGCTGCGGCTGTAAAGCTGCGCGTGTCGACTACCGCCACGAAACTGCGCAACAGGTCGGAGTTGAACGGCTTATTCGATTTATCACTGGTTTTCATTCAGATATTTAATTTCCAAATGACTTTTTTGTCCACTATATTTTTGTCTATGATTTTTATCAGCAAGAAGGGACTTTTATGCGCAGCCGTTTACAGGCCACTTTCGCCTTCACTCTCCTCGTAGGATGTATAACCATGATCGATTCCGTTGCTTTTGGCGGAGTCCCTGTCGCTCAGGCTAATCCTTTGCTGATCTCCGCTGCTGAAAACGATGATATCGCTGGTGTTCGAGAAATGATCGCCAGCGATATACCGCTCGACGCGCGGGATAGTCGTGGGCGGACAGCATTACTCGCTGCAACCCATGCGAACCGAGTTGAGACCGCTCGTCTACTTATTAGCGCCGGGGCTGATGTGAATGCTAAAGACGACATCGAAGATAGCCCCTACCTCTATGCGGGCGCACGCGGACATCTGGAAATACTGCAGATGACGCTATCCCATGGCGCTGATTTGGCGAGTGTCAACCGCTATGGAGGTACGGCGCTGATTCCTGCGGCGGAACGGGGGCATGTGGAGACTGTTCGAACCCTAATAGAGGCCGGCACGGATATTGATCATGTCAACAACCTCGGCTGGACGGCGTTGCTGGAGGCTATCATCCTCGGCGATGGCGGACCGCGATACGGAGAGATTGTGGGGCTGCTGGTCGACGCCAACGCGGACGTGAACCTGGCTGATAGGGAAGGGATCACGCCGCTGCAACATGCGCGACAACGCGGATATGCTGACATCGCTAGTTTGCTAGAACAGGCGGGTGCGAAATGAATGACAAGGCGTATCTGGACGAGGCGATCAATCTTGCCCACAAGAATGTTGCCAATGGAGGGCGTCCATTCGGTGCCGTGCTGGTCACGGATGGCAAAGTGATCAGCCGAGCTGTCGCAGCCGCTTGGCATTTTATCGATTGGATCGTTGATTTACCTCTTCGAGGAAAATAGCACTGTCCTGATTCTATCGGAGGCACGAGCAGTTCCTCCTGAGCAGAGCTTAGTCGTATGACTCCAAAACCAGAATTGGAAACACACTGATATGAATGAATGCATTTACGCCAACGCTTTGACCCCTGATGGCAACAAAAGTGATCTCGCCACGCGCGATGGGTGCTTCGTTCCTATCGATACTGTCTCAACCGACGCCAAAAAAATCGATCTTGATGGACTGACTGTCCTTCCCGTTTTTGTGGAGGGCCATATTCATCTCGATAAGAGCTTTGTTGGCGACGGTTGGTTTCCTCATCGTCCGGTTGGCTCCCTTCGTGAGCGGCTTGACGTTGAAAAGTGCCTTCTATCCAGCGCATTGCCGGTTGTTGAACGCGCTGAGGCACTGCTCGCGCAGGCTCACTCTTTTGGCACGGTAGCAATGCGCAGTCACGTTGATATCGACCCAGTGCTCGGACTCGATAATCTGAATGCAGTCGTAGCCGCCTGCGAGATGTGGAAGGGCCGGGTCGACGTAGAACTTGTTGCTTTTCCGCAGGCTGGCATTGTGTCTAGTCCCGGTACAGCGGATCTGCTCGATGCCGCCATGCGTGAAGGCGCGACAGTGGTGGGCGGGCTTGATCCTACCGAGTTTGACGGTGACGCAGATGCGCATCTTGATGTGGTGTTTGGCACGGCCGAGCGCCACGGTGCGAAAATCGACATCCACTTGCATGAGCACGGCGCAGGCGGTATCAAGCAGATTGAGCGTATTGCCGCACGAGCGGCAGCAGCCGGTATGTCGGGCCTCGTCACCATTAGCCATGCTTACGCACTTGGCGATGTGAGCCGTGATGAGGCACGTCGTGTGTCGACGATCCTCGCCGAAGCGGGCGTGTCTATACTAACCAATGCGCCGGGAGATCATCCCTTCCCACCGATCGATGTACTTCGCGCGGAAGGCGTTCATGTATTCGCGGGCAATGATAATATTCGCGATGCGTGGTGGCCTTACGGCAATGGTGATTTGCTTGAACGCGCGATGCTGATCGGCTACCGCTCCGGTCTTTATACCGACGAACAACTGGGTGTCGCTCTTGACATGATCTCGGTGGACTCCGCAAGGGCGATTGGTCGTGCGCTACCGGGGTTCGCGATCGGTGACGAGGCGAGTTTCGTGATTGTGGACGCACTCAATGCTGCAGCCGCTGTAGCATCACCGCCCTCGGAGCGACTGCTGGTCCAACACGGCAAAATTGTTCAACCAACTCGCCCGTCGATTCGCTCGCGATTGTTTTGAAATGACACACGAGTTTGCCCGTGCGAAAGCTCAAGATAAAGACAATAATGTTGAATTTATCTTTTATCCACTCCCCGCAGGCGCGGGGGATGAACCTCTGGGCTAGTAACTCACGTCAGATCCATAAAGGGGTTGTAGGCGACTTCCCAGTAGTGGCCTTCCGGGTCGCGAAAATAACCGGAGTAACCGCCCCAGAACACTTCTTCTGCTGGTTTGATTAGCTCGGCGCCTGCGGCAACCGCTTGTTGAAGCACTTGATCAACGGCCTCTTGGCTGGCGACGTTGTGGGCCAGCGTGATACCGCTGAAACCGCCTGTTAAGTTATCGCTAATACCAATGTCTTGAGCCAATGCCGTTCTGGGGAACAGCGATAGCCAGGCGCCTTCCATCTTGAAAAAGGCCACCTCGTCGCTGTCTGTCTCGTGTTCTGGCAGTCCCAGGCCATCCCGGTAAAATTGGATGGCACGCTTCAGGTCATGCACACCGAGAGTAATCAAGCTAATCTTGGGTTTCATAGCGGTGCCCTTTAGATGTTGTTTTAAATAGGCCGCTGTCACAGGGTGAGGTTGTCTTGGCGCACGTCCAGCTGTTCCAGGCGCTGTTTCAAGAGGCCCGGAAAACGCGCATACCAGGTCTGATTGAGCGGCGAGGGGTGCGGCAGCGGGTAGAGCGTAAAGGTTTGCTCTTTTCCATGATCACCCTCTAGCGTCACCTCAATGCTACTTTCAAAGCGGTCCTCTTGCTTCCAGAAGGCTTCCAGGCGCGCACGCTCCTCTTTTGAGCGGCCGATACCGAACCACAGGAACGCTTCTCGGCCCAGCGTAATCAGCGTTCGTCCTTCCCAGCGCGAGATCAGCACTTCGTTCATTAAACTGTGAAAGTGACGCTTAACCTTCATCGACCACGCCTTGTTGCCTACGGGCTTGTAGGGCACGGTATTGATCCAGAAAAAGTGCTCGCCCACGGCTTTTGATGCCTCAAAATCCGGCATCGTCTCGCCGTAGAGCTGCTCATAAAGCGCTTTTCTGGCCAACTGGCCACCAGCACCGATAAACGGCTCGCCGTGACGCACCTCGTCGCGACCTGGGTCGCGGCCAAAAAAGCCGATGCGCAGGTTCGGTTTGCCCAAGCCGATGATCGGCGCCAATGGATCGCGCTCAAAGCGTTTGTAGGCCTCGACATCGATTCCTTCGATGTCTGCTGCCAGGGCTCTGAATTTCTTCTCCTGAGTCGGCGTTAGCGACATCGTGCTACCTCCTTGTTAACCAATGTCGGGTTCAGACGAACCACTCCTGGGCTGTCCGCCATAAGCACATGCCAAAAAAGTAGACCGAGGCGACGCCCCATCCCCATAGTGCCCAAACAGCATGCTCAGTGCTTGGGAGAATAAGAAGCGTTGCACAGAGGCACCACAACAACGTAACGGCGATATTAAGCGGCATAAATTTGCGCACCCGGAAGGGGTGCAGGAACTTCATGCGGGTCACGGTGAGAATGGCCAGGACGATGATGGCGGCAAAGGTAAGCCAAGGCGGGAAGTCGAGAATGTAGAAATAGGCCGCAGCGATATTCCAGGCGGCCGGAAAGCCAACAAAGTAGTTATCCTGGCTTTTCATATTGGTGTTGCAGAAACAGAACATCGACGAGAGCAGGATAATAAACACCGCCAGCAGTGAAAAACCGGCTGGCAAATCAATAAAGTAGTAGATAAACAGGGCGGGAATAAACGCCCAGGTAAGATAATCAATGACCATATCCAGTGTTGAGCCATCGAAGTGCGGCAGGATGGTCTTCACTTCATACTTGCGCGCCAACGTGCCGTCGAAGCCATCTACCATCATCGCCGCCCCCAGCCAGAGCAGACAAGCCACCGGATTGTCGTCGATCAAAGCGAATAGCGCCATGACGCCCAGTAGTACGCCGCTAGCGGTGAGAGCATGTACGCTCCATGCTTTGCATCGCGATGCGTGAGAGTCTGCTTGCGAAGAGAGCGGTTGAGCCACATTAAACCCCGTTGAGAACGTTATGTTCTGCTGCTGTTTGGTGTATAGATAAGCGTGTCAGTCGATACACTACTACAAGAAGGCGTACCGAGAATACGCAGGCCGTTGAACTGCTCTAAGCATGGCCGTTTCTGACGCCGTCCGCCAGGCGATTGTTGGCGTCCTAACGTATGTAGAAGCCCTAAACGGGCCGCTGAAACTGCAAGCGTGCCTGCTCTACGCGTTCACGTGTTACGCAGGTCAGCGAATGGTCATTGAGCAGCCCCATCGCCTGCATCAACGCAAAGGCCGTAGTGGGGCCTATAAATTTCCAGCCGCGTTTTTTCAGCGCTTTGGAGAGCGCGATGGATTCAGGCGAGACGGTCTGGGTTTGCGGCGTTTTTAACGCATCATGCGCTGGCTCGAAGCGCCAGAAGAACGCCGCCAGCGAACCTTCCTGTACGACTAATTCCTGTGCCCGTTGCGCGTTATTGATCGCTGCCTCAATTTTCCCACGATGGCGGATAATGCCCGCGTCTTGCAGTAATCGCTGCACATCACGCTCATCAAAACGCGCGACCTGATGAAAATCGAAGCGATGAAAGGCCGCGCGAAAGTTCTCGCGCTTGTTGAGAATCGTCCGCCAGCTCAAGCCGGACTGAAAGCTCTCTAGGCAGAGCTTTTCAAACAGGCGCTGATCGTTATCAACCGGAAAGCCCCACTCGTTATCGTGGTAGGGCAGAAACTCCGGTGCACCGCCGCACCAGTAGCAGCGGGCGTGCCCATCGGGGGCGATAAATGCGTTCGCCATAGTGATTCCCCTGTTTTAGTTATAAAAATGTCAGGATTTATAACGATGTTAGATTTAGCCATGCGTGGCTGAGCCAGCGGCCCGCACGTAGTAGCTCATCCTCCGTCGCACCCGCATAGCCCAGCACAAGCCCCGCACGCTGAGGTTTCCCCAGATAGTACCGGGAGAGTGGGGAGAGCGTAATGTGTGCCTGTTGGGCCAGTTCAACCAGGCGCGTTTCCTGATTTAAAGTATTCAACTCGGCGACCAGGTGCATCCCCGCATGGCCTGAGGAGAGCTTTAACCCGGCGTCAATAGCAGGGGCCAGTGCACGGCGCAGGCAGGCCTGGCGCTGACGATAGCCCATGCGCATTCGGGCGATATGGCGTGAAAAGTCACCTTTGGCAATGAACTCAGCAAGCGCCGACTGAATGGGATAGTTGCCTTCGCGGTGCAGGCGGGCGTGAGCCAACCGGAACGTATCGGCCAACGCCTCGGGCAGCACGATATAACCCAGCCTAAGCCCCGGGTAGAGCACCTTGCTGAACGTGCCGATATAGATGACCGATGCCTGTTCCGATAAACCTTGAAGCGACGGGGTGGGCGGCGTGCCGTAGCGAAACTCGCTGTCGTAGTCATCCTCAACGACCCAAGCGCCGTGCCTGGCGGCGTGTTCGAGTAATGCCAAGCGTCGTGGAACCGGCATGGTAACGCCGCTCGGGTATTGGTGGGAGGGCGTCACGTAGATCAATCGCGGCGAAGGCGTATTAGCTGGGCAAAGCAACGGATTTAGTCCCTCTTCATCCACCGGGACAGGGATAATGTTCAGTCCCGCTGCCAAAAAGCAGGTTTGCGCGCCGCCGTAGCCGGGTTCTTCCATCCACACTGTGTCGCCGCTATCGGTCAGCAGCTGGGCCACCAGCTCGAACGCCTGCTGCGCGCCTTGCGTGATCACAATCTGCTCAGGGCGACAGCGCACTGCGCGGGAAAGCGTCAGGTAATCACCCAATGCCTCTTTCAGCGCGGGCAAGCCGCCATGCGTTTGATAGGAAAGCCATGCCGTATCGGCCTGGCGATAGTGGCGCCTTAAAAGGCGCTGCCACTGAGCGTGGGGGAACAGATCCAGCCCCGGCACCCCCGGCGCAAACGCCTGATAGTGTTGGCTTAGCGTACCGCAGCGGTCAATCAGCGCCTGCCCGCGTGTTGAGTAGCTAAACGCCGTTTCCAAAAGTGGCTTGGGATGAGTCGGTAGCGTAGGCAAGTTGGCCACATACATGCCCGCGCCCCGCCGAGAAACCACCAGCCCCTCGGCTAGCAGGCGGTCCATTGCTGCCAGCACGGTATTACGGCTGATACCCAAGCCGCGCGCCAGGTGCCGCGAAGAGGGCAAATGACTCCCGGCGGCCAGTTCGCCGTGTTGAATCCAACGGCGCAACGCGCTGTAAAGCTGATGTACCAGCGTGGTTGTTTCTTGGGTGCCAATCTGTAGCGCCAAGGCATCAATAAGCCATTCACTCGACGGCGTTCGCTGCTTCACTGGTTCCCTCGCTATTTAATAAACTGGTTCTTCACCAAGAGCCACTATAACGAGAGACTTGCCTATTCCCACCTCTTTTTAAGGAGCGCCACTGTGAATAATGTTCGGGCTGCCGTACTTGATGACTTGGACGCGCTTAGCGTGCTGCTGGATGACTATCGCCAGTTTTATCAGCAACAAAGCGACCTAAAGGGCGCCCGCTACTTTTTAAATCAGCGCTTTGGGTTGGGCGACTCGTTCATTCTGGTGAGTGAAGAGGCGCAGGGAACAATCAGCGGTTTTGGGCAGCTTTTTCCCGGCTTATCGACGGTAGGCATGAATGCACGATGGACGTTGAACGATCTTTACGTACTGCCTGAGTATCGCCGCCAAGGCGTAGGTAGGGCGCTAATGAGCGCCGCCGCCGATTTGGCCCAAGACCACGGTGTCGCAAGGCTGGTATTGATGACGCAGGTGGAGAACAAGCACGCGCAGCACCTGTATGAAACGCTTGGCTGGCAGCGCAACACGGCGTTTTATAGCTATCTGCTGGATGTGAATGAGGCGTGAGTAGAGCAGGAGAATCAAGCAGAGAATCATGTTCGCTGATGGGGCTCTTGGCCCGGCGTTCGCCGGGCCAGGATAGTGCTTACGCGTCGCTAAGCTTGCGGGCGCGGTGCAGATTCTCCATGGTGTTCAGGCACGCACTGGCGGCTTCCTTACCTTTGGCGAGGAAGTGCTGGAAATAAAAGTCGTGATGGGTGCTGTGCTCATGGAAATGGTGCGGCGTGAGCACCACCGAAATGACCGGCACTTGGGTGTCGAGCTGGACGCGCATCATGCCGTCGATGACCGCGTGGGCGACGAAATCGTGGCGGTAGATGCCGCCATCTACCACAAAGCCAGCACCGACAATCGCGCCATAGCGGCCGCTTTCGGCCAGTACCTTGGCTTGCAGCGGAATTTCATAGGCGCCTGAAACGGTAAATGTATCCACCTGGTCCGCAGATAAACCGTTGCGCTCCACTTCCTCAATAAATGCCTGGTAGGCCTGGCCGACGATATCGTTGTGCCAATGGCCCTGGATAAACGCAATGCGCTGGGACGTGGTATGTGAGGAGAGTGTTAAAGGAAAGGTCTGATTCATGGTCATTCTCTTGGATAAGTGGTACCAGAATCAGGGCATTCGGCATCCGCCATAGGCATAACGTACGCCTCCAGGGGGCTTTCTCCGTGGAATAACGCCGTTGAATGGATGCCGTTCTCTTTCATCCGGACTATCACCGTCGGCTTCGGTTTCTCACCGAATCTGCTGACCTCTCACGGGCAGACCTGTGAGAGCGCTCGCGGGCTTAGGCCGCTTTCGTTAGGAAAGGCACCATCACCGCCGGTGGGGACTTTCACCCCGCCCTGAGAACATTGCTGCATAGCAGCCTACCTATCTTACGCCGATTGTGAATGCGCAGCTAGAGGCCAAGTAAAACCTTGTCGAGCGTGCTGCTTAATCGACCCAATCGGCATTTACCAGTTCGGTAAGCCGTTTGGGACAGGCACTATTGGAGGCGCCTGCGGCGGGCAGTGCTTCGTTATACGTCAAAACGACTCATCACAATAAATGGGCACGTTGGTCGCCAAACTAAATGGACATACGCCGCCCGGGTGACTGGTGAGCTCCATTTTATACGTTAAGCATTGATACCTAATGAAAAGCCCCCGGTCTAGCGACACGGGGGCTTGATCATGCATCGTGGTAGACGCTTATAGCGCTTCAACGACCTCATCAACTTGCAGTTTCAGGCTCTGCAGACCGCCGCCGGATAAGTACCAAAGGGCCGGGGTCAGTACGACCAGGCGTGTATCCGGCGTGCCCGCATCTGCTAGCGCTTGCGTTAACGCATCGGAATCAGCGGCCTCGTTACCAATGGCGGCGCTGCGGTCAACCACCAGCAATACGTCGGGTTGGATCTCACCGATGGCATCCATCGTCAGCGGCGTAAAGGTGCGGCTACCGCGCGTTATGCTGGTAACACTATCCGGCATTTCTAATGTGTTGATACCCAGTACGTCATGGACGACCGGATGAGTGTTCAGCCCCAGGTTGCCGTCATTGGAGGTAACCACCAGTACGCGCAACGCTTCATCCAGCGCTTGACGGTGATTTTCAATATCGGCATGCAACTCTTTTAGTGCTTCTTCAGCGCGCTCTTCAACACCAGCATGGCTGGCAAGCTGGCGCACGTTGTCGTCAAAGGCTACCAGGTAATCATCGCCCTGTAGGCTGGTATTGAGCACCGGGGCGATCTCTTCGAACTCCGCTTCCCACTCGCCTTGACGGCCAGTGTAAAGGATAAGGCTGGGCTCGCTTGTGGCAACGGCTTCAAGGTCAGGAGAGCGTAAGCCGCCAAGGTCGGTATACGCGTCGTCGTTATAGGTTGACAGGTAGTCGGGCAGAATCTGTTTGGGAATCCCCACGATTTGGTCACTAACACCCAGTGCATCCAGCGTATCCAGGCTGCCTAAATCAAAGGTGGCAATACGTTCCTGGGCATGAGCAACAGAGCTAACCGCTGTGACAAGCAGTGTTGTGACGAGAACCTTGGGCTTCATGGGTATTCCTTTTATGAGAAAAAGTTTTATATGAGACTATTTCTCATATTGGCAAAAAAATGAGGTGCTGTCGTTACCGTGTTATGGAACAGGACGTTTCACTTTTTCGTTTTGGTGGGACTATCGAGGATTGGCGTTGTCAGAAGGGGAGCACGTATATGGGCGTTATAAAGCACTATCCCGCCTTACTGGGCGGGATAGTTAAGGTGCTGGGCAGGAGGACTATCTGCCGGAAGCGTTACGAATCTTTTTATCGGTTTGATATTGGCTCAACGCATAGACAGACCAGATCGCCGCGGGCACCCAGCCAATGATAGTAAGCTGGAGTACCAGGCAGATAAGCCCGGCAAAAGGGCGACCGATGGTAAAGAACTGAAGCCACGGCAGTAGCAGGGCGAGTAGCAGACGCATGTCATTCTCTCCTTGATCTAAACAGCGAAAGGTTAAGTAACCGATGGCACATTATTGCAGATTGGCTGTTGCTACGCATATTCATTACACCACCGCTGCCAACATTAACCTGCCGCTGGTTGATTGAAGCAGTTTTCGTACAAAGCCTGGAAATGCCGTTTTCCCTTGGCGCACAGCGATAATAAAGCCAGATAATCGTGAGAATAGCAGTGAGAATTAAGTGTAATGTTTTTGTCTGCTGCCTCCATGCGCCAATGAAGAGCATTTTATGTTTGTAATATGGTAAATCGCGTTACTAAGGCACTCTAAATGGATGGAATGATTAAATTGTTTGCCGTTATTCTATCTAACGGTTGGCAGGATAAAGGGTAATGCTGACGACGTTTACGTGGTACATCATCACATCAATTTATGCGTTCTCTTTTGTTCTCTGGCCAAGGTCGATGCGCTATGCCTGTTGTAGATATGTTGATGAGAAAGGACCAGAACAAAGAGAGCGAAAAGTATGCCGATGATGCCTTTCGCCGCCAATGTCGCAATGTCTACGCGTTATACGTTGCTGCTTTACTGCTGCTGTTCAGCCTGTTCGGCTGGTTTTTAAAGGAGCAGCGTGAGCAGGAGATAGCCTCTGCTGAGGCGCAGAGCGATGCGCGTGCCAGCCTGATTGGTGAGTGGGTAGAAAGCATCTTCTCTCAAACGTACCACGTGCTGGTCAGTGTCGCTGACCTTCAGAACATGCCTGATGTGGTCAGCGCCACGCAAATGTCCCGAATGTTAAGCGATCGTCATCGCTATGCCCCCCCGGTCCAACGAGTGGGTCTGTTGGATAGCCAAGGAATCATGATCGCCAGTAGTGGAGATAACCACTATCAGGGAGCGGATTTTAGTCACCAGGATTTTTATAAAGTCTTGAGCGACCCTGACTATCCCATGGAGGACATCGTTACGCCGCTTTACTGGTCCAGCGAGGAACAAACCTACTCTCTGATACACGCGTTACGTCTGACAGATTCATCAGGTGCCTTTGCGGGCATGGCATCAGCACGTGTGGCATCACAAGCATTTGCCGACATGGTTAACCAAATGCAAATTCGTCAGGGTGAAAGCATCGCCCTGGTAGACGCCACGCTTACATTAATCGCCCGCAATCCTGGTGACGAGCGCACGCAAACCGGGGGGCAAGTGGAGGGCGCGACCATACAACGCGTCCTGGACAACGGCCAGACCCCGTGGTCGGACGTGATGTGGTCTTCTCTGGATCAACGTGAGCGAATTTTTTGGGTACAGCGCGTCGAGAACTATCCGATATGGGTGGTCGTCGGTATGAATTTGGACGAGGTGTTAGCAGGTTGGCGTCAGCGCGCCGGGATTACCATTGGTATCTTTATCGCTATTACGTTGTTGGGTGCATGGGGAGTGCGTCATTACCTTAAGCGGATAAGGTTAGCTCAGTTATTACAACATCGCCTTAAAGAGCTTGATCAGGCGCGTACCCAGGCCCAGACAGGAGAAGCTCAGCTCAGAACGCTTATTAACTCTATCCAGGATTTGATCATCGTTTTCGACCAAAACAATCAAATAACCTATACGCATGCCTTGGATGAAGGAATGTTGCTGAAAGGCAACGATAGTCTGTTAGGGAAACATTATAACGAGGTAATGCCCGCTGGTTTATCCAAGCGCTTTGATACTGTCTTTGAGCAGGTAAGGCAGCATCGCCAAGCAGTGACGCTTGAATATCAGTTGAGGGTGCCCAGGGGAGAACACTTTTTTCAGGCCGTAGTAAGCCCCTTGGTGCATCCTGATGGCCGCTTTTCAGGCACGTTGCTGGTCGCGCGCGATATTACCGAAGCCAAACAGAGTGAAGCGGAGCTTAATATCGCGGCTGCCGCTTTTCAGGCACACCTGGGCATCATCATCGCGGATGCCGAAGGGAAAATACTGAAAGCCAATCCCATGTTTACTCAGATTACCGGCTATAGCGAAGCCGAAGTGATTGGCCGTGACGCAAAGATGTTTAATTCGAACCGTCACGACCCTGGTTTCTATCGCCGTTTATGGCGCAGCGTCAAACAGCATGGCCGTTGGGAAGGCGAAGTTTGGAACCAGCGCAAGAACGGCGATATCTTTCCCGAGTGGGTCGTTATTAGCTCAATTCGCAATGCTGACCAGCAGCTAACCCATTACGTGGCCACCGTTGTCGATATTAGCGAGCGCAAAGCCGCTGAACAGGAGATCCACCAACTGGCGTTTTATGATTCGGTGACGGGGCTGGCGAATCGCCGCCTCTTTATGGACCGCTTGGGCGCAGCGCTTAAAGAGGCGCGCCGACATCGCTCTTATGGTGCGCTTCTGCTGATCGATATCGATCATTTCAAACAGGTTAACGATGTGTTTGGGCACTCTATCGGTGACCGTTTGCTTCAGGGTGTTGCGCGTCTGCTTCATCAACAGCTGCGGGAAAGTGATACCTTGGCACGTTTTGGCGGTGATGAGTTCGCGATACTCATTCAGTCGCTGGATACCGATGCGGCTAAAGCGGCTCAGTTGGCTGAGCTCATCGCCCATAAGTTGATGGTTGCCATACGCCGTACCAGTTCACTCATTGAGCACTCGGTCAGCGTGACGGCCAGCATCGGTATCACCCTCTTGGACTATTCGACCAACGAGCAAAATGAGTATCTTCAGCAGGCGGATATGGCGCTATTTCAAGCCAAGGCGAGAGGCCGTGATACGCTGTGCTTTTTTGACCCCGATATGCAGGCAACGCTGTTAGCCTCAACGCGTCTGGAACGTGACTTGCGGCAGGCACAGGCGCTTAACCAGTGGCAGCTTTATTATCAGCCCCAAGTGGAAGTAAATGGAAAGACGACCGGGGTCGAGGCACTTTTGCGCTGGCAGCATCCCGAGCGGGGTCTTGTATCACCCGGGGACTTTATACCGCTGTTAGAGAGTACCGGCCTGATTATTGAAGTAGGTGCATGGGTGCTGGAGAGGGCCTGCTACCAGTTGGCGAGCTGGGCACAGCATGATCGGTTCTGCCACTTGACGATGTCGGTAAATATCAGCCCTCTGCAGTTTCACGATGCTGAGTTTATACCGCGTATCACGGCTATCTTTGAACGTACCCAAGCACCGCTTGACCGCTTAAAGCTTGAAGTGACAGAGTCGCTGTTTGTGGATGACCGCGACAGGGCCCGCGATAAAATGTTGTTCCTAAAAGCGCTGGGCGTTCGCCTCTCACTGGATGATTTTGGTACCGGTTATTCATCCCTTGCCTACCTGGCCCAACTACCCTTGGACCAACTGAAAATAGACCAGAGCTTTGTGCGCCAGGTGCTGACCAGTAGCGCGAATGCGGCGATTGTCGAGAGTACCATTGCGCTGGCAAAAAGCCTGAACCTGGAGGTGATCGCCGAAGGAGTCGAAACGCAGGCGCAGCAGGCGTGGTTATTCGCCCATGGCTGCCACGCCTATCAAGGTTATCTGTTTGGGCGCCCGGTCACCATCGACGCGTTGGAAGCGGAGCTTGATGTTTTTTGATATCAGCCGTTTTGATGAAATGGCGCGGGGGAGAGCATTGACGCAAGTGCCGTGATATCTGGCACCGTACTCGCCAGCGCTTCAGGGATAATGATTTCCAGCCGCGAGTCCTGCCGCCAGGCGCTACTTTCTACGTTTAGCGCACCATCAGCGCGGTTAAGCTGCTGCCAGCCGTTGGTCGTATGAAACACGCCTTTAATACGGGCATCACGGGGTAATTCACCTAAACATTGCGCCAGGCTGTCCAGGTCAAAGTGCTCGTCAGGGTGCCAGCGCAATCCCAGGCTTACATAGCCCAGCGCCACACCGGTTTCCTGCTGTGGTGCGCCTTTGGCTGGTGGAAAGTCAAAAAATCCGCCCTCCAAACCAGGGGGCGCGGTTAACGTGCGGTGCGCTTCCGGAACGGCCTGGTCGTGGGCAGGGCTTTGGCCACTGTGTGTTAATCGTTCAAGTGGCAGTTCGCCATTGGTAACCGGCTCGACCCATTTACGCGGCGGCCATAAGGCATTGGCAAACTGCTGCGCTGCCTGCTGCTGTTGATCGGTGGCCTGGTCCCATAAAGTGATGGCTACCGCATCGGCAATCGCCAACTGGTCCTGAAACGTTTCATGATTGAGCGCACGCGGGTCATCCAGACGGCGTGGGTCCAGCGTGGCAATAATATCGCGCACATCAACGACAGCGTTAAAGGCCTCGCCGCGCAGCAGGTCCAGCAAACCGGCGGGGTGGCCAAGTCCAGAGGGTTCAATAATCACGCGGTCTGGCTTACTGCGTGCCAGCAGGTTAACAAGCGCTGCCTGCATCACAAAGGCGAGCTGGCAGCACAAACAGCCGCCAGGCAAGCCTTTAATAACGATATCGTCGCGTTGCTCAAACATCGCCTGGTCGATACCAATTTGACCGAACTCATTCACTAAAATGGCCCACGTTTCATGCGCAGGCTTTTGTTCAATCAGACGGTGAATGAGGGTGGTTTTACCACTTCCCAAAAAGCCGGTGATGATATGAACCGGCACTTTTGCCAACGCTGCCACGAGCTAACCCCCTGTCATATTCATAAAGCGAACAACCTGAATATCGCCGTCGGTGGTAAAATGGTGCCGCTCGGGTTTGAGTGGTAGCGCATTCACAATCGCCTCTTTAAGGCGCGGCATATCACCGGGATAGCGGCGCAGCACGGCGCGCAAGTCGACCGAGTGTTCGTTACCCAAACAGAGCAATAAACGGCCTTCTACCGTGACCCGCACGCGATTACAGGTGTCGCAAAAGTTGTGGCTGTGCGGCGATATAAAGCCAACTCGGCTGTCACTGTCGGCCATCTTAAAGTAGCGCGACGGGCCTGGTGTGGTTTCGGTGGTCGGGGTTAGCGTATAGCGCTTTTCAATCAGGGCCTGTACATCATCGCTTGAGTAGAAGGTTTCTGCGCGTGAGTGGTCGGACACATCGCCCAGCGGCATCTCTTCAATAAAGCTGATATCCAGCCCTTCGTCACGTGCAAAGTCGACAAGGTCCAGTACCTCATCATCATTACGACCTTTTAAAATAACCGCATTTAACTTGATGCGGGTAAATCCGGCCTCTTTTGCCGCATGGATGCCGTCAATAACGCGTGTTAAATCGCCGGTGCGGGTGAGCTTTTTAAAGCGCTCCGGGTCCAGTGAATCCAGGCTGATATTGAGACGGCGCAGGCCACCTGCGTAAAGCCTTTGGGCATGTTTACGCAGGCTGGCGCCATTGGTGGTCATGGTGAAGTCGCTCAGCCCGGGCAACTGGCCAATGTCATCGACCAGCTGTTCTATGTCCCGGCGCACCAGGGGCTCACCACCGGTCAGGCGAATTTTTTCAACACCCAGTTCGGTAAAGGCCTGGGCGACCATGCTGATCTCTTCAAGGGTGAGCACTTGGGCACGCGGAAGAAACGTCATTTCCTCGCTCATGCAGTACACACAGCGAAAGTCACAGCGGTCGGTCACCGAGATGCGGACGTAGCTAACTCGGCGACCAAAGTCATCAATTAGTTGCTTAGTCATGGCCATCTCACCAGTGGTTGAATGCAGACTATCTCGCCAGCTTGTGCACCGTCCTGGTCCTCGGGTAGTTCGATCAGACAGTTAGCCGCGACCATCGAACTTAACATGCCGGACCCTTGAGCACCGGTCGTGCGTACGTGGAGCACACCTTGCGTATCGCTATGGTAAATGCCGCGCAAAAAATCAGTACGCTGGTAGCGGCTGTTGAGCACTTCATCTGCGACAGCGTAAAGCCTGGGTGGCGGAGTCATGGCGAATGCCTGCAAGTGATGGAGCAACGGCACGACAAACTGTGAAAAGGTTACCATGACAGCGACAGGGTTGCCGGGCAAGCCCACAAAGGGCGTACGCGACTCTCCCAGCCAGCCGCAGGCCAGTGGCCGCCCTGGGCGTAACGCAACGCGCCAAAACGTTAGTTGGCCAAGTTGCTCAAGGGCAGGCCGTGTAAAGTCAGCTTGCCCTGCTGATACACCGCCGCTGGTGAGCACCAGGTCGCTCACTTGGGCGGCGTGGGATAACGCCTTACGTATCGCCTGCTGATCATCGGGAAGAATACCCAGATCAATCACCTCAGCGCCCTGTTCGGTTAATAAACCCATCAAGGTAAACCGATTGGCATCATAAATGCGGGCATTCTCCAGCGGCTCGCCAGGCGCTGTCACTTCATCGCCGGTGGAAAACAGCGCCACCGTCGGTGGCCGGACCACGCAAACCTGTGCCACGCCGAGCGATGCCAGTAGCCCCATACTAGCGGCATCCAAACGCGTTCCTTTTGGAAGCGCCAGGTTGCCCTTGAGAATATCTTCCCCGGCCAGGCGTACGTTCTGGCCACGCTTAACGCGCTCAGGGTTTGCGATGTGGAGGTGCTCGCCGTGCGTTGTTAACTGCTCCTGCATAATAACCGTATCGGTGCCCTCCGGTAGCGGGGCGCCCGTGGTAATCCGCACGCAAGCGCCAGGCGGCACGGCGCCCTGAAAACCATGCCCTGCCAAAGAGTGACCGATAAGCAGCCATTGGGATGGCTGTGTGTCTGGCCAGGCAAGGGCAATACCATCCATCGCGGCGTTGGTACCGGGCGGTACGTTGATCGGCGCCATAATATCGTGCGCCAAGCGGCGGCCATGGGCACGGTGCAGGTCAATGACTTCATGGGCAAGCGGTCTTTCAATAAGCGTTGTCAGCGCTTGGCGGGCTTCTTCCACGCTCAGCATCTGGTCGCCAAGCTCAAAGCAGGAGAGCGTCATGGTACGTTCCTGGCGGATAGGCATTGCGCTTCCAAGCGGCTTTTCTCTTCGGCGGTATTGAGATTGGCGAAGGCGTCGAGACAGTCGGACATATCCACACGGCGCATATTATGACGTGCGTACCAGCGCTGAATTTTACGCTCGCCGCTTTTCAGGGCCGCCTGAAGATCATCCGCCAGTGTGGTGCGTATCAAGGCCACCGTAGGATGCAGATGCTGACCATCAAACGCCACGGCGATATCGGCGCTTTGTATGCCTGCCAGCATTCGTGCGACCAGGTTGTCCGGGAGAAGCGGCGTATCGCAAGGAGCTATCAATAGCCACGGCGTGTTTGCTGCGCGCAGCCCGCTATAAATGCCCATTAAAGGACCCTGGAAGCCTGACTCCGCATCACTGATCACACGCCCAAACAGGCGGTAGGCGTCAAGGTTACGGTTAGCGCTAATCAGCAGTTCAGCAACCTGCCCTTCAAGCCTGGCCGCTGTGTGGGCAAACAGAGGTAGCCCAGCAAAGGGCTCCAGCCCCTTATCGCGCCCGCCCATGCGGCGGCCTTCGCCACCAGCGAGCACCATGCCGGTTAATGCGTGGGTCGTGATCATTGGCATGTCTCCTCTGGCCGATCAGCCTTGCCATTTCCAAGTGTAGATCCCTTGTCGCTATGATGGCGGCCAAGGGCCTTGCTTGTCTATGCGCTTGTCTATGCGTTAGATGCTTGATGGTAAGCACTATGACCCATATCAAACAGTGGGTTCGCTTGGCTACGTTATCGGGTGGAACAGCGCCGATAAGCGGTGTCTTTTGGTATGCTGCACGACAGTCACTTTTTATGAGGGAAACGCTAATGTCAGATTTTAACGAGTTTGATCAGGCTACTCGCACTGAGCTTGAGGCCGCTGCCTTTCGGCGTTTGCTGAGCCACCTGGACGATAACAAGGACGTACAGAATATCGACCTGATGATCCTGGCGGACTTTTGCCGTAACTGCCTTTCCAAATGGCTGGTGAGCGCAGCCGAAGAGCGAGGCGAGCGGCTTGATTACGAAGCCGCGCGCGAGTACGTCTACAAAATGCCCTACAGCGAGTGGAAAACGCACTATCAGGGCACTGCAACGCCTGAACAGTTGGCGGCGTTGGACGCTCGCCAAGCCAAGAAAAGCGGTCAGGAGTAGCGTTATGGAGCCGATGGTTGCCCTCAACATAGCCATACTGACGATTTCAGATACGCGCACCGAAGAGAATGACCGCTCCGGCCAGCAGTTGGTCGAGAGTTTGACCGCCGCCGGCCATCGGCTCGCCGATAAGCGGATTGTGGCTGACGATATCTACCAGATTCGCGCTATCGTGGCCCAGTGGATTGCCGACGCCGGGGTGCAGGTGGTTATTACCACCGGCGGCACCGGCTTTACCGGGCGTGATTCCACACCGGAAGCCATTTCGGTGCTGTTGGATAAGCATATCGAAGGATTTGGCGAGCGGTTTCGCCAGTTAAGCGGTGAGGAAATTGGCAGTTCCACCATTCAAAGCCGCTGCCTGGGTGGCCTGGCGAATGCCACGGTCATCTTCTGTCTGCCCGGCTCAACCGGCGCCTGCCGTACGGGCTGGGAAGGTATTTTGAAAGAGCAGCTCGATAGCCGCCACAAACCGTGCAATTTTGCCAACCTGGTGATCCCCGAGCGAGGCCAGCATGGCTGATTTGCAAACAGCTGATTTGCAACCAGTAAGTGCCGCGCTTGAAGCGCTGCTGGCTGGCGTGAGTCCCGTCAGTGCGGAAGAAGCCGCCTTGGACGCCGCTGGCGGGCGGGTGCTGGCTGACGACGTGATGGCAGCGCTTAACGTCCCGCCCTTTGATAACAGTGCGATGGATGGCTATGCGTTGCGCGCAAGCGATGCAGGTCGGTGGCTGCCCATCAGCCAGCGCATTGCGGCGGGAACACAGGTAGCGCCGCTGGCACCCGGTAGCTGTGCACGCATCTTTACCGGTGGCGAATTGCCAGCAGGCGCGGACTGCGTCGTCATGCAGGAGCGCGTTAGCGTTGAGGCAGGCAAGGCCTTGATACCGGACAATATTCCGCCTGACGACAATGTACGCCGCCAAGGGCGGGATGTGCGTGTGGGCGACTGTTTGCTCAACAAAGGGCTGCGTCTGGAAGCGGCCGCGTTGGGGCATTTAGCGGGGCAGGGCATTACCCAGGTAAGCGTACGCCGCCGCCCTAAGGTTGCCCTGCTCTCGACCGGCGATGAGATCGTCGACCCCGGAACGCCGCTGGCACCGGGGCAAATTTATAACTCCAACCGGCCCATGTTAAAGCGCCTGCTTGAGCGCTTTGGCGCTGACGTGGTGCAGGTCGTTAGTGTGCCGGATGACTACGCTCAAACGGTGGCGCTATTAACCCAGGCCGCCGCTGACGCCGATGTTGTGGTAAGCACTGGAGGTGTCAGTGTGGGGGAAGAAGACCACGTTAAGGCCGCGCTTGATGCCTTGGGCGAGCTGGATTTATGGCGCTTGGCCATACGCCCAGGCAAGCCCTTGGCGCTAGGCCGCTTGCCTCGCGCTGACGGCAGTGAGGCAAGGTTTGTGGGTTTGCCGGGCAACCCGGTTTCGGGATTTGTGGGGGCCTGGCTATTTTTGCGCCCGCTCATGGGGGCGTTGTTGGCTTGCCCGGCACAGAAGGCATTGCCAACGTTAACCGCAACGGCGAATTTTGAGACCTCGACCGGACCGCGCCAGCACTATATGCGCGTAACGCTTAATTTTGCACCTTCCGGTATAACGGCCCAGGCCTTTGCTGACCAGAATTCCGGCGTATTGTCGTCGTGTATTGAGGCCGATGCCTTGGCGGTTATTCCTCCCCATCATCAGGTAACGCCCGGCGATACCGTTAGCTGCTTATGGTTGGCGGAGTAAGCAGGCGTGTTCTCCTGACCGTTAAACAATGGCGTGGGGCACAAAGCAGGATGAATCCTTGGTAATTCGCCCTACGTCTTCCCGCACGCCGATCCCGCAAGCACGATCACCCACCACCCAACTGCCGATTAACGCGTGATGTTCGCCAAAGCGCGGCATGGGGTGGTAGGCCTGGCGAATCCAGGGGCTGTCCGTATAGGGGCCATCCACTACCTCTCGCTGCCCCTCTGGCGTTAACAGTTCAATATTGCTGCCTTCGCGTGAAAAGAACGGCTTGCGTACCCAGCCGGGCGGCAGCGGTGAAGGCGAGCGCTCTTCAAAATAGGCAGGTAGCAAATTAGGGTGGCCCTTAAAGTGCTCCCACAGCAGGGGCAGAATGCCCTTGTTAGAGAGAATCGCCTTCCACGGTGGTTCAAACCAGTGGGTGTGCAGCTGGGGAATCTTTTCGCCAAACGCATCGTCGGCCAACTCTTCCCAAGGGTAGAGCTTAAACAGTGCCTGAATGGGCTGATTATCCAGGTCAACAAAGTAGTCGCCGTCGCGCTGGTAGCCAATATCTTCGGTATAAATGAAGGGCGCTTTTAAACCGGCCTGAACGGCTACATCCTGCAGGTAGTGTACGGTTGCGCGCTCTTCGTCATTATCCTTGATACATGAAAAGTACATCTCGGCGCTGTCTAACCGGTCGCCAATATGCGCCATTGCATTAATCAGCCGCTCCTGAATGGAATTATATTGGTCAGCGTGGCGCGGGATGATGCCCTGTTGGATGGCTTGCTCCAGCCATACCCACTGGAAAAAGCCCGCTTCATACAGTGAGGTGGGCGTATCGTAGTTAAGCTCAAGCAGCTTGGCGTGGCCCTGGCCTGAATAGGCAAAATCCATTCGCCCATAAAGGTGTGGCTGACCAGACACCCAGGAGTCGTGAATGGTGTCCCACATGAACTCCGGCAGCGCCAGGCGTTGCATCAGCGCATTGGAGTGACAGACACGGTCAACAAGCTCCATGCACATTTCATGCAGCTCTTCGGTAGGCGCCTCAATATCCCGCTCTATTTGATCCAGCGAGAACTGGTAGTAGGCGCTCTCTTTCCAGTAGGGTTCGCCGCCGATGGTATGAAAATGAAACCCCAGCTCGTGGGCCAGGGTTTTCCAGTTGGCGCGTTCTGCAACATCAACTCTAAGCATGGGGATTTCCGAGGTACATCACGAGCCCCAGCCGCCGCGAGCGGATGAGCGAGAACCGAAGCCGCGACGTTGCGTGGCCTGGCGGTTCTGGGTCGCCGTGGTACGCAGGGCCTGGTGGCGCTGATTGACACGCTGGCTGGCCTGGTTAGTGGCGGTATTCCAGTTGCCCTGGTTCTGACGATTGCGGTAAACCGGTTCTTGGTACACTCCCCGGTTGGTCGCACCGTGGCTGGTGCGCGACATCATGTTACCCACCATGTAACCCATCATGGCCGGCATAAACCAGCCACCGCCGCTGCTGCCGGTGGCCGCCTGCGACTGCTGTTCGGTGGGGGCCGTGCAGGCTCCTTCACCGTGTTCAGCCTCACACTCTTCAAGCGTATTGAAGCGGGGGACTTCTTTAATGGACGCCTCGTAGGCATCTTCACAGGCGCTGCGGGTATATACATCGGCGGCCACGCACTCATCAACACTTTGGTAGCTGCGTGGGCTGTCAAAGCTTACATCGGTCGTTTGCTCTGGCTGGCCACACGCCGTTAGCCCGAATGCGCTGGCGCCCATCATCGCAAGCGAGAGGCGGGCGCTGCGTTTGCGTCGCGGCAGGTGTGGGGTCTGATCGTTATGTGCCATCGTTAAACTCCTTACCACGTCATCGAGGCGGCATTAATCAGGCCAACCGCAATGGAGACACTACCCGCCAGAATACCGTAAGCCATATGACCTTCAGTGATATGCAGTGACAGGCTTTCTCCCTGATTCTTCAGCACCATCTTCAGGCCAAAGAAAGCCGCCAGTTGAACACCAAACGCGATGATGCCCCACAAGATGAAGTCGATGAAACTGATGGAGTTGGCCATAGCGCTGTAGAGCGGCAGTGTAAAACCGACGATAGAGCCCGCATAGGCCGTGGCCGCCGCTGCATTACCTTCGCGAATTAACGTCCACTCGTGGTGGGGCGTGATACGGCTATAACAGTACATAAACGCAACGAGAAGCACGAGTGCGCCGATCAGATAGCCCAAAAAGTGGGGTAAGCCTTGTAAATACTGCATGTATAAAATCTTCCTTGGTTGAGAGTCAACGTTGTGGTGATGGCGTGTGTTGGGGCTTGCCGCGTTTAAATAGCATCAATATCGACCGATGTAACATCAACACCGAGATTTTGTACCAGCATAAACCCACCCTCACCGTCATCTTCCGCATTCAGCAATACATATTCCATGCGCTCGGAGTCTTCAATAGGGCGCTCGTACAGCATGGCATGGTGGGTAACGCTGCGCGTCATGACGCTTTCGGTGGTCATTACCTGCTCTTCAAGTACGACGGGCGGCGACCAAAGGCTCGTTTCATCGCCCCACACACGCTGAAACTGGCAGGTGCGCCCGGAAGCATCGGTCGCCTCGACAGCAATCGTTTGTGCGCCCAGCTGGCCTGCCTTTTTATCGCTTGCGTTGATCAGCGCATCGAACTCGATATCCGACAAATGCGTCACACGATAAAAATCAAACAGCTTGTACTCAATCACGCGCTGGTTTTCGACGTTGGCTTGCAGCCACGTATCGTTATCCAGATAAAAGCGTACCAAGTGGGCGCCCTGGCCAAGGTCGATATGCCCGACAGCCGCAACATGATGATAGGGCGCGCTGTCCCATCCAAAGAGTGCATCGGAATAGGCGCTTAACTCAGCCAACTGAATGTTGACGCGCCCATCCAGACGCAGCCCCGCAAAATCTTCTTGTGACATCCCGGTCGGCAGGCCAGCAGTGAAGGTGGAGGCGTTTTCTGCCGCAGGGTTCGCCGCCTCATTGGAAGTGCCGAACAGGGCCTTAAGTGTCTTAAACATTCGAGAAGCCTCCAAAGGGCAAGCCGATAGCGCGAATCGTTGGTGCAGAATCAATATGGCTCAGTGACGTGCAGGCCCGCCGGTGGGCGGGCGCTGTGCCACGTTTACGCTTGTGGAGTATTTTTCTTGGCTTTCAGACGTGCCAGCACGTCTTCGGCTTTGCGCTCATTGGCGCCAATACCCGCCGCTTTCAGGCGTGCATCCAGTGATGAACCGCTCTCTTCGGCAGCCATTTGGTCGGCCGCCTGCATCTGGGCTGAGTTAAGCTGCTGGCGCTCACGGATCCGGTCAAGAGACTCCATCGCACTACCCATAGCGCTATTTTGCCCGGAGTGGCGCGCCGCTACGGCAGACTGAGCCTTCTGTGCAGACTCTGTCGCTTTTACCACGCTCACCTGCTGTTTTAGCTGGCGCAGCTGATTTTCCGTATTGCGAATGGCTCCGCGCAGGCTTTCAATGCTGGCGTCGTACTCGCTGACGATGCTGCGCTCGGCGTCCAGCTCATCCTGCATGCTGACCATGCGCTCGGCAACTTCGACCGCTAACGCTTCTTCGCCTTTATCCAGCGCGGCTTCAGCGCTCTGCTCAAGCTCGGCAATTTTGCTTTCCAGGGTATCTGCCTTGTTACTGTTCAGCTGGCGTTGACCCATTAAGCGCGCAAGTTCGGTTTTGGACTGTTTCAGGTGATTTTCAGAGTCACGGATTTCCTGGTCCAAAATGCGCAGCGCTTGAGAGTCAACGACGGCCTGGCCGGTCTCATTCGCTTTACCACGTAACGCCGTCATGATTTTGCTTAACATAAAGTTGCTCCTAAACGCGTATTAAGAAAAGTGATCGTGAATTAAGTCGGCGACTTCCATGGCAGCGCTGGCCGTGGCATGTAATTCAGCACAAATAGACACCAGCTTTGAATCGCCAAACAGCTGCCCGTAAGCCACGTAAAAATCTCGATTATCAATGGATACGATACCGATAGAGGCAAGCGGAAGCGCAAGGCCCTGGCGCAGTAACACGTCGTTAAGCTCAGCCGGATTCGATACGCTGTCCAGCGGGGCAATGGCGGTCATGGCAATCCACTCATTGTCGCTGCGCGAAAGCGTTAAGGTTAAATTGCCGTAATCGTGAAGCTCCCAAATCAACGTTTGGTTGGCTTCATCTAAACTAACATTGGCCGCTGGCCACTCCAGTTCAACGGCTTCTTCCTGTGCGGAGGCATCGTTAATAACGCGGTAGAGTTCGGCTGCCGAGAAAGCACCCGTTTCATTGTGAGTAATCAAAGCAGCAAGCTCCTTATGCAAAATGAAGGTTATGTTAGCACTGACAATTCATCATCTTCTAATAACGCACTATCGCGTTTGAGTAAAAGGCTACGCTAACACGCTGCGCGCCTGGATGTTTTACTATCAGCAGCGCTTCTTGAGCGAGCCTATTTAAGACCCACAGGCAGGAGAGGAGTTCTTCGTTAAGCGTACGATAAAAGGAGTCGATAACATGGATAAGGATAGCCAACCGCCCAGTTACGCTTCAGCAGCAGGCTGAGGTGCTACTGCTTACGTTATCTCCGTGAGCTTGTTTTAATGTAGGAGTGTTGGAAAGCTGATCGAATGTATATCAAGACGTATGATATATATTTCGCTAGTGGTGGAAGAGTTAAGCGTCACGTTCCGGCCCTGAAGACAGTAAGGCGGTCGGTCGCTCTTATAAATAAAAGGGGTGGGAAACAGATGGCTGAGAGCAAACGTTCCAACGCTCAACGGCTTAAGGACTCGTTGGAAGATGACATTATTAATGGGCGGCGGGTGCCAGGTGAACGGCTCGACCCGGACGAGCTGGGGCGAACGTTTAATGTTTCCCGCACACCCGTGCGTGAAGCCTTCCAGCAGCTGGTGGCTAGCGGTTTGGTCACCGTATCACCGAAAAAAGGCACGTTTGTGGCCAAGGTCGGCATCGACCAGTTAATCGAGATGTTTGAAGTCATGGCCGAGCTTGAGGGCATGTGCGGGCGCCTGGCGGCCCGACGCATTAGTGACCCGGAGCTGGCAGAGCTTCAGGCGGCCCATAAACGCTGTGAAGCAGCGGCACACGCGGGCGATACGGACGAGTACTACTACGAAAACGAAGCGTTTCATGACTGCATCTATGCGGCGAGCCACAATACGTTTCTAGCCAGCGAAGCTCGTCAGCTAAAACAGCGCTTAAAGCCCTATCGTCGCCTGCAATTGCAGGTTCGCCAGCGCGTGCATAACTCCTTGAGCGAGCACCAGGCCATTGTCGATGCCATTACCCAAGGCGATGCCGCACTGGCTGAGCAAGCGCTGTGTGACCATGTGCTGATTCAAGGCGAGCGATTCAGCGACTTTGTGGCCAGCGTGCGCCGTATGGAAGCGCCGATCAGTCAGCCAAGTTAGGTAATGTCCGTATTGGTGGGGTAATGGTCCTTGCCGACACGTCGCGCGCGGCGGAAACTCTTCCTATTAACGATCTGGAGAGAGAACGTGACGCGCCATATTGCCTTATTGGCTTACCCCGATTGCCAATTGCTGGATGTCAGCGGCCCTTGGCAGGTGTTTGCCAGCGCCAACGCACTAAGCCCGGAGCCCTTGTACCGCTTAACCCTGGTCGCCGATGCATCTGGGCCGGTGATGACTAACGGCGGCCTGGCGGTGTACGCCAGCCACACCTATGCCGAACTTCCCCAGCTACTGCCTTTGGATACGTTACTTATTGCAGGTGGCAGCGGTGTAATGGCGTTACGCCAAGACCCGCACGTGCTGGCTCTTTTACGTGAGCTGGCGCCTCACGTGCGCCGGTTAGGCTCTATCTGCTCAGGGGCTTTCTTGCTTGCTGCCGCCGGGCTTTTAGATGGCCAGCGCGTCACTACCCATTGGCGCCACGCCGACCAGCTTGCCGAGGAGTACCCCGCGCTTAATGTTGAGCCCGATGCGCTGTATATCCAAAGCGGTGCTCGCTACACCAGCGCCGGGATAACGGCCGGTATCGATCTGGCACTTTCGCTGGTAGAAGCCGACCACGGCGCTGCCCTTGCCGGGCAGGTAGCACGAGAACTGGTGATGTTTCTGCATCGCCCCGGCGGGCAGTCGCAGTTCAGCGAACTTCTACGCTGCCAGCAAGATGCTGGCCCGTTGCGTCGTTTGCTGGATCATCTGCATGCCGACCCAGGCGGGGCACATTCGCTGGAAAGTATGGCGGCCTTAATGGCCGTATCACCACGTCATCTTACCCGCCTATTCAAGCGCCACTTAACCACGACGCCGGTTACTTATTTGACCCAGCTACGCTTGGAGCAGGCGCGTTTGGCGCTGCTGGATGGGCATCAAACGGTATCGCTTGAGCGGTTAGCCGAGCGCTGGCGTTTGGGCGGCGCTGAGCAACTGCGACGCCAGTTTCAACGTTACTACGGTGTTTCCCCTTCTGTGTATCGTCAGCGCTTCGGCGCGGCGGCTACGCCTACCCTTACGCCTACTCTTGGGCCTACGCTTTTGGAGCCATCGCCATGCCAATAACCGTTACGCTGTTATCGCTGTGCCAAGCGCTGTTGGTCAGTGGCAATATCCTGCTGATTGCCGTATCGCCGCTCATTGGCGCCTCGCTGGCACCGACAGCTAACTGGGCCACTGTGCCGGTGGCCAGCCAATGGCTGGGGCTGATGTGTGCCACCATTCCCGCCTCGCTGATCATGGGGCGGCTGGGGCGTAAACGCGGGTTTGTGCTGGGCAATCTTATCGGCTTGATAGGTACGGCCGTGGCCATTTCAGCGCTACGTCAGCAAAGCTTTGGGCTGTTCCTGCTGGCGACCTGGCTGATTGGCATCGGCATTGGCTTTGGGCAGCTCTACCGCTTTGCGGCCCTTGAAGCAGCCCCCACAGTACTGCGCGATAAAGCGCTTGGTTTAGTGATGGGCGGTGGAGTGTTGGCTGCGTTTGCAGGCCCCTGGCTTGCCCGCTTTAGCCGTGAGCTGAGCGAGACACCGTTTTTAGGTAGCTTCGTTGGGCTGGGCGTGCTCTACGTGTTGGCACTTGGCATATTGCTTTGTACGCGGTTGCCGGTCGCTTTTGTGCAGGCAGTAGAGGGGGAGAAAAAGCCCTTGCCCGCTATCCTGCGCCAGCCCGGTTTTCTATTGGCCGTTAGCGCGGCAGCCATTGGCTACGGCGTGATGAATCTGGCCATGACCGCCACACCGCTGGCGATGGAAGGGGCCGGGCACAACTTTAACCATGTCGCCACCACTATTCAGTGGCATGTGGTTGCCATGTTCTTGCCCTCATTTTTTACCGGCCATTTGACGGCTCGTTTTGGTGCCCCACGCATGATTAGCGCTGGCTGCTTGCTGCTGGTGGCAAGCGCAATTGCCGCACAGTTTGATGTCGGGCTAGCGGGCTTTAACGTTGCGTTGATCCTGCTGGGGCTTGGTTGGAATTTCACCTTCCTGCCCGCTACCGGGTTATTGACGCAAAGCTATCAACCGGCAGATAAGGCGCGGACTCAGGCGGCCAACGAGTTTCTGGTATTCGGTACGGCGGCCTTGACAGCGCTACTGGCGGGGCCGTTGGTTAACACCCTGGGCTGGGCAACGCTCAATGCGCTGCTGATTCCTGTCTCGTTACTGCCTATGGTGCTGCTGGCATGGCAGCGGCGGCTAAACGCGCCTCTGCTTTCTTAAGATGTTATAACATAGTCATATTATTTTATTTGTTACGTCAGGTGGTTGAATGATTGCTAAACGGGAACGCGGCAAGCTGGAGCGCCAGCTTGTTGCTTCGCTGACTGAAGTCTGCGAGCAGGCCAAGACTGAGGTGGTTGGGTTCGTCTGGTTAACTCACTGCGTGGACTACCAACACTTCCCCGAAAGCCTGGTGGTTATCTGGGTATTTGATACCGATGCCCATTTAGCCTCAGCGCTAAAGGGCGAAGCCAAACAGCGCCTGCATGATTTCACGGCTAGCGCTTTGGACGAGGCGGGTGTGGCGCTGGATAGCATCACACCGCACATCGACTTCGATAGTGAACAGGCGTGCCAGCGCGCCCATGGCGGCAACTGGCAGCACCGACTGCGCGCGCGAAGTGTGAGGCACTGATGGCCAAGAAAATCGATAGCCCCTGCATATCCGCCTGTCAGTTGAAGGGCGGCATGTGCACCGGCTGTGGGCGAAGCATAGAAGAAATTCGCCACTGGAAATCCATGAAGCGGCCCGAAAAAATTGCCACCATCAAGAGGGCCGAACAGCGGTACAAGAAGCTCAACAAGTAACGGGTGTTAGGAAAATATCGTTTGGGCGGCGTTTGGTTAAAAATCACCCGGGGCGCATTGCAGGCAGGTAAGGCCTAGAGCGCGCCACTGAGCAACTACCGCATCGCGGTCGTCCAGCACCAGCCAGGGCTCGAAACCGTCTTCACGCATGGTGCTGAGCAGGGCTTCTTTGACGGCTTCGTCATCCACGTGGTCATGGCCATCCGGGCGCAGGTACATGGCGTCAAACGGGATCGCGTTGCGCGTCAGCCATTCGTGGGTATGTTCGCGGTGAGTGTCCGGGCGGCCGCTGCAAATGATGATCTGCTGGCCCTGGGCCTTCAATAATTTCACCAGCCGGGCGACCGGTTCGATCACTGGCGCTTCGGCCATAAACGCAAAGAAGGGGTCCCACTGTTTGGCGGGGCCTAACACCCATTCGTGTACTTTCGTGGGGTGAAATTCAGCTAAGGTACCGTCAACATCGACAATCACGGCGTGGGTCATGCAAGGCTCCGGTTATTTAAGGTGTGAGTATTCAAGGCGTAAGTATTCAAGAACAGGGCCTTTTGTGTGGCAAGGCGCGCACCGAGTAACATGCGCCAAGAGCTAAGAGCCGGTTCGGATAAAGGGGTAAACAGCGGCACCACACGTTCGGCGTTTAGCTGATCGGCAAGTGCAACCAGGTGTGAGGCGCGCAGATGCACATTCCAGCGCTGCCAGAGGATGTCGCCAGCGGCCAGTTCGGCGCAGCGCGAAGGCGTCAGGTAACCGGTGTGCATCAGCTGAAAGCCTGGCCACATGGCCGCCGTATCATCGCGGTCGCTAATCAGCTTGAGGCTTGGCTGAGAGGCGTCGGGGCGCGCCAGAAGCGCTCCTATTCTTTTATCCGCATGGGAGCGGCGAAGCGTTGCGGGGAGCGCCAGCAGGGTTTGCAGATTGGCGCGAATAATCGGATCAATGGCAAGCGAAAGCCCGCGAGCATCCGCCTCTTCGGCTAGCCAGAGTGCCATCTCAAGCGCTCGGCCTGATTCAGGCACCGGGAAAACCAGCGGGCGGCACAAGTGTTCGCTGATGGCGTCCACGCATGCCTGCTGGGGTTGATCGTAGGTGCCATAAGAAGCGTCCAGTAGCGCCATACGCGCCGGTGGCGGCGTATCAAACGGAAACAGCCGGGACTCAAAGCAGGCGTCGCCGCTGTAGAAAATGCCGCCTTCGACATCCAGGTGAATCCAAACCCCGCCCAACGAATGGCCCGCCTGCCCGGTGGTCACCGTAATACCGGCAATTTGGCAGGTGCCGCGCTCGGGCAACGGCTGCCAGGCGCGCCCGTTGGGAAGTGCCTGAGCCACTAAAGGTGTGCAGTAAAGCGGTAGCGTAGCGGGTAGCTCGCTGACGCCGCCAATATGATCGATATGGTCGTGACTGATAATCACCGCATCGACATCAAGCCCGCGCGCCCAGGTAATTGGCTCGCCTGGGTGCAGTGCGCCGCCGGCATCCAACAGAAGCCGCTTGCCGTTGGCTTCCACCACAATAGCTGCGGGGCCTTTATCGCCCAGGCCGCTCAATATATTGATGCTGGCACTCATTGGTCGGGCTCCAGACACCAGCCTTCCAATAGCGTTAGCGCCACTTGCTGGCCCTCTTTCAGGGCGTGGGGATGATAGGCGAGCAGCGTTTCGCCACCGGCCATGCGCAGATGGAACTCATAGCGCTCGCCACGAAAGGTCTGGCGTTCAACGCGGGCGGTTAAATCCTGCTGGGTGGGCGCCTCGGGGTGCACCTGAATATGCTCCGGGCGCACCAGCACCGCCTGATGGCGTTGGGAAGCGGGAGACGTCAGCCCTTGCATCAGCTCACTGCCGCTGAGGCGCCTGCCCGGTGCGCCGGTGCTTATCATTAACTGGCTGCCCTGGCCGATAAAGCTTGCCACCCAGGACGTGCGCGGCTCGCGGTAGAGCGTTTCTGGCGTGGCCCACTGCACCAGCTTGCCCGCTTGCATCACCGCGATACGGTCGGCCAGCGCCATGGCTTCGCTCTGGTCATGGGTGACGTAGACCATGGTGGCTTCGGTGCGGCGGTGAAAATCCGCAAAGCTGTGCTCCATGGAGGCGCGCAGGTGGCGATCCAGGTTCGCCAATGGCTCATCCAGAAGCACTACTGACGGGTCGGTGACCAGACAACGGGCGAGTGCCACGCGCTGGCGCTGGCCGCCGCTTAAATCCTGCGGCGTGCGCTGGGCGTAGGGCTCAAGCGCCACCAGGGCAAGCGCTTGCTCAACGCGGTGCTGATAATCCGCCCCGCGCACGCCGCGTAGTTTTAGCGGGTAGCCGACGTTATCGGCGACGCTCATATGCGGCCACAGCGCGTAGGATTGAAACACCATGGCCATGTTGCGCTGCTCGGGGAGCACGTGGTGCTGCTCGCTTGCCAGAAGCGTATCGCCCAGATGGATTTCACCGCCGCTTACCTGCTCGAAACCGGCCAGCATACGCAGCATGGTAGTTTTGCCGCAGCCGCTGGGGCCGAGCAGGGCGACAAACTCGCCCGGCTCAACCGTTAATGAAAGCCCATCCACGGCTTTGTGTTCGCCAAACTGCTTGGTGACTTGCTTGAGGGTTAGCCCTGCCATGGCACGACTCCTTTGGGTAAACGCGGGGCCAGAAGGCTAAGCGACAGCATGAGTGAAGCGACCATCAGCACGACCAGCACGGACACCGCTGACGCTAGAACGCTTTCGCCACCTTCATCGAGGTTAAAAATCAGCACGCCCAGGGTTTCGTTACCGGCGCTCCATAGCAGTGCCGAGACGGTCAGCTCGTTGACGGCCAGCAGAAATACCAGCAAGCCCCCGGCAAACAGCGCAGGTGCAATCAGCGGCATCACGATAGTGGAAAGGCGACGCCAAGGGCCGGCACCGGCGAGCTGGGCGGCTTCTTCAAGCGAAGGATCTAACTGCGCGAGGCTTGCGCTGACCGGCTTTAAGCACACCACCAGAAAACGCGCCAGATAAGCCACGAAGATCAGCCCCAGCGTGCCGTAAAGCGCCACGTTGATAATGGGCAGTGGCCGCACGAACAGCAGTATGCAGGCAATTGCGAGTACCACGCCGGGCAGGGCGTAAGGCAGCTCGATAATGCTCAACGTCAGGTTTTGCAGGCGCGCTGGAAGCCGCTGGAGGCGGTAGGCCAGCGGCAGGCTGCACAGCATGAGCACCACGGCTGCACCACCGGCAAGCCAAAAGCTATTGCGCATGGCGCGCCACGTAGCGCCCTGGCGGCCAATCACTTCATGGTAGGCGTTCAACGTGGCGGTATCGGCATTGAGCGGTACGCCCATGGCCGGCACCAGCGAGCTAACCACCAGCGCCACCAGCGGCGCAACAAGAATGATCAGCAACACGCTTACCAGCAGCACCGTGACCAGCGCGCGAAAGCGGCCGAGTGAGAAATCATGGGCGCGCCCGCTATGTCCCACCAGCCCAAAACGGCTGCGGCCCATCCAGTGTTGCTGAAGCGCCACACCCGCCAGCGCCAGCACGCCGATCAGCAGCGAAAGGGCGGCCATCTCAGCCAGTACGCCGGTGCCAAAACTGGCCATGCGCTGATAAATCAGCGTAGGCAGTACGTAGTAGCTTGCTGGAATGCCCAGCATGGCCGGGATGCCGAAGTTACCCAGGCTTGAGATAAACGCCATGGCGGCACCGGCCACCAGGCCGCTTCTCGTCACGGGCAGAACAATATGCCGCCATACCTGATTCTGCCGGGCGCCGCTAATGCGGGCGGCTTCGACCAGTTCGCGGGGTAGAGAAAGTAGCGAGGTGCGCAGCGCCAGAAACACCAGCGGGGCACTTTGAATGCCTAATAGCAGGGCGATGCCTTCCGCCGAGTAGAGTGGCTGCGGGCTGCCCAACGGCGGCGCCATGCCGATGCTTTTGAGTAATGGGCTTGCCGGGCCAAATAGCTGTAACCAGCTAAGTGCCGTGACCTGGGGCGGAATCATCATCGGCAACATAAAACAGAACACTAGCCACGCCTTGCCGCGAATGTCGGTGAGGGTAATCACGAACGCAAACAGGCTGCCCAGCGCAAGGGCAATCAGCATGCCCAGCCCCGAGGTATACAGGCTGTGCCACAGCGCTCGCCAGGTACTCGCTGATTGGAGCACACGCCATAGCGGCGCGTTGCCCCCTTGGGTCAGGTCGCTTAACGCCTCAACCAACAGGCGCAGGCTAGGCGCCAGGCTCAGCAGGACGACGGTAAGCGTCAAAAGGGTAAGCAGCCAGCGGTGCTGGCTGCCTTGAGTAAGACTCGGTGACATGATCAGCCGCCGAACAGGTCGCTAAAACGCTGCTTCAGGGCTTCTTCCTGCTCAAGCGCTTGGGCGATATCAACAGGCATCAGCTCGATGGTGTCGCGGGCGGGGAAGCCTTCCGGCGGCGTAACACCCGGGTGGGCAGGCAGATAACCCTGCTCGCTGACCAACTGCTGACCTTCTTCCGAGAGTACGAAATCGACAAACTTCTGAGCCGCGTCGACGTTCTTGGCACCGGCCATAATGGCGACAGGTTCGGTGACTGCACTCACACCCTCTTCAGGGAAGACAAACTCGACCGGCGAGCCTTTGGCCGCTTCGCGGATGGGCAGGAAATCCACCACGATGCCGTAAGGCTTGGTGCCCGCTGCCACTGCGTTGAACACCCCGCCGTTGCCACCCTGGGCCTCGGTGCGGTTGTCATGCAGGGCATCGTAATAGCTTTCCCCCAGCTCGGAGTTCTCGCTAATCGCTGCCATATGAATCAGGGCAGCGCCCGAGTAAAGCGGGCTTGGCATGGTCACTAAGCCTTCATATTCGGGCTTGAGCAGGTCCTGCCAGCTTTGCGGCTGCTCGTCAGCGCCGGTGTTATACACGATACCGGTGGTGATCAGTTTGGTGCCGTAGTAGAAGCCTTCGGGGTCAAAAAGCTCGGCATCAAAGGCTTCACGATTAGGGCTCAAATACGCCTGAAGCTGGTCTTCCTGCTTTAACGACTCCATGGTCATGCTGTCGGCGATCAGCAGCACATCCGGGTTACTGACCCCGGCGGAAAGCTCGGAGCGCAGGCGGGTCATCAATCGCGTGGTGCCGTCGCGTACCCACTCCACCTCGATATCCGGGTAGGCTGCCTGGAAGGCATCAACCGTTTGCTGGGCATCGCTGTTGGGCTGGCTGGTGTAGAGCACGAGCTTGTCGTCGGCAACGGCGTTTGCCGAAAGAGCCAAACTTGCCATCGTGGTGGTAAGAGCAATAGCGGTGCAGAGTGAGCGCTTAAGCATCAGAAAGTCTCCAGTGAGTTGACCCTCCTCACACTATTGTCATCACCTTACAACATCGTGACACTACCCTTTCGTTTGAAGGAGGAGAGCTTTCGTAAGCATCGGAAAGTCTTTCGTTAATAAAAAAGAGGGGAGATGAGAGCAGAATGAAAGGCTTAAACGAGCGTCGCCGAGCGCTGCTTGAGCGGGTGCGCCAGGAGGGGCGCCATTCGCTAGAGGCGCTGGCTGATCAGTTTGGGGTATCCGTGCAAACGCTGCGCGGCGATATTCGCTTTCTTGCCGAAAAGGGCATGGTGCTGCGGCGCCACGGCGAGGTACTGCCGTTTCCCGACCGCGAAAATATCGGTTACGACCAGCGCCAGATCGTCAATGAAGCTGGAAAACGCCTTATTGCCCGCCAGGCCGCTTCATTGATTCAGCCTCATCAGTCGCTGTTTCTAGGCACCGGCACCACCGTTGAGCAGCTGGCCGACGCGCTGCACGACAAACAGGGCCTGCATATCATGACCAATAATCTTCACGCGCTTATCAGGCTATCCGCCCTAGAGTGTGAGCTAGTGGTGGCGGGCGGCCGGGTGCGCCGCCGCGACCAGGACGTGATTGGCGGCGACGCGTGGCGCTTTTTTCAACGCTACCGGGCGGATGTAGGCATTGTTTCGGTAGGCGGCATGGATGCTCACGGCAACCTTTTCGACTATAACGACGATGAGGTCATGGCGCGTGAAGCGCTGTTGGCCAATGCGGCTTTGCGCGTTCTGGTGTTGGATAGCACCAAGTTTGATTTACCGCTGCGCTGTACGGCGGGACAACTAGCCGATTATGACGCGGTGATTACCGACGTGGCGCTCCCTGACCGATTGCGCAGCCCTCTTGCCGCACAGGGCGTTAGGTTTTTGATATGAGCAGTTTGATATGAGCAGTTTGATATGAACAGTTTGATATGAGCAGGTATAAGTGGTCGGCGAGGTAGCCGCAGCCGCGGGTATCTATTTGACATTGGCCCTCAGGTAATGACAAATACCCCAAAAATTGGCTTGAGGAGCACGCTGTGGAAAACGGTCAATCAGAAGCGACCTTGCGTTATGAAGCGCTATCCGTCGATACGCTGGCAACGCGGCTGGGTGATGTACACGAAGTCGCCAGCCGTGTTGGTGGCGACCCCGCGAGCTGGGAAATTTGTGAGGTGGGCGATGGCAACCTGAACCTGGTGTTTATCGTGACGGGTACCACGGGCAGTGTGGTGGTTAAGCAGGCGCTGCCCTATGTTCGTATGGTGGGCGAAAGCTGGCCGCTGCCGCTTTACCGCGCCCATTTTGAGTATTACGCCCTGGTGCGCCAGGCCAAGCGTGCCCCCAACATTGCGCCTGACGTGTTTTATTTCGATAAGCCCCAGGCCCTGTTTGTGATGGAGTATCTTTACCCGCACACGATTTTGCGCCGCAAGCTGATTAAAGGTGAGCGCGTGGCTCGCTTGGGGGAAATCATCGGCCAGTTCTGCGCGCGCACGGCGTTTCGCGGCTCGGAGCTTTCCCTGCCAAGCCCTGAGAAGAAACAGGATGTGGGGCTTTTCTCCGGCAACGTGGCGATCCCCGCGATTACGGAATCGCTGGTGTTCACCGACCCCTATTATGGCGCCGAGATGAATCACCACACGCCGGAGCTTTCGCCGGTGGTGGACGAGCTGCGCCGCAACGCGCGCTTAAAAGCCAGGGTTCAGCGGCTATTGATGAAGTTCACCGCCAACACCGAAACCATGCTCCACGGTGACTTGCACTCGGGCTCGATCATGGCGACCGACACCGACGTGCGCGTGATCGACCCTGAGTTTTCCCAGTACGGGCCGATGGCCTTTGATTTGGGAATGGCCGTAGCCAACTTCCTGATGGCGTACTTTAGTCAGCCTGCCCATCGCCAGGATGACGAACTGGAGGCGTACCAGACGTGGATTCTCGACGTCATCGAGGCGTGCTTCACAAGCTTTGATGCCGAGTTCCGCCACTTATGGCAAACCGAGCGCACCGGCATTCTGTTCTCCAGGGCGCTGTTTGAAGACCAAGGCAACAGCGCGGACGACGCCTGCGATGCGCTGTTGGAGGAAATTCGCCTGGATGCGTTGGCCTACTGCGGTATCGAAATGCACCGCCGGGTGCTGTCACTGGCCCATAATGCGGATTTCGAAGAGATCGAAGACACTGCCCTGCGCGCCCGGCTTGAAGCCCGCAATGTGTTGATGGGCCAGGCGCTTATTATGAATCCTGAGGCGGTTTGTGAAATACCTGCGCTTATTGAACTGGCCCAAGCGTATAACCGTCAGGATGTTCTATAAACAGCCTTCTATAAAAGACGTGCTATAAAAAAGCCGCGGGCTCTAGGCTCGCGGCGTTTGAACGGCTGTTGTATGACTCGCAAGGATTAACGCTCAGGCAGGGGCAGCCAATCAGCAAGCGCCACCTCAGCATGGGAGAACTGCGGCATATTCTCGCCCAGCGTTTCCATGTTGGTGATAGCGTTATCGTTCAGGAAGTCCTGGGTGATCAGTGTGGGCGGCACGATAACCTGCTGGCCGGGCGCTTCACCGGCCATCAAAAGCGCCAGTGTACGTACCGAGACTTCGCCTACCACCGTTGGGTTGGTGGCAACCGTTGCGGCCCAGGGCGAGCCGGGTTCACGCATGGCGGCAATATCAGAGGTGGAGATGTCGGCGGAATAAATAGCGATATCCTCACCCAGACCCATTTCATCCACGGCTATTTTCACGCCCGCTGCAAACTCATTATAGGGCGCGAAGAACACATCAATCATCGGATTGGCCTGAATCACCGCGCGGGCCTGATTGGCAACCGAATTGGCGATCGGGTTATCCAGGGTGCCGAATACGGCGGCTTCGGTCACACTTGGGTGAGCCTCTTTAAAATCTTCCCAAGCGGCGTTGCGGCGATCAAGCGGCGCGATACCTGGCACGTAAACATAGCCTGCGGTAAAGCGGTCACCGTTATCCTGTAGCGCCTGGTTAAGCACCAACTCGCCCAGCAGATAATCGGACTGCTCGACTTGCGGGATGGCGGGGTTGTCCACTTCCACATCGAATGCCACAACATCAATACCCGCCTCTACAGCGCGCTGGGCAGCGTCTTTCATGGACTCCGGCAGCCCGTGTTGAATGATGATGCCGTCGACGCCGAGCGCGATGGCCTGGTCCACCATATCTGCCTGCAGGGCCGCATCCTGGCGGCTATCCAGCACGCGCAGATCCACGCCCAGCGCAGCGGCTTGCGCCTCTACACCCGACAGATAGGCCTGGAAAAAATCGCCCGTGGAGATATAGCGGATAAGCGCGATGGTGACATCTTCCGGCGCATCGAAGGGTGCCGGGCGCTCCTCAGCCGTTGCCAGGATCGTTCCCAGTAGCGCCATGGCGGCGGTAAAACTTACAGCAAAGCGTTTGAGCATACGGTGTTTAAGCATAGCGGTGTCCCGATTGTTAACGTTTTTAGCGTTGAAGCGTTATTAATAACGGCCTGATTGGCCACGCCGTGAGGAGAGGTAAAAGGTGAACATGAGCGCCACCACCAATACCGCGCCTTTAACAAAATCCTGCGTGTAGTAGGGCGCATTCATCATCGTCATGCCTTGAAGCAGTATCCCCACAAAAAGTGCGCCCATGGCAGTGCCAAATGCGTTGGGGCGTGCAGCACCTAGTACGGCAAAGCCAATTAGCGCCGCGGCCACGCTATCCAGCAGCAGGTTATTGCCGCTGGCAATATCGCCCCGGCCTAAACGGGCGGCCAGCAAAATACCGCCAATCGAGGCAGTAACACCAGAAATCATATACGCCGCGATCTTGTAGCGCTCTACCGGCGCCCCCACCAAGGCGGTCGCACGCTCGTTGGAGCCAATCGCATACATCAGCCTGCCGTGACGGGTGAAGCCTAAAAACAGCCAGATAGCGACCGCGATCAATACGAACACCACTACCGGCACCGGAATCAAACGCTCCAGAATCAGGTCAAAGCGGTGCCTGCCTAGCCACAGAAACGCCGCCGAGAACGTGCCTTCCGCGGTGGAGCCATCGGCCAGCGACATACCGGTGGCGATAGAGTTGCCCTGGGTAGGAATGCGCTGAAGGCCAATCAGCAAAAACATCATGCCCAGGGTGGCCAGCAGGTCAGGAATGCGGAACTTGACGATCAGCAGGCCGTTAATAAGCCCGATGAACGCACCCATCAACAGGCAGACTGCCACGGCCACATAGGCGGGCTGTTCAAGCACCACCATGCAGTACGCCGCCAGCATCAACGAGGTGGTGGCCACGGCACCAATGGATAGATCAAACCCGCCTACCACCAGCGTGGTGGTCACGCCCAACGCCAGAATGCCGGTAATTGCCACAGACTGAAGCACAAATACCGCCGAACGCGGGTTCGCAAAGCCTGAGGCCGCCAGGCTGAAGTAAACGACTAGCGCCACCAGCAACAGCAAGAAACCGTAGCGAATGGCTAGCTCCAGGCAGCGAGCTTTCGCGGCGCTGGCGTTAGGCTTTTCCGGAGGCCTGGGCGACGAGGGCGTTGAGGTCGATATCTCGGTTGGATTGCTCACCGGCAATGGCTCCTTCATGTAACACAATAATTCGGTCAGCGATTTCAATCGCCTCGTCTAGTTCAGAAACAAACACCAGGGTGGCGCGACCTTTGGCGGTTGCCCGGATATGGCGGCCTATATCCTGTCTTGCCCCGATATCCACGCCTTGAAAGGGCTCATCCAGCAGCAACACGCGGCTGGGCGATTGAAGCCAGCGCCCGATCATGACCTTTTGCTGGTTGCCCCCGGAAAGCGTGCCAATCGAATCCGCGTGGGATTGGCAGACAATCCCCAACTGGGCAATCATCTGTTCGGTACTGGCGCGCTGCTGACGGGCGCTCAGAAACGCCCCACGGGTAAAGGCTTTTAAAAACGGCAGCGTCATATTGTCGGCGATATTAAAATCCCCAATCACGCCGTTGGTCGCTCTGTCTTTTACCGACATGAACACACCCCGGGCAAGCGCTTCACGTACATTGGCGGGCGCATAGGGCTGCCCATCGACCTGCATGATGCCGCTCGTTAAAGGACGCAGCCCAAACAGGGTCTCGACAAGCGCCGACATTCCACTGCCCAGCAGGCCGGTAAACGCGACGATTTCGCCGTCACCCACGCTCAAACTGATCGGCGCTGCCCCTTTAGCCAGTTCGATATTTTGCAGCGTTAGGATAGGCGCGCCCGGTGTGGCCGGTTCGATATCAGCATTATTGATCGCTTGGCCCAGCATGGCGTGCACGGCGGCCGTGAGATCCAGCGGCGCTTGATCAAATACGCCGGAGATCTGGCCATCGCGCAAGCAGATGATGCGATCCGCCAGGCGCCTGATATCGGACATGCGGTGGGAAATATACACAATCGCCACGCCCTGGGCGCGCAAGCGATCGATCACCGTAAACAGGCGCTCGGCTTCGGTAGCGGAGAGCGATGAGGTCGGTTCATCCAGAATCAAAAGCCTGGGCGCATGGGCCATGGCCCTGGCGATGCTGATCATCTGCCGGTCGGCCACCGACAGGTCGGCAACGCGGGCGTTCAGGTCGATATCCAGGCCCATGGCATCAGCAACTTCGCTTGCCTGCTGGCGAAGTTTTTTTGCCCTGATCCATAAGCCGTGCGCGCCGGAAGCTAGTCTATCCAGCATCAGGTTGTTGGCTACGTCCAGGTCGGGGATAACGCCGTCATCGATGGATTGATGTACGGTCACCACGCCGTGGTGGATCGCCTCACGCGCATCGCGGGGGTGGTAGGGCATACCGGCGAGCTGCATCTGGCCGTGGTCGGCCGCGTGGTAGCCGCTGAGCACCTTGACCAGGGTCGACTTGCCTGCCCCATTGGCGCCCATCAATACGACAACTTCGCCAGCACTGATACGCATATCAATGCCACGCAAGACCTGATTGTTCCCAAAGGATTTATGAATCCCCTGGATATCAAGCACGCTCGCTTGCAAGACGTTTCTCCTTGGTAGGCATACGCTGTGAAGGGCGCAAGATCATCGGTAACGGAGGTTGGAAAGTCAATCGCCGTGGCAGGGTATCGCCATTCGAGCCAGCAATGAGCCACAATGCCCTGTCACATTTACAGGGGCATTTGCAGAGGCATTTTGTAGCTCATGTCAGATCACTGATTACATAAAATGACGCTTAAATTTTTCGTGGTTTTCAATGTTGCTGCGAACATCGGCTTCATCCCAGATTTGCAGTTCCCACGGGAAGTAAAAGTTATTCCTGTTTTTAAAGTAAACATGCAGGCCACGGTAACCTTGCTTGTCGCGTAAATACCAGTTCTTCAACCCCAGTTCGTCTTGCCAGTCATCCAGCAACTCCATCACCTTATGAACGTCATCGGCGGTGAGCACAATGCGGGCACCAAAAATATCATTCAGCCAGTTATTTACCGGATATTGATCTTCACGGTTTGAAAACCGTTCGATCTTGTCATCAATACTTTCGCGGGTTTTCACACGATAAAAGTATTTGATGTCTATATCTGCGGCCATCAGGTAGTCGTTAATGCTTTCATGCAGCGTGAGGCGATATTGATAAATATGGGTGACGGGGACCTGTCGGATAGTTCTGGAAAGATTGAGTTTGGCAATTTTTCCGGTTTCAAAATAATCCCTGGAAAAATCCGCATGCAGGCGATTGATTTCGCTGACGAGTTGTTGGGTCTGGCTGATGTTATCCATGCAGCGGCTCCGTACTTGAGGGCTGTGTCTCCGATTTGGGAAAGCTTAACAGCAGATCTCGGTAGTATTCGTATTGCTTTTGGCACATGCCAAGCTCGGTCGCGTGATAGCCGCTAAGCATCTTGATCGGGGGTGACTTTCCGACGTTACAAGATGATTCTCCCCCATAAAAAGCGGCGGATTTTGAATCCGCTTTTCGACAATTAGAGGCCGCGCTTGCTACGGGCTTTTATCGATAAATCAACAACTTGAGATTTTACATTGGTTACACACAATACATGGATTCGCTACGATCTGCGACCAAATTGCGACCACATCGCGACATCCTACGCTGCGGGCGAGCATCCGCTGCAACTTTGGCAGCAGGTGGCCTTGTGTGCTTTCTCTCATTTGCCTGCCAGCAAAGTTAGTGATGAGAGACGGTGCCTCACATTGGAGCCGGATCTAGGCTAACGGGCAAGAATAGGGCACGCCGTCACCGAGATGGCTTGTTGGGCGTCCAAGTGCAGCGCCCTTCCTCCAGCAGTAACGATTTGGGCTCACGCATGGGCTCGGTTCGGAGAAAAAGCGTCAACTTGGTCGTTATCGTCGTCTTTTGTATGATCACTCGTGTCGCTGTGATCACTAGAATGATTATCTGTAATATCGGTAAAAACTGGCCAAAATATGAAGAGCATAGCGTATTCAGCGGTCGAGCCTTTCAGGAATTCGATAAGATGTATCTAATATTGAGCGAAGAAAATAAAATAAATAAAAACAGCGCCTTATTAAACATCAATAGAAGATTAAATTATTCTACTACCCAATCTACTCCCCACTTCGCCAAAACATAAATTTCAGGATGAAGCATGGCTGCACTACATCAAACCTTCGCATTTCCGGCAATGACGGCTTGAAAACCAGCCTTGGTGATCGGTTGTTGCGCCGCATCCACCACCGTGCCGCCCAGGCGTGCCAACTTTTTAGAAAGCGACACTAGCTTGGCAAGCTGGAGTTTGCTGGGAGCAAGCATCTGGTTGCTTTTGGTAATTTTAATGCTCACGCCTTTAATAGGGGGAAGTTCGTTGCTGCTTTCGGTTAAAGACGGCAGCTGCCCCGAAACATTAATATTCTCAATTTGAATCGGTGTACGAGAGGAGTCGCCCGCTACCTTATACGCCTTCGCGCTAGGCTCATAAACCGCATCCAAAGAAGCAAGCGCCAGGCTCAAGCGCTCATTTAACGCAGGCGAAGGGCTCTTGAATAGCACTTTCACTTCCCAGGAAGCATGTTCTTTATTGAGCAAGATAGGCGCTTCTGGCGTTGGCGCGGCAGCTCTCTTGGGGGTAGTGGCACCACTTGGGGCAAACGTCCATCCTTGCCTGCTCAACAATAAATAGATAGCAATACAACCGCAGGTAATGCTCATCCAGAGTGCGCATATCGCAGCGACTAGAAGGAGAGTGGAGGTGTCCATATCCTTATCTCATGGTTATGAGCAATTTACGTAACTGCTCGACACACGAAAATATTGACTGAACTGCACAAGCTTTGCAAGCTAACAAAAAGTGGCAGCTAGCGAGATAGTAACCCCTGGGTATGCTCCCGCTGCTGCTTATTGGCACCATCCAAAATATCCAGCAGCTTTTCGTAATCACCCGGCATTTGCTCATCCATGCCGTTGGTCTCAAAGCGCCTGAGCGTTTGCTGGGTGTCATCAATCAGTGCCTGCAGTTCGTCTATAACGCGCTGGTGCTCATTAGTGGTCATATAACCCCTTGGGTTTGTAATGCCTGTACTCGCTGGTAAAGCACTCTAGCGCTATCAACGGCCACGCTTTCGTGTTGGTCTAGGGTGAGCAGCACATCCTGGCGCGGGTCGTTCATCGCTGCTTCCAGCTCGGCATGGTAGCGTTTCAGCAAATGCGCCAAATTCATACGAATCATCGCAAGTTCTAGCTGAAACTCCGCCTGTAACTTAGTGTAGCGTTTTATGGGTACAGCGGTTGAACTGCTGCATAGTACGCTACTGATCGTCAGCTCAATCTGTTTTTCAACAGCATTAAGTTTAGGGACAAGTTCGGTAACAACTTCCAGAGCGGGGATGGTGGCGTTGTGCGGCTTCACGGTGCTCCTAATAGTGCTGGGTCATGGGCTTGAACATTAAGGTTACCACCATCGCCCACAGAGCTAAGGGTTAATTAACCCACTTAATTACCTGTTTATCACCGCTTCTATAACACCTTGATTTTTAACACAACAGCCGTTTGAAAGGCCGCATTAGAAACTGGTTAACACGTAATATTTAAATTAATCTTAGCCAATTTCCTAATGGTAGCATGCTATGTCAAATAACGACTTTTAGCCCCTTGCACCGCTTAACAATATAGCGCTTGCTTGGTGGTGATTAGGCCGCAAATTAACCCAACAGAGAAAGAACGCTCTGAGGAATCTGGTTGGCCTGGGCTAGAACAGAAGTGTCGTCTACCGTACTTTCCACTAACTTTTCTACCGCATTAAGCTTGGGGATCACGTCATTGATAACGCTAAACGCTGAAAGAGTCTGCGCGCTGTTGCCCACATCTGCTCCTAATAAGAAACCGGCCCCAAGGGAGCCGGTTCATTGTGTTTAGCTGTAGGGATCCGGATCATTAATGAGTGGCGGTAAAATCTCTCCCCTAGCGTCAAACTTAATCATATATAAGATAATTTTTTATATCTTTAACACGCTCCATCTGTTTGGCCACGTGATGAGCATTGCACCCCTGAGATACTAACCAACTTTCAATTTCTGCGACATATTCAGCCCAACCAGTATTCTCTTCACATGCGGATTTTAACATCTCAGCTGCTCTGAGAGTGTCGCTTGCATGTAAAGCAAACTCTTTATCTTCGGCTCCAAAACAACCTGAAATTTTATTTTTCCAACCCATATCTTTTTCCTTCATAAAAAACGGGGCCTTTCGGCCCCGCTATATATCGATCAATCAGCTTAAAAGCTAACCAATTAACCCAGCAGAGAAAGAACGTTCTGCGGGATCTGGTTAGCCTGTGCCAGTACAGAAGTACCGGCCTGCTGCAGAATCTGCGCGCGGGTCATGTTGGCCACTTCCACCGCGTAGTCGGCATCTTCGATGCGCGAGCGGGCGGCAGCGAGGTTGGTCTCGTTGGTGATCGCAGAATCGAAGCGGTTCTGGATGGCACCGAGGTCAGAGCGCAGATTGTCAACTTCCTTCAGAGCATTATCTAAAGTTTCAAGTGGCTTGGCAGTAGACGTTGCGACAGTGATGCTATCTGTGTCAGTAAGCGCACCGGTCGCACCATCAATGAACTTCTGGGCCCCCGTGCCATCATCGGCAGCATTCACAGTTCCGTCAGCCAGAACATAAAGTGTTTCTGCTGGTGTAGTACCAGAAGCGGTATCAGTCAGAGCAGCGCCATCAAAATATACTGCACTATCATCTGCAGCAGTTACAGCACTTGTGCCCGGATCGATTTTATAACCATCACCACCAACAGTCGCTGTAATCGTTGTGCCCCCACTAATTTCCGAAGCCATTTCGGTTGCATCAAGGGTAGTTACCTTTGAATAGGTTGTCCCGGTATCAGCGGAAGTGTAAGTGTCATTACCATCGACGACAGTTACATCCTTACCTAGGACATCCACCAAGGCAGTGTCACCGTCAATGTTAGCTGTGCCTGTTCCGGTGCTGCTATCCACAATGTTTGAAAGATTACCTGATCCATCTACATCAGCAGTATACGTGGCACTACCTGTGGTAATAGTAATAGATTTATTATGCAGGGCTGAAACAGTGTTGGCTGCGGTATCTGGAGTCGATGCCGCTGTGGAGAAGTTACCTGTACCATCAGCCGTATAAGTAGTCGCATCAACAACAACTTCATCAGCATTCGCTGCAGAACCTAACAGATCGGTGGCCGTAGCAGGATCAAAGGTAGTCGCACCAGCGGTAGTCGCACCAGCTGTGAAGCCAGCATCAACAAGATTTTCTGCTGTAGCAGCATCGTTTTGTTGGGTAGCCGAGCCAGTGACATTGAACGTACCTAGCCCAAGGGAAGCTGCGGTAATGCGCTCAAGATCAATATCGATGACTTCACCATCATTAGCGCCAACCTGAATTTGCAAGGTTTGGTCTTGGCTCAGAACTTTGGTTCCGTTAAAGGTCGTCTCGTCAGAAATCCGGTTGATTTCAGCCTGAATGGAGCTAAGGTCGTCTTCTGAGTTTGTATCGTTCTGGGCCTGCACGGACAGCTCACGAATACGCTGTAGGTTGTCATTGATCTGATTCAGCGCGCCTTCAGCAGTTTGAGCAACGGAGATACCATCGTTGGCGTTACGTTGCGCCTGAGCTAGACCGGCTGCATCATCCTTGGCACTGTTGATACGCAGACCAGAGGAAAGCCTTTCCATGCTGGTTTGTAATGCGTTTTGGCTCTTGCTCAGATTAGACTGGCCAATCATGGAAGTAATGTTGGTATTGATCACTGACATGGTGTGATTCTCCTTGCGTTAACACTGGCCTTGAAGGCCCGCTTTTCGGCCACTGTGTGCGCCGCTGTAATAGATAACGGCCTGATGCGGGAAAGCTTTAGGGGGAATCGTAAAAAATATTGTAAAAATTGGTAACAGGAATTGTAGGTTTTTCGTTATAGGGTGTGGTAGCGGCTAAAAAACCTGAGATTGCTTCGCTGCGCTCGCAACGACAGGTGGAGCCAGATGCAGGTTTTTGCGAAAAACGAGTTTGTAGCGAGTAAAGCTGCGCGCTATAAAAGCGCGGTGAGCGCTGGGGCATTCAGTGGCTTAACCGTTTGCTGCCCACCGGGTTCTTCTGCCTGTTGATAGGCGGCGTAAAACCGTGCGGGTATTGCCCCTAGCAGCACCTGTTGGGTGTGTACGCCCTGGCAGGCAGCGGTGCCAGATGGCCTGGGAATGCGCGGTTCTAGCAGGGTGATCAGCACGTCGTCATCGGGGTGGCGAATTGCCCTGCCTAACCCTTGGCGTAGCTTGTGCAGGGTCCGCACGGTGCTTTTGCGCATCAGCGCACCTTTAGCAATATGGGTGGCGTCAGCTTCGGCTACTTGGCGGTTGATCAGCATTTGTTCTACTAGGTATTGCTCTACTTGGCTGACCATGGGGCGGGGGTTGCGTAGCACTACCACGTGCTGCCAATACGCTTGGTTGCCTTCACGGCTGGGTGAAAGCCCTTCCCACCCGGCGGGCGTTAGCAAAATGGCCTCATTCGTTAAGCTTGCCACCATATCACTTAGCCCGCTACCTGGGTGATGCGCCACAAGCCGGTGGGCGTGCTCACGTGGCCAAGCAGCTTCCAAGGCCGCTACATCTGCATAGCTGGCACATAGCACCAGCGTGCGCCCTGGCTGGTCGGTGATATAAGGCAGCACTTGATGGCAATAATTAGCAGCTAGCTGAAAACGCTCATCCTCCTTCTGCACGAGAGGGTGCGGCAGGCCACGCGGTAAGCGAAAACGCAGCGTGCCAAACGCCTGGGCTTGGAAGCTACGCTGCAACCCGCTGCGCGGGTGGGTAACGGGCAGCTGTAGGCGGCTGCGCATATAGCGAAAGTGCGGGCTTTCACCGGGTGCATGGTCTAGGTCTGACAGAGTGGCCGATGTCATTAACGTTGCCCGCGCCTTCGCCCCGGCTTTTAAGCTGGCAGCGGCACTGGGCGCATGGGCTACCACACCGGGCAAGCCGCGCACGGGGGAGTAATCCAGCACTAGGTAGCGGCTAGCTTCGCGCAAACGCATGGCAATACTCTCAACACGCTGGCGTACGTGCCGCCACTCTTGCCATAGAGCAGGAGTATGGCTGTGCTCACGCAGGCGCAGTTTTAATAACGCTTCCACAGCGCTTTGCAGAGCCTCGCCTTGGTAAGGCGAAAAACAGGCCCGCGAATACACAGCGGCACGAGAAGCCGCTGTAAACGACGCAAAATTTAATGGAGAAATAATGGGGCGTCAGCCACGGCGCACCTTTCTAGAAGGCGTCGAACGCTGGATAGATGAGTACGATGTGGCTAGCCAGGTAAAAGCGATCCGACCAGTGATAGCGTACATAGGGCCAGATGTAATGCTGGGCATTGAAGCAGTAGACAAGGCCCGGCAGATGGCCAGGGATCTGAGAAAGCAAGGGCGCAGTCAAAGCACAATCAACAACCATGTACAGGTAGTTAAACGGGTTCTCAACCTTGCTTACAGAGAGTGGGAGTGGATAAACCAGCCGCTGGGGGACAAGCTCAAAAAGCCCAACCCGAAAAACGAGCGGCATGTTTATCTTACGGAGGGTGACTTGCGGCGGTTACTACAGGCGATCCCCGATAGCCGAGGCGATGATAAGAAGGTCATCGCCCTGGCTGCCGTGACAGGGCTGCGCCAGGGCGAGCTTTTATCGTTAGAGCCGTCGAACGTGCACGGTGGTCGCATCGTACTGCGACCAGATCAAACGAAGAACGGGAAGGCGCGTGTGGTACCGGTACCCACTGACGCCCAATCGTGGCTCCATGATCTGCCGTTTGCAAGTAAAAAGCACACGCTAAGGGTCACGTTTGAAGCAGCGCGGGCAGCGATACAGCGGGATGATCTACGGTTTCACGACCTGCGCCACAGCTACGCCAGCCTGTTAGCGCAAGCGGGCGAGAGCATGACAAGGGTAAGAGACCTACTAGGGCATTCCAGCCTGCTTGTTACCAGTCGCTACAGTCATATTTTTGACGCCGGACTGGACGATATCGGAGCACGATTGCCGCAGCTAAGTGGCGCATTCTGCGACCAAACTGCGACCAAGCACTAAATAGGGGGAAAATTCAGGCACAAAAAAAGGGGCCTAAGCCCCTGATTTTAAAGATGGTGCCGGTAGCCAGACTCGAACTGGCACACCCGTAAAGGCGGCGGATTTTGAATCCGCCGCTGATGCATCCGCCCGTTTACAACTGATCAATCCGGTCAAACTTGCCGGCGATATCGCTCTCGGTCCAGTGGGGCACCCAGCCTTCTACGTTGTCGAAGAAACGCAGCGCGGTAAATTCAGGCGCGGGGCCCATATCGAACCAGTGGGGCGTGTTGGCAGGTACGCTGATCAGGTCGTTGCGGGTGCACAGTACCTGGTACACCTTGTCGTCGATATGCAGACAGAAAAGCCCTTGGCCTTTGACGAAAAAGCGTACTTCGTCTTCGTTATGGCGATGCTCGTTTAAAAACTTCTGGCGCATGGCATCCTTTTCAGGGTGCGTAGGCACCATGTGCAACACATCCACCGTCTGGTAGCCGCCCTGGGCTTTTAGCCGCTCGATATCATCTTGATAGAGCGCCAGAATATCGTCCTGAGTGGCGTCGTCGGCAATATCGCCCGGCGTTGCCCAGCGCTCGAACAGTACGCCTACACGATTAAGCTCAGTTTTTATCTGCTCGCCGTCGGTAATATCGACCAGCGCGTTGTTCGGATCTTGATCGGCAAATACTTTAAGTTGTGACATTGAGGCGCTCTCCGCTAGCTAATACTTGAACTGTTAAAGGCTAAGTCGTCAGGTTGATCTCATCGAAGCTTGTGACGCAAGCGTGCTGTGTTCCTGCCTGGGTGCCTTCACGCACCAGTTGCAGCGTCTGCATTCCTGCCTGCTTGGCAGCATCAAGCTCTTCTACCACATCGGATAGGAACAGGATTTCGTCGGCGGGCAGCTGTAGCTTGCTGACGATATGCTGATACGCCTCAGCTTCACGCTTATGGCCGATATGGGTATCGAAGTAGCCACTGAACAGCGGGGTCAAATCGCCCTCTGTGCTGTAGCCAAACAGCAGCTTTTGCGCCTGCACGGAGCCTGACGAGTAGACGTAAAGCTGCTTACCGGCCTCTGCCCATTGGCGAAGGCGTGGGGCGACATCGCTATACAGGTGCCCTTTAAAGGCACCGCGTTGATAACCATCGGCCCACATCATGCCCTGAAGCGCTTTCAGCGGCGTGACTTTCTGGTCAGTTTCGATCCAGTGAAGCAGGGTTTCGACCACTTTATCCAGCGAGGCGTCCGGTTCCTTTAGCTCATTGCGTACCGCGTCTATCTGCTCTTCCACATCAGGTTGGGCTGAGTGGGTGTGCACGTACTCGGGCAACTGATCATGAGCGTAGGGGAACAGCACCTTATGCACAAAGCTGATATCGGTGGTGGTGCCTTCGATATCGGTGACCACGGCGCGAATGCTGGTGTTATCAATATCTGTCTTATTAACATCTGGGTTATTGATCATTTGGACCACCGGCTCTCTTCAAGGACACAGGCAAGTAAAAACTCAATGGCTTCCAGGTGACGACGACACTCGGCAATGGTCTCGCCCACGGCATAAATACCGTGGCCCGCGACTAGAAAGCCCCAGAGCATCGGCCAACCTGCCCGTACGTGGTCGGCCAGCTCGCTCATATCCTGGGAGTTGGGTACCACCGGCAAGTGAATGGTGGCGTCATGCGTGCTATTACCCTGTAGCGCCTTTTGCATTTCAAAACCGCTTAGCGCAATGCCTTCAGGAAAACGACGCGAAAGAACGGTGCTTGCCACGGTGTGGGTGTGCAGTACGCAGCCAACCTGTTCATCCATCCGATAAAGTGCCGCGTGAAGGTCACTTTCCGCACTGGGTTTGCCGCTGCCTTCAAGTACGCGCCCTTCAAGGTCGCAAAGCAATAAGTCATCGGCTTGAATGCGTGTTTTATCACGGCCCGAGGCGGTGACCAGATAACCTTGCGGCACTCGGGCAGAAAAATTACCGCCCGTGGCGGGCGTCCAGCCTTGCCGGGCCGCCCAAGAGATCGCTGCTAGCAGTTCGTCTTGTAATATCATCGTAGGGTCAGTATCGCGTCGCTTTCAAAGACCTTCATTCTATATGATATGCTCCGCGGCTGATAAGCCACGTGCCGTATTCGCTCTTTCCAAACGATCTTTCCATACGTTCTTTATCGCAGTACTCAAGGAGCCTCTGATGCCTCATCTTCAGTCACGCAGTTTACGGGTGTACGCCGACTCGCTTGAGTACCTGGATCAGACTCGCCTGCCTCAGGCCGAAACGTGGGTACGCTGTGCAAGCCCAGAAGATTGGCAGGTGGCGGTGAAAAGCCTGGCAATTCGCGGCGCGCCATTAATCGGCCTGAGTGCGGCCTTTGTGCTGGCGCAGTATGCCGCGCAACATCCAGGGCAGGAGAACGAATGGCAGTGGGTAAGTGATCGCTTACGGGCTACGCGCCCCACGGCGGTTAATTTGATGTACTGCCTGGATGTCATGGAGGCCTGCTTTGCTCAAGGACCGGCTGCGCTTGCTGAGCGCGCCGCCATGCTGTTTGAAGAGGACCGCGAGCTGTGTTTGCAAATGGCCGAGCGCGGCGCGGACTTACTGAAAGACGGCGAGCGAGTGCTTACTCACTGCAATACCGGCGCCCTGGCGACGGCCGGTGTCGGCACGGCGATTGGCGCGCTGGCGGTCGCCAAAAAGCGCGGCGTAGCGCTGCATGTGTACGTTAACGAAACCCGCCCGCTGCTTCAGGGCGGCCGATTAACCGCCTGGGAAATGGCCGACCTGGATATTCCATATCAGCTAATTGCGGACAGCATGGCGGCAAGCCTAATGGCCGCAGGCAAAGTGGATAAAGTGATGGTCGGTGCCGACCGCATCTGCGCCAACGGCGACTTTGCCAATAAAGTGGGCACTTACATGCTGGCAGTGGTCGCCAACCACCATAAGGTGCCGTTCTACGTAGTGGCGCCCTACACCACGGTAGACAAGGCCTGCGCGACCGGCGATGACATTCCGATTGAGCAGCGCGACGCCGCAGAAATACGCGGCGCCACCGGTGCGTTCGGGGATGTCGTTTGGGCGCCGGAAAATGCGCCGGTGTGGAACCCTTCGTTTGATGTTACGCCCGCCGCGCTAGTCACCGGCTGGGTGCTCGATACCGGCGTGTTTGACCAGGCTGCCATCGCCCGCGGCGAACACTGCCGGTAAACGGTCTCTGCATTTAAAGCGTGGCATCCGCGTGGGTTTGAATCACCGCTAGAAAGCCTTCGCCGTAATCCTCAAGCTTGCGGGCGCCAACGCCAGAGATAGCGCCGAGTGCCTGCAAGCTATGCGGCTTCTGTTCGGTCATTTCGGCAAGCGTGGCGTCGTGGAAGATAACGTAGGCAGGCACACCCTGGGCTTCGGCAAGCGCTTTGCGGTGCTGGCGCAGGGCTTCCCACAAAGGGCCGTGGCCGGGTGCTGCCGAATTGCTCTTGCTGCCGCGCCGGGCGGTCTTGGTTTTGCTGGGCTTGCGCAGGGTTAGCGGCTGCTCACCGCGCAGCACCGGCTTGGCGTCTGCCGTTAAACGAATCCCGCCATGACCTTCCATATCCACGCTTAGAAAGCCGCTGGCGATCAATTGGCGAAACAGCGCCTTCCATTCGTTGGCCGAGAGATCCTTGCCGATGCCAAAGGTGCTGATCTTGTCATGACCAAAGCGGGTGATGCGCTCGTTGTTTTTGCCCAGCAACACATCCACCAAGTAGGTGACGCCGAAGCGCTGCTCGGTGCGGTAAACGCACGACAGCGCCTTTTGCGCGGCCACTGTGGCGTCCCAGGTCTCAGGCGGCGTCAGGCAGTTGTCGCAGTTACCGCAGGGCGCATCCAAATGATCGCCGAAGTAGTGCAAAAGCGTCTGGCGGCGGCAGCTGATGATTTCGCAAAGCCCCAGCATGGCATCGAGCTTTTGCTGCTCGATGCGCTTTTGATGATCATGAGCGCTGGAGTCTTGCTGCATCTGGCGCAGCGTAATCACATCCTGCAAGCCGTAAGCCATCCACGCATCGGCGTGGAGACCATCACGCCCGGCGCGGCCGGTTTCCTGATAGTAAGCTTCAATGCTCTTGGGCAGGTTGAGGTGGGCGACAAAGCGCACGTCCGGCTTGTCGATGCCCATACCAAAGGCGATGGTGGCCACTACCACCACACCATCTTCGCGCAGAAAACGCGTCTGGTGATGCTGGCGCTGCTCGGCGGGAAGTCCAGCGTGATAGGGCAGCGCGGTTAGCCCCTGGCGCTCAAGCCAGGCGGCGGTGTCATCTACCTTGCGCCGAGATAGGCAGTACACAATCCCGGCTTCGCCTGCGTGGTTGTCGCGGATAAAGCGCAGCAACTGTTCACGGGCGTTGCCCTGATTTTCAGCGATATGGTAGCGGATGTTGGGGCGGTCAAAGCCGCTGTTATAAAGCGCCGCATCTTGAAGCTGCAGATGCTCAACGATATCGCCTCGCGTGGGTACATCGGCGGTGGCCGTCAGTGCAATGCGCGGCACCTGGGGAAAGCGCTGATGCAACTGAGAGAGTTGGCGATACTCAGGGCGGAAGTCATGGCCCCACTGGGAAACGCAGTGGGCCTCATCAATCGCAAACAGGGCAATCCGGGCCTGTTCCAGAAGCGCCTGCATACGCGGCGTGGCAAGCCGCTCGGGGGCGACGTATAAAAGGTCCAGCTCACCTGAACGCAGGCGATTCTCCACCTCGACCGCCTCATGGTAATCAAGGCTGGAGTTGAGATACGCAGCGCGTACGCCGTTCTGCACGAGTGCCGCCACCTGATCCTGCATTAACGCGATCAGTGGAGAAATCACAATGGCGGTGCCGTCGCGCAACAGCGCAGGAATCTGATAGCACAGCGATTTTCCACCGCCGGTGGGCATCAATACCAGTGCATCGCCACCGGCAACCACATGATCAATAATCGCCTGCTGCGGGCCGCGAAAGCTGTCGTAGCCAAAGACTTCCTGCAACACTTTGAGGGCCACCGGGTTGGGTTCGCCGTGCATCCTCGCTCTCCTTTTTGCCGAGCGGGGATTGTCGCACGAAAAGCCTCTTGCCCGTTGATTAGGGTTTTCGTACTAAGCCTAACGGATGCCAGCCCGTAGGAAAGACTGCACAAACTGGCGCTGAAAAAGCAGAAACGCGACTAACAGCGGCGCGATACTGAGTAGCGTGGCCGCGCTGACCGTTGCCCAGTTAACCCCCGTTTCCGGGGCGGAAAATACGCCCAAGCCAACGGTTAACGTGCGGCTTTCCACCGAGTTGGTGACCACCAGCGGCCATAAAAAGTTGTTCCAGTGGTGGCTAATGGAAACCAGTCCATAGGCTAGGTAGGTAGGCTTGGCCAACGGCACGTAAACCTTCCAGAGAATTTCCAGCCAGTTGCAACCTTCAATACGAGCGGCATCTTCAAGCTCGCGGGGAATGGTCTTAAACGTCTGGCGTAATAGAAAAATGCCAAAGGCACTGGCCACATAAGGCAGGCCAATACCGGTGATGGTGTTGATTAACCCTAGCTCGCTGGCGATACGGTAGTTTTCCACGATCAGCACTTCGGGAAAGACAAACAGCTGAATCAGCACCAGCATAAACAGCAGGTTTTTACCCGGAATGGGAAACCGTGCAAAGGCAAAGGCTGCCAGCGTACACACCACAAATTGGCCCAATACCACGCCGGTAACCAGGGCAAAGGTGTTGAAGTAATAGCGGGCGAAGGGCGCTTGGGACCAGGCGTTAACGAAGTTATCCAGCGTCAGCGGGGCGAATAGATCAAAGCGCACCATAAATTCGCTGGGGTGGAAGGCCGCCCAAAAAGCGTACAGCAGCGGAAAAATCCAAATTACCGCCAATAGCCACGCCGCCACGGTTTCAAGTGATGGAATGGATAGCTGGCGAGATTTGGACATTGAGTTCCTAGTGCTTGAGTGTGTGGTGGTTGAACTCATTGGTAATGCGTCCTGCGGTCCAGAATCGTGAACTTCAGCGTGGCGACCACCGCAAGTACCAGTAGAATCACCACCGTGATGGTGGCCGCCGTGGTGCGGTCAAAAAACGAGAAGGCATTTTCGTAGACGTAATACAGCAACAGGTTGGTCGCGTTATTGGGGCCGCCCTTGGTCAGAATAAACAGGTGATCAACCACGCGTACCGCATTGATTAGCGCGTTGATCAGCACAAACAGCGTGGTGGGCATCAAGAGCGGAAACGTCACTCGCCAGAAGAAGCTCCAGCGGCTGGTGCCTTCAAGATCGGAGGCTTCTTTTAGCTCGGGCGGAATGCCTTGAAGCGCCGCGAGATAAAAAATCATAAAAAAGCCGGCTTCTTTCCAGACCGACATCACCATCACCGAGCCCAGCGCGACACTTGGGTCGCCCAGCCAATTCACCCCGGAAAACCCCAGCGCCCCGAGCAGCTTGTTAAACAGGCCAATTTGCGGGGCGTAGAAAAACATCCAGATATTGGCGGCGGCAATCATGGGCAAAATAGTTGGTGTGAAGTAGGCCATACGCACAAGGCCACGCCCCGGCAGTTTGCCGTTAACGAATAGTGCCATTCCAAGCGCCAAGGCGATGGAGGCGGGGATTGTGCCCAACGCGTAGATCAAGTTATTGCGCGCCACCTTCCAGAACTTGGCGTCATCGAACAAAAAACGATAATTCTCAAGCCCGACGAATTCCGGCGGGGCACCGCGAAAGCCGGGCAGAAACAGGCTTTGAATCACGGTCGTAATCGTGGGTAGGTACGCAAAAGTGGCTAACAGCACGGCAGCGGGCAGTAACAGCAGCGCGCCATACATCTGCATTTTGTGGTGGGCGGTTAATGTCATGGGGAACGGCTACTTATAGGAAACGCCGGGGCGAACCCCGGCGAATGGGTAAGAAAGGGCTTAACGTGCGTAACGCCGCAGTATGGCGTCCGCTTCCTGCTGGGCCTGGTTAAGCGCGGCTTCCGGTTCCATCTGGCTGGTTAATGCTGCCTGAACGGCGTTATCCAGCGTGCGACGAATGCGGCCACCCTGATAGGTGGAAAGCTCGGCAGTACCATATTCCAGCTGGTCGCGGGCAACGGCGGCGGGCGGGAAGCTCTCCACGTATTCGCGCAGCGCGTCAGTCTCGTAAGCGGCGGGGCTAACGCCCATGTAGCCTGTTTCAATTGACCAGTCGGCGGCGCGTTCGGGGGCGGTCATCCAGCGGATAAACGTCATCGCAGCGCGCTGCTCCTCTTCAGAGGCATCTTTAAAGACGTAGAAGTTGCCGCCGCCGGTGGGGCTGCCGCGCTGGGTGTTCATGGGCAGCATGGCAACGCCAAAATCAAAATCGGCTTCATTGCGCACGGCGGTTAGATTGCCGGTGGTATGCCACATCATGGCGGTAGATTGCTCAAGGAAGTTCTGGCGCAACGTGCCCCATTCGATGGTGCCATCCGGCATGGCGTCATGTTCGGTTGCTAGTGACACCCAGTACTCAAGCGCTTCAACGGCGGCGGGATCATTAAAATAGACCTCGGTGCCGTCTTCGCTCATCAAGCGGTGGCCGTTCTGAAACGCGAACGCCTGGAACATCCAGTACGGGTAGCCGGTAGACGGCACCATCACGCCCCACTGCTCCCCGTTGGAGGCTTCGCGAACCGTTGCCGCCATCTCGGCCATTTCCTGCCAGTTTTCTGGCGGGGTTTCAGGGTCTAAACCGGCCGCTTCAAAAGCGTCCTTGTTCCAAAACAGCACAATGGTGGAGCGCTGGAAAGGAATGCCGTAGGTGTTGCCATCCAACTGGCCGTTTTCCATCAATCCTGGGTAGAAGCTGTCGAGCCATTCGCGCTCTTCATCGGTTTCGACCAGATCATCGAACGCCACAATAGCGTCCTGTTCAACCAGTTCGTAAAGATCGATGGAGAACATCACCGATAGCTGCGGTGTATCGCCTGACTCAATTGCCGACATGGTGCGCACGCGGGTGTCGTCGTAGTTGCCGGCGTAGATGGCTTCTACCGAAATGTCGGGATGCTCACTCTCAAACTCGGCCACTAAGTCGTCAATGACATTGGTCAACGCGCCGCCCACTGAAACCGGGTAGTACATGGTCAGGTCAACGGTATTCGCGTTGACCTGGGTGGCGCTTAACATGCCAGCCACAAGCGCGGTGGTAGCGAAGGGAATACGCAAACGCATAACAAGACTCCACGAATATCAGTGTTGGAAAGAGCCCACCGCCGGTGGACGAGAAACAACGCGAGGCGAGCCTGGTAACGCACTTGGCAAAACGCTATCCAGACGTAACCCGTTATTCGCAAACAAGTGGGCGTTTTCTGGCGCCCAATAGAGCCGACAAGTGCCGTCAGTCAGTGCGGGTTTGCCGTTGATGCGTACGCGCAGGCTGTGTGCACCCACCGCCACATGGACAATCGTGTCGGCGCCTAAATACTCCTCGCTAAGTACGGTGGCCAGCACGCCTGGCTTCGACGCCGGGCGCAGCTCAATATCTTCCGGGCGAATGCCTAGCTGACCGCCAACGGCTTCCAGCGGCGCGACCGTGGTGGTCGGTTCGCCGTCGATAACAGCGCCTTGGTCGCCTTTAACAAGTGGCAGCAAGTTCATGGCAGGACTCCCTATAAAGCTAGCGGCAAAGGCGCTGGCAGGCTGGTTATAAAGCGCGTCAGGCGACCCGTCCTGAACGATGCGGCCGTGCTGCATCAGAATCACGCGGTCCCCCATGCTCATGGCCTCGACCTGATCGTGGGTCACGTAAATCACCGTCATGTTCAGGCGGCTTTGTAGCGCCTTGATTTCCCGGCGCATATCGCTGCGCAGCCGCGCATCCAGATTGGAGAGTGGCTCATCCATCAAACAGATCGGGTGTTCAGAGATAATCGAGCGGGCCAGCGCCACCCGCTGGCGCTGGCCACCAGAGAGTTGGGCAGGTTTACGGTTCAGGTAATCGGTAAGGTCGACAAGCTCAGCCACCTTGGCCAGCCGCTCGCGCTGCTCAGCTTTGGGCACCTTGCGGCTGCGCAGGCCAAACACGATATTGTCGGCAACGCTTAGATGCGGGAACAGCGCATAGGATTGAAACACCATGCTTAAGCCACGGTCGCCCGGCGGCAGGCGCGTAACATCACGCTCACCAATATGGATCTGACCGTCGCTTGCCTCTTCCAGGCCTGCAATCATGCGCAGTGTGGTGGACTTCCCACAACCTGAAGGGCCCAGCAGAATGACAAACTGGCCGGGCGTTACTTCAAAAGAAATTTCATCGACCGCAGCCGTCGCGCCCCAGCGTTTAGTAACGCGCTCCAGGCGGATACGCGATTGGCTCATACACACAGGCCCATGTCTTCACCACCAGCTGTTATTTATTGTTGGCCAGCTTGCGGTGAAAATGTTGCTGTTGTGTGACGTTTATATGGCAAAGTTGTGTCGGGTAATAGTTATATAGCTCTTTTAGCTAAAGATCTCAATGTAGCCCGAGAATAGTGCCGTTCATTGTTGAAGAGCTGATGCTGGCATCGCATAACGCCGGGTCGATTTACCCGCTTTCACCACCTGCCCCGGTACCTCATGGCCGATAAGCTCGGGGAGAGTAGCGGCGACGTCAAGCAGGGCGTCTAGGTCAACGCCGGTGTCCACGCCCATGGCTTCAAACATATGTACTAGATCCTCGGTGCATACGTTGCCGGTGGCGCCGGGGGCAAAGGGGCAGCCGCCCAGGCCGCCGAGTGCTGAGTCGAAGCGGGTAATCCCTGCCTGCCAAGCTGCCAGGGCATTGGCCAAGCCCATGCCGCGGGTGTTGTGAACATGCAGGGTAAACGGCGTTTCGGGCCAGCGCTCAAGTACCGCTTCACACAGGCGTTTGACCTGGGCCGGGTTGGCCATGCCGGTGGTGTCGCACAGCGTTACCCCTTGGATGCCCAGCGCAATTAGCTTTTCAACCAGTTCCAGCACCCGCGCTTCGGGCACTTCGCCTTCAAAGGGGCAACCAAAGGTGGTGGAGAGTGAGGCGTTGATAAACACGCCGCTGCCTTGAGTCACGTCCAAAATAGCCGCAAATTGTTCAAGGGATTGCTCGGGCGTCATGCGCAGGTTGGCCAGGCCGTGGCTGTCGCTTGCCGACATCACCAGATTGATCTCATCGACGTTGCAGGCAAGCGCGCGTTCGGCACCTTTTACGTTGGGCACCAGCACGGTGATATCTACGCCTGCCCGGCGCTGAAGGCTGGTAACAACGTCGGCGGCATCGCGCAGGTTGGGAATCGCTTTAGGGGAGGTAAATGATGTCGCCTCGATGCGCTTGAGGCCCGTGGTGGAGAGGGCGTCAATCCAGCGGATTTTTTCTTCTGTAGGCACAAAACGCGCTTCAATTTGTAGGCCGTCACGGGGGGCGACTTCGTTGATCTCGATTCTCAAAGGGCAGGGTGATAACTGGCTCATAACAAACTCCTTAAATGATGCCTGCCTGGCGCAGTTTGGTGCGGGTTTGCTGGTCGATACCCAGCTCGTCCAGTACGTCGTCGGTGTGTTGACCAAGCTTCGGGCCGCCATTGCCCAAGCGCCCGGGCGTGGCGCTTAGCTTGGGCAGTACGCCGGGCACTTTGAGCGGCTGGCCGTTGGGGCGGGTAAAGGTTTGGATCATCTCCCGCGCCAGGTAGTGGGGGTCAAAGGCGATATCTTCAGCGGTATAGGGATAGCCGGCGGGCACCCGGGCATCGTCCAGGGCCTGTAGAATGGCATCGCGCGGGCGTTCTAGCGTCCAGGCTTCAATGGCTGCATCGATCATGGCGGCTTGCTGGCTGCGCCCATCGTTATGGGCAAGTGCTGGGTCGCTTCCTAAATCCTCGCGGCCAATCACGCCCATCAAGCGTTTAAAGATGCTGTCGCCATTGCCGGCGATAAGCACGTAGTCGCCGTTCAGGCAGCGGTAGGCGTTTGAAGGCGTAATGCCGGGAAGGGCGCTGCCGCTGGGCTCGCGGACCTGGCCGCTGGCATCAAATTCCGGCAGCAGGCTTTCCATCATGGCAAATACTGATTCATACAGCGCGACATCAATTTCCTGGCCCAGGCCGCTGCGGTTGCGCTCTTGAAGGGCCAGCAAGGTGCCGATCACCGCGTAAAGGGCGGAAAGTGAGTCGCCGATGCTCACGCCCACCCGCACGGAGGGTTCGTCCGGCTGGCCGGTAAGGTAGCGTAGCCCGCCCATTGCTTCGCCAATCACACCGAAGCCGGGCTTGTCGCGGTAGGGGCCGGTCTGCCCGTAACCTGAGATATGCACCATGATCAGCCGTGGGTTGAGGGCTGATAACGCTTCCCAACCCAGCCCCCAGCTCTCCAGCGTGCCGGGGCGAAAATTCTCCACGACAACGTCTGCCTCGGCAGCAAGTTGGCGTACCAGGGCCTGGCCCTCTTCGCTGCGTAAATCCAGCGCCACCGAGCGCTTGTTGCGGGTTTGCACGTGCCACCAGAGCGAGGTGTCGTCTTCAATCATTCGCCATTTGCGAAGTGGGTCACCGGTGCCGGGCGGCTCAATCTTGATCACGTCAGCGCCAAATTCACCCAATAGTTTGGTGGCGAAGGGGCCGGCAATCAACTGGCCTAGCTCAAGTACTTTTAGGTCCTGCAAGGGAAGCTTGCGCGCTTCAGGAGCATTCATTAAGGCTCTCCTCTACTTGTCGTTATTCGTAGTGAGCGCCAGCATGGGGCAGCCGTTTAGGGTCGACAATTAGGCAATGGGTAACAAAGGGTTCGTGGCTGGCGAAGGTATGCGTTAGCATAAGCAGACTGTTGGTTAAGAGATGTGATCATGCGCCGCTTCGACTTTGTCACGCTCAAGCTGTTTATTTCTGTGGCGGATGAGGGGCGTCTAACCGCCGCCGCCGCGCGCGAGCATCTAGCGCTTGCTGCGGTGAGTAAGCGGATTAGCGACCTTGAAGCGCTGGTAGGGACCACGCTGCTGTATCGCCGCCCCAGAGGCGTTGAGCTAACCCCCGCAGGCCAGGCGTTTCTGCACCACGCCCGGCGCATTATGGATAATATCGAGCGCCTGGAAGCAGAGCTAAGTGAATATGGCGAAGGGGTGCGCGGCCATGTGCGCATCCACTCCAACACCTCGGCCATTATTGCGTTTCTTCCCCAGGATCTCAGCACTTTCTCTTGCCACTACCCCGATATTAAAATCGACCTGCAGGAGCGGGTGAGTAGCGAAATTGTGGCGGCCGTGCGCGATGGATTGACCGATATCGGCATCTTCGCGGGGCATGTCGCGGCACCTGACCTTCAACAGCTTTCATACCGGAATGACCGGCTGGTATTGGTAACGCCTGGCAATCACTCGCTGGCGGCGCGTGAAAGTATTGCCTTCAATGAGGCACTCGACTTCGATTTTATCGGCCTCCAGCAGGATGCCTCGCTGCAAGCACTACTGCATGAACAAGCCAATATTGCTGACAAGGCGTTACGGATGCGCATTCAGGTGCGTAGCTTCGATGCCATTTGCCGCATGATTCATCACGGGATGGGCGTGGGCATACTGCCTGAAAAGACCATCTATCGTGAATTGGGCGATCTGGAGTTGAACAGTATTCCGCTTAGCGACCCTTGGGCGCAGCGCGAGCTGGTGATCGGTATGCGCCGCTATGCCACGCTACCGGCCACTGCCCGTCATTTAGTCGATCATCTGGTTAAGGCTGAAACGACGTCTTCTTAAAGGCTACGCCTCCCCCTTCGGGTTCGCGTTTGGAGAAAGCTCATTAACATTCTGAGCCCTCCCTTATCGGCTAGCCCTGAACAAACCTGGCTAACGACTGCCGATGCCTCTCCATCTTTAGTCGTGTGCTGTTTTACGAGAGCCCTCAAACGCCCGCTGTCATGGAGTCTCCAGCCATCGTATTTTGCGAAGTCAGCCTTCTCGAACGTCGATTTGAGCGTATCGGCGGCTTGTTTCAAGATCGATAGAACAACATCGCACCATTCTGCCTATAACGACAAATTGAGAGAGTACATCTCATGCAAAAATCACTACTTGCCACGCTCACTGCATTAGGCATTTTAGCGGTTGCTCCCTTCGCGCTGGCCAACCCGATTGAAATTCAAGTTAACAACACCATGAGTGAAGGCGGCTCTGAAAGTGCTGCGGTTGAACGCTTTGCGGAGTACCTGGAAGAGCAGGCGCCGGGGCGCTTCAACGTACGGCCTTTCCTCGCGGGCTCCCTGGGCGGTGAAGATTCCGTACTGGAGCTGCTCAACCTGGGCCAGACCCAGCTTTCACTCACCGGCGGCAACTGGCGCCAGCAATATGCGCCGGAGTACGACGCCATTACCGTGCCTTTCCTGTTCACGACCTGGGATGAGGTAGACAGCTATATCGATAGCCCATCGGGCCAAACGCTGATCGAGCAGGCAGAACAGCAGGGCGGCCTCAAGTTTCTGGGGGTTCAGCACCGTGGCCCGCGCCATATGACTGCCAATAAAGAGATTCATACACCAGAAGATTTGCAGGGTTTCCGTTTACGCCTGCCGTCACTGCCGATCTGGCTAGAAGTTTGGGAAGAACTGGGCGCGCAGGTGGTGAACGTGCCCGCGCCGGAAATCTATCTCGCCATGCAGACCCGCCAGGTTGATGGCCATGAAAACTCCCTCTCTTCGCCCTACACGCGGCGCCTGTGGGAAGTGCAGGACTACCTCATTACCACCAGCCACGTGCAGTTCCCCTGGAGCTGGGTTGCCAGCGCGCGTTGGTGGGACGGTTTGGAGGAAGAGGATCAGGCGCTGATTTCTGAGGCGGTTGATGTCGCTCGTGCCTACGGCACCGAGCAGGAGCTCGAACTGGATGATTTTTATCTGGATGCCCTTCAGGAAGAGGGTATGACGGTTGTCCAGCCGGATACTGAAGCCTTCCGTGAAGCGGCCATGCCCGCCATTGATCGTGTGCTGTCAGAAATGGCCGACGGTGTACGCGACGACGCTATCAGCGCGAGCCAAGCAAGCGACTGATCATCACCAGGTGGAGGCATGATGATGCCGCCACCGTCTTAGGTAAGGAGTTATCTTGTGGATGGAGCACTGCCACCCGCAAACGGAGCCGATCGTTTGGCTTTTTATACCCTGCGCTATGTCACCCGCCTATGCGATGCCGTGGGTGTAGCGCTATTAGTCGGCATTTTAGGCTTGATCGTGGCCGCCGTGGTTGCCCGCGATTTGCTCAACTGGGGCATGCCCTGGAGCGAGGAAGTCGTCTCGCTGCTGGCTATTTACGCCATTGGTTTTGGCTCGATCTCCGCTTGGGTGCGCAGCGACCATCTGGTCGTGGACCTGTTTAGTCACCGGCTGAGTGCGCTGGGTCATCAGGTGCAGTATCGGCTGACGGCCATTATCTCCGTCGGTTTTTTCGTGCTGGCGAGCTGGGGCGCCTGGATCATGTCCGATATGAGCGCCAACAATAAAACGGTCTCGTTGAGTATCAGCTTCTCCTATCTCTATTACGGCTTGTTATTCAGTTTTGTTGCCATGGCGCTGATCGCCACCTGGCAAACCTTACGTGGCCCCGTCACGTGGTTGAATAAACCCGCGCACGAGGAGATAACGCCATGATGGAACTTGCGATATTCGTCGGCGGGCTGCTGCTGTTAATGATGATCGGCCTGCCCGTGGTGGTGTCGATTGGGGTCACCTCGTTTATTGCCCTGGCGGTAACCGGGGCCGGTGGCTTGCCGGTTGAGCTGCTTTCACTGCGCATGGTGCAAACGCTTAACAACTTCACCTTGATGGCGATTCCGCTGTTTATCCTGGCGGCCAACATCATGAACCTGGGTTCGACCACCACCCGGATATTTGATTTTGCGACGGCTCTGGTGGGCTGTACCAAAGGCGGGCTGGGTCACGCCAACGTGGTGGCAAGCTCTATCTTTGCCACCATGTCCGGCACGGCAGTGGCCGATGCCGCCGGGCTTGGCAGTATCGAAATCAAGGCGATGAAAGAGCGTGGTTATGCGCTCGACTATACGACCGGGATTACCGCGGCTTCGAGTGTGGTCGGCCCGATCCTGCCGCCGAGCATTGCGTTGGTGGTGTATGGCTGGCTCGCCAATGTAAGCATCGGTGGGCTCTTCATGGCGGGGCTTGTGCCGGGCATTTTAATGGCGCTGTTGCTTATGGGCATGACCGTTTTACTCGGCGCTACGGGGAAAGTTGTAATGCCCGCTCCTGTGCCGTTTGATGCAGGCGAAGTCGTACGAACCGGCAAGCGGGCTATTTTACCCTTGATGATGCCGGCGATCATCGTTGGCGGTATTTGGGGTGGCTTTTTTACACCGACTGAAGCCGGCGCGATTGCCTCTCTGTATGCGGTGATACTGGGCGGGGTGATCTATCGCGACCTGAGTTTGAAGAGCCTGTACGACGCGTTTCGACGTACGCTGATGTTCAGCGCGGTCATCCTGCTGATCATTGCGGTATCAAGCTTTTATGGCTGGATTCTGGTGCGTATGGGGATCCCCCAGGCCCTGGCCGGTCAGGTGGCCAGTATCGATATGCCCACTATTGCGCTGCTGCTCTGCTTTGCGCTGTTCTTCCTGCTGATCGGCTGTTTTATGTCGGTGATTGAAAGTATCCTGATCTTTACCCCCATCGTGGTACCTGCCGCGTTGAGTGCAGGGCTAGACCCGGTGCATTTTGGTATCGTAATGGTGATTACCCTGTCGGTTGGGGTCATTACGCCGCCGTTCGGTACGGTGTTGTTCATGATGGTGGGCATTACCCGGCTGCGTTACGGCCAGGTGGTCAAGGCGGTACTGCCGTTTTTGCTGCCTATTATAGCGACGATTCTGCTGTTGATTGCTGTGCCAGGATTGGCCACCTGGTTGCCTGGGGTGATGGGCTACTGAAAGATTGTGAATATTGATGAACGTACACCGCCCCGCAGGGTTAACCTGCGGGGCGGTGTACGTTTACGGTGGATGCTTTTAGGTAGAAGTGGTAGGCAGAATACGCCCCGGATTCATTAGCCCTTTCGGGTCGAACAGGTTTTTAACCCCGCTGATCAACTCCAGCTCGATAGGCGATAACCGTGCCAGGTAGGCTGCCTGCTTGGTGCGCCCAATGCCGTGTTCAGCGCTGATGCTGCCATGAAACTCATCGAGCACGTCAAAAAGCTGCTCTTCCAGGGCATGCAGGTGGGCTTTTTTATCTGCGTCAGGAAGCGTAGTGGGCGGCAAGATATTGAAGTGCAGATTGCCATCGCCCACGTGCCCGTAAGCGATGATTTCACACTCGGAAGAGGCGTTCATTACTACGTCACTGGCGCGGGTGACAAAGTCGGGAATGGCTGAGATGGGTATTGAGATATCGGTACGCAAATGCTCGCCGCGCCGCCTCTGTCCTTCCAGCATGCTTTCACGGAACTGCCACAGCTGCGCGGATTGGCTAGCGCTGGATGCCAGCGCCCCGTCAAGCACCAGCTCACGCTCCATACCGGTTTCCAGCAGTTGCTCCAGCATGGCGCCTAGATCCACTGGTCCCGTGGCCGCGACTTCCATCAATACGTACCAGGGGTAAGCGCTTTCCAGCGGGTCGCGTAGCTCGGGCGTTGCCTCTATCGCAAGCTCAATGCAGCGGCGGGGGATGAGCTCAAAGGCGGTTAGCAAATCACAGCAGTCGCGTCGCGCTAAACTATATAGATCGATCACCGCTTGTACCGATGGCAGGCCGAGCAGGGCGGTGCGGTTCTGGGTAGGTCGAGGCGAGAGTTTGAGCACAGCCCCCGTGACAATTCCCAGCGTGCCTTCACTGCCCAGAAACAGCTGTTGAAGGTCGTAACCGCGGTTGTCCTTATGCAGAGCATTCAGGCTATCCAGCACGCGTCCATCCGGCAGCACGACCTCAAGGCCGAGCACCAGCTCACGCATCATGCCGTAGCGCAGCACGTTGAGCCCGCCTGCGTTAGTGGCGATATTGCCGCCAATCTGGCAGCTGCCCTGGGCGCCGAGTGAAAGCGGAAATTCGCAGTCATGCTCAAAAGCGGCCAGCTTGACGTTTTCAAGGATACAGCCCGCATCTACCGTGATGGTGAAGTTGATCGGATCAATGGCGCGCACGCTATTTAACCGCTCCAGGCTGATTACCAGCTCTTGACCGCTTGCGGCGGGCAAGGCGCCTGCCACCAGGCCGCTGTGGCCGCCCTGGGGCGTCATCGCGACACCTTGTGCATAGCAGCGCCTGACGACCTCAGCGACTTCTGTTGTATCAGTCGGGCGTGCTACGGCCAGCGGCATGCCCAGTGTATCGCCCGCCCAGTCGCTTACGTAGCGCGCCATGGCCTCCGGCTCGCGCAGCAGGCCACGCTCGCCAAGCAGGCTGGTGAGTTCATTTAGAAAGGTATTAGTGTCTGTCATTGGTCCGCTTCCTGCCAAGCAGCACCCTCTGGGTAGCGATGCTGTGCCTGAGACTGCGCGTGCATGGCAATGCTGTAGCCAGGTGCCTCGGGTACCTGATAGCGGCCATGATTGATCACTACCGGGTCGATAAAGTGCTCGTGGAGATGATCCACGTACTCAAGCACACGCCCTTCAAGCTCGCCGGATACCGCGATGTAGTCAAACAGCGAGATGTGCTGGGTGTATTCGCACAACCCAACGCCGCCGCCATGCGGGCAAACCGGTACGCCGAACTTGGCGGCCATCAGCACGACTAAAATCACTTCATTGAGGCCTCCCAGGCGGGCAGCGTCCAGCTGGCAGTAGTCAATGGCGTCCGCCTGGAAGAACTGCTTGAACATCACTTTGTTGTGGCAGTGTTCGCCGGTGGCGACTCCAATAGGCGCGACGCGATGGCGGATCTCTGCGTGACCCAGAATATCGTCGGGGCTGGTGGGTTCTTCGATCCACAGCGGATCAAACTCAGCCAGGCGACGCATCTTGGTGACTGTCTCGTCGACCTCCCACACCTGGTTGGCGTCCATCATCAGCACGTTGTCCCAACCGATCTCTTCTCGCAGTAGCGCTGCACGGCGGGCATCCTCTTCAATATCGCCGCCAATTTTTTGCTTAAAGTGGGTCCAGCCTTCTGCTAACGCTTCCCGGGCCAGGCTGCGTACTTTTTCATCGCTGTAACCTAGCCAGCCTGCGGAAGTGGTGTAGCCGGGGTAGCCATCGCGGCGCATTTCGGCCTCACGCGCCGCTTTGCCGGGAGCCTGGCGGCGCAGCAGGCAAATCGCCTCTTCAGGCGTTAGCGCATCGGTAACAAAGCGGAAATCAAGGCAGCGCACCAGCTGCTCTGGGGTCATATCCACCAGCAATTTCCATACCGGCTTGCCTTCGCGTTTTGCCCACATATCCCACACGGCGTTGACGATGGCGGCGGTTGCCAAGTGAATCGCACCTTTATCAGGGCCAATCCAGCGCAGCTGACTGTCGCCGGTGAGCTCGCGCCAGAACGCACCCATATTGTCGGTAATGGAGGAAAGCTCGCGGCCCTCGATCAGCGGGGCCAGGGAATGCACGGCGGTGACCACAATCTCGTTACCCCGGCCAATGGTAAAGGTTAAGCCATGGCCTTCCGGGCTTTCGTCATCGGTATGCAGGATGACATAGGTGGCTGAGTAATCCGGTGCGGCATTCATGGCATCAGAGCCATCGAGCGAGCGCGAGGTGGGGAAACGGATATCCTGGATCTCGACGTGCGTAATTGTTGTCATTGCGTTCTCCGGGGTGTGATTTAAGCAGTGGAAGGATCAGCGGCGGGCCAAGTGACGCATCAGTTCGCGAATGCCGTAGGTCCAGGGCGGCAACTGATCGCTTCTGCCCACCGGGTTCACCAGGGAGCCCAAGGCTGGGGTAGAAATAGTGACGCGATCACCTAGGTGGTGAGTAAAGCCCTGGCCTTTGCCATCGCGGTCTTTGATAGGGGAGAACATCGTACCCAGAAACAGCATGAAACCATCAGGGTACTGGTGGTGATCACCGATGGTTTGGCGTACCAGGTCCAGCGGGTCGCGGCTGATTTCACGCATATCGCTCTCGCCTTGAAGCAGGAAGTCGTCATCCTCGCCTTCAATACGCAGTGCGACTTGGCAGTTGCGCACGCTGTCGATAGTAAAGTGATCATCAAATAGACGAATAAACGGGCCGATTGAGCAGGAGGCGTTGTTATCTTTCGCCTTGCCAAGCAGTAGGGCGCTGCGTCCTTCAACGTCGCGCAAGTTGACATCATTACCCAAGGTGGCGCCGCGTACCTGACCGCGGCTGTCCACGGCTAGCACGATTTCCGGCTCGGGGTTATTCCATTGTGAAGATGCATGCAACCCTACTGACGCACCAAAACCTACCGAGGAAAGCGGCTGAGCTTTGGTAAACACTTCTGCATCGGGGCCGATACCCACTTCCATATATTGTGACCAGCCACCGCGTGCCTGAAGCGCTGTCTTAAGCGCCATGGCCTCTTCAGACCCGGGGGCAATCTTGGAAAGATCGGTGCCAATCAGTGCCTGCAGGTCATCACGTAGCGCAACGGCTTTAGCCGGGTCGCCGCCCGCCTGCTCTTCGATTACCCGCTCCAGTAAGCTGACGGCGAAGGTGACGCCACAAGCTTTAACGGCCTGAACATCACAGGGGGCGAGCAGGTAGGGCGCTTGTGGTTGAGCCTGTTGAGAGTTCGCCAGCAGCGTCTCGATATTGCCCAACGATGCACCCTCGGCGCGTTGCACCACCTCCAGCACATCGTCGCGTTCCAGTAGGTCAGCCATGGTAGGGCCAAACTCTGTAATATCGATGATGTTACCCTCGTGCACTGTGACCAATGCGGGACCCGGGTGTGTGCCATCCAGCCATACGCGGCCCACGAGCAGGGCATTATCCAAGTCGGTGGGAAGAGTATCAGTCAGTGATAGTGGTTGCATGAGCGTCTCCTGGTTGCCAGGCGACCGGCAGCTCATGCCTTGTCGCCTATGTTGTTATAGATGGTTGTAATAGGTGTTGCTCTGTATGACAGGTATACCAGAACATGACTTACTCTAGCGCACCGCTACATTTCGGGTCGATAGGCAAATCTGTTTAGATGAAGGTAGTTGCGCAATTGAAGGCCACCAGCTAGGTTTTAAACTGCTGGTATGATACGTATACAGCAAGATGATCGGTTACATCCGCTATTGCTATTCGCAAGTGCTACTCGCAAATAACCAACAATAAATCTAATGGTTGTGAGGAAAATAAGATGCGCTACAAAAGCCAATACCACCTAGCCATGTCTCGCCTGTTAACCGCTACGCTAATCGCTGCAGGTATCAGCGTGGCCGGTGCGGTACAGGCCGCCGAGAACCTGCGTTTTGCCCACGTTTATGAAACGTCGGAACCTTTCCATAAGTGGGCACTGTGGGCGGCGGATGAAATTGAAGAGCGCACCGATGGCCGTTACACCATGGAGGTATACGCCGCTTCTTCTTTGGGTAAAGAGGAAGATATTAACGAAGGGCTTGGGCTAGGTACGGTGGATGTCATTTATACCGGCACGCAGTTTGCTGGCCGCGGTTATGGGCCAATCGGTATTGCGGGGGCTGCGTATATGTTCCGTGACTTTGATCACTGGCAGGCCTTTGCTGACAGTGACCTGTTCCAGGAAATTGCCCGAGGCTACCAGGATGCCACCGGGAACGTGCCACTGACGCTCAATTATTATGGCGAACGCCATGTAACGTCGAATGCGCCGATCAATACACCCGAGGATATGGCAGGCCTCAAAATACGTGTGCCCAACGCGCCGATGTACATGATGATGCCTAACGCAGTAGGCGCTAACCCCACCCCGATTGCTTTCGATGAAGTCTACCTGGCCCTGCAGCAAGGCGTGGTTGACGCGCAGGAAAATCCGCTGCCAACCATTCGCGCCAAGGCGTTTCATGAGGTACAGGATTACATCAATCTGACCGGCCATATTACTGATTCGCTGATCACGATCGTAGGTGGACCGCGGTGGAACCAACTGAGCGAAGAGGATCAGGAAATATTCCGCGAGGTATTCCAGGAAGCCGCTGAGAACAACACCCAGGATATCCTGCAGGCTGAGGCAGAGCTGGTCGCCTGGTTTGAGGAACAGGGTAATACCATCAACGAAGTGGATCGCGACATTTTCCGTGAGGCCGTTGTACCTGCCCATAACGGCAATGCCGCCACTTGGGATCAGGAAACCTACGATCGCCTACAGGCTATCGGCCAATAACCCAACCTCAGCGAGCACTTCGCTAATTTTTTAGCGAAGTGTCTGGAGTATTGTGCCATGAGTGACGCACGCGAAGATGCACCGCCCAGCATTGATCCTATGGTGGATTTTGAATCCGCCTTTGAAGATGCCCCCTTCAAACTGAGTGATTATCGAATTGAAGACTTTGTGACCCTGACGTTGTTCTGGGCACTTATTCTGGTGGTCTTCGCTCAGTTTTTTAGCCGCTATGTGATGGGCAGTTCTATCGGCTGGACTGAGGAAATTGCCCGTTATCTGCTGATTGGGGTTGGCTTTTTGGGCAGCGTAATGGCCGCCCGCAACGGCAGCCACATCCTGGTGGAGTTCTTCTATCATTACATGCCGGAATGGCAGGCACGCTTACTGGAGCGCTTGGTGGGTCTGGTAAGCCTTGGCTTTTATATAGCAATGGCGTGGATCGCCTATCAACTGGCAGCACGTACCAATAGCCTGATGGTATCGGTCGACCTGCCCAAGAGCATCATCTATTTCACGGTCTGTGCGGCGTTTGTATTAATGGCGCTACGTACCATCCAGCGGCTCTATCTGAAGTACCGGGATCGTACCGATGACGTTTGAGAAGTGGTTTCCCGTTATGCCATTTTTATCGAGAGGCCTGCTATGCCCCGAATTTCCATGATGCGCTGGCAAAAACCGTTAGTGTCGCCTCTTCTCTCGGTACTGGCCGTGCTGGGGTGCGTAATATTACCGCTGATGGGTTATCACCTCGGCTTCTTGTTTTTCGCGTTATTCACAATGTTGGTGCTCGGGGTTCCCATTGCGGTTAGCTTGGCGGGCGCCTGTCTGATGTTTGTACTGATCACAGGCCAAGTGCCCAGCATCGTCATAGCGCACCGCATGATCAACGGTATCGACAGCTTTCCACTGCTGGCCATTCCGTTTTTTATCTTTGCTGGCAGCCTGATGAATAACGGCGGCATCACGGAGCGGATCTTCAATTTTGCCAAGGCTCTGATGGGCTGGATGCGCGGTGGGCTGGGGCATGTGAACGTGGGCGCCAGTATCGTGTTTTCTGGAATGTCAGGGGCGGCCGTGGCGGATGCCGGTGGCCTTGGCATGATTGAAGTGAAGGCGATGAAAGATGCAGGCTACGATGAGGAATTTGCGGTGGGTATTACCGCGGCCTCATCCACCATCGGGCCGATTATCCCGCCGAGTTTACCCATGGTCATTTACGGCGTTATGGCATCAGCCTCTGTGGGCCAACTGTTTGCCGCCGGGTTAATTCCTGGGCTGTTAATGGGGGGGATGTTAATGCTGATGATCTTTATCATCTCGCGCCGCCGCGGCTATCAGCGTGACGCGATATTTTCGATGCGCGTGCTTGGGCATACCTTTAAGCGGGCTTTTCTATCACTGATGACGCCCGTCATTATCGTGGGCGGTATTATCACCGGCGCGTTTACCCCTACTGAGGCGGCGGTCGCTGCGGTGTTCTATGCGCTGATACTGGGTATCGTGGTTTACCGCACCCTGACCTGGCGTAAGCTGTTAAAAGTCAGTATGGAAACCATCGAGACAACCGCGGTCATTTTGTTGATTGTCTCTTCCGCATCAATATTTGCCTGGATACTCACCAGTAACCAAGTCACCCAGAACGTGATTGCTCTAATGGGGCCGTTTGCCGATAGCAAACTCGCCGTACTGATGATGGCCAACATTGTACTCATCATTGTCGGCTGCTTTATGGAAACGATCGCCGCGATCACCATCCTGGTGCCGGTCCTGTTGCCCATGGCGGTGGCCGTGGGTGTCGATCCCGTTCATTTTGGTGTGATTATGGTGCTCAACCTGATGATCGGCCTGTTGACGCCGCCGGTGGGAATGGTGCTCTACGTACTTTCCCGAGTATCCAATGTCAGCTTTGAGCGCTGCATGCGAGGAACCATTCCGTTCCTGATTCCGCTGGTGATCTGCTTGCTGTTAGTGACTTTTATTCCGGCTATTTCCATGTGGCTTCCCACGCTGATATACCGTTGAGCACGACCGGCTGATTAGCCGTTAACAACAATATTAGGCTTTGGAGTATTGCTTGATGACCGATACGTCATTGGATTTTCGCGTTACCCGTGAGGATTTAACGCGCTTTATGCAAGCGGCACTTGTGGCTGCTGGCGCCAATCAAGCATCTGCCGATGCCGTGAGCCGAGCGTTGGTAACCGCCTCACGCATGGGTACAGATAGCCACGGGTTACGTCTATTGCCGCATTATTTACAGGCGCTGAAAGGCGGGCGTATCAACGGCGCGCCTGACATGGTGTTTCACCAGCGCTTGGCGGCAACGGGCTTTTTAGATGCCGATGATGGGCTAGGTCATTTGGCAGGCTATACCGCCATCGAGCATGCCATGACGATGGCAGGCGACGTGGGAATGGGGGCTGTGGCGGTTGGAAACTCATCGCACTTTGGCGCAGCGGGGTGCTATGCGTTGGCGGCGGCCGAAAAGGGCTACTTGGGCATGGCGTTCTGTAACTCGGATCCGTTCGTGCTGCTCCATGACGGCGCCAAGCCTTTTCACGGCACTAACCCTATCGCCTTTGCGGCGCCGGTAGCTGGGGGCGCGCCGTATTTGTTGGATATGGCGACCAGCTCGATTCCCTGGAACCGCGTGCGGCAGTTCGGGGCGATTGGTCGCGAGCTGCCGGATCAGGTTGCTGCTAATGCTGAAGGTAAGGTGAGCCGCGTGCCTAGAGAGGTTATAGCATTGCTACCGTTAGGAGGCAGTAGCTTTGGGTTTAAAGGCGCAGGGCTTGGCGGCATGGTCGAGATACTTAGTTCGATGCTCTCGGGAATGCAGCACGGCTTCAAGCTTTTACCCATGGTCGGGCCGGATATGTCGACGCCCCGGGGCGTGGGGCATTTCTTTTTAGCAATGAAACCCGATGCGTTTGTGGAAGAAGGTACGTTTGCACGCGGACTGGCTGAATATTTAGCGGATCTCCGGGCCCAGCCTGCTACACCAGACGCGCGGGTAATGGCGCCAGGTGATCGCGAATGGCGCTGTCAGGCGCAGCGCGATGTCGGCGGCATTCCACTGGATTCTGCCAATCAGTCGGCTTATGCAGAGATCGCCAAGCAGTACCAGCTAGCGCCGCTATCTCGACTCGATTGAAGGTACAGTTGAAGGATCGCAACGGGAAATACAGTAAAGTGGCGGTGAATTCCAGGTTAACCAGGAGTGACTGCCTATGAGCAGATACCGGATCGAGCGTAAAACGCTGTCTGAACAGGTCGCCGAACAGCTTGAGGCAGAGATTCTTGAGGGGCGGCTAAGCGAAAATGATCAATTGCCTTCAGAACGGGAATTGATGGAGCAGTTTGGTGTGGGCAGGCCCGCCGTGCGTGAAGCACTGTTCCATTTGCAGCAGCTTGGGTTAATCGCGATCAACAGCGGTACGCGTGCCAGGGTGATCCGGCCTACCGCCGAAGCCGTCATGGCGAGGCTTTCTGGCGTTACCCGGCAGTTGCTTTCCAAGCCTGATGGGCAGCAGTATTTTCAGGAAGCCCGGGCGATGTTTGAGATATCGCTGGCACGTCATGCTGCGCGCCACGCAAGCGATGAGGATTTGACGCGATTGCGCGATGCGCTGTCAGACAATCGTGACGCTATTGGTGATGAGGCTCGTTTCAAGCGCTCCGATAACGACTTTCATGGCGTATTGGCAAGTATTGGCCGTAACCCGATCTTTGATGCTATTCACGTGGCGCTTTCTGAATGGCTGGATGATCGGCGCGCATTGGTATTACAGCAAAAGGGTGAGGATAAGGCGGCCACTGCTGCTCATACTGAAATCATCGAAGCGATCGAGTCCCGGGACCCTGATGCGGCCGAGGCGGCCATGCGGCGCCACCTCGACCGTCACTACGGCACCTATAGGCAGCTTAAAAAACGCCTATCGGATGTTTCTTAACGTTGCTGGGGCTAGCCCTCACGCTTACCATCCACCAAGCGCGAAACCTTAAAAGGATTATCGTCGCGCAATGCTTCAGGCAGTAAGCCAGCAGGCAGGTCCTGATAGCAAACGGGGCGCAGGAAGCGATAAATCGCGGCGCTGCCGACGGACGTGGTGCGGCTGTCGGACGTTGCCGGGAACGGTCCGCCATGCACCATCGCGTGACCCACTTCGACCCCGGTTGGCCAGCCATTGGCCAAGAGTCGGCCGGCGCGCTGCTCAAGCGTGGGAAGAAGTGATTTTGCGGCCTCCAGGTCGCCATCGTCCATTTGCAGGGTAATCGTCAGCTGACCTTCGAGCTGGTCGGCAACACGCTGCATCTCCTGCACGTCAGCGCACTCAATGACCAGCGAGGCAGCGCCGAAGATTTCGCCCTGAAGCGCGTCATCGTTAAGGAAGTCCTGAGCGCTGGCCACAAATAGCCCCGGTTGGCAGCTATGCGGGCCGCTACCTGACTGACCACGGGCCACTTCCTTGACGCTTGGCTGGCTAGAAAGGGCGGAGACACCGCTTTGATACGCCTCATGGATGCCGGGCGTCAGCATCGTTTGGGCGCCGCTGGCTTTAACGGCTTCCCCAGCGGTAGAGATAAACGCATCCAGGTCAGCGCCTTTGAGGCCAATGACCAGGCCAGGGTTGGTGCAGAACTGGCCAGCACCCATGTTTAGCGAAGCGACAAAACCTTCGGCAAGCTTGTTGCCGCGTGCTTTCAGCGCTTCGGGGAACAGGAATACCGGGTTGATGCTGCTCATCTCGGCATAAACGGGAATCGGCTCGGGACGCGCCTGGGCAGTCGCCATCAAGGCCATGCCGCCGCTGCGTGAGCCGGTAAAACCAACCGCTTTAATACGCGGGTCTGAGACCAGCGCCTGGCCAATATCGCGACCTGAGCCGAACAGTAGCGAAAATACCCCTTCCGGCATGTTGCACCTGGCCGCGGCGCGTTGAATAGCGCGACCTACCAGCTCAGAAGTGCCGGGATGGGCTGAATGGCCTTTTACGACCACAGGGCAGCCTGCCGCCAGCGCCGAGGCGGTATCGCCCCCTGCTACGCTGAAAGCCAACGGGAAGTTGCTGGCGCCGAACACGGCCACGGGGCCAAGCGGAATATGGCGCTGGCGTAAGTCGGCACGCGGCATGGGCTTACGCTCAGGCTGGGCCGGGTCGTAGCGTAAATCCAGCCATTCGCCTGCGCGCACTACCGAAGCGAACAGCCGTAGCTGGCCACAGGTCCGACCCCGCTCGCCTTCAAGGCGCGCTTCAGGCAGGCCGGTTTCGGCCACGCCGCGCTGGGTCAAGTCAGCACCAATGGCCTCAATTTCTTCGGCAATGGTTTCCAGGAAGTGAGCGCGCGCTTCAAGTGAGGTTTCGCGGTATTGATCAAACGCCGCCTCGGCAAGCTGGCAGGCGCGCCTGACCTCAGCTGCTGTGCCACCGGCGTAGGTGGGTTCGAGGGACTCATTGGTTGCTGGATTGATGGCATTGATAGGCTTGCTCTGACCAGCGACTAGATGTGAACCAATCAGCATATATCCTTGTATAGTCATATTTTCCTCCAAATGGGGTGAAACAGAGTAGATTTACCCAATCAGGTCAACCAAAAACAGGAAGCTCTGCGGGAAGTAGGCAGTGATCAGTAATACGAGAAACATACTGACGAGAAAAGGCAAAATGGCTCGACTGATTCGACTGACGCTAACTTGCGAGATAGAGCTGGCCACAAACAAGTTAACGCCTAAAGGTGGAGTGCAGAAGCCAATTGCGAGGTTTACTGTCATCATGATACCGAACACTAAAGGGTCCATGCCGACTGCGATTGCCACAGGTAATAGAATTGGGGTCAGGATGATGATTGCCGAAATAGTTTCCAAGAACATGCCGACCATCAGCAGTAGCATATTTATCAGAGCTATGATGACCAGAGGATTATCTGACAAACTTTGTAGAGCGATAGCTATCTGCTGTGGTATTTCGGCGATTGTAACTAGGCGACCAAAAGCGATCGAGAACAACACTAGAGCCAGAATTCGTGCACTTACCTTGGCACTTGAAAACAATACCTCATATAGGTTTTTGAGGGTGAGTTCTTTATAAATGAAAACACTAACTAAAATTGCATAAAACACGGCGATCGCGCCCGCCTCCGTGGGGGTGAAGATGCCACCATAGATTCCTCCAAGGATAATAACGGGCGTAAGAACAGCCCAGAATGAACGCTTTAATACTGTCTTAAAGGGCAAGATATCTTCAGGGGAGTTAACTGTTTGATTGATGGATATTTGACTATCGTAGTTGGTAACTAGCAAGCGACTTGTGACTGCGAAGAACAGCCCTAATAGTAGGCCAGGTACAATGCCCGCTATGAACAGTGAACCGATAGAGACATTAGCGCTAACACCGTAGACAATTAACGGAATGCTGGGTGGGATTAATACACCAATCATGCCTGAAGAGGCGGTTAAGGCTGCTGAAAAATCATTCCGGTATCCTAAGCGCTTCATATGAGGGATCAGATTGGAACCGACTGCCGCAACCGTAGCTGGTGAAGAACCAGAAATCGCAGCGAAGAACATGGATGCGAGAATATTGACGTAAGCAATACCTGCGCGGACACCGCCGACCAATCGGTAGGCTAAGTCGACAAGCCGACGAGAAAGCCCTCCTGTCTGCATGATTTCTCCCGCTAAAATAAATAGCGGTACTGCAATCAGTGTAAAAGAATCCGATAAACTAATCGTAGAGCTGACCAGAGTATTCAGAGACGGCGCACTAGGTACGATCAACGTTGTAACTAGCACCGATATGCCTAAAGAAATTGCAACGGGAAAGTTGAGCATCAGTGCGGCGAATAGAGCACCGAATAAAGTGATACTGAGCATGAGTATATATCCTTATACTTGGACGTTATTTGAAATAAATTATTTCGTTGTAAATCAGTCTGAGCATTGATAACAAGCAACCTGACAATACAGACAAGTACAGGATATAAACTGGTAGCCCTAATACGACAGAGGACTGACGCCAGATAAAGGGCTTCAGCATTGTTTGGTAGGTGGTGTAAGCAAGAACCCCTAAAAATATTAGACTACCGACTGATACTAGCAACCGAAATGCATGCTGAGCGTAGCGATGTTTGAATAGGTAGGTGATGCCACCGATGCTAATATGCTCATTATTAACATAATTAGCTGAGATGCCTAGCCAGGCCATCCATAGAAAGAACCATGAGGTGAGTTCTTCAGACCATGCAAGTGAGCTTCCACTTACATAGCGCATGAAAACTTGAAGCAGTACCAGAATAACGATTGCTGATATAGAGACAACACAGAGTAGTTTCTCTACTTTATTAATATAGTTCATGCTGGCCTCAGGTACGGTTTTGGGAGCATGACGCCACACTCCCAAAATACCGTGGTAGATTGAAAGCTATTGAGACGAGAACTCGCTAACCTTGTTCATCCATACATCGTAGATATCGCCACCAACGCGTGCCCTAAACTCTTCTCTTGCAGGCTGAACGGCATCAACGAAAGCTTGACGTTGCTCATCGCTAAGTGCAATAACTTCAACACCTGAAGCTTCAATTTCTTGGATGTATTGGCTGTTCTCTTCTTCTATAAGAGTAAAGTCATATTCAATGGCTTCTGCCATCGCTTCACGAAGAAGAGATTGATCATCTTGGCTGAGCTGGTCATAGAAGGACTTGTTAATTACTGGCAAATAAAGCGCCAGCACATGATCGGTTAGGGTCATGAATTCTTGTACTTCATGAAACTTCTGGGTGTAAATTTGAGATATAGGGTTCTCCTGCCCATCAATTACATTGACTTGCAGGCCTGCATACACCTCACCGAAGTTCATAGGGGTTGGGTTGGCACCCAATGCCTCAAAAGCAGCTATATGGGTTGGTACTTTCATTGTACGCAGCTTAATTCCCTGAATATCCTCTGGAGAACTGACAGGGCGTACATTGTTGGTCAGCACACGCTGCCCCATCTCCATCCAGCCTAGGCCAGTTAAGTCTAGGTCATTCAGGCGATCCATAAGTATGTCGCCAGCTTCGGAGTTCAAGACTTTAAAAGCAACTTCCTTGTTAGGGTATATAAAAGGCAGTTCGGCTACCTCGAATGCGGAATCCCATTTAGCAAAAAAGGAGGGGGGTTCTACAGCCATTTCAACCGAGCCTGCTAGCACAGCTTCTACCATCCCTGTATCACCTGCAATCTGACCAGATGGAAATATAGTGATGTTAATGCGCTGGTCGCTGCGTTGTTCCACTATATCTTCAAATTTTTCAAGTGCTTTGTGCATATGAAATTGTGGGCTGGAACCATGGGCGATACGGATCTCGATATCTGCGGCTGATGCCGAAACAGATGCTGTCATCACTGCAGAAAAAACTCCCAGTGAAACAAGTGTTTTTTTCATTTTCATCTTCATCTCCAGCTTTTATTGGCTTTGTTAGTGCTCAGCTTGTCTGAGCGTAAAATATTTATAGTGATTTGATGCTTGAGGTTTTTGATAGTTTAGTTCTATCGAACTTAACGAGGTTACGAAGGGCTCGTCCCAATGCCGGTAGCTCAATCTCAAAGCGATCCCCGTCTTGCGTGACAATGCCATCCGCAAAACTGAGCGTTGCTGTACCAAAGTAATGCACGTGCACAGTACCTGGCCGCCGGAACTGCGCGTATTTGAAATGATGGTATTCCAGATTGGTTAAGCTATGAGCCATGTTGGCTTCACCGGTGAGAAAGGGCTTTTCCCATAGTGTTTGGCCATCGCGAACAATGCGGCTTGTGCCCTCTAAATGTTCGGGTAGTTCACCGAGCAGTAATTCAGGCCCAAAGCTGCAGGCGCGCAGCTTTGAGTGAGCTAACAAAAGGTAGTTAGCGCGCTCGGTGATATGGTCGGAGAGTTCGTTTCCCACAGCATAGCCAAGACGATAGGGCGTACCATCAGGAGCATTGATATATAGGCCGACTAATTCGGGTTCTTCACCGGCATCTTCGGCGAAAGAAGGCACCAGAAAGGCATCTTCTGGTGCAACAATGATGCTGCCATCGCCTTTATAGAACCATTCAGGTTGGGCACCCACTGTGCCGTGGGCGGGCTTGCCGCCTTCGACTCCTTGCTTGAACATACGCATCGAGTCAGTCAGTTCCTCTTCGCTGACTTGGGAGGGGGTATGCATGGCTGATCGAGTGTCGGCGCTTCCCAGATGAGTTAAACCGGTACCGGTAACTAAGCAGTGAGCTGGATCTGGATGAGTTACAGGTGGTAGCAGCAAGCCCATATCTAGTGCTTGGTTGTAATCCACTAGTTCATGACTGCGGTGACGTTCGATCAGAGCGATGAGAGAGCTTCCCTCATCGAGTGCAGCCTGCGCTAGTGCATAGGTACCGCCTGGGTAATCAACCAGGCAGAGACGAGTCGAACTTTCAACCACTGCGGTGCGTACGCCATGGGGCATTTGCAGTTGTACGATTCTCATTGAAAGTACCTCACTCGATAATATGAAACTGATCGAAATAACGCTCATTGAGCTTCAAGCCAAGTCCCGGCGTATTGTCGTCCAGATCAATAAACCCATTGATCGGTTCGGGGTCGCCTTCAAAGAGGTAGTAGAACAGCTCGTTACCAATCTCCACATCATTAACTGGGAAGAATTCCGACATCGGTGATGCCAACGTTGACATGGTCAAGTGATAGTTATGCATCTGTCCCGCATGAGGTATGACGGGGACGCTGAATGCTTCAGCAAGGGCGTTGATCTTATGCGCAGCGGTAATACCACCTACCCTATTCGTGTCATATTGAATGACTGATACTGCGCGTTTTTCCAACAACTGGCGAAAACCGTAAGAAGTGAATTCGTGCTCGCCGCCGGAGATAGGAATGTTGGTGAGTTGGTTGAGTTCGGCATAGCCATCTATATCATCGGCGATGACCGGCTCTTCAAGCCAGCGTGGCTCAAAGCGCTCCAGCTTGGGCAGCATGCGTTTGGCGTACTCAAGGTTCCAACCCATGTAGCATTCGAGCATTAAGTCGATGTCGTCGCCAATAACTTCGCGAATCGCAGCGACACTATCAAGGTTCTCGCGCATGCCTGCTGGGCCGTCTTTAGGGCCATATCCAAACCGCATCTTCATTGCAGTAAAGCCTTGGTCTAGATAAGACTGGGCTTCATCTTGCATACCTTTAAGATCAGTGCGATAGAGCTTTGAAGCGTAACAAGGAATTTTCTCTTTTGTACGACCGCCAAGTAGCTTAAACACCGGTTTACCAACGGCTTTGCCCATAATATCCCAGATGGCAATATCTACGCCGGAAATAGCTGCCATACCAATACCTTTGCGTCCCCAAGCATGAGTTGAGCGATACATGCGCTGCCAAAGGTATTCGTAGTCGAAAGGATCCTGCCCGATAACCAATGGGGCTAGGTATTGATCAATAATGGCTTTGGCGATTCGCGGCGCTAGGGCAACATTGCCTAAGCCGACAATCCCGTTATCAGTCTCTATCTCAACAGTCGTCCACCCGTGAAAGCGGAACGTGCCCATTGAGTCTCCACGATCCCAGAGCTCGTCCATAGCATTAGAACAGAAGTGAGGTTGGGAGGGCACCGTGTGCCCTTTCCATTCGAAGACACGGGTACGGACATTGGTAATTTTCATTATGACGTTCCTTTAAAAGTACTAGCTAAGTGTTTGTAGTAAAGCGCTCTGGCGTAGGTTTTACTCTTACAGCAGGCGACCATGAAAAGCCTTCAGTTGTATGGACGATTGAATCAATTATCTGGTTTGGTAACCGTACCAGTTGGCGTAAATTTATGGCATGACTGTATCGCTCGTCAATAGATAAAGTGCTGAATATAGACCTTCGTCTATAAAGGGTTGTATATGACAATTACGATTTTTTGGTCTAATATTTAGACCAGTTGGTTAGGGACTATATTTATGGATAATCCAGCATTTGCTTTTGAGAAGGCTCTGAAAAATAAAACAAAAAAAGAAATATTGATGGAAAAATTAATTGATATGCTGTTAACAGGCTTGCTTAGAGAGGGCGACTTGCTGCCTAGTGAAAGAGAGCTTTCACAGCTCTTTGAGGTTAGTCGAGAAACTGTGCGGGGTGCGCTTGCACAGATGGCTGCGTACGAATTAATAAACGTTTCCCATGGTACCAAAACCCGGATTAGTGCAAATGAGGAGGCACTTTCGCGTTTTGCTGATATACGCGAAGCGATTAGGACAAGTGAGATAGAGCACTTCGATATAGAGTGTGTTTTTGAAAGCCGCATTGTTGTTGAAGCAGCGATTGCAAGGCGAGCTGCTACCAGAATAGATCAAAGGGGCATCCAAAAGCTTGAACGAATGCTTGATGCACAAAGCAAGTTGTTCGACTCTCCCGTTAGTTTTCAGTTATCAGACCAAGGATTTCATAAGCTGATTTCTGAGTACGCTGATAACACACTTCTATTGCGTTATGGGCAAGAGCTTTATGATTATGGGTTAAATATTCGCCGTCAAGTAATGGTGGAGGCTGGTGCGATTGAGCGTAGTTACCAAGAACACGTGTACATCGTTGATGCGCTGAAGAGTAACGACCCAGATGCCTCAGAGCGAGCCATGCTTTCTCATTTGGACAGTGTCTATCGTACGACTAAAGAAAAGGCCAGAGGTTGTTAATGTTTTACATGGGCAACCATAACCCCCACAAATCAATGCCATCATGCTGTCGTCATTTCGCTTGAGTTTATTGTAACGTGTTGCAATAGCGCGATACTGTTGTAGTGGCATAGTGAATTTGGCCTCCTGTTAGAGGTGCTAATGCAAACATCCTGGTTTTAGTGGCATCGCTGATTAGAGTTTTCCGCCCGTTGGTGTTTCGCCAGGTATTCTCATGGCGTCAAGTCTTCCAGTGAATCGTGGGGACACTCATCGTTGTATTCCGTCATCCATGACTCGGTCAGTTGTCGGGCTTCGGTAAGGTCCGAAAGGCATACATGTTCAGGATCTCATCCCGGTAAGTGCTTCAGCCGGTGGTTTTCCTCTTCAAGCTCCTTAAGGCGTTTCACATCAGAAGCTTCCATGCCTCCGTATTTAGATTTCCAATTGTAGTAGGTCGCATCGGAGGTGCCGTACTCCCGACATACTCCCTTGGCCGGGCGGCCTCCCTCGACCTCTCTCAGGATTTTGATGATCTGTGTCTCGCTGGTTTAACCAGCGAGGCAATAGTATGAACAGGCAGGCTGTTAGCCCTCGCGCTTGCCATCGACCAAGCGCGAAACCTTAAAAGGATTATCATCGCGCAATGCTTCTGGCAGTAAGCCAGCAGGCAGGTCCTGATAGCAAACGGGGCGCAGGAAACGATAAATCGCGGCGCTGCCGACGGACGTGGTGCGGCTGTCGGACGTTGCCGGGAACGGTCCGCCATGCACCATCGCGTGACCCACTTCGACCCCGGTCGGCCAGCCATTGGCCAGGAGTCGGCCGGCGCGCTGCTCAAGCGTGGGAAGAAGTGATTTTGCGGCCTCCAGGTCGCCATCGTCCATTTGCAGGGTAATCGTCAGCTGACCTTCGAGCTGGTCGGCAACACGCTGCATCTCCCGCGCATCAGCGCACTCAATGACCAGCGAGGCAGCGCCGAAGATTTCGCCCTGAAGCGCGTCATCGTTAAGGAAGTCCTGAGCGCTGGCTACAAATAGCCCTGTTTGGCAGCTATGCGGGCCGCTACCTGACTGACCACGGGCCACTTCCTTGACGCTTGGTTGGCCCGAAAGGGCGGAGACACCGCTTTGATACGCCTCATGGATGCCGGGCGTCAGCATCGTTTGGGCACCGCTGGCTTTAACGGCTTCCCCAGCGGTAGTGATGAACGCATCCAGGTCAGCGCCTTTGAGGCCAATGACCAGGCCAGGGTTGGTGCAGAACTGGCCGGCACCCATGTTCAGCGAGGCGACAAAGCCTTCGGCAACCTTGTTGCCGCGCGCTTTCAGCGCCTCGGGGAACAGAAATACCGGGTTGATGCTGCTCATCTCGGCATAAACGGGAATCGGCTCGGGACGCGCCTGGGCAGTCGCCATCAAGGCCATGCCGCCGCTGCGCGAGCCGGTAAAACCAACCGCTTTAATACGCGGGTCTGAGATCAGCGCCTGGCCAATATCGCGACCTGAGCCGAACAGTAGCGAAAATACCCCTTCCGGCATGTTGCACCTGGCCGCGGCGCGTTGAATAGCGCGGCCTACCAGCTCAGAAGTGCCGGGGTGGGCTGAATGGCCTTTCACGACCACAGGACAACCCGCCGCCAGCGCCGAGGCGGTATCGCCCCCTGCTACGCTGAAGGCCAGCGGGAAGTTGCTGGCACCGAACACGGCCACGGGGCCAAGCGGAATATGGCGCTGGCGTAAGTCGGCACGCGGCATGGGCTTACGCTCAGGCTGGGCCGGGTCGTAGCGTAAATCCAGCCATTCGCCTGCGCGCACTACCGAAGCGAACAGCCGTAGCTGGCCGCAGGTCCGGCCCCGCTCGCCTTCAAGGCGCGCTTCAGGCAGGCCGGTTTCGGCCACGCCGCGCTGGGTCAGGTCAGCACCAATGGCCTCAATTTCTTCGGCAATGGTTTCCAGGAAGTGAGCGCGCGCTTCAAGTGAGGTTTCGCGGTATTGATCAAACGCCGCTTCGGCAAGCTGGCAGGCTTTTTCAACCTCGGCGCGGCTACCACCGGGATAGCGCGGCTCCAGTGTCTCGCCGGTGGCCGGGTTAACGGCAACAATATCGGCTTGAGTACCGGTGACGGCCTGTTGACCGATAAGCAGTGTACCTTGCAGTGTCATGTAGCCTCCTGTTAAAGCGCGTTGACGATGGTTGTTTCGTACTCGTGATTCGTTGGCATGCGCAGCGTGTTACGTAGCGGGCGGCCAAAATCGTTAAGCGTGATCTCGAAACGATCACCATCGCGGGTTTGAATCTGATCAGCAAAGCTAAGAGTAGCCGTGCCGAAGAAGTGGACGTGGACATCGCCCGGGCGGCGAAAGCCTGCGTATTTGAAGTGGTGGTGCTCAAGATTGGCGAGGCTGTGGGCCATATTGGACTCACCGGTTAAAAATGGCTTTTCCCACAATGTTTGACCATCGCGCACAATGCGGCTGGTGCCTTCAAGGTGGGCAGGCAACTCTCCGATCAACAGCTCTGGCCCAACGCTACAGGCGCGCAGTTTAGAGTGCGCCAGCCATAGGTAGTTAAAACGCTCGGTAACATGGTCGGAAAATTCGTTACCCACAGCGTAGCCAATCCGCCACGGAGTGCCATCGTCAGCCACAATATAGAGCCCCGCAAGTTCTGGTTCTTCACCAGCATCCTGGGCAAACGCGGGAGAAGGCATGTCTGCTTCCGGCGCGACGATGCAGTCGCCATCGCCTTTATAGAACCATTCCGGCTGCGACCCTTCGGCGTTATCGGAAGGCTTTCCGCCTTCAACGCCGAGTTTGAACATGCGCATGGAGTCGGTCAGTTCCTCCTCGGCCACTTGGGTTTTGGCATGCATGGCGGACCGGGTATCCGCGCTGCCCAAGTGGGTGAGGCCGGTGCCGGTCACCAGGCAGTGAGCGGGGTCGGGGTGAGTGAGCGGCGGTAGCAGGCGCTGCTCATCTATCAACGACTGATAATCGATCTGAGCGTCGCCGAGTCGCGATTTGATGGCTTGCTCAAGCGACTCCCCGGCGGCGATAGCTGCTTTGGCTAACGCATAGGTGCCGCCGTCGATCATTATAGGGCGTACGGTCTGGGTATCCTCCACCAGAGCGGCCCGGACTTGGTCCTGATCGAGGTATTGAATCAAGCGCATATATGATGTCCTTATATAATGTCGGTTAGTTGCCGCGCACAGCGGTGAGATCAGGCAGCCACGTCACAATGCCGGGGAAGGCAATCAAGATAAGCAGCACCACCAGCAAGGCGGCGTAGTAGGGCAGCATGGCCTTGACCAACTGCTCCATGGAAACCTTGCCGACCCCACAGCCAACGTATAGGCAGGTGCCTACCGGCGGAGTTAAAAGACCAATACCCAGAATGAACGCCATGAGCACGCCGAAGTAGACCGGATCAACGCCCACCGAGGTGACGATAGGCGTCAGCATTGGCGCCATGATTACCATGGCGGGCGTCAGGTCCATCACAAACCCTACTAGCAGCAATAAGCCCGCAACGATCAACAGCAGTAAGAAGGGATCCTGGGTGATTGACTGGACCTGGGTAACCAGCGTTTGCGGTACCATGTTGATGGTTAGAAACCAGGCGATGACGGTGGCAAAGGCCAGCAGAAGCAAGACCATGCCGGTCAAGCGGGCGGTACGAATCAGCATGCCCCACAGTTCGCGGATGTGGAATTCACGGTAGACCGCTAGCGAGATAAACAGCGAGTAAAGTAGAGCTGCAACGGCGGCCTCGGTGGCGGTAAATACGCCCCCTATAATCCCCCCAATGACAATTACCGGTAGCACCAGAGCAAGCCACGCTGCCTTGAACGCTTGCCACAACACATCGAGACGGAACTTGCGGGTCTGCCCGGCGTGGCCGATGGTGGCCATGATAAAGGTCGTGGCCATTAGCCCAAGGCCAATCAATACCCCTGGCACGATACCGGCGATAAACAGGCGGCTAATCGAGGTTTCGGTCACAATGCCAAATAAAATCAGAGGTATAGACGGCGGAATGATGATGCCGATGACCGAGGAGACAGTATTGATCGCCGTGGCCTGCGGGGCGGTATAGCCCTGCTTGGTCATGGACGGAATCATCATTGCGCCGGTCGCGGCTGTATCGGCCACGGCAGAACCACTAATGCCGCCAAAGAACATTGAGCCGGTAATCGCGACCTGGCCCAGACCACCGCGAACGAAACCGACCAAAGCCCCAGCAAGCTCCATTAAGCGGCGGGCAATGCCGCCGTTGCTCATTACTTCGCCCACTAGAATAAAGAACGGGATGGCCAACAGAGGGAAGCTATTTACCCCACGTATTGACTGCTCAATCATGATGGAGAGAGGAATATCCGAGAGTAGCGCCATCACCACGGCCGCAACGCCCAAACCAAAGGCGATGGGTAAGCCCAAGGCCAGCGACGCGAACAGAATGCCTAAAAAAATCCATAGCATGGTCTAATGGTCTCCATCAGCGGTGGAAATAACGTCCGGCGAGCGTATCTGCAAAATGCTTTGCCAAGCGCGCCAGATGGCTACCGCGGCAATGAAGGCAGCGCAGAGTACCAGCGAGACATTCACGATATTCCATGGCACGCCAAGGATCGCGGTGCGCCCGGAAGCACGTGACATCACCAGAAAGCCACCCCAGACAATGACGCCCATCAACGCGGTGATCACCAGGTGCTGAAACAGATACAGCGCATGGGCGGCGCGTGGTTTTAACCTGCGCACTAAGATATCCACCGCAATATGTTCATAGCGGGCAAATGCCGCCGCAGCTCCCAGGAAAATCAGCCAGATGAACAGCATGCGTGCCAGCTCATCGGCCCAGGGCAGCGAGTGATTCAATACGGCGCGGCCCACCACGTTAGCCGATACCGACACGATGAGCGCTACCAGCAGAGCCGCAATTGTGTGCTCCATTGCCAGTGTTAGCCATCGGAACAGCGCAGGACCACGGCGCTGCTCGGTATCGATCTCCAGCGGCTCGCGCTGAGGGTCATCGAAAAAGGCCGTGGTATCCGGAATAGGAGTATCAGGTGTGTCCATAAGCTCTCCGAAAAGACAGGTAACGACCATGCAAGAGGCGTTGGCCTCTTGCATGGTCTAATCGTGGAAAATGCGCACGAGAGCAATCCGAAGTATCAGCGGATACCTATTGGGCTGCTGTCGACCCGGCGAGCCGCTGGAACTCTGCCACTAAATCTTCACCAATGCGTGGTGCCCACTCGTCATAAACGGGCTGTACAGCTTCCTGGAAAGCTGCGATCTGTTCGTCAGTTAAGCGCGTCACTTGCATGCCACGCTCTTCAAGCTGCTCGCGTGCCCAGTCGTCGTACTCTGCTGAGAGCTGGATTTCATAATCGGCGGCCTGCAGGGCAGCCTCCTGAACCAGCTCCTGATACTCAGGGTCCAGTCGATCCCAGGAGCGCTGGGAGATCATCTTAATAAAGGGGGTATAAACGTGGCGTGTTTCGGAGCCGTAGTCCTGCACTTCATAGAAGTTGGATGTCAGGATGGTGCTCCAGGGGTTTTCCTGGCCATCCACAACGCCCTGCTCCATGGCTGAAAACAGCTCTCCAAACGCCATGGGTGTTGGGTTGGCGCCAAGTGCCTGCCAGATAGCCAGGTGAACGGGGTTTTCCATGGTACGTACTGAAAGGCCGCGGACGTCCAGCCCGGCTACATCTTCCGGCGATGAAACTTCGCGTGCGCTATTAGAAAGCTGGCGGAAGCCGTTTTCAGCAAAGGCCAATGCCTTGATGCCGGTGCCGTCAAACGCATCGAGCATCTCTTGGGCAGCGTCGCTACGCATGGCCTCGATGGCAGCTTCACGAGTAGGGAGCAGGAACGGTAGGTCAAAAACGGCCAACTCTTCAACATAGCCAGTCGCGGGGGAAGAAGAGGGGTAGGTCATGTCCAGCGTGCCGGTTTGGAGCATTTCCATCATCTGCACGTCATCACCGAGCTGGCTGTTGGGGAAGATGTTGACGCTGATTCTTCCTTCGCTACGCTGGTCGAGAATATCCGCAAAGTATTGGCTGGAGATGTACTGAGGCGAGCTTTCGGCCAAGCCAAGCCCCATGCGTAGAGTCACGCTGCCGTGATCGCCTACGACGCCGCCTTCGATCTCGGGTGGGTCAGAAAGGTCGGGCGTTTGCGCGTAAGCCATGCCTGAGCTGAGTAGCGTAGCACCGGTCATTAACAGGGTGCGTTTCCAAAGATAATGCATCGTTATCACTCTCCTGGCGTACTGCAGACCGCTTCGCGAAGAACGTCTTGCAAGCGAGCTGCAACGTGGTTGTTGTTATGTTTGAGCGGCACTTCCCTCGTGGGGTCAGCACCGCAGCCCTGAACTGAATGTCTAACGTTTTGAGTATATGTTCAACATATACTTTTGTATGTATCGACGGCGCTGTAAAGAACGCGTACCGTCATGGCGACCCCCTCTCCTTATGTTTAAAGGAGATTATTGAATTTAATTGAGAATGTTAGTAGACGGTTAAGTGGCTTAGGCACGCCTGCTGACGTTTTACCTTTACTTTAGGCGTGGAGCGTAGCCATGGCCAACCCTCATCGAATAACCCCTGAGCAGTTGCGTTCACGTTACTGGTTCGATAACCCTGATCATCCCGGCACTACGGCGCTGTGTATTGAGCGTTACCTCAATTACGGCATTACGTTGGATGAGTTGACGAGCGGTAAGCCGATTATTGGTATCTGCCAGTCGGGATCTGATTTAACCCCGTGCAACCGTCACCATATTGATCTGGTCAAGCGGGTTAAAGACGGTATTCGCGCGGCGGGTGGCGTGCCGTTCGAGTTCCCCATGCATCCTATCCATGAGAATGTGCGTCGGCCGACCGCAGCGCTGGATCGCAATCTTGCATACTTGGGGTTGGTGGAAGTGCTCCATGGCTATCCGTTAGACGGCGTGGTGCTCACCACCGGCTGTGACAAAACCACCCCCGCTGCGCTGATGGCCGCGGCAACGGTGAATATCCCCGCGATTGTGCTGTCCGGTGGGCCGATGCTTAACGGCTGGCGGGGCGCCGAGCGGGTGGGCTCGGGCACGATTATCTGGGAGCTACGCAAGCGCCTGGCAGCGGGGGATATCGACTACGCAGAATTCCTTTCCCGCGCCAGCGACTCAGCGCCCTCCATTGGCCACTGCAATACCATGGGCACCGCGTCCACCATGAACTCCATGGCTGAGGTATTGGGCATGAGCCTGCCGGGCTCGGCAGTCATCCCCGCGCCCTACAAAGAGCGCGCCATGGCGGCCTATGACACCGGTGTGCGAATCGTCGATATGGTCTGGGAAGACCTGCGCCCGCTGGATATTCTGACTCGTGAAGCGTTTGAGAACGCCATTGTGGCCTGCTCGGCCATGGGCGGCTCGTCCAACGCGCCGGTACATATTAACGCTATCGCCCGTCATGCAGGCATTGAGCTGAATAACGATGACTGGCAGCGCCTGGGCCACGAGATTCCGCTGCTGGCCAACGTGATGCCCGCCGGGGCTTTTCTATGTGAAGAGTTTCACCGCGCGGGGGGCGTGCCGGCAATCCTTCATGAACTCCAGGGGGCCGGCAAGCTGCATAGCGATGCGCTGACGGTGAATGGTCGCTCTCTGGGCGATAATCTGCAGGGCCGGGAAACCCAGGATCCCAATGTGATTTGCCGCTACGCCGAGCCGCTGGTGGCCCATGCAGGGTTTCTTAATCTCAAGGGCAATTTGTTCGATTCCGCGCTGATGAAAACCAGCGTTATCTCTCGAGATTTCCGCGAGCGCTTCTTGAGCGATCCCGGCGACCCTGAAGCCTTTGAAGGCAAGGTGGTGGTGTTTGATGGCTCAGAAGATTATCACGCCCGTATCGACGACCCAGTGTTGAATATCGACGCTCGCACCATTTTAGTGATGCGTGGCGCTGGCCCGGTAGGGCATCCCGGCGGCGCCGAAGTGGTTAATATGCAGCCGCCAGAGGCGTTGATAAAACAAGGGATTGAGTCGCTGCCCTGCCTGGGCGATGGGCGCCAGTCGGGCACATCCGGCTCGCCGTCGATTCTCAACGCGTCTCCGGAAGCGGCCACCGGGGGCGGGCTGGCGCTGCTTGAGAGCGGCGATCGGCTGCGGGTTGATCTTAAGCGTGGCGAGGTGCAACTGCTGATTGACGCCAGTGAGCTGGAAGCCCGCCGCAAGCGTTTGGCCGAGCAGGGCGGCTACCGTTACCCAGGCCACCAGACCCCTTGGCAAGAGATTCAGCGCAGCATGGTCGAGCCGCTGGATCGTGGCATGACATTAGAACCTGCGACCAAGTACCGCGATGTCGCCCGCCAGCATCCGCCCAGGGATAATCACTAGCATGAGCCGCTTTAGTGCTTTATCACATCGCCAGCAGGGGCTGCTGTTGACCGGTGGCGGCGCGATGATCATGGCGCCGGATGCCTTGCTGATCAAGGTAGCCGACCTGCCCGATGCTGAGATACTCATGTGGCGCGGCTTTCTCTCCGCGCTGGGTTTTTTGCTAATCGCCTTGGCGCGCTATGGCCGCGGCACATTGGCGGCCTATCGCCGCTGCGGTTGGACCGGCATCGCCGTGGCGCTGCTGTTCAGTCTGACAACCTGCGGTTTTGTGCTTGGCAATCAGTACACCAAGGCAGGTAACGTGTTGATGATCCTGGCCAGCGCACCATTGATCGCGGCAATTCTCTCCTGGGTCATTCTCAAGGAGCGCTTGCCCCGACGCACTTGGCTTGCGATCTGTTTGTGCATGGCGGGTGTCGCCATGATTGCGTTAGATGACTCGGGCGCAGGCTCGTGGGTAGGCAACGCTTTCGCCTTGGTGACGGCGACGACTCTGGCGATTAACTTTACCCTCTGCCGTACGCGGCCAGGGGTGGATATGAGCCCGATGCTGGTATTCAACGGCCTTATTGTGGGAAGCGTAGCAGGGATTTTCTGGCTGGCGGGCAGCGAGCCATCCTTACCCGCTACGAACCAGCTAGCGGTGGTGGTATTGCTTTGCCTGTTCATTGTGCCTTGCGGCGTCACACTGTTGCAGCGTGGGCCGTTGTATCTGCCTTCCGCTGAAGTCGGCTTGCTGCTGTTGCTGGAAGTCGTGGTGGGCACACTGTTGGCTTGGTGGATTCTGGCGGAACAGCCCGCACCGGTCGCCATGGTGGGCGGCGCCCTGGTGCTTGGCACGTTAAGTGCTAAAGGGCTTTATGAACGGCGGCTGGAGCTGAGGCAGCGCGCCGGGCTTGAAACGACGACACCCGTAACCGTAGACAGGTCAAGTACGTTATGATTGGCTGGAATTGAAATAGGGTCTTATCGCAGTGACATCATCTCTCAGTAAGCCGCTGGCTCGCCCCAGTATCGCTGAATACCTTGCCGAGAAAATCTTCGGCGGATGCTATCGCCCCGGCGACTTTGTGCCGCGTGAACTGGACCTATGTGAACGCTTTTCGCTTAACCGTTCGGCGGTACGTAGCGATCTGCGCCAACTGGTGGAAGCGGGCATTATCGAGCGTATTTCAGGCCACGGCTCTAAGGTGCGTGAGTACTCAGAGTGGCATATTCTCGATGTTCAGGTGACCGACTGGCTTACCCGTTATGCGGCCCCCAATCCCGATATTCAGCGCGAAATTCTCGCGTTTCGCCTGGATGTTGAGCCCTATGTGGCAATGACCGCCGCCAAGCGCGCCAAAGCACGTGATTTAGTGGCCATTGAAGAGGCCTTTGAAGGGCTGGGCCAGAACCTGCGCAATGCGACCTGCCAAGAAGAGCGGCGTTTACACAGCGAGTGTGATATTGCCTTCCACGAGGCGATCTTTAAGGCGACCCACAATATCGTCTGGGCGCAGCTGTCGCATATCCTGCGGCCCTCTATCTACCTGCTGGTCTCGATGTCGAACGAAAGCGCCTCTGATCCGGAAGAGAGCCTGGAGCGTCACCGCCAGCTGATGGAAAGCATCCGGCTGCGTCGCCCTCGCGAGGCGTTTCTAGCGGCCCAAGCGGTATTGGCAGGGACGGCAGAAGCGCTAGGGCTTGAGCATAGCGTCAGCTCATTAGGGCGCAGCGTTGAGCTGCCCCACGCTGCTCCCTGAAACAATTTCTCGTTAAGCTTTCACATTAAAACCTTTTACATTAAAACCTTTCACATCAAAACAAAGGCAAGCACATGTCTGACTTCAATCTCGGCTTAGTGGGAGTGGGCAAAATCGTTCGTGACCAGCACCTTCCGGCGATAGCTACCATTCCGCATTGCCTGCTTGTCGCCACAGCAGATCCTCACGCTACGTTACCGGATGTGCCCAGCTATCAAGACTTGGACGCGATGCTCGATGCCCACCCTGAAATAACCGCCGTGGCAATCTGCACGCCGACGCACCTGCGTTACTCACAGGCGCGCCTGGCGTTGCTGCGTGGCAAGCATGTGCTGCTGGAGAAGCCACCTGGGGCCACACTCAGTGAGGTGGAAAGCTTGATTTCGCTGGCTGCCGAGCAAGGCGTTAGCTTGTTTGCCGCTTGGCACTCACGCTTTGCCCCCGGCGTAGCAAAAGCCAAGCAGTGGCTGTCAGCACGCCAGGTTCAGCGCGTCGAGATCGAGTGGAAAGAAGACGTGCGAGTATGGCACCCAGGTCAGGCGTGGGTATGGCAGCCGGGCGGTATGGGGGTATTTGATCCAGGTATCAACGCGCTTTCGATCGTCACCAGCATTCTTCCTCAGGCGTTTTTTCTGCGCCAGGCACAGTTATGGGTACCGACTAATTGCCAGACCCCAATTGCCGCTGAGCTGTCTTTTGCCGATCCAGATGGTGCCGAGATTGAGGCGGTCTTTGATTTTCGCCAAACCGGCCCACAAACCTGGGATATCCACGTCGCTACGGATAACGGACGTTTGAGCCTGACCCAGGGAGGGCGGCGCCTGATGATTAACGACGAGCTTATAGTGGATGAGGAGGAGCGCGAGTATGCAGGCCTTTATAGCCGCTTTATTGAGCTTGTCGCCAGTGGGCGTAGTGACGTGGATGTAGCGCCACTACGCCAAGTGGCTGACGCATTTTTGTATGGCCACCGCGAGGCTACCGACGCGTTTGTGGAGTGAACGCTGCCAATTCGCGATGGAAAGTTAAGCCGCGATGGCGAGGTAACCTAGGGTTTATCTCAGTGCTTGTTGCCGTCTGAGCCCATACCATTACGCTGCATGCAGCTGTCGTAAGATTGGGGAACGAAGCTCTCTTCCCCCACGTCATTTCGAGCCTGTTTAAGGAACTCACAAAGTGGGGGAAGCATGTCGGATGTTAGCCGGTACTCGGTTAACGTTTCAGCTAGATAACGCATGTCTTTCTCTGCATTTCCAAGGCTGAACTGCAATTTTGTGCACTCTTTCTGCAGCACCCACTCCATAACCGGGGCCAGCATGGCGCTGTTGGCGCCACCCTGAGAACAGATTTCCAGCAATTTATTCTGCGGGACATCCATTCCGGCAGCCATGGTAGCGGCTTCGCTAACCAGTGCCGCCGCACCCAGCGACAGGAAGTTATTGATAAGTTTCAGCTTATGCGCTGACCCGACGGCACCCACATGAAAGATGTTCTCGGCGAAGCTTTCGATGACCGGCGTAATACGCGTAACCGTTGAGGTATCGCCTCCCAGCATGACGTTGAGCCGCCCCTCACGGGCTTCGCGCGGTGTGCGGGCTAACGGCGCATCAACCAGGGTCACTCCGTGCTCTGCGACAGTTTCAGCAAGGCGCTCGGTCGATTCAGGATGAGCCGTAGAGCAGTCGACAATAATCAGCCCTTCATGGGCCCCGGCCATCAAACCATCGGTTCCGGTCACAATTTCGCTAACCTGTTCGGATGTTTTGACGCAGATAAAAACAATATCGCTGTTTTTGGCCATCTCGGCAGCACTTGCAACTTCAACTGCCCCTTCGGCAGAGAGCACCTCTAAAGGCGAGCGATTGCGATGCGCCATAACGCTGAGCGGGTAGCCATTACGCACTATATTGCGGGCCATTTCCTTACCCATTAAGCCGAGCCCGATGAATCCGATACGTTCCTGTTTCATGGTGACCTCCAATCAGTTATTTGATGACGTCCTGGATAACGCTCACTTGTCTGAACTTGACCATAAACCTAAGCAGAAAGCGGTTATTGGCGTGCCTGAGGGAAGGCAACACCTAAACGCTCTGACCAATCGTGAAGCGCTTCGGGAACGCCCTCTGGAAGCGGAACACCTTGTTGTGAGTAGCGCTTATGGAGATCGAGCCCGCGCTCTCCAGGAATGCGTACCTGAGGATCGCCTTCAGCGACGGGATTGTTACGGCACGCATCGGCCAACGCGCCGGTTTCACGCTTGAACGCTTCAAGCCCACCAAAGGCTTCCGGGTCCAGTACCTGCACCATGACCGAAGCCCCCCACTGCGAAGGTGACTGGACGCGCCCGAACCCTGCCAGGCCAGACGTCAAGGCTTCTACCATGAGCCCTAGTGCGTAGCCTTTATGGCCGTGATCTAGCCCGCCGATGGGCATGATGCTGCCTTTGGGCTCGTCGAAAAGTACCTCGGGGCGATCGGTTGCCTGGCCCTGATTGTCTTTAAGCCACGGATAAGGCAAGCGGCTATTTTGCTTGTTAAGCCGCCCGACCATGCCATTGGTGGTAATGGACGTACTGACATCCAAAAGAACAGGGCCTGAATCAGTCGGGTAGCCCACGGCGATAGGGTTGGGCGTATGGGTCGCCACTAACCCGCCATAGGGGGCAACGGATTTGGTCGCCGGGTCGGATGATTCAATCACCACCACGAGGTCTTGATCGGTAGCACGCTTTAGGTAGGCAGCCAGACAGGCAATATGGTTAGAGCGCCGAATCACCACCGTACCGGTACCGCAGGAACGCGCCATGGATTCCGCAGCTTCCATGGCTTTGAGAATCAACCACGGCCCAGGTAAGTAACAGCCATCCCAGGTTTGTACGGCGGCTCGTTGAGAAATCACCTCATAGTCACCAGTGACTGGCATGCGGCCTGACTGTATTTCCTCAAGATAAGGCGCAAGGAGTTGCAGCCCGTGAGTGGTGTGCCCCATCAGGTCGCCTTCGACAAGCATTTCAGCGACGGCATTGGCTTTACCATCATCGAGCCCTGCGGCTAAAAGTAAGTCAGTGCTGAATCGCGTTATTTCCTGAACATCGTAATGTTGGCTCATTGTGTTTATTTTCCCGGCGTTATGGGTGGAAAGAAGGTTTATTGATTGTGGCGCCTGAGCTGGCGTATCAGGGCGCTATGGTCAAGATCACCCTCTCCCTGGGCGATAAGCGCTTCATAAAGCCCGTTGACCAGCGAGGATACCGGCAGCTTCAGCTGCCATTCCTGGGATAAAGCCATGGCAGTCTGGGTGTCTTTCAGTTGCCATTTCGACGGCCCGCCGGGAGCGAAATCTTCCTTGATCATGCGCTGGCCGTGGATACGCAGAACAGTCGAGTCGGCAAAGCCTCCTTCTAGCGCATTCAGCATCTGCGCAGGATCAGCTCCCCCTTGCTCTGCCAGTAATATGGCTTCGGCCACGGTAGCAATGGTGTTGGCCACGATCATCTGATTGGCAAGCTTGACCAGCTCACCGCTGCCCGCAGGGCCAACATGGACCGGTCTGCCGAGCGATAAAAGGATAGGCTCAACGGCTTTAAAGCTTTCAGTATCTCCGCCCGCCATGATGGCCAGAGTGCCGTCAATCGCTCCCTGCTCACCACCGGATACCGGCGCGTCCAAGTAGTGAATCTGATGCTTTGAGGCCTCCTTAGCTTGGCGGCGTGCCGTCTCGACCGGAATAGAACTCATGACGATCAGAGTGGCGCCGGGCTGCATGGCGTTGAGCAGGCCATCTGTACCTAACAGTAATTCATCGCACACCGGACCCGAGCTGAGCATAACGATCACGACCTCGCTTTCGGTGGCTGCCTGTTCAGGCCTTTCTACTGTCTCGATACCTACCGTTTCCAAGCTGTCGGCCTTGCTTCTTGTCCGGTTCCAGGCGCGCACCTGATGACCTGCTTTGGCCAAGCGCCGTGCCATAGGAGCACCCATAATGCCGGTGCCAATAAAGCCGATAGACCGTAACGTTGTCATTATTAGTTCCTCTAACGGTGGGGAGGCTGTTGAACCGCTTTTATTGTTATTGAGGTAATGCTATTGGCTTATCCTCGTAGATAAAGCGGTATTTTAATATCGCCCGATTCTCTGAAATTGATAAGACGTTCAAGTACTTTAGATTCTGAGCGCTCCAAGTGGACCATTAATAATTTTGCAGCCTGGTGAGGCTGTTGCAGACGTATTTTCTCAAATATCCATAAGTGTTCATCAAAAAAAGGATCTTGATCGGGAAGTTTAAGCACCCGCCCAAGTAGGTGTTTGCTGATTAACAAGATAGGATGAGTGCGCTGTAGCATATTCATTACCTCCTGGTTATCACCTAGACTGACGGCGGTGTGATGAAGGTCATTTTCTAACTCATCCAGTAATTCACCTTTAATATCTGGATAACTGTCTGCGGCGTGTTTGAGTTTGGCAATATAGCCGTTGAGTGCACTTTCTGAAATATTGTTGGTGGCACGCGCAATCATGTAAGGCTCTAATTGGCGGCGTGCTTCATAAAGGTTGTGTAGTCGCTTGTCGTCTAAGGGGACTACGCTCCAACTGTTGTATTTAATCTTTTCGACCAGGCCGATGGACTGCAAATGGAGAAGAATTTGATGGGTAACCGTGCGGCTGACATTCAGTGATTTGGAAAGCTGCAGTTCATTAAGTTCAAAGGCGCCCTTGATTGAGCATAGGACAATGTCATGTTCGACGCTGTCGATGTGGGCACGCCAGGACGCGGTACGATCTACTTTGGGGGCATGGCCAAGTTGCTTGAAATCACGCTCGCAGAGGGAGCGACGTACTATCTCACTTGGCGATGCACCCACCAGATAGCCGCGCCCTTCAAAGCGGCAGATATACTGCTCTTCATGCAACCGGCTCAAGGTTTGGCGAACAGGGGAGCGGCTGATACCAAACAGCTCGGCTATATTCCCTTCAAGTAGCACAAGGCCAGGTTCCAGGCGCTTTCCAACAATACCCTGCTTAAGAGCCGTATAGAGCTGATCGCGCAGCGTTTGTGTCATGGTTAGTTAGTTGCCTTTCAATATACGATTAGGTGATGGCACCGACCAGCCAGGGAACGAACTCATTACTACCATAACCCAGTGACTCGCTAGCGCTCATATCGCCTGAGGCAATGGCGATGATACGCTCAAAAATCTGTTCCCCGACGTCTTCTACACTGGCAGTGCCATCGACGATAACGCCACAATTTATATCCATGTCTTCATGCATTTTCTCATACATGGAGGTATTGGTTGCGAGCTTCAGGCAGGGCGCGGGTTTAAAACCTGAAACCGATCCACGTCCGGTAGTAAAACAGACAACCGTTGACCCAGAAGCAATTTGCCCAGTTACAGAAACGGGGTCGTAGCCCGGGCTATCCATAAAGTTAAAGCCACGAGTGGTTATCTTTTCGGCATAGTGCAGCACGTCGTTTAGGCTTGAACTGCCACCTTTCGCAACGGCTCCTAGGGACTTTTCAAGAATCGTCGAAAGCCCGCCTGCTTTATTGCCCGGCGACGGGTTGTTGTTTAATTCAGCACCATTTATTTCGGTGTAATGTTTCCACCATGTAATACGATCAAGCAGTTTTTGCGCGACGTTTTCATTGATAGAGCGGTCTATCAAAAGATTCTCAGCGCCGTAAATCTCGGGAGTTTCTGCAAGGATCACGCTGCCCCCGTGTTGCACGATAAGATCAGCCGCGTGGCCAAGCGCAGGATTCGCCGTAATCCCTGAATAACCGTCTGAGCCGCCGCACTGCAGTGCCACCACTAGGTGCTTTAGGGGTGCAGGTTCACGCCGCATCTGCCCATGCTGAGCAGCCATCTGCATGATGTGATCGCACGCGGTTTTAATACTGGTGCGAGTGCCTCCCGCATCCTGAATATTAAAGTAAGCAAGCCGCGAGGCGTCTTCTAAGCCTTTTTTTGCGACGAGTGTTTTGACCTGGTTGGTCTCACAGCCCAAACCGATAATGAGTACGAAGGCAAAATTGGGATGCTGGGCATAACCGGCGATGACGCGCTCAAGAAAGGAAAAGCCTTCTGAGTCCGTATTCATGGCACAGCCCGAGCCATGGGTGATTGCGACGACGCCATCGAAGCCCATCTGGCTGAGTTCGTCAGACTGATTGAGTGTGTCTGCCGCTGCTTTCGCTACCGTCGCGGAGCAGTTAACGGTCGACAGAATACCAATGTAGTTACGCGTGCCCACGCTACCATCATCACGTTGAAAACCCTGGAAGGTCCGTGAACTACTTGTGGTGTCTGTTTGCGGGTGAGGCTGAAAATCTTTTAATGAGGAATCGAGTTCTATCATGGTGAGGTTGTGGGTGTGCACATGCTCACCGGGTTCTACATCCTGTGCCGCTATCCCAATAAGTTGGCCATATTTATAAATAGCCTCGCCCTTATTGATGTTAGTTAACGCAACTTTATGACCAGCATCGATATTCTCTTTAGCAAGTGTGCCATTTTTATCAATTGGAAACCCGTTGGGTACCGCTTTCGAGGCTACGCCCACGTTATCCCGCGGGTTGAGCTGAATAATAACTGACGGGGAATTAATGAGATCCATTGTTTACCTCAAACTGGTTATTGAGCTTTCGATACAGGAGCCAAGCGCAAGCTCAAAAGCGGTCATTGTAGATGCACTCTAACAAGCAGGCCGCGTACGTCGATTAGACTATCGTTCTATATAATGGACATTGAAGACAATGTTCATTTGACCTAGATTGCTTTCAAAGGTTGAATATTGAACCCCTATGGGAAGGAGTATCGTTAACCAAATGTTGAGTTTTAGCGTACTGGTAGTGATAGGTAGAGTGATGATTTAAAACGATTTTAATTAATATCTTTTCCTGTCACTTTTTCCTATAAGGCATGAGTGGCCAAAAAATCATCAATAAACTATTGTCATGTAGGTATGCTGTATGACACCTTTAAGCAAGATGCATATTTGGTTTCAAGCAAAACAATAATGAGAAATGAAAATGCCCTACATCATCAACTACTTAACAAAAATTCAGTTCGGTGAGAATGCAATTGCGGAGCTAGCGAATGAGCTGCAGTTGCTTAAGGTGAAAAGGCCTTTATTTGTGACTGATAAGGGGCTGAGCAGTACTCCTCTTATTACGCAGGTGATTGAATCTGCAGAGCTTTCTGAAGAGTTTAATGAAAAAGCCTGCGTTTTCGATGGCACGCCTTCCAATCCTACTGAAGCTGCTGTAGAGCAAGCCCTGTCTTTCCTACGAGAAAACCAGTGTGATGGCATCGTAGCCGTGGGCGGTGGCTCCAGCATTGATTTGGCTAAAGCGGTCGCTTTACTTTTTAACCACCCCGCTCCATTACGCCAGTACGCGGCGATTGAGGGTGGGGTCGCTAAGATCAATGCCGATGTGCTGCCGCTGATTGCGGTACCCACCACCGCGGGGACGGGCAGTGAGGTGGGGCGAGCTTCCCTGATTACTATGAACGATGAGCGGAAACTGGGTTTTCTTTCCCCGTATCTGATTCCTTCAGTTGCTATCTGCGACCCACGTTTAACACTCGGTTTACCGCCGTTTCTAACTGCCGCAACGGGCATGGATGCTATCGCTCACTGCGTTGAAACCTTTTTAAGCCCTAAAGTGAACCCTCCTGCTGAAGCGATTGCATTGGACGGCCTGAGGCGCGCAAGTGCCTATCTGGTCGAGGCGGTTGAAAACGGCACTAACTTAACCGCTAGAAATGAAATGATGATGGCGGCTCTGGAAGGTGCCATGGCGTTTCAGAAAGGGTTGGGGGCGGTTCACTCTCTATCCCATGCATTAGGCGGGCTGCATGAGCTAAAACTTCACCACGGCACGCTCAATGCCGTGCTAATGCCGACTGTTCTCAGGTTTAACCAGCGTGATTGCGAGGAAAAATTTGCTCGCCTCAAAGACGCGATGGGGCTTGCTCAGGGGGACGATTTAGCCGAAGCGTTTGTAAAGCTCAATGCTAAGTTGGGAATGCCTTCCAGCCTGAGTGAAATGGGCGTTAGAGAAGAACATTTAGACCAAGTGGCACAGTGGGCATTGGAAGACCACTCTACGGCTACCAACCCACGTGCACCTTCCAGAGAAGACTTTTTCAAGATGCTTAATGAGGCTTTCTAAAAGATAAGGTTTATCGACTTAATAGAAATAAAGGAAGTTTTTGGCAGGATCGCAATAAAGGATGGAACCCGGCAGTTTCAAAAAACCATAATCGAATCCAGGCAGTTAACGACTAAAGGAAAGTGGATATGACAATTACAAACCATTCTCTCAAGATCAAGACACTCCTCGCTTCCAGCGTAGCGGCAGCGGTTCTGGTGGCCTCTGGCGCAGCCCTTGCGGATTATCCAGAACGTCCTATTACGCTGATTGTGCCCTGGGCTGCGGGCGGCGGTACTGATGCGACAGCGCGTACTATCGCCCGTGCACTGGAAGAGGAGCTGGACCAGAACGTTAACGTTGTTAACCGCACCGGGGGCAGTGGCGTTGTTGGTCATACTGCCATGATCAATGCCAAGCCGGATGGCTATACGCTTGGCCTGGCGACCGGTGAAGTGAACATGATGCATTGGCAGGGTTTAACCAACCTTACCTATGAAGACTTTACGCCGATTGCGCAAATCAACTATGACTTCCCCGGCATACAGGTCGCCGCAGACTCCCCTTATGCAAGCCTTGAAGAACTTCTCGACGCTATACGTACTGAGCCTAAAGGCACGTTTACTGCCTCAGGTACCGGTCAAGGCGGTGTTTGGCACTTAGCCTTTGCGGGTTTTTTGATGGATCAGGATATTCCCGCCGACCAGGTGACCTGGATTCCTAGTGAAGGTGCGGCGCCAGCGATGGTAGAGCTGGTATCTGGGGGTATTGATATCGTACCAAGCTCTGTGCCTGAAGCCCGCTCAATGATGGAAGCCGGTCGGGTTAAAAGCTTTGCGGTCATGTCGCCTGAGCGTATACCCAGTTTTCCTGATACTCCCACTACCAACGAGTTAATCGACAGTAGCTATCAAGTGGGCGAGTGGCGAGGTATCGCCGGTCCTAAAGGCATGGACCCAGAGATAGTGGCAACGCTTGAGGCAGCATTAGAAGCTGCTTACAACAGCGATACCTATCAAGAGTTTATGGATCAGCAAGGCTTTGGCACCGAATGGCGTAACGCGGAAGAGTTCGGGCAGCTGATGCAAGAGATGGACAGCGTCTTTGGTGAAATTGTTGAACAGGTTGGCTTAGCTAACTGAGGCACGACTTGGTAGGCGGTTTCTCACAACAGGATCTGTTGTAGAAACCGCCACTACTTAACCATTTCCTGATTTGCCTCGTTTATACGACCCTTGCTTTCCTCCTTTCTCACCGGGAGGAGTGTGTCTTAAACAGGCCGTATTCGCGCTATGGCATAGACGAAGACGTAGCGTTCAAGAAGCCAGCGCTTATAAAACTTGGTCAGTCAATGATGTAGGTGATCTTCAGTCAGTGGTTTTCATCTGCCTTCCAAAGGAGTTAATGCATGCAATTGCCCACTAATCCCTTTAAAAACATGCTGGTCAAGCACGAACCCATGTGGGGTTGCTGGGCTGGCTTTGCGACGGGGTATGCCGCTGAAATAATCGCTAACACCGGGTTCGACTGGCTGCTAATCGATGGTGAGCATGCCCCGAATACGGTACCCACTATTCTGGCCCAACTGCAGGCCGTGGCACCTTACTCATCTGCCCCCGTTGTGCGTAGCGTTAATCATGACCCTGCGTTGATCAAGCAGCTACTGGATATAGGTACGCAAACATTGATGGTGCCGATGGTGGAAAGTGCTGATCAAGCGGCCGCCTTGGTACGGGCAACGCGGTACCCGCCGCGTGGCATACGCGGTGTGGGCGGCGGGCTGGTGCGTGCAACCCGATGGGATGGCGTGGATGACTACCTGAACAAGGCGCATGAGTCGCTTTGTCTGATTGTCCAGGTTGAGTCACCTAAAGGTGTTGAGCAGGCAGAAGCCATTGCCGCCACTGACGGCGTCGATGCGGTTTTTGTTGGTCCGGCAGATCTTTCGGTGGGAATGGGGTATCCCGGCAATCCTGGCCACCCCGATGTCCAGAGCGCGATACAGAAAGTGATTAACACAGTTCATGCGGCAGGCAAGCCGGTAGGGATTTTGGCGCCGTTAGAGGAGGATGCACGTCGCTACCAGGCGTTAGGCTGTCAATTTATTGCGGTGGGTATTGATATCAGCCTGCTCCGTCAGGGAGCGCTGGCAACGCTTGCTCGCTATAAAGAGCTGCCACCTCAGCCGTCAACCAGAACGTACTGATATAAGGCGCTTTAAGGCATCTTAGCCACTATAAAACGTAGGTAAGCAATTACCAGAGGAAGTAAACATGATAATTACAAACCGTTCTCTTAAGACGCTCTGTATTTCAAGTTTAGCGGCAGTTGTGATGGTGACCTCTGGCTCAGCTCTGGCGGATTATCCAGAACGCCCCATCACGCTGATTGTGCCTTGGGCTGCAGGTGGCGGTACTGATGCAACAGCGCGGACCATTGCCCGCGCCTTGGAGGAGGAGTTGGGTCAGAACGTCAACGTGGTGAATCGTACCGGCGGCAGCGGCGTGGTTGGGCATACCGCCATACTTAACGCAGCACCTGACGGCTACACGCTCGGCTTAGCCACTGTTGAAGTTAACACTATGCATTGGCAAGGCTTGACAGAGCTTACCTACGAAGACTTCACGCCCATCGCGCAAATCAACTACGACTCCCCGGGTCTCCAGGTCGCCGCTGATTCTTCATACGAGAGTCTGGATGCGTTGCTGGAGGTTGTTCGTACTGAGCCGAAAGGTAGCTTTACCGCTTCGGGAACCGGGCAGGGGGGGATCTGGCATCTGGCCTTTACAGGCTTTTTGATGGACCAGGACATTCCCGCCGATCAGGTTATCTGGATCCCCAGCGAAGGTTCGGCGCCCGCGATGATGGAGCTGGCATCTGGAGGGATCGATATTGTTTCTACGTCGGTGCCTGAGGCTCGTTCGATGATGGATGCAGGACGTGTAAAAAGTTTTGCCGTCATGGCTGCAGAGCGTCTTTCAGCCTTCCCCGATATTCCTACCGCCAACGAACTAGTGGGTAGTGACTACCAAGTAGGTGCGTGGCGAGGCATCGTCGGTCCCCAAGGGATGGACCCAGAGGTTGTCGCAACGCTTGAGTCAGCTCTCGAGGCTGCTTATCAAAGCGATACGTACCAGGATTTCATGACACAGAGAGGGTTTGGAACCGAGTGGCGCAATGCGGAAGAATTTGGCCAAATGATGGAAGAGATGGACGGTATTCTCGGTGAAATTGTTGAACAAGTTGGCTTGGCTAACTAAGGAATGACAATGAGAGATGTTTTCGCCGGCCTAGGATTTATGATTGCAGGGGTTGTGACGATTATCACAGCCCAGCAATTTCCTACTCTACCCAGCCTTCAGTATGGGCCTTCTCTGTTCCCCTCTCTCGTTGGAGGGGGATTTTGCATCGGCGGCGCGGTACTTACCTTAAATGCGCTATGGCAGAGACGAAAAGCGGCTGCTCAAGAAATACAGGATGATCCGACATTCGCTACCCCGCCGTCTGAAAAAATAAGCTGGGCGATGGTGCTGCCCCCCATAGCGATCGTTTTTTATATCCTGGCAAGCGATTACCTGGGGGCAATGCTTACCATAATGATCATTATGTTTTTGCTCATGTTATTGAGAAAAACAAGGGTTTACGTGGCTCTGGTAACCTCGGTGGTTATGTCATCCGCCATTTACTTTATTTTCTCGCACTATTTGCTTATCCCATTGCCGCAAGGGATTTTATTAGGGGGTAGCCTGCCATGGATATCTTGATGAATGGAGTGGGGCTGGTTTTAAATGTTGATACCATCTTGGTTATCTTGGCAGCTTCATTATTCGGCATATTTGTTGGTGCCGTGCCTGGGCTTACGGCAACAATGGCTGTCGCACTATTAGTCCCTTTAACCTTCTATATGGACACTATTCCCGCTATTGCTGCCATTGTAACCACATCGGCCATGGCAATATTTGCGGGAGATATTCCCGGTACGTATCTCAATATACCAGGCACACCTGCCTCTGCTGCCTATGTAGGTGAATCACATGCGTTAGCGAAAAAGGGCAGGGCAAGGGAAGCACTGGGTATTAATCTGGTCTGCTCCGTTTTTGGCGGTATTTTTGGCACCATCATTTTGATTGTCGTTGCTCAGTCACTTGCGGAAGTAGCGCTCAAGTTCAGTGCGTTTGAATACTTTTGGCTCGCGGTATTGGGGCTAAGCTGCTCAATTTTTATTTCTGTAGGCTCTAGAACAAAAGCATTTCTGTCACTGCTGTTTGGCGTCCTGCTATCAACGGTAGGGCTAGATATGATGAGTGGTGCTCCTCGCTTCACATTTGGAGTGCCCGATCTTATGGCTGGCGTTAACTTCATACCCGTTATGATCGGTATGTTTGCCCTCAATGAACTGATGAGTTACTACGGATCAAAATCCGAGAACAAAACCATCAGCGTTGTTGATAAGGATAGTGTTTTCCACAATGTGCCGAGACACATTAAACGTTATTGGCGCAATATGGTGCGTGGCAGCTCAATCGGCACAATGATTGGCGCGCTACCCGGTGCGGGTGCGGATATCGCCGCCTGGATCTCTTATGGTGTGGGAAAAGGCAGGTCAAAAGACAGTTCCAAATATGGTACCGGTAATATCGAGGGCATTGTCGATGCCAGCTCGGCCAATAATTCCGGGATCAGTGGCGCATGGGTGCCCGCTCTGGTCTTCGGGATTCCCGGCGACTCCATTACCGCTATCGTGATTGGCGTTTTATATATGAAGGGGATGAACCCCGGCCCCACCATTTTTATGGATGGGAGTGGCCTAATCTATGCACTTTTCATTGTGTTTATATTGGCTAATTTGATGATGCTACCTGTTGGATATATAGCCATTAGATTGTCAAAACTTTTCATCCTTACACCCAGTCGAGTATTGATGCCCATTATATTGTGCTTTTGCATTGTGGGTGCTTTCGCTATCAACAATAGCGTTGTGGATATCTGGTTAATGCTCATCGTTGGCTTAGTGGCCTATTTGCTTGCCGTCAATGACTTCCCTATGGCGCCCGCCATACTCGGTTTGGTACTGGGCTCCGTTGTTGAAAACAACTTTATGAGCGCCATGTTGCGAACCGGTGGCGACCTGACCAGCTTCTTTGCAAGGCCCATCAGTGCCGGGCTTGGCATTGCGGTCATCTTGCTGTGGTGCTCACCTTTGTTGATTAAAGCCTATCGCTATCAGAAGCGTAAATCTGAAAGGGCATCAGCATGATCTGCATTAATAAAGCACGGGGTAGCTTGCTGAAAACTTCCTCATAAACGCTTGTTTACGCCGCCATCGTGCTTGCCGGAAACCGTGGTGGCGTACGTTCAATATTTCCCAAGCCTTGGTGCATGGCAAACCCTGATACTTAAGCGTGCTTCCATAGCCTGCTTAATCGCCTACTACTCTTTGACTATGCTCAAGGCAGCATAACTCCGTGATGTAAAGGCATTAATTTATTCTCGGTCTGGGGCAACTTTAGTCTCACCTAACAATGTCTGGCCTCTTCGGCTATGTCCCATAAATCAGGCTTTATCCCTCGTTTGATAACTAAAATGATATTGATTTTAGAGGGTTCATATATTTGTTGGTTATCAATTAGCTGCTTATAGTGCGTTTGCTTTGTATAGCTGCGATATATCGCAGCATGAATAACGACAAACCTTAGGAAAACGCCATGTTAGAAACCACTCAAACATTGGGGGCTTCTACCCTTGCCCTGATGCTGATAGCAGCTTCTGCCATCGTTATTTTGTTGGTATTGATCATCAGGGTACGTCTTCATCCATTTTTCGCGCTGGTGATCGTGAGTATTGGTACTGCGCTAGCGACGGGTATCACAGGGGAAGATTTAGTTCCAACGCTCTTGGGTGGTTTTGGTAACACCTTAGGCAATGTTGCGCTATTGATTGGCTTTGGTGCAGTACTGGGGCGAATCGTTGCTGTCTCAGGGGGCGCCCAGGTATTATCAGATACCTTGATTCGTTTATTCGGCCATAGCCGAGCACCCTTGGGCTTATCAATTGCGTGCTTGCTATTTGGCTTCCCCATCTTTCTTGATGCGGCTTTCGTCGTCATGCTGCCGGTTATTTATTCCGTGGCAAGAGAGCTTAAAGCATCGCTATTGCTATACGGCTTACCGGCGGCAGGTGCCTTTTTGGTCATGCATGCGCTGGTACCGCCACATCCAGGGCCGGTAGCCGCGGCAGTTTTCCTTCAGGTTGATATTGGGAAAGTACTGTTTATTGCGCTGCTGGTCGGTTTACCTACCTGGTATTTGATGGGCTACCGTCTATCGCTTGTACTCGCTAACCGTATGCCGTTTCAACCCGTCCCCAGCCTGATGGGCGAAAGTAATGAAGAGATGCCTGTCGATAAACGCCCGGCATTTCGTACCGTACTTTTAGTGTTGTTATTGCCACTCGTACTCATCTTCCTCAATACCGGTCTTACAACGCTGTCTGAAGGTGGAGTCGTTGATGCTGAAAACCCGATCTTGCAAGGCTTGATATTGATCGGTGAAACACCGATTGCCATGTTGATCAGCACATGTGTCGCGATGTGGTTGCTGGTCATTAGATCGTCAGCGCGCAAGGCCATTGGCTCTATTAATGAAACCGTTGAAAAAGCGCTTTCGCCCGTTTGCAGCATTATTCTTATTACCGGTGCTGGGGGAATGTTCGGTGGCGTACTAACCGCGAGCGGTATCGGTGATGCGTTAGCGGCGAGCCTTCAAAACTATGGCTTGCCTATTATCCTGGCAGGCTACGTCATCGCTTCGGTCATCCGTATTGCGCAGGGCTCTGCGACCGTCGCAGGAACTACTGCTGCGGGCATCATGGCCCCCGTCGTGTTGGCTGACCCTTCTCTTTCAGGATTAGCGACAGCCTGTATTGCGGTGGCAATCGTTGCTGGCGCAATCGGCTACTCCCATGTCAACGATTCAGGGTTCTGGTTAGTGGGGCGTTTTCTAGGTGTCGATACTAAAACCATGCTTAAAACCTGGACGGTGATTTCGATTGGCATATCACTAATGGCCTTCGGCTTATCCTGGCTGGTATTCACTCTGGTTTAACTAATCATCTGATTCAGGTCGTGTGTTTTTACGGTAACGACAAAAGACTTAGTGACTGGCAACGAGTGGTAAAGGAGAGATAATGAGCGATGCATCTAAAGAAAATAAACCTTATCTACGTTCAGCCCAGTGGTTTGGCACTGCCGACAAGAACGGTTTTATGTACCGCAGCTGGATGAAAAACCAAGGGATTCCCGACCACGAGTTTCAGGGTAAGCCGATCATCGGTATCTGCAATACCTGGTCGGAACTCACGCCCTGCAACGCCCACTTTCGCAAGCTGGCTGAGCATGTGAAGAAAGGGGTATTAGAGGCGGGAGGCTACCCAGTCGAATTTCCGGTGTTCTCCAACGGCGAATCGAACCTGCGCCCCACTGCGATGTTTACCCGCAACCTGGCGAGTATGGATGTAGAAGAAGCTATTCGTGGCAACCCGATTGATGCAGTGGTACTGCTGGTCGGCTGTGATAAAACCACTCCGGCACTATTAATGGGCGCGGCGAGCTGCGATATCCCCACTATCGTGGTCACCGGCGGGCCGATGCTCAACGGTAAGCACAAGGGCAAGGACATCGGTTCGGGCACTGTGGTCTGGCAACTTTCTGAGCAGGTCAAGGCCGGTGAGATTTCGCTGCACGACTTTATGGCCGCTGAGGCGGGCATGTCACGCTCGGCAGGAACCTGTAACACCATGGGTACCGCCTCCACCATGGCTTGCATGGCTGAGTCATTAGGCACTTCGCTACCCCACAACGCCGCGATTCCGGCGGTGGATTCGCGCCGCTACGTGCTCGCCCACCTCTCGGGCAACCGGATTGTCGAGATGGTCAATGAAGACTTGAGACTCTCCAAAATACTAACTAAAGAAGCCTTTGATAACGCCATCCGCACCAACGCCGCCATAGGCGGCTCGACCAACGCCGTGATTCACCTCAAGGCCATCGCCGGGCGGATTGGGGTCGATCTTCAATTAGATGACTGGAGCCGGGTAGGACGTGGTACGCCTACGGTGGTCGATCTGCAGCCTTCAGGGCACTTCTTGATGGAGGAGTTCTACTACGCGGGGGGCCTGCCCGCCGTGCTCAAACGCCTGGGTGAGGCGGATCGCTTACCCTTTAAGGATGCATTAACCGTCAACGGCAAAACCCTGTGGGAAAACGTCAAGGACGCCCCGCTGTATAACGACGAGGTCATCCGCCCGCTGGATAATCCGCTCACCGCAGATGGCGGGATTTGCGTACTGCGTGGCAACCTGGCGCCGAATGGCGCGGTATTAAAGCCCTCCGCGGCAACCGCCGAGTTGATGCAACATCGTGGTCGTGCGGTTGTGTTTGAAGACTTCGACGATTACAAGGCACGCATCAACGACCCGGACCTGGACGTTGAAGCCAACGATATTCTGGTCATGAAGCACTGCGGGCCACGCGGCTATCACGGCATGGCGGAAGTCGGCAATATGGGCCTGCCGCCCAAGATCCTTGCCCAGGGGGTGACCGATATGGTGCGTATCTCCGACGCCCGGATGAGCGGCACCGCCTATGGCACCGTAGTGCTGCATGTGGCCCCGGAAGCCGCGGCGGGTGGTCCGTTAGCCGCGGTACGCAACGGCGATATGATCGAACTCGACTGCGCCAGCGGGCGGCTGCATCTGGATATTAGCGACGCCGAACTTACCGCACGCCTGGCCGAAAGTGACCCGACAGAAGCCTCAACGCTAATCGCAAGTCAGGGCGGCTACCGCCAGCTTTATATCGAGCATGTGCTACAGGCGGATGAGGGCTGTGACTTTGACTTCCTGGTCGGCTGTCGGGGTTCGGAAGTGCCGCGGCACTCACACTAAGTCTAAGTGCTAAGGTCAAGCGCTAAGACCAGGCACAGATAGCTGGCTCCGTTTACCGATGGCTATTTTTCAGTTGAGCATTGTGGGCGATTATTTCGCGCAGAGTGCTCATCAGTACTGCAGCCCCCGGCGAGAGCCGCTGGTGGCGTAAGCTGACCAGACCATAAGGCTGTACGCTGAGCGTTTCACTGAATGGGAGGAGATGAAAGCGCTGAGGGGCGCAAAGCAGGTCCGCCGTTTCGCGTGTGGTCACCGTAATGGTGTTGGATTTATCGACCAGTGCTAAAGATACAAATACATCCGCGGTGTCGACGACCTGACTTGGCGGTGCTACCTGATGATGTAAAAACAGACTATCTACCCGTTGACGCATCAGCGCGCCGGGTGGCTGTAAAGACCACGGGTAGGCGGCCATATCAGTGAGGCTCAGTGGAGTTTTGCCCGCTAGCGGATGCCCTTCTCGACACACAAAGCACAGCTCTTCTTCGCCAATTTCTTCAAATACGAAGCGCTCTACATCCACGCCTGATGGGATACGCGTAATGGCGAAATCCAGCTCACCTTCCAGCAAACGTGGCACCAGCGCTTTGCTGACATCCACATCCACACTGATTTTAAGCCCCGGCCGGTCTCTATGTACCCGCTCGATAGCGCTGGTGAGTAGCGTAACGGCGGGTGCCATGACTGTTCCCACTGCCACGGTGCCCATATTTCCGTCGCGTAAGGCGGTTAACTCCTCACCGGTATGCCGCAATGCCGACAGCACGCTATGCGCGTGGCGAATCATGATTTCGCCATACCAGTTGGGTGTTAAACCACGTGGGTGGCGCTCGAAAAGGCGAATCCCCAGCTTGGCTTCCAGGTCGCTGAGCAGTTTTGAGGCTGCGGGCTGGCTCATGTTGAGTTGGGCAGCGGCACGATGCAGGTTGCGGTGCTCGTCAAGCGCCAAAAATAGCTGAAAATGACGCAACTTTAGTCGAGCGTTGAGAAACCAGTTACTGTCAAGAACGCTCATGGAATAAGCCTTTCAGTGCTTTTGATAACAATAAGTGTATCGGAATTAACGTGTTCCTATATTGGTTAGTTATCTAAGAGCTGTCTAGTGTAGGGCGTGTAGTGGAAAAATTGGTAATGAACCTGGTAGTGAACCGCATACCGCACGAATAACAATAACGATGTTAACAGGAGGAACACCATGCCCTCTCATACAGGTAGCGTTGGCTCAAGATTGTTACTGAGCGCAGGCGTCATCGCGCTGATGACAAACGTAGCCCAGGCCCAAAGTGATAAGGAACCCATGGCGAACAGTAAAGCAGAGAACGCCGTCGAACAATCGACGTTCGGCCAGTTGCCGGACGGCCGTGAGGTGCAAAGCTACCGGCTGACGAACGCCAATGGCGTTGAGCTTCAGGTCATTAATTACGGGGGCACAATCGTATCCCTGAAAGTACCTGACGTAGACGGAAATATTGACGATATCGCGCTGGGTTTTGAATCGCTGGATGGTTATCTGTCTGACACTTACCAGCAAGCTAATCCCTACTTTGGCGCACTCATCGGCCGCTACGGCAACCGTATCGCCGAAGGTCAGTTTGCGCTGGAGGGTGAAACTTACTCGTTAGCCACCAACGATGGTGATAACCACCTGCACGGCGGCGAGCAAGGGTTTGATCGTGTGCTCTGGCAGGCCGAGCCTTTTGAAAATGAGGAAGGGACGGGGCTGGTGTTGAGCTATGTCAGTGAGGATGGCGAAGAGGGCTATCCTGGAGAGCTGACGGTTGAAGTGACGTATACCCTTACCGATCAAAATGAACTGATTGTCGATTACCAGGCCGAGACCGACAAGGCAACGCCCGTCAATCTTACCCAGCACAGTTACTTCAACCTTAAGGGTGAAGGAAACGACTCCATCCTTGATCATCAGCTTATGCTCAATGCCGATGCCTTTACCCCGGTGAGTGAATCATTGATTCCGACGGGCGAGCTGCAGCCTGTTGAAGGCACGCCGTTCGATTTTACCCAGGCCACGTCGATTGGCGAGCGTATTGAGCAAGATAACGATCAACTGCGCTTTGGGCAGGGCTACGACCATAACTTTGTGCTTAACCGAGATAACGCCGAGCAAGGCGATCTGGTGATGGCCGCTAGGGTGTGGGAGCCACAAAGTGGACGGCTGTTGGAAATTGAAACCACTGAGCCTGGTATTCAATTTTATTCGGGGAATTTTTTGGCCGGTGATTTAACGGGCAAAAGTGGCAATGCCTATCCGCAGCGCTCTGGCTTTGCACTGGAAACGCAGCATTTTCCCGATTCGCCTAATCAGGATGCCTTTCCCAGCACGGTGCTACAGCCAGGAGAGACCTACCGTTCACGTACCACCTTCCGCTTCTCTGCCCAGGACGATATGGACGCCTAGCCAAGTGCCTGACGAGCAGCAGACAGTGATTGCAGCAATAACATCAATAATAATTGGAACATCAGGAGCACAACAATGAGCATCGTAACCACGTTTACGCGCCTGGCGCTGGGTAGCGCCGTCATGCTGGCCTCGCTGGGTTCTGTGCAGGCACAGGACGACGTGAAGATGGGCTTTATCGTCAAAAAGCCGGAACAAGCCTGGTTTATTAACGAACAGCGCGCCGCTACAGAGGCGGGTGAGGAGCTTGGATTCCAGGTTGTTCGTCTGGGTGGTGAAGATGGTCAAGAGGTGCTTAGCGCGATTGATAACCTTTACTCACAAGGCGCTCAAGGGTTTGTCATTTGCCCGCCAGATGTACGTCTTGGGCCTGCGATCATGAATCGCGCCGAACAGTACGGCATGAAAGTGGTGACCGTCGATGACCAGTTTGTTAACGCCAGTGGTGAGCCTATGGAAGGCGTACCGCACCTGGGTATGTCCGGCACCAAAATTGGCCAGCAGGTTGGTGAGGCAATTGCCGCCGAAATGGAAGCCCGTGGCTGGGATGTTGAGAACGTAGGTGCGCTGCGTATTACCAATAACGAGCTACCGACTGCCGTTGAACGGACGGATGGAGCGACCCAAGCGCTGCTTGCTTCGGGCTTCCCCGAAGAGAACATCTTCGATGCGCCTCAACAAAGTACGGATACGAGTGGTGCATTTTCCGCTGCATCACCGGTGCTTTCTCAGCGCGGTGATTATGAGCACTGGGTAATCTACGCGCTGAATGAAGAGAGTGTGCTGGGGGGCGTTCGGGCGACCGAACAGTACGGCCTGGCCGCTGAGGATGTCATTGGGGTGGGCATCAATGGTTCAGGCGCGGCATTTGCTGAGTTTTCCCGCGACAACCCCACGGGCTTCCACGGCACCGTTGCGGTGAGTTCTACCATGCACGGTCGACAAACGGCTGAAGACCTTTACCGTTGGATCAGCGAAGACCAGGAGCCTCAGGCGATTACAGAAACGTCCGGTACGTTAATGACGCGTGATAACTGGGAAGAAGTGCGCGACGCGCTCGGTCTGTAACTGACTTTTTGTGACGGGCTATTTGGTGGAGTGCTCACGTATGTCTGATCCATATCTTCGCTTTGACAATATCAGTGTTGTATTCCCTGGGGTGCGCGCGCTGGATGGGGTGAGCTTTGCTGCTCATACCGGCCAAGTGCATGCGCTGATGGGCGAAAACGGCGCGGGTAAGTCGACGTTGCTGAAGGTGCTTAGCGGGGTGAACCGCACTGCAGAGGGGGCTCTCTGGATTGATGGACAGCGCCACGTGTTCAGCAATGCTCGTGAAGCATTACGCGAAGGGATCGCCATTATCTACCAGGAGCTAACGCTCTCGCCCAATATGTCGGTCGCTGAAAACCTGCTGCTGGGCCAGCTGCCTACGCGTCAGGGGTTTGTGAACCGGCGAAAGATGCGGGAAAGGGCGCTGGCGATTCTGGCTGACCTTGGCGAGGGTGACATTCATCCCTCGACCAAGGTGCGCGATCTCTCTATCGGTCAGCAGCAGATGATTGAGATTGGCCGTGCATTGCTGCGTGATGCCCGCGTTATCGCTTTCGATGAACCTACCAGTAGCCTTTCCATTCAGGAAATCCGTCAGCTTAAACGCATCGTCAAACGCCTGCGCGACGAGGGGCGGGTGGTGCTCTACGTGACCCATCGCATGGAAGAAGTGTTTGAGATGTGCGATGCGGTCACTATCTTTCGCGACGGCCAGCATATTCGTACCCACGAAGATATGTCGCAGCTGACGCATGATCTATTGGTTAGCGAGATGGTGGGGCGGGACATCGATGACGTGTACGGCTATCGCGCCCGCGAGCAGGGCGATGTGGTGCTGTCTGTTGACGAGATTCAAGGGCGCGGCCTGAATGCACCGGTTAGCTTCTCCGTAAAGCGTGGCGAGGTATTTGGCTTGTTTGGCCTGGTAGGCGCCGGTCGCAGTGAGCTATTGCGGCTGGTATGCGGGGTGGAAGCGCCTAAAGCAGGTAGCGTGACGTTCCAGGGCGAATCGCGACGCTTTAAAAGTCCCGCAGAGGCGATTCGTTCTGGTATCGCCATGTGCCCGGAGGACCGTAAATCTCAAGGGATTTTCCCCGTGGCGAGCGTTGCCGACAACCTCAATATCAGCTGTCGGCGGTTTTTTAAGCGCTGGGGTGTTTTCCGTCACCCTGGCCGCGAACGACGCAATGCTGAAGCCTATATTCAGCAGCTTAGCGTTAAAACCCCCAGCTATCGGGCACCGATAGGCAAGCTATCCGGGGGCAATCAGCAAAAGGTAATTTTGGCCCGCTGGCTCGCGGAAGAGATTGACCTTTTCGTAATGGACGAGCCCACGCGTGGGATTGATGTGGGCGCGCGTAGAGACATTTATAGCCTGCTTTACGACTTGGCCGAGCAGGGAAAAAGCATTGTCGTGATTTCCAGCGACCTTGCCGAAGTTAGCTCCATCTGTGACCGCATCGCAGTGATGCGCGACGGTGAGCTGGTCGACGTGGTGCCAAGAGACGCCGCCACGCCCGAACGACTATTAGGCCTGGCACTACCCGCCTAAGCGGTACCCATTATCGAACACGTTCAGGACACCTGTGATGACATCGAACAAATTAACCCAAGAAGGTGTTGAGCCAACGCGCCCTGCGGGGCGCCAAGGGCTCGTTAAACCGCTGCGCACGCTGTTGGACACCTCTGGGCTGATCGCCGTTTTTATGCTGCTCTTTATCGCCCTAGCGGTGTTTATCCCCGACTTTCTTACCGGGCGAAACATGGTGGGGCTGCTGCTTTCGATCACCCTGATAGGCAGTCTGGCGACCACGATGATGCTGGTGTTGGCGCTGGGCGAGGTGGACCTTTCGGTGGCCTCAATCGTGGCGTTTGCGGGGGTAGTGGCAGCGGTTGTGACCTCTAGCACCGGTAGCGTTTTTATCGGCGTTATAGGTGGCGTTGTTGCCGGGGGCGCGGTGGGGGCCTTTAACGGGTTTGTGATTGCCAGGTTTGGTATTAACTCGCTGATTGCCACGTTGGCGGCGATGGAGTTTGTTCGCGGGCTGGCCTATATCACCTCGGGCGGCGATGCGGTGATGATTACCGTGCCGGGTTTCTTTGACCTGGGTAGCGCTTCATTTCTAGGCCTGACGCTGCCGGTGTGGACCATGTTGGCCTGCTTTGTCATCTTCGGTGTGGTGCTCAATATGACCGCCTTCGGACGCAATGTGCTGGCCACGGGCGGTAACTCGGAGGCCGCGTCGCTCGCGGGGGTCAATGTCCGCCGACTCAAGATTATTGTCTTTGGTTTACAAGGCGTTGTTGCAGGCGTAGTGGGCGTGTTACTGGCCTCACGGATGGGCTTGGGCGACCCCAATACCTCCATGGGGCTAGAGCTTGCGGTGATTTCTGCCTGTGTACTGGGTGGGGTGGCGCTATCGGGCGGCGTTGCCACTATCACCGGTGTAGTCGTCGGCGTACTGATTATGGGCTGCGTGCAGAATGCCATGGGGCTACTCAACGTACCAACGTTCTATCAGTACCTGGTACGAGGGGCAATTCTGCTGCTGGCGGTAATGTTTGACCGCTGGAAACAGACGCGACGTCAGCGCGCCTAACGACACTTTTTTCCTGTTTTGTTTCTATCTTTTACCGAATTGTACGGAGAGACGTCCATGTCTGAACGAAAGCCGCCCCTACGCTCTGCCCAGTGGTTTGGAACCGCCGATAAAAACGGCTTTATGTACCGCAGCTGGATGAAAAACCAAGGCATTCCCGACCATGAATTCCAAGGCAAGCCGATTATCGGCATCTGTAACACCTGGTCAGAACTAACGCCTTGCAACGCTCACTTTCGCAAGCTAGCGGAGCATGTAAAGCAGGGCATACTGGAAGCGGGTGGCTACCCGGTGGAATTCCCGGTCTTCTCCAGCGGTGAATCCAACCTCCGCCCGACCGCAATGTTTACCCGTAACCTTGCCAGCATGGATGTTGAAGAGGCGATTCGTGGCAACCCGATTGATGCAGTGGTGCTGCTGGTAGGTTGTGATAAAACGACCCCAGCGCTGTTAATGGGCGCGGCGAGCTGTGATATCCCCACCATCGTCGTGACCGGCGGCCCCATGCTTAACGGCAAGCACAAGGGCAAGGACATCGGTTCGGGCACCGTGGTCTGGCAACTTTCTGAGCAGGTCAAAGCGGGCGAGATTTCACTGCACGACTTTATGGCCGCTGAAGCGGGCATGTCGCGCTCGGCGGGCACCTGTAACACCATGGGTACCGCGTCTACCATGGCCTGCATGGCGGAATCCCTGGGCACCTCACTACCTCACAATGCGGCAATTCCTGCGGTGGATTCGCGTCGTTATGTGCTCGCACACCTTTCCGGTAACCGTATTGTCGAGATGGTTAATGAAGACTTAAAGCTCTCCAAAATCCTTACGAAAGAAGCGTTTGAGAATGCCATTCGTACCAACGCAGCGATTGGCGGCTCCACCAACGCGGTGATCCACCTGAAAGCGATTGCCGGGCGGATGGGGGTAGACCTTAAGCTGGACGATTGGAGCCGGGTGGGGCGCGGTACGCCCACAGTGGTAGACTTACAGCCCTCCGGGCGTTATTTGATGGAAGAGTTCTACTACGCTGGAGGCCTGCCCGCCGTACTAAAACGCTTGGGGGACGCTGATCGCCTGCCCTTTAAAGACGCTCTCACCGTTAACGGTAAAACCCTGTGGGAAAACGTCAAGGACGCCCCGCTGTATAACGACGATGTGATTCGTCCACTGGATAACCCGCTGACCGCAGATGGCGGTATCTGCGTGCTGCGCGGCAATCTTGCACCCAATGGCGCGGTGTTAAAGCCTTCGGCAGCGACCGCCGAACTGATGCAACACCGTGGTCGGGCCGTCGTGTTTGAAGACTTCGACGATTACAAAGCGCGCATCAACGACCCGGACCTGGACGTTGAAGCCAACGATATCCTGGTGATGAAACACTGCGGGCCTCGCGGTTATCACGGCATGGCCGAAGTCGGCAATATGGGGCTGCCGCCCAAGATCCTTGCTCAGGGCGTTACCGATATGGTGCGTATTTCTGATGCGCGCATGAGTGGGACCGCTTATGGCACCGTGGTGCTGCACGTGGCACCTGAAGCTGCCGCGGGTGGCCCCTTGGCCGCGGTGCGTAACGGCGACTGGATTGAATTGGACTGCGCCAGCGGCCGGCTGCACCTGGACGTCAGTGAAGAGGAGATTCAGGCACGCCTCGCCGCGTTTGATGCCACGGCGGCCTCGACCCTCATCGCAAGCCAGGGCGGCTATCGCCAGCTCTATATTGAGCGAGTGCTGCAAGCCGATGAAGGCTGTGACTTTGACTTCCTGATCGGCTGTCGGGGCTCTGACGTGCCGCGTCATTCGCACTGATAAGAATTTCCTGATGATTTTTTAACTATGATCGATGGTGGGAGCGGCCTGGGCAGGGCCTCCTTCCTGAACTTTTTATTGTATTTTGCACATGTTGTCTAAGCACTTCCCTCAGCATCCTGTTGCTCAAGATGGATGTTCTGATGCCAGCTGTTGGGAAGGT